>CAMVAT010000032.1 GCA_947165505.1 uncultured Prevotellaceae bacterium | reverse complement strand
CGGCATGAAGAGTCTGTCGCTGTCGGCCAACTGGATGTGGCCCTGCCGTTCGCAGAAGGGTGAGGACGCCCGTCTGTACAGTGCCGTGCAGGCGCTGAGCGACTTCTGCTGCGCCCTGGGCATCAACGTGCCTACCGGCAAGGACTCGCTGTCGCTGAGCCAGCAATACCCCAACGGCGAGAAGATCATCTCGCCGGGCACCGTCATCGTCACCTCCGGCGGCGAGGTGAGCGACATCCGCAAGGTAGTGTCGCCCGTGGTGGTGAACGACAAGAACTCATCGCTCTATCATATCGACTTCAGTTTCTGCGAGCAGCGTCTGGGCGGTTCCGCCTTTGCCCAGACCCTGGGCCGTGTGGGCAGCGATGTGCCGACGGTGGAGAACGCCGACTATTTCGCCGACTGCTTCAATGCCGTTCAGGAACTGATACGGCGCGGGTGGGTGATGGCCGGCCACGACATCAGCGCCGGCGGTGTGCTGACCACCCTGCTTGAGATGTGCTTCGCCAACACCCGCGGCGGTCTGCACATCAACCTGCACAACCTGAACAGCACCGACGTGGTGAAGACCCTCTTCGCCGAGAACCCCGGCGTCATCATCCAGGTGAGCGACGCCCACAAATATGAGTTGCGCGACTATCTGGAAGATATGGGCGTGGGCTATGCCAAGATAGGCTATCCCGTGCCTGGCAGCCGCGACCTTGTGATTAAGAACGGCGACTGGGAGCACACCTTCGACATCGACGCGCTGCGCGACGTGTGGTACCGCACATCGTACCTGCTCGACCGCAAGCAGAGCCGTAACGGCAAAGCCCGCGAGCGCTATGACAACTACAAGCAGCAGCCCGTGGAGATACGTCTGCCGCAGCGGTTCAGCGGCCGTCTGTCGCAGTGGGGTCTGCATGCCGACCGTCGCGAGGCGAGCGGCATCAAGGCCGCCATCATCCGCGAGAAAGGCACCAACGGTGAGCGCGAGATGGCCTGGTCGCTCTATCTGGCCGGTTTCGACGTGAAAGACGTGATGATGACCGACCTGATCAGCGGTCGCGAAACGCTGGAAGACATCTCGATGATTGTGTTCTGCGGCGGTTTCTCCAACAGCGACGTGCTGGGCAGTGCCAAGGGCTGGGCCGGCGCCTTCCTCTACAATCCCAAAGCCAAGGAAGCGCTCGACCGTTTCTACGCGCGCGAAGACACCCTCTCGCTCGGCATCTGCAACGGTTGCCAGCTGATGGTAGAGTTGAACCTGATCAACCCCGAGCATGAGCACCGCTCACGGATGTTGCACAACGACTCGCGCAAGTTTGAGAGCGAATACATCAGCGTGGCCATCCCCGAGAACAAGAGCGTGATGTTCGGTTCGCTGAGCGGCAGCAAACTGGGTCTGTGGGTAGCCCACGGCGAAGGTAAGTTCTCGCTGCCCGAATCAGAAGACCGCTACCACGTGGTGGCGAAATACAACTACAGCGACTATCCCGCCAACCCCAACGGGTCGGACTACGACGTGGCCGGCATCTGCAGTGCCGACGGCCGTCATCTGGCGATGATGCCCCATCTGGAGCGCGCCATCTACCCCTGGCAGTGCGGCTACTATCCCGCCAACCGTCTGGGCGATGAAGTGACGCCGTGGATCGAGGCATTCGTCAATGCCCGTAAATGGATCGAGGTGAGAGGTAAGAGGTAAGAGGTGAGAGGTAAGAGGTGAGAGGTGAGAGGTGAGAGGTGAGAGATATGCCACGAACACTCAACACTAAACACTAAACACTCAACGCTCAACGTATATCATAACAGTGAAAAAGATGGGTTTTTATTGGGACGGATTTAAGACGTTTTTCAAGATAGGCGCATTCACCCTGGGCGGTGGCTACGCCATGATACCCATTATCGAGCGTGAAGTGGTGGACCGCCATCAATGGCTGACCAAGGAAGAGTTTCTCGACCTGATAGCCATCGCCCAGAGTTGCCCGGGCGTGTTCGCCATCAACATGAGCGTGTTTATCGGCTATAAGATGCGGCGCACGCCCGGGGCCCTATGCACGGCCTTGGGCACGGCGCTGCCCTCTTTCGTCATCATCCTGCTCATCGCCATGTTCTTCCAGCAGTTTCAAGACAACAAGGTGGTGGCCGCCATCTTCAACGGCATCCGCCCGGCAGTGGTGGCCTTGATAGCCGTGCCCACGTTTAATCTGGCCAAGAGTGCCGGCATCTCCTTGTCCAACTGTTGGATACCGATAGCGAGCGCGCTGCTCATCTGGTTGATGGGTGTGAACCCCATCTACGTGATCATAGCCGCCGGAGCGGGTGGCTATCTGTTTGGCAAACTGGTCAACAACACATCGGCATCATGATATACTTGCAGTTGTTTTACACCTTCTTCAAGATCGGTCTGTTTGGTTTCGGCGGCGGCTACGGCATGCTGTCGCTCATTCAGACCGAGGTAGTGCACAACCACCATTGGATGAAGTCGGCAGAGTTTACCAACATCGTCGCTGTGAGTCAGATGACCCCCGGCCCCATCGGCATCAACTCAGCCACCTACAGCGGCTACACCGCCATCCACAACACCGGGATGAGCGATGGCATGGCCGTGCTGGGCAGTGCCGTAGCCACATTCGCCCTAGTGTTGCCGTCGCTGATTCTGATGATACTGATATCTAAGATGCTGATGAAGTATATGCATTCGGCCGTGGTGCAAGACATCTTCAGCGGTCTTCGCCCTGCCGTGGTGGGACTATTGGCCGCCGCCACGCTGCTGCTGATGAACGAAGAGAACTTCTCCGCCCCGAGCATCAACCCGTGGCGTTTCGGTGTGAGCACCGCCCTCTTCATCGCCACTTTCGTAGGCACGAAATACCTGAAGATCAACCCCATCCGAATGATATGCTATGCCGGTGTGGCAGGACTGGTGCTACTATATTAGAGGTGAGAGGTAAGAGGTAAGAGGTGAGAGGTGTGTTTGGGGGCAGGGGGCAAGGGGCAAGGAGCAGGAGATTGGTTTTGGGGCAAGGGGCAAGGAGCGGAAGAGAATAAAATTTAAAGATAAACTATGAAAAAACAGCTTATTATCCTATTATTGACCATTATTTCGGCCAACTACGCCCTGGCACAAACCGACCAGGCACCCAATATGTTGCGTTACTATTTCTCAAACGGTCAGACAGCCGAGGTGAAGATCTCCTCGATAGACCGTCTGCAAAAAGTGGGCAATATTGGCTGGAACAATGTGTTCAACAACGGCGATTCGAACCTGTCGATCCTGTTTAACAGGATAGACAGCATCGCGTTTTATTACGACCCCGACATACAGCCCGACCCCGTGGACCTGAACCAGAACCGCAACACCAACCCCCGAGCGTTGTTGCTGGAATATCCCCGTCTGCGTGCCGGCAACAAAGACATACTGAGCATCCACTCCACTAAGGACTATGGCATCACTTACGGTTTGGAATACGACTGCGACAAACGCCTGGCCCGCTGGGTAGCGTATGAGATGCACGACGGCAACTCGAAGAAAAACGTGTCGCGCACCAACAACTGGGGCGACGACCCCAATATCCCCTATCAGTACCGCACCTCGTCAGACGATTTCACATCTAATTTCTCACGCGGCCATCTGTGCCCGTCGAGCGACCGTCTGTGCTCGCGCGAGCAGAACAGCCAGACATTCTACTACAGCAACATGATGCCCCAATACCAGAACCACAACGGCGTGCTGTGGGCCAACATGGAACAGCAGGTGACCAGCAAATGGAACACGTCGAGTTTTCGCGACACCCTGTATGTAGTAAAAGGTGCGACCATCTACGACCAACTGACCACGACAGGCACAGGCCTTACCGTGCCGAGATACTTCTATATGGCCGTGCTGTGCGTGAAGAACGGCAAGTATAAGGCCCTTGGTTTTTGGACACTTCACGAGAATGTGTCGCGCTCGAAAGAAGACCTGAAGAAATATGCCATCAGCATAGACGAGTTGGAGGCCAAGACCGGGCTCGACTTCTTCTGCAACCTGCCCGACGACATTGAGGAAGAAGTGGAGAAAGCAGTAAAGACCAGCGACTGGAATTTATAAGATTACTCCCCTACCGCCTGCCGGTATTCAATCACCTGATTGTGGTACTCAGCAAACGCGTCGGTATATTTGTCTGCAGCTTGTTGGTAGAGCAGTTGCGCCTGCAGCAGGTCGCTCATGGTGCAAGTGCCAGCCTGATAGAAATTGCGGTTGAGCCTCAGGTTCTCCTCCGCTTGCTCGATACTTCTCCGCGCGATGTCGAGCTGTTGATACGCCTCCTCCACATCGTTCCATGCTTTTTGCATACGTATCTTCAGCAGTTGCGCATTGTCATTGAGTTGTTCCTTAGCCTGCAGCAATTCGATGTTCTTGCGTTTGATGGCATGCGAGCCGCCCCACCAGTCGGAGATGGGCACGCTGACCGTAGCGAACACCATTCCAAAAGTATGGTCACGGTCGAGCAGGTTATGATAGTTATAGCCGGCGCCGACAGCCACTGTGGGCAGGTTTTTGCCTATCTCCATCCTTTTTTGCAGTTTGGCCGCCTCGACCTGTTTTTCGAGCAGTTGATATTCGGGCGTATTGGCCAGTGCCTGCTGATGGTCGCGCCGCTGCGCTAAGAGGATGCTCTCTGTGGTATCGTACGTGATTTGGAAGTCGTCGTCGGCCAGTCCGCAGTACTGTGCCAATGTCATTCTGACGAGAGCGATGCCGTTTTTGAGTTTCACCTTCTGACTCTCCACCTCGTTCTGGCGCAGTTGCACTTGCAGCAGGTCATTTCGCATAGTGACACCAGCCTGCACCGCCACGCTCACATCTTTGCAGATACTGGCGAGCATCTTCTCCACGGCAGCGATTGTCTTCATTTTCTCTTGCAGCGAAGCGAGTTGCCAGAAATACTTTTCGACCGTTTTCTCCACTTCATTCTCAGACAGGCGCAGTTGCAGTTCGCTCGCCTCAGACCCCACCCGTGCCAGTTGGTTGCCATTGACGATCATTCCACCGGCGAACACCGGTTGCACCGCCATCACGCTACCGATGGTACCGTTTTTCATCATCGACAGGCTGATGGGGTTGGCCAGAGCGCCGAGCGCCTCAACCGGGAGCATTTGCGCGAATTGAGCCAGCGACTGCTGCAACTGTTCCGGGATCATCGCCTTGGGGTCGATTTCCATTTTGGCCATGCCCTGGTTGGCATTGAACCACAGTCCCGTGGCACTGACGGTGGGGAAATATTTCGTGAACAACTCTTTGCGTTGTTGCCGGGCCGCCTCGACCCCCAGCCGTGCCCTCTTCACCGAAGCCTGATTGACGAGTGCCGAATCGACGAGTTGTTGGACTGTATAGGTTTGGGCCGCGGCTGCTAATGGCAGCAGTATGGCGAGGAATGTCAGGATTTTCTTCATTGTTTTTATAGATGCTATAGAAACTATAGGTACTATTGGTGTTATAGAATATTTATTTCAAAGACACTTTCCAGTAGATGACAGGCAACATGGTGACCACCATGATGAGCGATCCTATGCCACCGGCAAAGATAGTGACTCCCACAGGCATCCAGAACGACGACCCGGCGATAATCATCGGCACCACGCCCACGGCAGTCGTGGCTGTGGTGAGGAAGATGGGCACCATGCGCCGCTTGCCGGCATCGTAGGCCGCTTGTCGCACCGCTTCGTTGTACTCCTCCTTGGTAATGGACGGTACCTCAGCGGTCAGCATGGCCTTTTTGTCGCGCAGCAGGTCGTTAGCATGTTCGAAGATCAGGATTTCGTTGCGCATAATCATGCCCATGAGCGTGATGAGGCCGAAGATAGACGTCAGGCCAAGCGCGCGGTTCATCAGTCCGAGTCCGATGAGCGCCCCCGGTATCATCAGTCCAAGAGCCGCCATACAGACGAGCGTGATGCCATATTTCTTGAAATTGAAGAGCAGGAAGAAGAACACGATGAGCATAGCGATGGAGATGCCCCCGAAGATTTGCGGCAGCGCCTCGTCGCCATATTCAATCTCGCCTCCCACCTCGGTTCTCACCCCTTGGGGGATATCAATGTCATGCTGCATCATGTCGGCTATACGGTTCTCGACAGGAGTAGTGAACACCCCTTGAGCGAAATGGCCCGTGACGGTGATGCAACGCTCGCCGCCCCGGTGCATGATGCGGCTCTCGCTCCATTTCGGTGACACTTGCGCCACATGTCTGAGCGGCACCGTGGTGTTTTGCGCGTTGATGCCAGCCGAGAGGATAGACATCGGCGTAGGCACGCCCACGTTCTCCACGCTAGAGAACGTCTTGTCTTGGTCGTCTTTCACCACGATGGGCACCTCGTAGTTGCCCTCCCAGATTTGTCCAACGCGCAAGTCGCTGGATGTGGAGCTGAGTGCCAATTGTGCGGTGGTGCGCGAGATGCCGAGTTGTGCAGATGTCACCGGGTCAAGTGCCACATTGATGATGGGATAGGGTTGCAAGAAGTCGGTATGCACCCATTCCACCTCAGGCATCTGCCTGACCCTTTCGACCAGCCGTTCAGCCACGACATGCAAAGAGTCGAGGTCATCGCCATAGAACCGGTATTCCAATTCGGGCACCGAGAGATAGTCTAACCGCTTGAACTTCACGTAAGCATCGGGGAACGCCTCGCTCAGTTTGGGCTGATAGTCAGCCAAGAGTTCAAGCGTGGTCTTGTCTGACGTGGTATTGACAATCATCTGGGCATAATTGCGACCTGCTATCTGCGGCGCGTATGCGTCCATAAACCGAGGCGAAGAGCATCCGATGAAACTGGTGATGCCCAAGATGCGCTCATCGTCCTTGATGGCATGATAGACAGAGTCGGCCACCCTCTCCGTTTCGGTCAATCCCCGTCCGTCGGGCAAATAGATTTCAATAGCGAACTGGTCGCGGTCGGCGTATGGGAACAGCCTGATCTTCAACGTCGGCAGGATAAGAGTGGAAAGCAGTATCAAGCCGATGCCTCCGAAGATGGTCAGCCAGGGATGCCGGAACGTCATGTCGAGAGCCTTGTCGTACGTCTTCTGCACCCATTTAGTAATTGCATTGCCTCCGGTTGTCACCTTATCGGGTTTGATGATGCGCACCTCGAGATAGGGTATGACCGTGACGGCGAGCAGCAGCGACACCATGAGGTTGATGGTGATGGTAAAGGGGAAGTCTTGCAGCGCATCGAGAAACATTCCCTTCATGGTGATGAGGAAGGGATAGAAGATGGCGCAGATGCACAATGTGGCGAGCATCATGGGCATGAAATACTGCCGTGCCGACTCGAGAGCCGCCTGATGGGGCTCATAGCCTTTGCCCAGATATTCCAGGTATCCGTCGATGACCACGATGGCGTTATCGACCACCATACCGAGCACCACGATGAGAGCGGCAAGCGTGACGATATTCAGTTCGATGCCCGCCATATACATGATAGCCACCGAGACGAAAGTGCTCAGCGGGATGGTGATGGCCGCCACGATAGCCGAGCGCAAGGGGAAGAGCACCATCATGACAATGATGATGATAGCCATGGAGATGAGCAGGTCGCGCAGGAAGTCGGTGACGCTCATGCTCACCACTTTCGGTTTGTCGGCGATGCGCGTCACCTTCACGTCATCGGGCAGTTCGTTCATTCTGAAGTCGTCGAGCGCATTGTCCACCTCGCGCCCGTATTCCACCACATTATTGCCGGGTGTCATCTCCATGGACAGGAGCATACAGGGGTGTCCGTCTTGCTGTATATAGCTCACATCCGTGTCGTATTCACGCACCACCCGAGCCACATCCCTCACCCTTGCCACCTTGCCCGTGGAAGGGTCGCTGAAGATAATCTCGTTGGCGATTTCTTCTTCGGTATCCTCGGTGTTTTCTATATGGATAGGTATCTCCTGGTCGTCGTCGCTGATAGAGCCGCTTATGGTCGTGATGCCCTGTGCCTGCAGGTGTTGGAAGAGCGTCTGCTGTCCGATTCCATACGCCTCGAGCCGGTGGCGGTCGATATAGAGGCTGATTTGCTCTTTCTGCTCGCCGTAGGATTTCACGTTGGCCACTGAGGGGATGCGCCGGAGCCGGTCGCTGAGCCGGTCGCTGTAGTCGCGCAGTTCGCGGTAGCTGCGCTGTTCGCTCTCGATAGCGATGAGCAGAGCCGAGGTGTTGCCGAAGTCGTCGTTGGCGATGAGCGCGAGCACGCCTGCGGGCAGTGACGACTTAAAGAGGTTGAGTCCGTGTTTGATTTTGCTCCACACCTCGTCTTTGTTGTTCACCTCGTCGTTGAGTTCGACCATGACGATGCACATCCCGTTTTGCGAGTTGGTGGTCGTCTTGCTGCGTTTCACCTCGCCAAAAGTGAAGAGGTATCTTTCTAGGGGTCGTGCCACCTGCTGCTCCACCTCCTCGCTGGTGGCGCCTGGATAGACGGCCACGACCACGCCCTGGCGTATCGTGGCGTGCGGGAACTCATCTTTCGGCATGGTGTACATGCCATAGATGCCCATGACGAAGAGTATAGCGATGATGAGCAGCGAGATGGAGTAGTGCTCCAAGGGCCATTTCAGCCACGACATCTTTTCTTTCATTGTGCTTCGATGGTTCTTGTTCCTTCACTCAGTTTCTGATAACCTCTGACCACCACGCGCTGCCCGTCGGCGAGTCCGTCGGTAATCACCACCCTGTTGCCGATGACTGCGCCTATCTGCACATTGGTGCGATGCGCCTTGCCATCCTTATCCACCGTCCACACGAAGAGCGAGCCGTCGGCCCTCCGCTGCACGCTGACCACCGGCAGGGTGATGCCGCCGGCAGCGGGCTGTGCCTGCTGGTCATTTGCCGCCGGATATGCTTTATTGAGCGTCACGTTGGCCACCATGCCGGGCAGGAGCCTGTGGTCGCCGTTGGGCACGAGTATGCGTATATCGTAAGTATGGGTCATGGGATCGGCCTTGACCCCCTTCTCTATCCTGCCTCCGGGCACGGATTTTCCTGCGGCCTCCACTTTCACCATCGAAGGCGTATGCTCGGTGATGGCCGCCATCTCAGCCTCGGGTACAGACACCTTGACTTTGACCGTATTGATGTCGAGGATGGTGACTACGGCCTGCGAGGGCAGTGCCGTCTCGCCCGCATTGACCTGTCTGCGCCCTACGACGCCGCTCACGGGAGCTATCAGGCGTGTGTCGGCGAGTCCTTTGCGTGCTATCTTCTCCGTAGCCGAGGCCGAGCGCACGCTCGTCTGAGCCGACTTGAGCATGGTCTCGGCCTGCCGCAGGTTGGTCTCCATCTCTATCCACTTGATTTCAGGGAGCGAGCCGTTGTCGTGCAGCAGTTTCATGCGCTCGTAGGCATCCTTGGCCTGTTCATACTTCGCCTTGGCCTGTTCTACCATGTCGTTGGCCTGGCTGGTGGTGGCCTCTGCCGCAGTGACGCTGTTGGCCATGGTCTGCGGGTCGAGTTCGGCAAGCAGTTGCCCACGGCTTACGGCCTGCCCCTCGCTCACAAGCATGCGTCTGACCACACCCATGGAGGTGAAGCTGACGGCCGTGGCCTCGTTTTCCTCTACGATGCCAACATAATTTTGCCCCACCCCGGCATACGACGCACTGACCCGCTCGGTCTGCACACCGATAGGCGCTTTTTCCTGACTCTCTTTTTTATTACCGCACCCCACTGCCACCATCATGACAGTCAAGGCTACAGCTACTGTTTTCACTCTCATAATAAAGCGTTTATGATTTTGCTGCAAAGTTATGAGAAAAAATACAATCCAGCCTATTCCTTCTTGTATTTTCCAATTATAGACACAAAAAAGGAAAAATCAAACAAGAGAAAATTCACAATTCATAATTGACAATGCACAATTCACAATGGGCCATAGACAATTCATCACGACAGGCGCAACTATCGTGACAACCGGATGAGGCACAAGCATGGAGGGCAATCGTTAAGGGCGCTTATTCCAGTCGATGTCGTATTCTTTGCCCTCGTCGGTGACGGTGACGTCATAGGTGACCGGCTGCCCGTCGAGGTTGCCCTTGAGCACCCCTTTGTATTGCGTGCCCTGAAGCTGGCCGAGGTCGAATTCGGTCACTTCGAGCTGGTGTCCGCTGCTTTTCTCGTCATCTACGATGGCGGTCTTGATTTTATCGGCCAACTGTTCTTCTGAGATGGTGCATGCTGAGAGCATCAACAAGGCGGACAGTGCGAGTGTAATAGTAAATGTTTTGATTTTCATAGCCATTTGGTGATGAATGTGTTAATATTTGGGTCCGTAACTTCTGCGTCCGGTATGATCCATATACGCATAATCGTAATATACTTGTACTTTTTCCCAATCTATACTTTTTATGAAATTCCATATTTTTGTAGAGAGCGACTCGCCTGTGGCAGCGAGGAGCACTACGTCGAGCACTGTAATGAGACCGACTACAACCAGACCCGCGGGGCCGCCGGCGGCACCGGCAGCGGCCCTGGCCGCGATATTGGCGCCGAGCGTGATGCCTACATCTATGACGGTGGTGCCGATAGTATCTTTCAGTTTAGTGGCATATTGTTTGTATTCCTCGTCAGACTGCGCGGTAACCATTCCGTGGATATAATAGCCCGCCGTACCTATGTTGATGGCCCAGTTGGCTACTGCAGCCCCTTTAGCCACCCTCCCTGCCTTGGTGGCTGCATCGGCAGTGGCATCAGCCATTTTCGCGGCATCCTCAACCTCTTTATTTAGTTTGCCAGCTAATTTCCTGAGATCAAATTCAGCCGTAGCCCGTTTTGCAAGCGCCTCACTTTTCAAGTCAGTTGTCAAATGTGTCTTGGCACCATAAACCCTCTTCATATAGTCATCTACGGCAGCAGCTTCTCGCATCTCCCTCGAGTTGAGCCGTTCAAGTAGCTGACGGTCGAGTGAGGCCCGTATACGTTTCACTGTCGCATCATTAGCCAATATGGTATCGGCAATACGTTTTCTCATTGCCTCCACAGTCTTGAGATCGGCAGCACTTGTTTTCTTGGCCATCTCCTCGACGATGCTCAGCACATCCTTGCCGAGGCTCTTCCATTCGCTATCGACAAACGACGAAGTATTACGCGACACGGGCACGAAGTCGGCCGACGGCGCCGCCGTATAGTTGGCACTCACAGGCTGGTAGTTGCTCACCGGTGCTTTTGGCGCAGGTGTATATCCTTTTTTGGCCTTGTCGTAATACAGCACGATATGCGCCTGGGTAGGGTTGTCGAGGTTGCCCGTGACGGAGATGTTGGCATACACCTGAAACTGACGCACGGCATCGCGCGTGCCCCGCCCGAAGATGCCGTCGGGCGTAATGTAGCGCCAGTTGCCGTGGAATATCTTGCGGATATAGTTGAGCCGCTCCTGGCATTGCGCTATGCCACTGCTTTTCTGCGGTGTCTTACGGTCGTAAACGTATTCCATGGTGGTTAATTTTTCGGCAAATATAAGGCTTTTCGGCGAGACAGGCAAACGAAAGGGAGGAAAAATGCGAGAAAAGTATTGTTGCCATCAAAATAGCCTTTATCTGATGTCATAAGATTTCTCACACTCTTCTTGCACGAATAAAAAAATACGTTACTTTTGCAGTCGGATGCAAACGAAAAGAGAAACGACCATGGTGACAGTGGCAAATCCTATTGATGATGTGGTATTCAAATATCTGATGGAAGACGAATCACATCCTATCGGAGCAACAATCTTAGCCCTTAAGGGTGGCCAAAGGATAAAAAATAATTAAAAACGGCATGGTTTTTCCTTATTTAAGAATAAAATAGTAACTTTGCAGCCGAATCGGAAAAAGAGAATTTATTCGTTTATATATCAACCATTTATTTCATTATTATGAAAATTTGCAAAATTCACGGAAGAGAGATTCTGGATTCACGTGGCAATCCGACAGTAGAAGTTGAGGTAACCCTCGAAAACGGTGTGATGGGCCGTGCCGCTGTGCCCTCTGGCGCATCGACTGGTGAGAACGAAGCCCTGGAGCTTCGCGACGGCGACAAGAACCGCTATTTAGGCAAGGGTGTGCTGAAAGCTGTGGAGAACGTGAACAACGTGATTGCTCCTGCCCTCATCGGCGAGTGCGTGTTCAACCAGCGCGGTATCGACTATAAGATGCTGGCCCTCGACGGTACTCCCACCAAGAGCAAGCTCGGTGCCAACGCCATCCTCGGTGTGTCGCTCGCTACTGCTCAGGCTGCTGCCAAAGCTCTGAACATCCCCCTGTACCGCTATATCGGTGGTGCCAACACCTATACCCTGCCCGTGCCGATGATGAACATCGTGAACGGCGGTGCCCACTCTGATGCTCCCATCGCTTTCCAGGAGTTCATGATTCGTCCGGTAGGCGCTCCCAACGAGCGTGAAGCCGTGCGCATGGGCGCTGAGGTGTTCCACAACCTGGCCAAGCTGCTGAAGGCTCGCGGCCTCTCTACCGCTGTAGGCGACGAGGGTGGTTTCGCCCCCAACTTCAACGGCATCGAGGATGCGCTCGACACCATCGTCGAGGCCATCAAGAAAGCCGGTTACGAGCCGGGCAAGGATGTGAAGATTGCCATGGACTGCGCCGCCAGCGAATTTGCCGTGCAGGAGAACGGTGAGTGGTTCTACGACTACCGCCAGCTGAAGAACGGCAAGAAGAAGGATCCCAACGGCAAGAAACTCTCCGCCGACGAGCAGATTGCCTACCTTGAGGAGCTCATCACCAAATATCCTATCGACTCTATCGAGGACGGTCTGGACGAGAACGACTGGGACAACTGGGTGAAGCTGACCGCCCGCATCGGCGACCGCTGCCAGCTGGTGGGCGACGACCTGTTCGTGACCAACACCAAGTTCCTGGAGAAGGGCATCAAGATGGGTGCTGCCAACTCTATCCTGATCAAGGTGAACCAGATTGGTTCGCTGACCGAGACTCTGGAGGCCATCGAGATGGCACACCGTCATGGCTACACCACCGTGACCTCGCACCGCTCGGGTGAGACTGAGGACACCACCATCGCCGACATCGCCGTTGCCACCAACTCGGGGCAGATCAAGACCGGTTCGCTGAGCCGCACCGACCGCATGGCGAAGTACAACCAGCTGATCCGCATCGAAGAGGAGCTGGGCTGCGTGGCCGCTTACGGTTTCCAGAAACTGAAGTAAAAAAGCTCCGCCAAAGCCCCATTCCAAGGGATGCGGGCATGGCCAGCAAATAACTTACAGAAAAAGTGACGCTACATCTTGTGGCGTCACTTTTTTCAAAGGCAAGCAGTATTTCAGCTCTTCATCACGGAGACATCGTCGTGAACAACAACCCTTGCATCCATCCCCTCAATCCGTCACGCTCCTTGCCGGTGCATGATGACATGACGCTTAACTGCCCCTATTATGTGGACTCCTCACTGGCGGAAGACCCGCTGGTGAGAGAGGCTGTGTCGCAAACGAAAGCGATGATAGCCGCACATGAGACGTGGAAGGACGAGGTGGCGCGGGGCAAGATGTTCGGTGTCTTGGCAGCAAAAGACGAACACGGGCAACTGGGGTTCCTGGCTGCTTATTCCGGGCAAATAGGCGGCAGGGAAGACTGGGAGGGTTTCGTGCCGGCGGTATTCGACTATCTGCAGCCCGACGGCTATTTCGCCGTGCATGAGCAAGCCATCAGCAGCATCAACCATCGGATAGACGTGTTGCTGCACGATGACGCATACCTTCAAATCCGGGCCTGCCTTGCAGCCATGCAGCAGCGACATGCTGAGGAGGCCGACGCTTTTCAGAAACAGATGCGCCAAGCCAAACAACGGCGCGATGCGCTGCGAGCCACAGCCACACCCGACCAATTGGCGGCGATGATACGCGAGAGCCAATGGATGAAAGCCGAACTGAAACGGATCAAACGCCGGCAGCAAACCGAAGCGGCACCGTTAGCACAAGCAGCAGAACAGACAGAAAACGAAGTGGCACAGTTGCTCAAAGCACGCAAACAGCAGTCGGACAACTTACAGCGGTGGCTCTTCTCGCACTTTGTGATGCGCAACGCCCGGGGAGAGGAGCGCAACCTGCTCGACATCTTTGCTTCCACCCCACAGGGCACGCCCCCCTCGGGAGCCGGCGAGTGCTGCGCTCCGAAACTGCTCCAATACGCATTCTTGCATCGTTTGCGCCCCATACGCATCGCAGAGTTTTGGATGGGTGCTTCGCCAATGGGCGAGATACGACATGAGGGCTGCTTCTACCCTGCCTGCCGCAGCAAATGTCTGCCCATCTTGCAGTTTATGCTACAAGGTCTGGAAGTGGAATCCAATCCATTGGAAGAGCCCTGCCAGATGGATTTAGCCATTGTTTATGAAGACAGCCACCTGGTGGTGGTCAACAAACCATCGGGGATGTTGTCTGTGCCAGGCAAGTCAAACCGCGAGTCGGTTTATAGCATCCTCCGCGCCCGTTATCCTGAAGCAGAAGGGCCGATGTTGGTTCACCGTCTTGACATGGCTACATCCGGTCTGATGGTAGCAGCCAAGAGCGAATGGGCCTATCACGCACTACAGAAACAATTTGAACGAAGGCTGGTGAAGAAGAAATACGTGGCACTGCTCGACGGCGACATCAGCGGCACCGTGCCAGAGAGAGGCACCATCCGGCTGCCAATACGCCCCGACATCAACAACCGGCCCCATCAAATCGTAGATGAAAAGTACGGCAAAGAAGCCGTGACAGACTATCAAATTTTGGGAACAGACAACGGGCACACCCGTATCGCCCTGTACCCCCACACAGGCCGCACACACCAGTTGCGTGTGCACTGCGCACACCCCTCCGGACTTGGCACACCCATCGTCGGCGACGCCCTCTATGGCCGCCCCGCCGACCGTCTCTACCTGCACGCCGAACGGTTGACACTGACACACCCTGCCACGGGCGAGGAAATGACGTTTACAAGCACAAACGACATGAAATAGCAGGAAGCCTCCCCTTTTCAAAAAAGCCATCTACTCCCCTCCCTACAAGGGAGGGGGCGGGGGTGGGTCTTATAGCAAATGGAGGAAATTCTCCACAGGTATTCCGCGGTTTTTATCCTCGTTGTCGCGGTTAAGGTCAATGAGCATGGCCACCCCGTCCATGGCACGGCGTGTACTGAAGAGCAACGACTCACCTCGTAGCAGATGACCGATGAGGATGGCCGAGAACATATCGCCGGTGCCAGGGAAGTGAACAGGTATCTCCGTGTATTCCAAAGAGAAATATTCATCGCGGTCGTGGTTGTAGCCTGTCACCATGCTCTGTCCGTCGATGCGTATGCTGGTGATGAGCACCGAGCGTGCCCCGATATGGCGTAGCTGATCGACCAACTCACGTGCCTCTTGCGCCGTCACGCCCTCTGGGCGGTAGGGATGTCCGGTCAGATAGCATGCCTCGGTGTAGTTAGGATAGGTGAGGTGAGCCACTGCCACCATCTCGCGCATGCTGTTGATGGCCGACGGAGTGACGCCGTTGTAGAGTTTGCCCTCATCACCCATGATGGGATCAACGAAGATAATCGTGCCGTTGTCGGCCTGTTCCTGACAATAATTAGAGATGATATCAGCCTGTCTTTCAGACGCGATGAGTCCGGTGGCGATGGCATCAAACGAGAATCCCAGCTCTTTCCAGACGGGAAAGACACCTTGGATATAGTCGGTCGTGTCGAGCAGGTTGAACTTACCGTAGTCGAGCGTGTTCGACACCAGGCAGGTGGGCAGGTTATACACGGGCAACCCCATGTATGAGAGGATGGGCAGCATGGCCGCCGTAGCCACCTTGCCATAGCCGGCAATATCATTGATGAGAAGTATCTGTTTGTTCATCTCTTTCGTTTTCTATCAGTTAGTTTTACCCTATCCGCTGTCCCCGACTGTACAGACAGGCGGTGCAAAGGTAAGTATTTTTATTGGTTGCGCAAAAAAGATGACATAATAATATTAGGGACACGGCGTGCCGTGTCCCTAATATCTATATGAAATCCGCTCAAAAAAGCGGTCGGAGTCTTATTTCAGCTTCACCGACTGTGCGATGGCTTTGGCATAGCCTTCGTACTTGGCAGCCTGGTCAACGGGGAATCTGAGTTTGCCAGCCACGCCAGCCTTCTCGCCTAAGTAAGCCACATAGTTGTCTTCGATGAAAGTCTCGAAAGTCACTCTGAGCACCATCACATCGCCGTCGATTTGGGGCTCGCCCACGCTCTTGGCACCCATCTGGTTGAGCATCAGGCTCTTCATATTCTCAGCATATTTGCCGAAGTCGGCGGGTTGGCAGGGATAGTCACTGAACGTGGCATCGAGACGCACATTGTCGTCAGCTGTCTTAGCATTGACATAGTCTATGCTACCCTCACCCTTGGCCGACACTGTCATGCTGTCGGGGATAGTCACAGTAAACTTAGCACCTTCGTAAGTAGTGCCCTTCAAATCAACAGATTTAGAGCCGCCGCCGCAAGCTGTCAATGCCAAAGCGACAAAAGCCATCACAATAGGAAATAATTTTTTCATAAAAAGTGAAATTTTAAAATGATTAATATTGGGTTTAGAAATATCTTGCGTATCCATCCTACAGGAATCGCCGGCAAAAGTACAAATTATTTGGGGGAAATCAAAGAAAAAAGACGGCATTCTTTTTTTTCCTGAAAAATATTTGGCCAAAGCAGGAATATTTTTTAACTTCGCATCAAATATCAGCCGATGAAAACGATTATCACCCTATTGACCCTTTGCTTCGCCACGTTGATGACCCAGGCACAGCCAATTGACCGACATGCCGTAGTATGTCGCAACAACCCCACCCTCACAGCCAACGACTCAGCCAGTATCGACACCCTGAACGCGCTGACCGTGGGCAACGGCGGTTTTGCATGCACTGTCGATATCACCGGCATGCAGACGATGCCCGAAGCCTACGCCCATGGCATGCCCGTGACCACGATGAGCGACTGGGGATGGCACTCATTCCCCAACACCGAGGGCTACCGCGCCGAAGAAGCCCTGCAGCCGTTCGACTTCGGGCGTGGACATACGGAACTATATGCCAACCAGTTTAACGAAGGCCGCCAGAAAGCCGCCGCCGACTATCTGCGTGCCAATCCCCACCGCGTGAACCTCGGTGCGCTGGGGCTGGACATAGATGCCGGTGCCATCAGCAGTGCCCGACAGACACTCGACCTGTGGAGCGGGGTGGCCTACTCAACATTCAACATTCAACATTCAACATTCGAGGTTACCACCCTCTGCCATCCCGAGCGCGACCTGACAGCCACGCACGTGGTAAGCGACACGCCCGTGAAAATGCTGCTGCGGCTGCCTTACCCCACCGGTCAGCACAGCGATGATGCCAGCGACTGGAGCACGGCACACGACGACCAGCACCAGACCAGTATCGTAGAGAGCGACGGACAGAGCGCACTGGTGCGCCATCAGACCGACGACTTCATCTACTATATCCGGCTGACATGGGAGGGCGAGGCGCACATCAGTGCCGCCACCGACATCGGCCGACACGCCCTGCGCATCGTCTTTGCCACAACCGACGCACGGCTCACCTGCGAGTACATCCCCGAGCAGCAGCTCTATGCCACCGCGGCCGCACCTACGTTTGCCGAGGTGCTTGAGGCCTCGGCCAGCCATTGGCAGCAGTACTGGGAGCGTGGGGGCATCGTCGATTTCTCGCACTGCCGCGACGCGAGAGCACGCGAACTGGAGCGGCGCGTGGTGTTGAGCCAATACTTGATGGCTGTGAACGATGCTGGCGAGACGCCCCCGCAAGAGACAGGACTGACCTATAACTCGTGGTTTGGCAAATACCATTTGGAGATGACGTGGTGGCATCTGGCACAGTTTGCCCTCTGGGGACATCCCGAGTTGCTCGACCGCCAATTGTCATGGTATCATTCCGCTGCGCCAAAGGCACGGGAGATAGCCCGCCGGCAAGGGTTCAAGGGACTACGGTGGATGAAGATGACCGACCCGTCGGCCGAAGAAGCCCCGTCGAAGGTAGGCAGTTTCCTGATTTGGCAACAGCCACATCTGATCTATCTGGCCGAGTTGCTATACAGGAGCCTCCCCCCCTCCCCCTCCCAAGGAGGGGGTGAACTACCTGAGATACTCGGGAAGAAGAACCTTGAGCGAGAGAGGCTGCTACATAAATATGGGGCACTGGTAGATGAGACAGCAGAGATGATGGCCTCGTTTGTAACGCGCGACAAGACCACGGGCCGCTACACCCTGCAAGGGTGCATACCCGCACAGGAGACCCTGCGTGCCGCCGAGACCGTGAACCCGCCCTTTGAACTCTCATATTGGCATTTCGGACTGCAACTGGCACAGCTGTGGCGTGAGCGCCGCGGTCTGGAGCGCAACAAACAGTGGGACGACATCATCGCCCACCTGTCGCCACTGGCCGAGAAAGACGGACTGTACCTGGCCGCCGAGAGCGCGCCGCAGACCTACACCGACATTCGCTTCACCTCCGACCACCCCGCGGTGCTGGGCGCCGTGGGTATCCTGCCCCAGTCGGCTCTGGTCAAGGAGTCGGTGATGCGACAGACACTCAACTGGATATGGGACCGCTGGAACTGGAACAAGACATGGGGCTGGGACTACCCGATGACCGCGATGTGCGCCGCCCGCCTGGGTGAACCGCAGAAAGCCGTGGACGCGCTGCTCATGGACAAGCGCACCAACACCTACCTGGCATGCGGGCACAACTACCAAGACCAGCGGTTGCGCGTGTATCTGCCCGGCAACGGAGGGCTGCTCACCGCCGTCGCCATGATGTGCGCCGGCTGGGACGGCTCTACGGGGCGCAACCCCGGCTTCCCCGCCGACGGACAGTGGGACGTGCGCTGGGAAGGACTGCAGCCGCTGCCCTGAAATCTTAAATTTAGAGGTGAGAGGTAAGAGGTAAGAGAATATTTTGGGGCAGGGGGCAAGGAGCAAGGGGCAGGAGATATGCCTCTCCGCGCCCTGTCCCTACTTCCAAACACTCAACCATTAACCGTATAAGAACACTCAACCCTAAACCCTCAACCCTAAACCCTCAACCCTAAACCCTCAACCCTAACTTTAAACTCATAAAATTTGGATATTGGCAAAAAAACACCTATCTTCGCAGAAAAATTAAAACATGGCAGAGAAAAAGAGCAATTATATCCGCTTTGACTGGGCCATCAAGCGGATATTACGCGACAAGGCCAACTTCGCCGTACTCGAAGGCTTGATGACCGTGCTCATCGGCGAGAAGATACGCATCGTGGAAATATTGGAGAGCGAAAGCAATCAAAATTCGCGCGAAGACAAATACAACCGCGTGGACGTGAAAGCAAAGACCGAAAGCGGAGAGATCATCCTCGTGGAAGTGCAATTAGGCAAGGAGTCGTTTTTCATGCCCCGCATCCTCTTCGGTGTGTCTAAGGCCATCACCGAACAACTCAAGAAAGGACATGGCTACAAGGAAATCAAGAAAGTCTATTCCATCAGCGTACTCTATTTCGACCTAGGTGAAGGAGAAGACTATGCTTACCACGGGAAATTCAAATTCCAAGGTATGACACAGCCACAGTCGGAGCTCAGATTCACTGGAAACGAACGCAAAGAGGTCTTTCCCGACAACAAGTCACACGCCATATCGCCCGATGAAGTGTTCCCGGAGTTCTTCCTATTACGTGTCAACCAGTTCAACGAAGTGGCCAAAACGCCTATCGAGGAGTGGATGGAATACCTGAAGGACGGCAGCATCAAAGACAATACTCAGACACCCGGCCTACAGGAGGCGCGAGAGAAACTCAACTACATGATGATGCCCCCCGACGAACAGCACGCTTACGAAGACTATATCATCAGCGTATATGCTGCAAGGGATGTCATATTGACGGCAAAAACCGAAGGAAGGGCTGAAGGAAGGGCCGAAGGACTCGCTGAAGGAAGGGCTGAAGGACTCGTTGAAGGAAGGGCTGAAGGCCAACTTGAAGCCAATTTAGAGAATGCCCGCCGTATGATACGCAAGGGATTTGCCTTGGAAGACATCATGGAAATAACCGGGCTGACCGAAAGTCAGATACGACAGATAAAGGAATGACGTTCGACAAAGACACGCTCACCCTCATTTCGAAAGAAGACATCGTATCAGCTATAACAAGAACCAATCATTATGTATAAAAAAGCTATCAAACTAATAGCCATAGCGCTATTCCCCATCACTATGACAGCACAAAACGCGCCCCAACTGCGGGCAGACAACATCGACGAGGTACTCGCCGCAATGACACTCGAAGAAAAAGCCCAACTGCTGGTGGGCGGTGCCAATAACTTCTTCAGCTCGACAGCCGTCGTGGGCGGGTCGGCCGAGACCGTGCCCGGAGCCGCCGGCACCACGGCCGCCATCCCGCGTCTGGGCATCCCCGAGACCATCCTGACCGACGGACCTGCCGGCGTGCGCATCAACCCCACACGCGAGGGCGACAGTCGCACCTACTACGCCACGGGCTTCCCCATCGGCACCTGTCTGGCCTCGACATGGAACACCGACCTGGTGCGTCAGGTGGGCCGCGCCATCGGCAACGAGACCAAAGAATACCGCTGCGACGTGATCCTGGGCCCCGGCATGAACCTGCACCGCAACCCCCTGTGCGGGCGTAACTTCGAATACTACTCTGAAGACCCGGTGGTGACAGGCAAGATAGCCGCCGCCTACATCCAGGGCGTACAGGCCGAGGGAGCCGGCGTGAGCGCCAAGCACTTCGCCGTCAACTCGCAGGAGACCGACCGCACCAGCGTGGACGAGCGTCTGTCGGTGCGCGCCGCACGCGAGCTATATCTGAAGGGCTTCGAGATAGCCGTGCGCGAGAGCGACCCGTGGACTGTGATGGCCTCGTACAACCGTGTGAACGGCGAATACGCGCAGTGCAACCACGACCTGCTGACCAAGATACTACGCGACGACTGGGGCTACCGCGGCATCGTGATGACCGACTGGATAGGCATACGCGCCGACCTGCCCACCATCCGCGAGGTGCAAGCCGGCGACGACCTGCTCGAGCCCGGCACGCCGAAGCAGAGCGAAGAGATCGTGGCAGGCGTGAAAAATGGCACACTCGACATCCGCGATGTGGACCGCAATGTGCGCCGTATGCTGGAATATATCGTCAAGACGCCCAGTTTCAAGCACTTCAACGCCACTAACCAGCCCGACCTGAAAGCGCATGCACGTATCACCCGCGAGAGTGCCAACGAAGGCATCGTGTTGCTGAAGAACAACGGAGCACTACCCTGGAGCGGCAACAAGGCGGTGAAGACCGTCGCCCTCTTCGGCGAGAACTCCTACGACTTCTTCTCGGGCGGCACCGGCTCGGGCTGCGTACACACCCCCTACGTGGTCGATCTGACCGAGGGACTGCGCAACGCCGGCATCGAGACATCTGCCAAACTGACCGAAATCTACCGCAAATACATCGAGTATGCCAAGGTGAAATTCCAGGCCGAGCGTCATCCCGCCAAATGGTATCAGTTGGAGCAGTTCGGACAGCAGAAATACCCCGAGATAGCCATCAGTCCCATCTGCATCAACAATGAGGTGAAGGAAGCCGACGCCGCTATCATCACCATCGGCCGACAGGCAGGCGAGGGCGTAGATAGAGACATCCAGACCGAGTTTAACCTGATCGAGGCCGAGCGCCAGCTCATCTACGACGTGTGCAATTCATTCCACGCCGCCGGCAAGCCCGTGGTGGTGGTCATCAACTCGGGTTCGGTCATTGAGACGGCCTCGTGGAGCGGATACCCCGATGCCATCCTCTGCGTCTGGCAGCCCGGCGAGGAAGGCGGCAACTCTGTGGTCGATATCCTGACTGGCCGCGTGTGCCCCTCGGGCAAGCTCACCATGACATGGCCTGTGGCCGCCGCCGACCACCCATCGACGCAGAACTACCCCGGCAACATCGACTTCTACTCGTTTGAGGCCATGAAAGCCAACGGCCAGCCCGTGCCCGGCCACGACTATACCAACCACGAGGAAGACATCTATGTGGGCTATCGCTACTTCGACACCTTCGGGCGCGACGTGGCCTACCCCTTCGGCTACGGTCTGTCATATACCACCTTCGAATATAGCAAGCCAGCCGTGAGCCAGAAGGGCGAGACCATCGAGGTGAGCATCACGGTGAAGAACACCGGCAGCGTGGCCGGAAAGGAAACCGTGCAGGTATATGCCACCGCACCGAAAGGCACACTGGAGAAACCCGCCAAGGAACTGAAGGCCTTCGGAAAGACCAAGGAACTGAAACCCGGACAGAGCGAAACGTTGTGCATGACCCTCGCACGCCGCGACCTGGCCTCGTACGACGAGGCACAGAGCGCGTGGGTGGTCGATGCCGGCAACTACACATTCCACATCGGCGCCTCGGTGGCCGACATCCGTGCCACCGCCTCGCTGCGCGTTGATGCCATGACCGAGAAGACCAGCAACGCCCTGCAACCGAAGCAAGAACTCAAGTTAGGGGTTAAGAGGTAAGAGAATAGCTTTGGGGCAGGGGGCAAGGAGCAAGGGGCAGGAGATATGCCTCTCCGCGCCCTGTCCCTACTTCCAAACACTCAACCATTAACCGTATAAGAACACTCAACCCTCAACCCTAAACCCTCAACCCTCAACCCTAAACCCTCAACCCTAAACATTCACAATTCATGAAGATACTTCCCCCCACCCTGTTTCTGCTCCTGACCATAGGATGCACTGGCAACGCACAGACCAGTGGCGCTACCACCGACAGTGACAGCACCGCAGCCGACACCGCCAAGCACCAAGTGACCCTGCTCTTCGCCGGCGACCTGATGCAGCACGACGGGCAGATCAAAGCCGCACGCATGAGCGACGGCACGTACAACTACGACGACGTGTTCAAGCGCGTGAAGCCCGAGATCAGTGAGGCCGACATCGCCATTGCCAACTTCGAAGTGACTCTCGGCGGACCGCCGTATAAAGGCTATCCGCAATTCTGTGCCCCCGACGAATACCTCAGGGCCAGCATCGACGCCGGTTTCGACGTGCTGCTCACCTCAAACAACCACTGCGTGGATACACGCGAGCGCGGTCTGCGACGCACCATCGACATGATGGACTCGCTCGGTGTGAAGCACCTCGGCACCTATAAAGACGCAGCCGACCGCGAGCGCCACTACCCCTTCTTCATGGAGTACGACGGCATACGCATCTGCCTGCTCAACTTCACCTACGGCACCAACGGCATCCCCGTGCCCGCCCCCTTCGTGGTCAACATGCAGGACACCATCGAGATAGCCGCCGACCTGAAGACCGCCAAGAGTTTCAATCCCGATGTCATCATCGCCTTCCCTCACTGGGGCATCGAGTATGCGCAGTTGCCCAACAAAGAGCAACGCAATCTGGTAGATTGGATGTTGCGCAATGGTGTGGACCACGTCATCGGCGGACACCCTCACGTCATCCAGCCCTTCGAGGTGGTGAACCAAGGCGGCAAGGAGCATCTGGTGGTCTATTCATTGGGCAATTACGTGTCGAACATGACCAAGATTAACACCGATGGCGGAGCCATGGTGCGCATGACGCTTACCAAGCAAGGCGGCAAGACCGTGATGAGTGCGTGCGACTACTCACTCGTGTTCGTGTCGCGCCCCAAGACCTCGGGCAAGAAGAATTTCCGCATCTTCCCCGTCAAGTCGCCCGACGACGAGCTCAATGCCGCCGACCGCAACCTGCGCACCCGTTTCATCAACTCCACCCGCGCCCTGCTCGGCAAGCACAACAAGGGAATCAAAGAGAGGTAAGAGACCGCTTTTATGCAAGAAGGTGGTCATATCAAATAGACAACGGATTTTGCGGATTTCACGGATTTTTGTTATTGCTGAAAATCAGCAGGTTACATATCCGTGAAATCCGCGAAATCCGTTGTTGAAGAGGAATACAAGTGTTTTGACACTCCCTCTTGTTACATTGAGATATTGTCTAAATCAACGTGCTGCGTCTGCAGGACGATGAGGGCTTCACGCAAGGGGATGTTTTCGCACTGTGGGTTAAGGGGAGTGTAAGGCTTGAAACTGGCTTTGAGTTGTGCGGTCCTGTCAGAAGGATGATGAAGCATGATTGTGATGCCGGCATTACCTTGATTGTTGTTTTGCGGCAACAATACCTGCGAATAGTCATTGACCGCCTTCTTGAGCATCTTGGTGAAAGCCTCGTCGTCGGATTTGAGGAAAGGATAGTTTCCGGGATTCACCCAATACTGATATATTGAGAAATCCGCCAACTCTTGGTTGAGATGTTCCAATATAACATTTTTCAGATGCCTTTTGAATTTGATGACATTTTGCTCATCAATGGCATAGTTGCCCGACCGCATCAGTTCCCATAGCCTGATACCATCAGTTAGTTGCAGTTTTTTGTTATCGAAGAACAGCTGAAGCGGTTCATTGCTTAGGATAGAGATAAACGGAGGCCGTTCATTTACCTTCATTTCCGCCACGCTCTCTTTCTCCTCTTTATACCAAGCGTAGAGGTTGTTGACATACGACTTCATCGACGCATTGAGCAAACTCAGGTTATCATGCAACTTCGACAATGAGTCAATCAGCATGCCTGCCACAAAAGCCCGTTTTTCAAGTAGCCTGATTTCCTCACCAGTGGCAGACACCAATCGCGCTTGCCCCTCGATTTCCATCTTTAGGTTGTTTTTCAGCGTAGCCAAAGCCCGCTCGCGACTGACGATAAATCCCAAGATAGCCAGAACGTCGATGCCCGCAACAATCGCCATGATGGTGTTGACCCACCCCCAGCCGTTCTGTAACTGCGTCAGCAGCAATATACCCGCTAGCAGTAAAAACGCTGGTATGATCATATAGAAGAGCGTGCGGCGGGTATTGTTTCTGAATTCCTCGATTCTGTCGCCCATTTCGCTCTCGAGCCGATGCAGTTGCTCCTCCTGCCTGTCCTTCTTTTCCTTGAGCGCCATCCTAGTCTCATCGACGATGGCATCACGCTTTGATTTGTCCTTCAGATTACCATTCAGATGCACCAAGTCGGCATACATCTTCCGGTAAGTTTCCAGCCACTGTTCCTGCTGCACCTTCTTCAAGTCGCGCAACGACGAGAGGATAGCAATTTTGATAGCCGTGTCTGTACTATCGAACGATATGTGGTGTTTCGAAGCCACCCCTTTCACATGGTCGGTGCTGGCCACTTGTGTGATGATATAAGCAGCATTGACGTATTTCTTCTGCCCAACGTAAGCGTATGGCATATAGCAATATCCTTTTTCGCCGAAAGCCACGCCCCAAGAATTGCGCACCTTGAAAAAACCTGTATCATCGTCGAATCCGCAGATGACCATGGCATGGTTCTCACCCTCTTCACCCTCAGCCGGCATGGCTACGAAGGGCAGCCCCGACTCCATCTCCTTGAACACCTTAAACGATGCGATGACAGGATACCCCTCGGCGATGGCCGACCTCATTTGGTCGATATTATGCTGTATGTCGGCCACCAGAGGGATGTTCTTCGCCTCGATGACACGATGCTTGAGGGCCTCAGCGTACGCCTCGTCAGAAGGTCGGTCGTTGACATGTTCTGCCGAGTACGGGCATAGTGTCTCGGTACATACGCCCATCTGCGCCATGCTATTGATAACCTCGCTGACGGCCGCTCCCTGTTCCTCGAGCCTGCCGTTGACATCACGCACGTTGTAATAGACAAACCGCTCACTGAGGTCAGACGTCAAGCACTTGTTCTTTTTCAGGATATACTCCATCACCGAGGTGACGGCAAATGCCGAGCAAGCCCCCACCTGAGCCTGATCTTTCACCACAGTGAAGTCATAGGCAAGATCCACGTTCTTCTCGCCCGTCACTTTCTCCGCCACATAGTTCTCGGTGAGCGGCTGTTCCACGAGCGTACGAGCCACGGCCTTGAATCTCGAGTCGTCGAATCTGAACTCCTCGCTTACCACCACTTGCTGCGCCACCACAGCATCGGCTTGTTGCTTCCTTACAGCCTGTATCTCCTCATCCAGCCTGCGGATATATTCCGATGCCTCGCGTATTCGTATCCGCATCGCCTTGATGTCGTCGATAGGCAGGTGGATATATCCGTTGACCGACAGCGGCCGGCTCAGAATGGAGTGCTCCACGACAGGCATGCCAGTGTCAGGGTCTTGCATGGTAAGCCCCTCGTCGTCTTTCACGAATGTGACTCCTTGGTTGTTATAGTCCACGAAAAGAGCCATTGGCTGTTTGAGCACATCGAGGAATGTCAGCTGTTTCGTATCGAACAGCGCCCCTGACAGCAAGTCGTCATCGCTCAGAAGAATCTGAGCCAACACCGCCCTTTTTTCGGGCAGCGTGAGGTCTTCGCCAGGCAAATACGATGTCATTGCCTGTTCCAAATCATCAATGAACTCATCCATCTTGGTGCGTACTTCGGGCACAATCAGCCCCCATTCCTTTCCCCCGTTGAGTTGTGGTGCCACATACTTCTCCCAAAAGCCAGTAAGAACAGAAGCCCTTCCCTGCACACATCGAGTCGCCAACTCGGCCACTTTGTTCACATCCACTTGCATTCGCTGCACTCCCTCGCGCTCCATCACAGAGAGATAGGCATGATGCAGTAGATAGTGCAAGAAATAGTATCGGTCGAAACTCAGACACGCAATGCCAAACGTGGCGACGGAGTCTTGGTCGGTTACTCTGATGTGCGCCGCCTGTGTGCTCTCGGCCATGGCAATGGCCCGCCATGCGAGCACCTCGGCCAGCGTATCGCTGTTCATGCGCAGCGCCATCCTTTGTGCATTCGTGTTCTGAATAAGCAATACATCCCTGACGACAGGAATGTCTTGTCTGGCCTGGCATAGTCGGTTCAAGGCTTCGATGGCATCACGGTTTTGACTTTCCATGACCGTCTCGGCCTCCTCTGCATCATCGTCGGCTACCGCCCGCACCAGTTCAGGTGCGAGTGTCATGACATCGACCATGAAGTTAGCGTTTCTGATGCCGTCAATGCAGCGAGCCAGGCATTCGGCCGTTGCCATGTCGCCGGCCTTGTGCCCAGCAGCGATGATACACACATACATCTTGCTGTGCAGTCCCGAGATATTGACATACTGCTGGTAGTGCTGCCTGAAGAAGGCGACCACAGCTGCGTCATCGGCTTTTGACAGAGGCACAGCGTCGGGAACCACCTCAAACTCGTCGCTCAGGTCGGGTGCAAAAGCCAAAGGATTGGCTGGCGCGGGCACGTATCTCACCACGTCGGGTACCCCTTCGGCATCCTGTATCCACGAGAATCCGCAGAAGGAGCTGTCGGCCCTTTCTCCAGCATTTTTTCTGACTTGCAGCGAGGTGGCAGAGGCCAGTTTGCGCAACGGCTGCCCGATAAAGATGTATGATGTGAACATTTGTCTATAATGATAGGTTTCGGATTGTTTAATCAGAGTTCTCTCCTCACGTATGCGATTTCGGCCTCCATCTGTTTGCGATGGTCTTCATATCCTCTCGACCTGAGTATGTCGCGCGTGATACGGTCGTTAAGGATGAACTTCACCAGATAGTTAGCCCTCACGTCGGCGATGAGTTGATTGAAGCTGTCATCGCCCATCTGGCTGTGCTTATCGTTGATGCGCTTGGCCAGCATGTCGTGCACAGGCGTCCGTGCCACCTGCCTGAACTCCTTGAAGGCCTGCGCCCGGTCTTCGTCGGCCGCCAGTGGCACCCAATAATCGTTGAGTGGATCGCCGTTTTCCTCGTCGTAATACTCGTATGTGCCGTTGTTGTTGCGCACAAATCCGAAGATGAGCGACTTCACCCACAGTTCCATCGTGTCATCATCTTTCTGTTTAGGATAGAGCGAATAGTTTTCACGCTGCATACGGTTCTCAACCACAGCGTCGAAGTGGCAGTTCACCCGTCGTCTCGGATCCTCGTACTTGTCTTTATACGACGACATCGGTGTGATGACGAAGGGCGGTATGACCCCTACCTGCCGATAGAAAACGATGGTATCGGGCGACCCGATGGAAATGAACTCCGGCTTCACCTGCGTGTGCAGCATATTGGCTACCAGCCCTTCCTTGTCGAGCAGGCTGTTCGCTTTGTCGGGCACCCCGATATAGAAATATTGCTGTGCCTCCTTTCGGGGAATGTGTCCGTGTGTTTGATACGAGAAGTCGAGCAGCGGAGCCGACTTGTCAATCGCCATCTTCACAATGTGCTTCACTCGCTGCGGGTTGGTCCTATAGAGTTGGGCCAGCACGCCCTCGATGGTCATCTGCCCCCATTGCTTCGCCTCGTTGGTGTCGGCTGTGTATCTCACGAAGATGTCGCGCAGCTGACGGTTGTCGCACTCCTCCAGGTCGAGGATATTCCCTTTCCTGCCATTTACGTTCACCGTCTTGGCAAAGTCTTTCACCAGCAAGGCATCGGCATTGACCTCCACCTGCGACACATACTCGCCTGTGAGGTCGATTTGGAACGTGAGAGCGTTGCCTGCCATGCTGTTTTCCAGTTTGGCCACCTCGCCACTCAGCGTACGATTCAGGTTTTCAATCTGCTGTATCAGATGGTCGATACGTTTCATATAAGTTGCGATATACCCTTTCAGTCCGTTGTAGAACGAGATGGCCGCCGTGCGTCTGACCGCCTCGCGCTTGTTCACCGCGTAGTTGTTAGCAGCCACAATCACGTCTTGCACCTTGTCGTCGGTCAGGTTTCTTCCAAAGAACGGTTTTTTGTAGTTGCGCAGAGCGTTCTCTGCACCGCTCAATTGAGCCTCGAGCGGTGTCATGCGGTCATTGATCGCCGTCTGCTCAGCAGTCATCTCTCCGAGGAACACATCAATCTGGCTGAGCACGGTCTCAAGTACATCCTTTGTCAGCCTGACACCTCCGTCCTCATTGATATGCTGCTCCACCAACAGGTCAATCTGCTTTTGCACTCGGTCGGAGAGTTCGTGTACGCGTTCCACATATTGCTTCACGTCGGTCGCTTCTTCTGCCACAGCCCTGACCCATTCTCTCGATTCGAGCGAAGGGTTCTCGATATCCTCGATGCTGGCCAGCGGGTATCGTGCCGACTTCGGCATGATGAAGTCGATGACATTGTCTTGCCCGTTGTTCTCGCGTATGTTCACGTTGGGCGAGTCAATCCATGAGTTCACCAGATTGTTGACATCACGCTGCGAGGTAATCAGCTTCCGTGCCAACGTCTGAGCCGCTTTCAGTTGATAGAGTTGGCACAGCCGGTTTCCCTCGAACTTGATTTCAGCCACGCCGAGTCCCGAAGCCCATGCCCTTTTGTCGAGCACATCCATGTCGCCCGCCATGATTTCCTTTGCCACGTTATCCACTGTCGAAGCCTGTGCCGAAGCCAGTTCGCCTGAAGCCGTGACGAGCGACAGTGATATCATCTCGCACACCTGGTCGATGTCTGTCAGCGTATCGCCATTGGCATTCTTGTTGTCAATGAGCATGAACGCATCGTATGGCGGTTCGTTGGTCTCGATGGGGTCGTTCAGGTTGTCCGCATGAATCGGATTGGCACCCATGTCGAGTTGCATGAGCCAGTCCAAATCCTCGATGGCCCCGTATGCATTAGGTTTGACATTTGGCATGGCCGAGGGGTTCATCGACTCAAACACATCTGGCAGCACCCCGTAACCGATAAGCTTTCCGTTGCTGGTAGGTATGAGGTGCTTTCGTATCAGATATGCGATATTGATAAACGTGCCGCATCCCGTGCCTCCGCACACCGAAAAGACGATGTGAATCTCCGTCTTGCCCGGCAGCAGTTCATAGTCGGGGTTTTCTATCGCCTCGGCATTGTGCACGTCATTCCAGCGTTGCAGCAGTCTGTTTTTTACCTTGTTGGCATTGAACCAGAGAGCAAAGCGTCCGTTGGAACGAATCTGCCCTGCCCCGTCAGTCATTTTCTGAAGCGCATAGAGATTCGTTTTTGGAAACCACTCCAAGAGTTCTTGGTTGCTATCATATACAGGACGTGGCTGTTCCACCTGTATGGGCAGTTGCTCGTTGGGTTCCAGTCGTATCTCTCCGTATTTCGACGGCAGCGACTTGTTGTATGCGCCCCCGTCGGTGTCTATACCGAGGAAGGCCACCATGGGCGGCACCTCGCCGTATGTATCGACAAACATTTTCTTGGTGTGCAGCAGTGCGTTCATGCCCGTGCCGCCGAGTCCGATGTACAGACATCTTCTGATTTTTGTAGCCATAGGTTGTGTTGATATTTATAAGATTTGTATTTTCAGTTTCTTACTCGTCGTGGTGTCTTCCAGTTCCGTCTCCTGTCCCGCATTGAGTTTGTTGAGTGGCATGCAAAGCACGGTGCTGGCCGTACGCAACCTCACGCTCTTGCCGTCGGGTTCGGCTGTGACCGAAGTGTTGAAGAAAGCCGGGTTGACGAAATAGACCACAGTACCGGTAAAGATACGGTTAAGAGCCGACTGCCGTTTCTTGGGAGCCGTGTCGGTCATGATGATTTTCCTTGCCCCTTTCAACTTTTTCACTGCAAAGATGGGCTCTGTTACTTTCAGCTGTTTCACGCGCCGGAACTGCGGGAAGAACATCCACCGCAGCATGGCAAACCAAAGGATGAGCAGTCCGAGCAGTATGAGTCCAAGTATCAGCGCCACCCATTTCATCGGATGCCAGTTGATGTCGTAGTCGGCTGCGAGGGTCATTTTATAGTCAGCCACGGGCAGTCCGTTCACCAGTTCCATCTTGTCGGCCGCCTTGGATTTGACAAAGAAGTGCCGTTTGTCGGTATTGGCATCACGATGGAATTCGATGCGAAGGAGCGACTGCTGTTCGTCGGCATTGACGATGAATGAGCGTTTAGGACATAACTTACCGTTGTAGTACACATCGTAGTCGGCATCGCCCTTGTCTGACGTGACCACATATTCCACCGCTGCGTGCTGCTGACGCGCATGGCGGTTGAACACGGCTTTCAGGTCGCACTCCACGCTCCCGGGTTCGCTCTCGCTCCAGAAGATAAACCCCGGGTGGTAGTCTGCGTCGCCCAGGTCGCGGCTGTTGTCGCTGTCGAGCATCTGCATGGCGCACACGGGGCGGTTGGTCACCTCGGCGGGGAATGTAGGATTGATGATATCCACTTGGCTGGCTCCGTCGGGCACGATGGTGATTTCGAAGTCGAGCCGCTCGGGCAGCTGTTCCAATTCGGTGTCAGACACCCGTTTCACCGCCATCAGATGTGCCACCCCTTGCAGCACCTGCCCTCCCTCGATCAGCACATCGTAGTAGGGGCTGTTCTCCTGCGCCTTGGCCGCGAACGAATGCCGGTAGGTGAAATCGAGCTCAGCCCTCACCGTGTCCATGCCCGTGTCGAAGCGCCATACGATGCCCGGCGTGGTCACGATGGGTTTGTCGGCCAATCCTTTGGCCACACGGATATGGCTGCACTCCTTGATGGCCTGTTCTATCTCCGGGTTCTCCGAAGCCTCTGTGAGCATGTAATAGACCGCCTGCACGTTTTCGGGAGCCGTGGCGCACCATGAGCGTATCATGTCGGCCACCGCCTTGGCTCCGTGCACATTGTCGTTGCCGTCTGTATATAGGTACAGCACGTTCTGTGCATGCGGGTTGAAAGCCTTTACGGCCCTGTCCCATGCGCTCACGATGTCGGTATTGGTGGGGTTGTCTATCACCTCGTCGATACGCTTCTCCACACTGCCCCAGTCAAAATCTACTCTACGGAAAGAGAAAGGTGTCAGTGGGTTGCTTCCCTGAAATGGGATGAAGAGGATGTCGCAGTTGTCGGTTTTCTGTTCAATGTCGCGTTTCAGGCACTCCTTGGCCTTGTCGATGATGTCGGGTGCCCCCTTATAACCTTTCATCGACGTGGTGCAGTCAAACAAATAGATGTATTGAGTCTCTTTTTGAGCTTTGACAGTGCAAATAGCGAATGTGAGCAACAGGCAAGTCAGTAATTTTCTCATGTCATCGGTCGTGTTTAGGTTGGTTAGGTTAGTACTTGCAAAGGTAACATTTTTTTATAAAATCAAAACATTTTTATTGTTTTTTTTGCTTTTTGCGTGGCAAATCATCCTAAATAACAAAAACTCAGTCTCGGTTATTGATTTTTTTTGTAATTTTGCATCTAAATTGCAAGACGATGAAGACAGAGAAACAGATGTCGGCGGCGGCAGCCGAGTTCGCGACGCGCTGGCAGAGCAAGGGTTACGAGCGAGGTGAGAGTCAGCTGTTCTGGGCCGACCTCCTCACCAATGTGTTCGGCGTGGAGGATCTGCCGGCGTTTATCCGCTACGAAGAACGTGTGCAGAGCATGGTCGACTCCACTAACTTCATTGATGCCCATATCCCCTCCACGAGGGTGCTCATCGAGCAGAAGTCGCTGGGGAAGGACCTGCGCCTGCCCATTCTGCAAAGCGACGGGTCGAAGCTCAACCCCTTTCAGCAAGCAAAGCGCTATGTGGCCAACATGCCGGTGGATGAGCATCCCAAATGGATAGTGACCTGCAATTTCGAGCAGTTTCTGGTCTATGACATGAACCAGCCCAACGGCGAGCCCGAGGAGATCTGGCTTAAAGACCTGGGCCGGGAGTATTACCGCTTGCAGTTTCTCGTTGACCAGAAGAGTGAGCACCTGACTAAGGAGATGCAGGTATCGATGAAGGCGGGCGAAATAGTGGGGCGCATTTACGACGCATTGCTCGCTCAGTACAACGACACATCGGCCGAGGCCCTGAGGTGGCTCAATATCCTCTGCGTGCGCATCGTGTTCTGCCTCTATGCCGAAGATGCAGGCATCTTCGGCCGCGACCAGTTTCACAACTATCTGGCCGGCTACGATGCTAGAGACATGCGCAATGCGCTTCTCCGGCTCTTTGAGGTGCTCAACACTCCCTTGGAAAAGCGGAGCCGGTATCTGCTGGATGACCTGAAAGCATTCCCCTACACCAACGGTGGCCTGTTTTCCGAAGAGATAGAGATACCGCAGTTCACTGACGAGCTGCGACAGACGCTCCTGCAAAGCGCCAGCCTTGACTTCGACTGGAGCGAGATTTCGCCCACCATCTTCGGAGCCGTGTTCGAGAGCACACTCAACCCAGTGACCCGCCGCGCCGGTGGCATGCACTACACCTCAATAGAAAACATCCACAAGGTCATCGACCCACTCTTTCTGAACGACCTGCGCCGAGAATTGGACACCATCCTGGAAGAGACCGTAGAGCGCAAACGGGCCAAGCGGCTCGATGCCTTCCAGGACAAGCTCGCTTCGCTCACCTTTCTCGACCCCGCATGCGGCTCGGGCAATTTTCTCACCGAGACCTACCTTTCGCTGCGCCGTCTCGAGAACGAGGTGATACGTGAGCGCCACCACGGACAGACGTTTTTGGGGCTCGACGAGGCCAACCCCGTGAAGGTGAGCATCAACCAGTTGCACGGCATCGAGATCAACGACTTCGCCGTTACCGTGGCCACCACAGCGTTGTGGATCAGCGAGTCGCAGATGCTCCGTGAAACAGAGCGCATCATCCGTCGCGATATCGACTATCTGCCGCTGAAACCGTATGCCTTTATCCGCGAAGGCAATGCGCTGAGGATGGAGTGGGACGTGGTGGAGCACGACACCAACACGCCCACCATACACACCAAGAACACCTACGTCGTCTTCGAAAACCCTTCAGCCATGGTCAATGAACCCATACTTGATTACGATGAGGTGAACCTGATAACGGGAAACATGACCTACGGACCGAAGCTGCCACGCCGGACTGTCATCAGCTACGACTATATCATGGGCAACCCGCCATTTGTGGGAGCCCGGCTGATGAGCGAAAGCCAGAAGAAAGACGTGACTGACATCTTCGGCGAGAAATGGAATAATGTCGGCAATATGGACTATGTATGCTGCTGGTATAAAAAGGCCACCGACCTGATGAGCCGTTCGCCCAAGACCCGCACCGCACTCGTCTCTACAAACAGCATCTGTCAAGGCGAACAAGTGTCCGCACTGTGGGAACCCCTTTTCTGTCAGCATGGCATCCATATCGATTTTGCCCACCGCACCTTCCGGTGGGACTCTGAGTCATCGCTCAAGGCCCATGTGCATTGTGTGATTGTGGGATTCAGTGTCAAAGGACATGCGTCGGGGCGGCCGGCAGCACGCCCGATATACGATGGCGAACGTGTGGTCTATGCTGAAAACATCAACGCATATCTGATGGACGCTCCAGATGTTTTTATCGGGAGCCGCAATGCGCCCCTGTGCGACGTGCCGGCGATAGGAATAGGCAACAAGCCCATCGACGGTGGTCATTATCTCTTCTCCGAAGAAGAGAAGGAGGCATTCGTAAAAGCCGAGCCGCTGTCAGCGCCCTATTTCCACCCGTGGTACGGTGCCGAGGAATTCATCCACCAGTGCCCCCGCTACTGCCTGTGGCTGGGCGACTGCACGCCGGCGGAACTGCACCGGATGCCTCATTGTCTTAAGCGCGTGGCTGCCGTGAGAGACCTGCAACTGGCCAGCAAAAGTGCCGGAACACGTAAGTTGGCCGACCGCCCCACACGGTTTCATGTGGAGAATATGCCCAGCACTACGTTTATCATCATTCCTCGAGTGTCGTCAGAAAAACGACGTTACATCCCCATGGGTTTCATGTCGCCGCAAGCCTTTGCCAGCGATTCCGTACACCTCATCCCCGGTGCCACGCTCTACCATTTCGGTATATTAGAGAGCAATGTTCACATGGCCTGGATGCGGGCGGTGTGCGGACGACTTGAGATGCGATACCGCTATAGCAAGGACATCGTCTATAACAACTTCCCCTGGCCCGCACCCACGGAGGCGCAAAAGGTGCGGATAGAACAGGCAGCACAAGGCATATTAGACGCCCGTGCGCTGTATCCCGACAGCAGCCTGGCCGACCTCTACGATGAGGTGACCATGCCACCTGAGCTTCGCAAGGCTCATCAGGCTAACGACCGCGCCGTGATGGAGGCCTACGGATTTCCGGTGAAGTCAACCTTCACCGAGAGCATGTGTGTGGCCGAGATGTTTAAGTTGTACCAGAAGCTGACAGAGAAGTGATGAATGACAAAACGACACAAAAATTCTTAGACCGCTTTGACCGCGTGGTCATGGCCGTTATCATCGTCAACTCGGTGGTGCTGTTTCTGGGATTCTATTACCCTCAGGCTCGGTGGCTGCGCGTGGTAGACCTGTTGTGCTGCGTGTTTTTCCTGGGCGAGATGCTGCTGAAGATGCGGCTGCTTGGATTCAGGGGCTACTGGCGCAACGGGTGGAACCGCCTCGACGGCACGCTGGTGCTGCTGTCGGTGCCGTCGCTGTTTGCCACGCTCTTGCCCATGGCCGACTTGTCATACCTGCTTATCTTCCGTCTGCTGCGCGTGTTCCGTTTCTTCAGGGTGGTGCACTTCTTCCCGGATGTAGAGCATATCGGCCGCAACTTCATCAAGGGGCTCAGAGCCTCGGCATCGCTGTTCGTAGGCTATTTCATCGTGGTGTGCATCTTTGCGCTGCTCACCACGTCGCTGTTCGGCCCGTCGGCTCCTCAGTATTTCGGCACGCCGGTAGAGTCGCTCTACAGCATCTTCCGCCTGTTCACGGTCGAGGGCTGGTACGAGATACCCGACGCGGTGACAGCTGGCTACAGCGACCTTGGCGTATTGCTCACCCGCCTATACTTCATTTTCCTGCTCATCTTGGGCGGCGTCATCGGCCTGTCGCTCATCAACTCGGTGTTTGTCGATGCGATGGTGAGCGACAACAACGACGATGTGAAGGAACAGCTAGAGCGCCTGGAGAAGAAGATAGACCGGCTGCTGGAAGAGAAAGAAAAGGCAGAAAACTCTCCAAATCAATGATTTTTGATGCGATTTGGAGAGTGATGCACGATTGGGGCAGGTAGTTATTTCCGTCGGAAGGCGCTGATGATGAGCCACACGAGCAGTGCGGCCACCGCCACATCGACGATGTTCCAGATGGTGCGCCCGTTAGGCAAACAAGTCGTCCATGGTCACCTCGCTTTGTATGATTCCCGTATGGCGCCCGTGCCTGACACCGTATGGTGTGACATAGGTAACGACCAGCGTCTTGCGTGTGCGTGTAACACTTTGAAACACCGCCAGCCTGTTGCGAAGTTTCCGTTCTTCATCGGCATCTACGGTATAGGGAAGTTGCGAAAATTTCATCTCGCATATATTGATGATCCTGTCGGCCCGTTCTATCACCAAGTCAATCTGAGCAGAGGCATGAAGGGGAGTATGATCGTCGTCAGCCTTCCCTCTCCAACAGCTCGCCTGTGTGAGCATCCCTGAAATGCCGAGCGCTTTTTTTATTTGCTGAAGATGCCGCAGGCAGACTACTTCGAAAGTGTGTCCCTGCCACGAAACCACAGCGGGCGTATTCACCGCTTGCGTCCAATATTGTTCATTCTGCACATGGTTGTCATTTACGAAACGCAAATAAAACAGCGTAAACATATCCGTAAGACGGATGACGGCATTCTTGTTTTTGCTGCCGAACCTCGAATAAACGACGACAAAGTCGCACCGTTCCAGATTTTCGATGATTTTCGTCAACCACCCTCCATTGATTTTTGTGCGTTCTGTGATTTCCTTACGTGTCAGTCCCTCTCGTTTTTCCGATAAGGCTTTCACTACTTGAATATAATTATCAGCATGTCGGAAGAGCGAAGTATAGAGTTCGGAAAATTCATGTCGCAATTCAGCATTTTTGGCAAAGAACAGATGGTCTATATTCTGGGCGAGGCTCAAGCGGGATTGCATCTTCCGTAGATAGAAAGGCACACCGCCAGTCACCATATAGCACTGAAGGATTTGATAGCGGTCCCAATGACAGCCGATACTTGTCAGCATTTCCTCCGTCTCAGCGAGAGTGAATGGTGCCAGATAAATACTCCGGGTGACCCTGTTGTGCAGTCCGCCTTGGTTTTCAAATAATTTATCGGCCATCCACGAGGTGGCAGAGCCACAAGCAATCAAGAGCAAATCATTCTGATACGCCCCCCATCCGTTCCAGAATATTTCCAGTGCAGTTACGAAGTCGGAATGCGGGTTGTCTATCCAGGGCATCTCATCAATAAAGACGACTTTACGCTGTCCTTGAGGCAAGCCCTGAAGCAGTTCTTTTAAAGCTTGGAACGCTTCGCGCCAGTTTCCCAATTTGGGAGTAATACCTGCATGGCTATACTCTTTGAGTGCGACAGCAAAATTTTCCAGTTGCTCGGCTGTGGTCAAATTGCGTGCACCCACATAACTGAATGCGAATTGGTTGTTGAAATAGTTCCTCACCAAGTAGGTTTTACCAATCCGACGGCGGCCATACAAAATGACGAATTCTGGTTGCCCGGAATTCACACATTGCGCCAGTTGCTCTTGTTCTCCTTTTCTGCCTATGATCATTATCTTGATTTTATGGCACAAAGATAAGGTTTTATCTTGAATCAGCCAAAAGAAAAGGAAGAAAACTCTCCAAATCGATGTTTTTTGATGCGATTTGGAGAGCAAACTCCACACATCACTCTCCAAATCGATGTTATTTGATGCGATTTGGAGAGCAAACTTCATACATCGCTCTCCAAATCTGTATTTTTTGACGCGATTTGGAGAGCGAGCTCTAAACTTTCTCTTCCAAATCGATGTTTTTTTGTACGATGGAGTCATTTCCGAACAAAAACCCCTTGCGCCAAACATGATTGGGGCAAGGGATTTTTCTGTGCCGACAGGCGAGAGGCTCTTATGTCTGTTATTTAACGTGAGTTCGATGAATTCAGAATAACGAAAGCTGTGTGTCTAATGTTCTTTGAA
>CAMVAT010000031.1 GCA_947165505.1 uncultured Prevotellaceae bacterium | reverse complement strand
AGAGGGGGATTCGAACCCCCGAACCGGTTTCGCCGGTTACACGCTTTCCAGGCGTGCCTCTTCAGCCACTCGAGCACCTTTCCAAATGGTTTGCCAAAAAATCGGATGCAAAGGTAGGTTTTTTTTTGCGGATAAAAAAGGATTTTTCGGTTTTTTTTGTACTTTTGTGGCCAAATCAATGATTTATCGGTGATTGACAGACCCCAAGGCCTGTGTATGACCTTTTAAAAAAATATCAACATGAAACCTATCATCGCCATTGCCAAAAAATGGACTTCCATGAGCCTCGTGCTGCGCATCCTTATCGGACTCGTCGTGGGACTGGTGCTCGGACTCCTCCTGCCACCTGTCAAACCCATCGCTATGCTCGGACAACTGTTCGTGGGTGCCCTCAAAGCTATCGCACCGGTGCTGGTGGCGGTGCTGGTGGCCTCGTCGGTGGCCAAGGCGGGTGGGGGACTGGGCGCGCGCTTCCGTAAGGTGATCGCACTCTATCTGTTGAGCTCGCTGTTGGCGGCTTTTGTGGCTGTCATCGCGTCAGACCTGTTTCCCGTGACCTTGAGTCTGGGCAGCGAGGCCTCAGGCGAGGCGCCGGGGTCGCTGGGCGATGTGTTGTCGGGCTTGTTCCTACGCATGGTTGAGAATCCGATCACCTCGATCGTCGAAGCCAATTACATCGGTATCCTGTTTTGGTCGGTCATCATCGGACTGGCACTCAAACACTTGGCTTTAGAACATACTGCCCAGGTGGTGCACGACTTCGCCGACGTGATATCGCTCGTGGTGAAATGGGTCATACAGTTCGCTCCTTTCGGCATCCTCGGACTGGTGTTCTCATCGGTATCCGAGGGAGGACTCGATGTGTTTGCCACCTACGGACAACTCATTATGTTGCTGGTGGGGTGCATGCTTTTCAATTCGTTGGTCATCAATCCACTGATAGGGTTTTTGTTTACCCGTCGCAATCCTTATCCCTTGCTCTTTACCTGTTTGCGAGAGAGTGGCATCAGCGCTTTTTTCACCCGTTCGTCGGCAGCCAATATACCCATCAACATGAACTTGTGCCGCAGGCTGGGGCTTGACGAGGATTTCTACTCGGTCAGCATCCCGCTCGGAGCCACTGTCAATATGAATGGCGCGGCGGTCACCATCTCGGTCATGGCACTGGCCGTGGCGCACACCATGGGGGTAGAGGTGTCGTTCTTCACAGCGGTGTTTCTCTGCATCGTGTCAACCCTCGGTGCCTGCGGCGCATCGGGCGTGGCGGGCGGCTCGCTCTTGCTCGTGCCCATGGCATGCTCGCTCTTCGGCGTGAGCAACGACGTGGCAATGCAAGCCGTCGCCATCGGCTTTGTCATCAGTGTGATACAAGACTCGATGGAGACGGCTATCAATTCCAGTAGCGATGTCTTCTTCACCGCTATCGCGGAAAAAAAGGTGTGTAGCGTTTAGTGTTTAGTGTTTAGCGTTTAGTGTACTATTCAAAGTGCCTCACTCTCCTTTTATCAAACGCCATTCGCGCTCGGTGAAGTCAGAGGTGTCTTGCTTCCATGAGGGGTCGGGGGTGTACCACCATATTTTATTAAAATAATCTTGCAACTTCTTGTCCTTGAACACATAACCGCGGTTGGCGTAGGGCAGGTTGCGCATAATGCGCTTCATGTCTTCCGAGTATTCGCCGTCAAAACGGGGGTAGTAGGTGTCGCTGCGGTCGTAGAAATAGCCGGAGGGGAACTTATCGTCCCACATGGTGTAGGTGTCGGCGGAAATGATGGCGAAATTGTCAGAAGGCACAAAATTGCGCTTGTGCCACTCCACGGTACCGTTCCACAGGGCTATCTCGTAATGCCCTTCCATATCCACATTCGGAGCCACACGGGTCTTGCCTTTACCAGAAATGACATTGAACTGTCCACCTTGAAACACCTTTTGTTCTATCCAGAAATGTTTGAAGGTCGGGGTGCTGATGCGCAGCGTGAAGTCGTCTATCTGGTGGTTGGCCCAGCGCAGTGCGGGCGTGAGCCAGTAGGGCACCTCGAAGGCACGTCCCACGCCATTCGACATGCGGTAGCGGTAGGTGTGGTGTATCACGTTCTTGCCGGGCTTGAAGCGGGCCTGGAAGTAATATGAGTAGGCGAAATCTACCAGTTCCTTGGTTTTCGTATTGATGAGCTGGTTGCCGTCGCCCTCTTCCATGTACTCCGACGGACGGTAAATCTTCATGTCAAGCGGGGTGAACGAGGTGTCATCCACGTTCATCAGCGCGTTCTTGTACTGCACCTGCTCGCCGTTCATCACCACCGAGAAGTCGAAGATATGCGGATGGCGACCGCCGGGGTTGAATTTTTCGCCGTCGTTGTAGGGTGCCATGGCCTCGAAGCCCATCGTCACCATCTTCTCGCCGCCACGGTTGTCAAACTCATACTGCACATCCACCCGGGCGAATCCGTCGTCGTTGAGGTCGATGCTCAGCACCTCTTTCGTAATCGCAATGTTGGTGTCGTGTGCGGGCACCAGTTGGCTGCCGTTCACATAATAGACACCGTCGTTGGCCATGCCGGTCAGGCATACGGCCAACATCATCATCATCATAGCCAGTTTTTTCATGTCAATTGTCGTGTTTTGGTAAATATGTGCAAAGATAACTCTTTTTTTCTTGATTGCAAGAGATTACACCTTTTTTTAATATTTTATTTTTTATATTTTCATCATCTTTTAATTTTATAATTTTATCATCTTTTAATTTTATAATTCTATCATTTTTTAATTTTATAGTTACCTTTGCACCCGAGAATGAATATTACGACGAAAAAACAGATGATACACACATTCAGATTATGGCTGACCCTGCTGGCGATGCTATGCCTTGTGGCGCCTGCCATGGGACAGGAGAGCGAGACCGACCAGCAAACGACCGTCGCCGAAGGACGTATCCTTAACGGAGCCGACTCCATCACCGACATGGCTGCCGACTCACTCGACACGGCACTCGAACAGCTGTCGGCACAGCAAGATACGGCGCTGGTGGCTCCCGTGGAGCACGGCAGCCTGACCAAGTCGCTCAAAACCAAATTTATTGAGGGCAATGCCGGCTTTATGTCGCTGGTGGCGCTGGCACTGGTCATCGGTCTGGCGTTCTGCATCGAGCGACTGATATACTTGAGCCTCTCTGAAATCAAGACGAGGAAGTTTCTCGACGATATAAGCAGTAAAATAGACCAAGGCGACATCGAGGGGGCTAAGGACCTCAGCCGCAATACGCGCGGCCCCGTGGCGGCCATCTGCTATCAAGGGCTGATGCGTGCCGCCGACCCCATCGACGAGATAGAGAGGTCGGTGGAGACGTACGGGTCGGTGCAAGCCGCCAAACTCGAGAAAGGGTGCTCGTGGATCACCCTCTTCATCGCGATAGCCCCTTCACTCGGCTTCCTTGGCACAGTGATCGGCATGGTGATGGCATTCGACCAGATACAGAGTGCGGGCGACATCAGTCCTACCATCGTGGCGGCTGGCATGAAAGTGGCCCTCATCACAACGATTTTCGGTATCATCGCCGCCGTGATACTGCAAGTGTTTTACAACTATATCTTGACGAAGATAGAGCGGCTGACAGCAGAGATGGAAGACGCGGCGGTGTCGCTCTTCGATGCCTTGGTCAAATATAAAGCGAAAAAGGGATGAACAGTCAATACCAACATCTGCCGGCTGAGCGTATCGCACGATGGGCTTTTCTCCTGCTCATCGCGCTCACGGTCGTCGTCTTCGGCGCCTTTTACCTCATCGGGTTCAGCCGCCCTTACGCCGACGACCCTAATTTCACGGCACCACTGCTCACCGATGTGCTGCTGGTGTTCGTCTTCGTGCTCCTCTTGGCCGCTGTGGCTGCCATGGGGTGGGGCATGGTGCGCGCATGGCGCCGCCGCGACCGTCAGGCGGCCGACAATGGCGTGCCGGCCAAGCGCATCGCTTGGGGTGTGGCGGCAGGCACAGGGGCGCTGCTGGTCGTCACCTTCCTGCTCGGCTCCTCAACGCCTATATGGGTCAACGGCAATGAATACACGGATGTGTTCTGGCTCAAAGTGGCCAATATGTTCGTATGGTCGTCTGTCATCCTGATGATAGCCGCTGCCCTGGCAGTAGGCTTCTACTCACTTAAAATCAGAAATAAAAATAATGTTTAGTGTAATAATATTTAGTGTTTAGTGTTCTTGCAATCAGACCCACCCCCCGTCCCCTCCCTTGTAGGGAGGGGAGTAATTGGTACGGCGATTGAGGTGAACGGAGGGCATAGCTAATCATAAGGTTCTAAGTTCAATGCTTAAAGTTCAAAGTGAAGGCCCCCTGCCCTGAAACTGTTTTTCACTGTCGTTCAACAACTCGTCTCTCATCTATAATCTACAATCTATAATCTATAATCTATAATCTCTCATCTCTCATCTATAATCTACAATGCGTTCTTTCAGACGGAAACGGCGTCGTGTGCCGATGATCAATGCGGCATCAGTGGCTGACATCTCGTTCATGCTGCTGATCCTCTTCCTCATGGTCACATCAATGGATGTGGACAAGGGGTTGTCGAGGCAGTTGCCGCCGCCCGACCCGACGCAGGAGGAGCGCGACGAGGCACGTGTCAGTGAGCGCAACCTGATGAAAGTGAGCATTACCGCCGACAATCGACTGCTGATCGACGAGAAAGACGCTTCCCTGAACGATATCAGGCAGAGGGTCATGGCTTTTGTGGAGAATGGCGATGAGCGTGCGGATATGCCGGAGAAACATGAGGTGGACATCCCGCTGCTCGGAACGTGCCGCGTCACCGACCGTCATCTCATCCAGATAGAGGCCGACCGTGGCAGCAGCTACGATACTTATTTTACAGTGCAGAATGAAATAGTGGCTGCATATAATACCCTGCGCACCCGTCTGGCTCAAAAACGGTTCGGAAGGTCGTATGCACAATGCAGCGAGGCGCAGAAAGAGGCCTTGCGCGCCTATTACCGGCAAAGGGTGTCGGAGGTCTATCCAAAAGAGGAAGGAGGCGAACCATGAGATTTGCACGTCGTCAACGGCGCGGGATGCCCTCGCTCAACACCTCATCCTTGCCCGACCTGATTTTCACCGTCCTCTTTTTCTTCATGATTGTCACCCACATGCGCCGGGTGCCACTCAAGGTGGAATATCAGGTGCCCCAGGGCACCGAACTGACCCGGTTGACGAAGAAAACGGCGGTGTCGTATATCTATATCGGCCGACCGATGCAGCCCCTGCGCGCCAAGGAGGGGGATGGCACTCGCATCCAACTCAACGATAAGTTTGCTGGCACCGATGATATAGCGGATTATATCGCTGCTGAACGGACGAGGATGTCGCCGGCCGACTTGGAACAGATGGTCGTGTCTATTAAAGCCGACAAAAACACCCGTATGGGCATCATCACAGACGTGAAGCAGGCGCTGAGACAGGCTCATGCCCAGAAAATCAACTATTCAAGCCGGGAGAAATGAGAGTTTAGGGTTGAGGGTTTAGGGTTGAGGGTTTAGGGTTGAGGGTTTAGGGTTGAGGGTTTTTAATTCTAAAATAATGTTAATTATGCGAATTTGATAGAAAAATACGCTGATAATTTGTTAAATTCGTGAAAAATTAGTAATTTTGCAGTCAAATTGTTAGTATTTTTCAAAACTATGGCACATCACAACTTAGATTCACTTGACAAAAAGATTTTGCGGCTTATTGCCGAAGATGCCCGTATTCCATTCTTGGAAGTGGCCCGTATATGTAATGTGAGCGGGGCGGCTATTCATCAGCGTATTCAGAAATTAACCAATATAGGAGTCATTAAGGGTTCGCAATTTATGATCGACCCTGAGAAAATCGGGTATGAGACATGCGCGTATATCGGTTTGTATCTGAAGCATCCCGAGGACTTCGACCGTGTGGTCAACGAACTCAAAAAAATTCCCGAGGTGGTGGAGTGCCATTATACGACGGGCGGTTTTGACATGTTCGTAAAGATCTACGCTTACAACAATCATCATTTGCTGGAGATTATCCACGATAAGTTGCAGCCTCTCGGACTCTCGCGTAGCGAGACTATCATCTCCTTCCACGCTTCTATCAACAGACAGTTGCCTATCGCCGATTTTGACGAGGAAGAAGTCGTAGAATAGTAGCCTCTCACCTCTTATAATTAACGAAAGCGTAGTTGGGGGGTCCTTCATGCGTCTCGCGCCAAGTCTCCTCCCAGCCTTCGTAATCAGGGAAAAAAGCGTCAGCCTCGGCGGGCGTGTCGTCTATCTCGGTCAGATAGAGGCATGAAGCCAGCGGCAATGCTTGTCGATAAACACTTTCACCGCCGATGACGAAGATCTCTTCGTCGTCGGCGCAGTGTTTTAATGCCTCCTCCAACGAGGGGTAGCACTCGCATCCCGGCAACTGGCGGGTGGTGCGGCTCAGCACGATGTTTCTGCGGTTGGGCAGTGCCCCTTTGGGTAATGAGTCGTAGGTGCGCCGCCCCATGATGATGGTGTGACCGGTGGTGAGCGCCTTAAATCGTTTCAGGTCGGCCGGCACCCAGTACAATAACTTGTTTTTATATCCGATGGCTCTGTTCTTCGCCACCGCTGCTATGAGTGATATCATTTTTTTTCGTTGAGGGTTTAGGGTTTAGGGTTTAGGGTTGAGGGTTTAGGGTTTAGTGTTCTATTTTGGAGTGTAGGAGTTTGGGAGTTTGGACAATAGTCAACTAATCATCAAGTTCAAAGTTCAAAGTGAACGCCCCCTTTGCATCCCGGCTCGTTGCCCCGAAGCTTTCTACTCCCCTCCCTACAAGGGGGGGGCAGGGGGTGGGTCTGAGGGGGTACGGGGGAGGCATACTACACTGCCACTACTCCTGCGATATGTGGCCATGGGTCGTACCCCTCGAGTGTGAAGTCTTCGTACTTGAAGTCGGTCAGTTTCTTCACGTCGGGGTTCAGTATCATGCGGGGCAGCGGGCGCGGGGCGCGCGTCAGTTGTAGCTTTACCTGTTCGATATGGTTCAGGTAGATATGGGTGTCGCCTGTGGTGTGGATGAAGTCGCCGGCGCGCAGTCCTGTCACTTGTGCCATCATTTGCAACAGCAGGGCATACGAGGCGATGTTGAACGGCACGCCGAGGAACGTGTCGGCCGAGCGTTGGTAGAGTTGCAGACTCAGTCGGCCGTCGGCCACATAGAATTGGAACATCGTATGGCAGGGGGGCAGTGCCATCCGATCTACCTCTGCCACATTCCAAGCGCTCACGATCATACGGCGCGAGTCGGGTGTGTGGCGAATCTGGTCCACCACGTTGGCTATCTGGTCGATGGTGCCACCGTCGTAGTCGGGCCATGACCGCCACTGGTGCCCATATACCGGACCCAGTTCGCCGTTCTCGTCGGCCCATTCGTTCCAGATGCGCACACCGTGCTCTTGCAGGTAGTGCACGTTGGTGTCGCCCTTCAGAAACCACAGCAGTTCGTAGATGATCGACTTCAGGTGCAGTTTCTTGGTGGTCAGCAGGGGGAAGCCCTCTTCCAGGTTGAATCGCATCTGGTGTCCGAAGATGCTGATGGTGCCGGTGCCGGTGCGGTCGGTCTTGCGTGTCCCTTCTTTCAGTATGCGGTTTAGCAGGTCTAAATATTGTTGCATGGTGTGATCATTCTATTTTCGGCCACAAAATTACGAATAAACGAGCGGAAAGCAAAAGAAAATACTTTTTTTCTTTTGCTTTCCCGAGTGAAAGTAATTACGGCGGAGCCACTCTATCTCTTCTTCTCTATCAGTTGGAATGCCTCGTGTGCCGCCTGACTGCGTATGCGCCACGGCTTGGGATAGAGGTTGTTGGCGCGTGTGCCGATGTTCTTTGCCTGACCGAGTGGCAGCCCCTGATAGCCGATGGTCACTGGTCCGCGTGGCGTGTCGGCAGGTAGCACCACGGCCTCGCCACGCAGGTAGGCGATGGCGGTGGGGTAGTCAACATCGATGGTTGGAACGTTGGAAGTCTGGCCTGGGAGTTTGGGAGTTTGGGAGTCTGGGAGTTTGGGCGTTTGGGCGTTTGGGAGTTTGGGCAATGGCCCATTACCTGCGGACAGGGCACGCCCTGTCCCTACTTGAGGCGAGGTATTCTCCTGCCCCTTGCCCCTTGCCCCCTGCCCCTCGGAAAAGCCCCTTGCCCCCTGCCCCTGAGAAAGACCCTCTTTTTTCACCACCGCCATGAAAAGTCCTTCGCCCTTGGTGAATCCGGGGATGAAACGGTAGAGTGGGAGGGCAGGGTCGCCGGCGAGCGGACCTGTGATGCCCCATGACGCTTCGGTAGGGATGACCACGGGCGTGGCCTCTAAGGTGTCGAGCATCCAGGCGATGTTCTCCTCGTTCTCGTGGGCGTTGTAGGTGCAGGTGCTGTAGATGAGATAGCCGCCCGGACGCAGGCACTGCCAGGCTTCGCTCACGATGTCGCGCTGCAACTGCTGACACCGTCTCACATTGGCCTCCGACCACTCGCCGACAGCCCCCTCGTCTTTGCGGAACATCCCTTCGCCCGAACAGGGCACGTCGCACAGGATGACGTCGAATGTCATGCCGCTGCGGGCATAGTCGCGTGGATAACGGTTGGTGGCCACCACGTCGGGGTGCCCCCATTTCTGTAGGTTCTCTTCCAATATGTGATAGCGCTGACGGATGGGCTCGTTGCTGTAGAGCAGACTGCCCTCGGGCAGCACGGCGCGCGCGGCTGTCGATTTGCCGCCGGGGGCGGCACACAGGTCGAGCATGGTCACGGGCTCGTGCACCAGCGACCGCAGCACATGGCATACGAACATCGACGAGGCCTCCTGCACGTAGTAGGCACCGGCGTGCAGCAGCGGGTCGAACGTGAAGTCGGGGCGGCTCTTGAGATAATGTCCCTCTTTGCACCAGGGCACCTCGCCGTCGTCCCATGCTGATGCCACGGCGCACCCGTCGGTCTTCAGCGGGTTGAGGCGGATGCTCACGGGTGCCGTCTCGCTCAGTGCGGCGATGAACCGCTCATAGCGCCCGTCGCCCATCAGTTGCCGTGTATATCTTGTAAACTCTTCTGGCAGAAACATTTACTTTAAATTTTAACTTTTCCAAGGGGCAGGGGTGTGTCTTCTCAGAATTCAATCTCCCATCCCTCGTCATCGTCGGGCTCCAGCTGTTTCTTGGGCTTGGGTGGCGGACTTGTCATATTGCCGTCTTTGTCGAACATGCCGTAAGTGGTGCGCAGCACGATAAACTCCGTGCGGCGGTTCAGCTGGTTACAGATTTCTTGCTTTTCCTCGCTCAGTTGTTTGATATAGTCTTCGGTCAGCACGTCACCCTCCTTCAACCACGTGAACCGCTCGGCCAGTTTCTTACGTATCACCTTCGGCTTCTCCTTGCCATAGCCCATGGGTGTCAGGCGGTCTGAGGCGATGCCGTGCTCTATCAGATAGGTCACCACGCTCTCGGCACGCCGTTGCGCCAGTCGTTTGTTGTAGGCGTCAGAGCCCTTGTAGTCGCAGTGGGCGCTCAGTTCGATGGTCACGTTGGGGTTCTCGTTGAGCAACTGCACCAGTTCGTCGAGTGCGGTGGTCGATTCGGGGCGCAGCGTGGCCTTGTCGAAATCGTAGAAGATATTGTCTATCATCACCGGCACCGAGATAGAGGGCAATGGGAATTGCATCACGTGCTCTTCCGACTCGTCGGTCTGTACGATGTGCAGTTCCTCTTTATGGTTCAGGTAGCCCTTGCAGGTGGCCATAAAGATATAATCGACACCCGGCTTGAGCACCTGCTCAAACGATCCGTCGCTCTTCACCGGCAGTTTCTGGTTGGTGCCGTCGTTGCCCACCATATATACTTGAGCGGCGGGCAGTTCGTAGCCGTCTTGCTCATATACCCATCCCTTGGCCGTCTGGATGATCTCGGGCAGTTCGAAGCTATAGATATGATCCCAACCGCGTCCGTCGCCGCGGTTCGACGAGAAGTAGCCGCGGTTGTGCGGTCCCTCGAAGGTCATGCCGAAGTCGTCGCCGGCCGAGTTGAGGGGATAGCCCGGGTGCTCGATGTGCCAGCGCCGGTCTTTGCCCACGGTGGCGATGAAGATGTCGAGTCCGCCCATGCCCTGATGCCCGTCCGACGAGAAGTAGAGGTCGCCGTTGGGTCGGAACGTAGGAAACATCTCGTCGCCCTCGGTGTTGATGGGCCGCCCCACGTTCTCCACGCCCCCCAGTCCGCCGCCGGTGATGCGCACGCGCCAGATGTCGAGTCCGCCCTGTCCGCCGGGCATGTCGCTCACGAAGTAGAGCCAGTTGCCATCGGGCGAGACGGCGGGGTGGGCATACGACGACAGGGTGTCGCGCGTGATCTCCAGCACCTTGGGGGCTCCCCAGGCGGCATCGCTGCGGCTGGCCGTCATGATCTTGGCGTAGCGGGGGTAGGAGGGGTCGCTCGAACATTGTGTGAGGTACATCTCACGCCCGTCAACAGAGAAGCAGCAGGCACCCTCGTCGTAGGCACTGTTCAGTCCCGATGTCACGGCTTCGGGCTTGCTCCATTTCCCTTTGTCGTCTTTCTGCGAGAAGAAGATGTCACCGGGCTTGGTGCCTGTGATGGCGCTCAGCTCATCGCCCTGCGCCTCGTTGCGTGTCGAGGTGAAATACAGTTGGTCGTACTGGTCGCCGAAGAGCATGGGCGAATATTCCGCGCGGCGCGAGTTGAAGAGCTCGATTTTCTTCACGATATAGCGCGAGCCCTCTTCCTTCCAGCCCGGTGCGCCCTTGGCCGACAGCAGTCCCTCACGGGCCAGCTGGTGGTCGGGCAGGGAGTCGAGTACTATCTGAAATTCCTGGGCGGCCTCTTTGTAGTTGCCGTTCTTCATCAGTTGTCGGCCCAGGGCGTAGTGGGTGCCAATGCTGTCTTGCTTGTAGCGTATCACATTGCGGTAGGCGGCGATGGCTTTCTGTGTGGAGTTGATCTTGTCGTAGCACAATGCCAGCCGGGCGGCCACCTGTCCGCGTTTGGTACGTTCCTTGGCGGGCGTCTTCGAGTAGGCCTGCTTAAATTCGTTCGAGGCCTCGAAATACTCACCCAGGGCGAGGTGCTTCTCACCCCGCTTGATGTTGCGGTCCACGCCGCAGGCGGTCAGTACGGCGGCTGCGGCGATGGCCAGTATGATGGTGTATCGATGTAGAAATGTCATGACGAATGGATAACGCAGGAATCGCCCGTTTATTGTGTCTGGGGGTGTGGTGTCTTGTGCCGTAGCGATTCGTCAGGTGTGCTGTCATGGTATTATCAACGTTTTTCCCTCCTTTTTCTTGCATCCTATCGTTTTTTCTTTTAACTTTGCAATCGAAAAGCAACGACGAAGCAACAACCCCCAATCCCCCAAACGACCAAACATGAAACTACCCATCGGCATACAAGACTTTGAGAAAATCCGCAGAGACGGATATCTCTACATAGACAAGACGGAGCATGTGTACCGTCTCGTCTCAGAAGGCTCGTATTATTTCCTCTCCCGTCCGCGGCGTTTCGGCAAGTCGCTGCTCATCTCCACGCTCAAGGCACTGTTCCTGGGCAAGCGCGAGCTGTTCAAGGGGCTGGCGATAGACAGCAAGGACGACTGGGAGTGGGCAGTACACCCTGTGATGCATCTCGACCTGAATACCGAGAAATATGACAGCAAAGAGAAATTGGACAACCTGCTGAACGACTTTCTCGTCAAAGAGGAGGCGAAGTACGGCAGGCAGGAGTCGGAAACGAGTCTGGGACTGCGCTTCCAGGGGATCATACAGCGGGCCTGCGAGAAGACCGGCCAGCGTGTGGTCATCCTCGTCGATGAATACGACAAGCCCATGCTGCAAGCCATCGGCAACAGGCAGTTGCAAGACGACTACCGGGGCACGTTGAAAGGTTTCTACGGTGCGCTGAAGTCGATGGACGGCTGCATCAAGTTTGCCATGCTCACGGGTGTGACGAAGTTTGGCAAGGTGAGCGTGTTCAGCGACCTCAACAACCTGGAGGATATCTCCATGCTCAGACGGTATTACGACGTCTGCGGCATATCCGAAGAAGAGTTGTTCTCATATTTCGACCAGCAGATTGACGTTCTTGCAGAGGCTAATGACCTGACCCGCGCGGAGTGTATAGAAAAGCTCCGTAAGATGTACGACGGCTATCATTTCCACCAGAACGCCAAGGGTGTGTATAACCCGTTCAGTTTGCTGAATACCTTTAAGAGCCTTGAGTTCGGCAGCTATTGGTTTGAGACGGGCACGCCCACTTATCTTGTTGAATTGCTCAAGCGTCATCACTACAGCCTTGAGGAGATGGCCACGTCGGAGGTGACGGCCGACGTGCTCAACTCTATTGATGCGGAGTCGCACGACCCCATCCCCGTGATTTACCAGAGCGGCTACCTGACCATCAAGGGCTACAAGGAGCGTTTTGGCAAGTATATACTCGGTTTCCCCAACCAAGAGGTGGAGAAGGGCTTTGTGCAGTATCTCGCGCCGTTCTACCTGTCAAAGAGAGAGAGCCGTTCGGCGTTCGACGTGGAGAAATTCACCGACGATGTGGAGACGGGTCAGCCCGACCGGTTCTGCAAACGGCTGCAGACGCTTCTGGCCAGCGCGCCCTACGATGCGGAGATGTCGCGCGAGGGCAACTACCAGAATGTGGTCTGGGTGGTGTTCAAGATGATGGGTTTCTACACCGAGGCGGAATACAAGACCTCCGACGGCAGGATCGACCTGTTGATAGAGACCCCCGACTACCGTTATGTCATCGAGTTCAAGCTCGATGGCACGGCCGAGGAGGCCTTGCAGCAGATCAAGGACAAGCAATACACCCTCCCATACGCGCTCGACGACAAGAAGACGTTTCTCATCGGCATCAATTTCTCCGACGCGACGCGCACCATAGAGAAATGGGTGGTGGAATTTTTTCGCTGATTATTTGCAAGTTCTATTAAGTTTATTTACCTTTGCACATGCCATCTGATTTTTTTAGATGACTGCGGCACTTTTGTGTCAAGGCAGGATTGTTATGCTTCATCCTCCTCAACTGGAAGCCTGGTAAGTTCGTTGTTGTTAAACTGGAGGCTGGCATGATAAATTCTCATTATATGTCAATGTAAAGGTTCATCATGCAGAAAGAGCAGGAACGTTATGTATATGCATTGCCCCCGGGGACGGTGCTTAGCAACGGTAAACAGCCTTATACCGTGGTGCGTGTGCTCGGACAGGGCGGCTTCGGCATCACCTATGAGGTGAAGGCCGAACTGATGGTCGGGCAGGTTTCCGTCGATGTGTCGTTCGCACTCAAGGAGTTTTTTATGAAGGGTCGCTGCCACCGTGCCCCCGACGGCATCGCCGTGGCCACCTCACACGAGGCTGCCGATGATGTGAACGACTGTATGGCCGACTTCCTCAAAGAAGGGCGGCTCCTGGCTCACATCTGCAAAGGCAGTGCCAATGTGGTGAACGTGAACGAGGTTTTTGAGGAGAACAACACCGCCTATTACGTGATGGAGTATCTCGACGGGGGTGACCTGCGGCATTTTGTACGTGCCCATGGCGGCTGCCTGAGCGAGGCGCAGGCCATGGCCATTATGCAGCCGGTGGCGCAGGCGCTTACCTACCTGCACCGCAACAACCTGCTGCACATGGATGTGAAACCCGAAAACATCGTCATGCGCAAAGGCAAAAACGGCAGGCCCGACACCCCGGTGCTGATCGACTTCGGCGTGTCGCTCCACTTTGACAAGAAAGGCAACTTGACCACCACGCACATCACCTCCGGCACGTCAAGGGGCTACTCGCCCATCGAGCAGTACTCGCCGGTGAAGCAGTTCGAGCCCACATATGATGTCTATGCCTTGTCAGCCACATGGCTGTACCTGCTCACAGGGCGCGACCCGGTCGATGCGTTCAACCTCACGCCCGACTATGTGGAGCGGCAACTGCCGCCGGAGGTCAGTCAGCTCACCCGGCGGGCTCTCACCCATGGCATGGCTATGCTCAAACAGCAGCGCACCCCGTCGGTGGCGGCGTTCATGGAAGAGTTCGAACCACGTGTCACCCTCCCTTTAGGCTTCGTGCTCAACAGCCCTTGCGGCTCGTTCGTCATCGTGAGTGTCGTGGCTACTGATTACGATGCTATCCGCTACCGCTGCAAGCCCTACAACCCGCATGCCACTGAGGGCGTGGCCACCGAGACGGGCAACTACCTGCTCATAGAGTATTTCGTCAGAGGGCAGCATCGGCGTGCCGCCGACGAGCGCGTGGTGGGAGCCGTCGTGCCCGATGAGTCGTTCATGCAGATGGCTGCGACCAAAACCAAGCTCACGCAGCTTGGTAGCACCGACCGTGCGTCCGGTCTGCTAAATGCGGCACTCTTCGCTGCCAACGGCACTACCTACGTGCTTTGGCGCGAGGGTTGGAGACCGGCCCGCGACCCTTCGCCGCTCACGATAACATGGCTGAAGATGATGGCTTCGATGAAGAAGAATGCTAAGAAATGGGCACTCGCCCTCCTGTTCGTGGCTGCATTGGTGGCTGCCGTTATCTTTGTGCCTCGGTTCTTCTCTGGCAGTAACAGCACCGCCACTGCACCGTCGCACGAAGACTCGCTGCGCATCAAAGAGCAGGAGGTGGCTGAAGCAGCCGAAGAATTGAGGCAGCAGATGGATACACAAGACAACCAGCAGGCTGATACCAATTCTCAGCAACTGAACCCGTCGGCAGTGAAATCGGTCACCACCACAGTCGATTCCCGGGCTGCGATACAGGCAGTCTCGCAAGACAACAAGAAACAGCAAGGTGCTCCTACATCTTCGTCTGCCGCCCCTTCACAGCCCGGCATGACCTCTCAGCCTTCTAATCCCTCTCGTGCTTCAGGGTCTTCGAAACCGAAGGTTGACCAACAGAAAGTGAACGACCTCTTCGATCCTGATGTCAATAAGCAAACCGTTGATGACCTCTTTAAATAATCACATAATCTCACCTAATGATGAAGCATAATCTTTTAACCGCCCTCCTCCTCACACTCCTTTCCCTTCCGTCCTTTGCCCAGCTTAACTGCGACTACATCGACCCTGTATGTCAGAAAGCTCGTGAACTGATGAACCAAGGGCAGTATGACCAAGCTCTTAGAGGATTGGAGAAAGCCAAGTCAGACCCAGGCATCCGCAACTGCTCAGATGCCTATAAGATAGATAATCTGATATCGCAGATACAAAAGAAACGAGCGTCCAACCTCTGCCCCGACACTAACCATCCCCATCTCATCGACCTCGGTCTGCCCTCTGGCACGAAGTGGGCTTGTTGTAACGTGGGTGCATCCCTCCCCGAAGACTATGGTAACTATTACGCTTGGGGCGAGACCACGACAAAAAGCACATACGACTGGTCAAACTACAAGTGGTGTCGGGGTGCAAAGGACAAACTGACGAAATATTGCACCAAATCGAGTTACGGAACAGTTGACAATAAAACTGTGCTAGAACCCTCTGATGATGCAGCTAGCGCTATCTGGGGCGAGTCGTGGCGTATGCCCACACTAACACAGTTTTATGAATTGATAGAAAAATGTACTCTTGCTTGGATAACGGTCAAAGGCACAAGTGGGATGAAATTCACTAGTTCCAATGGTGCTTCTATTTTCCTCCCCGCTGCGGGTTATCACTGGGGTGACAATTCGGGTGAACGAGGCTCGCTCGGCTGTTACCGGTCTTCTATACTTCATGATGTGTATCCAGACCAAGTTAGTTGTGTGAACTTCAATTCAGGGAAAGCAAATGGGTCTATCTGCTTTCGTGAAATCGGGCTTCCTGTGCGCCCTGTGCGATGCGACAATCTGCAGTCATACACTGACAATCCCAATACGGCGCAGGCTCAAACTTTTACGGTTAAAGGTGTGTCGTTTAAGATGATTGACGTCGAGGGAGGCTCATTTGATATGGGCTCTGACAGCGGCAGTAGCGACGAGGTGCCTATCCACCGTGTCACTCTCAGTGAATACAGTATTGGTGAAACTGAGGTGACGCAAGCCCTTTGGCAAACCGTGATGGGGAATAATCCATCGTATTTCAAAGGAGATAATATGCCTGTTGAAAACATTTCTTGGAAGGACTGCCAGAAGTTTATACGAAAACTCAATGAGATGACTCAAACCCAGCGTTCAGATGGTCGTGAATTCCGCTTACCCACAGAGGCTGAGTGGGAGTTTGCCGCACGTGGTGGCAACAAGAGCCGCCACACGGAATATGCAGGCAGTTCAGCAATAGGCGATGTGGCATGGTACAAGGAAAATGGCAATAATCGTACCCATCCCGTGGCGCAGAAAGCCCCAAACGAGTTAGGCCTCTACGATATGACTGGCAACGTGCGAGAGTGGTGCCACGATTGGTACGATTCGGAATATTACAGAAAGTCGCCCTCTTTGAATCCTTGTAATGAGGTTAAGGCCTCTTCCCGTGTGCTTCGGGGCGGCAGCAGGTTCGATAATGCCAGATACAGCCGTGTGTTTAGTCGCAGTCATTTCCCGCCGGGTGATCGCGGCTATACCTTCGGTTTCCGCCTTGCCCGATAGCTTTTCTTTAAAAAATAACAAAAAATCTTCAAGAAAATCAAAATCACCAAGCAATGAACCATTATCTTATAACCACCTTCTTGCTGGCATTCCTCGCCCTCCCGTCCTTCGCCCAACTCACCTGCGACTACATCGACCCTGTATGTCAGAAAGCTCGTGAACTGATGAACCAAAGAAAGTACGACCAAGCTCTTAGAGGATTGGAGAAAGCCAAGTCAGACCCCGGCATCCGCAACTGCTCAGATGCGTATAAGATAGACAACCTGATTGCACAGATACAAAAGAAACAAGCATCCATACCCGACGCATCGTCCATATCGTCACATACCTCCTTGTCTTGCCCCGACTCCAATCATCCCCACCTCATCGACCTCGGTCTGCCCTCCGGCACGAAGTGGGCTTGCTGCAATGTGGGTGCCTCACGCCCCGAAGACTATGGAGGCTATTACTCATGGGGAGAAACCACGACGAAAAGCACCTACGATTGGTCTAACTATAAGTGGTGCCGAGGTGCATTCGATAAGCTGACGAAGTATTGCACCCAGTCGAGTTACGGTACCGTTGACAACAAAACCGTGCTTGAACCCAGCGACGACGCAGCCCACGCAAACTGGGGCAATTCGTGGTGCATGCCCACATACGCACAATGTAAAGAACTGCTCGACAAGTGTACCCATGTCTGGACAACTGTCAACGGTGTGAGCGGAAGGAAATTCACCGGTCCCAACGGTGCTTCCATTTTCCTTCCGGCTGCGGGCTCGCGCCTCGGCACGGATTCGGACTACCGCGGCTCGAACGGCTACTACTGGTCTTCGACGCTCGGCGAGTCGTGCCCGTACAGCGCCTACGTACTGTATTTCCTTTCCGGGACTGCGAACGTCAGCAGCCTCGACCGCAGCTACGGGCGGTCCGTGCGTCCCGTGCGCAGCCATTGAAGTGCATCCTTAATGGGTCATGGGGGACAGGTACTTTGACCCAGCATTGGGTCAAAGTACCTGTCCCCCATGACCCATTTCTCTTTTTATCAGAGATTTGTCAATTTGTTATATGAAATTTAGAGGGAGGTATGGGGCACCCTATTGCCTTGACTATACAATGTTCTCTGCCATTGTTATTTATGACCCATTTGTGAATCATTCAAGCATATTCATGTAGCGTCGCAGACAAAAACATTTCTCCAATCTCAAAACAGTCAGCGTTTTTCCCTCTTTTTTTTGCATCCTATCGTTTTTTCTTTTAACTTTGCAATCGAAAAGCAACGACGATGCAACAACCCCCAATCCCCCAAACGACCAAATATGAAACTACCCATCGGCATACAAGATTTTGAGAGCCTCCGCAAGGATGGCTATCTTTACATAGACAAGACGGAGCAGGTGTACCGGCTTGCTTTAGAAGGACGTTATTACTTTCTCTCCCGTCCGCGGCGTTTCGGCAAGTCGTTGCTTATCTCCACACTCAAGGCTCTGTTCCTGGGCAAGCGCGAGCTGTTCAAGGGGCTGGCGATAGACAGCAAGGACGACTGGGAGTGGGCAGTACACCCTGTGATGCATCTCGACCTGAATACCGAGAAATATGACAGCAAAGAGAAATTGGACAACCTGCTGAACGACTTTCTCGTCAAAGAGGAGGCGAAGTACGGCAGGCAGGAGTCGGAAACGAGTCTGGGACTGCGCTTCCAGGGGATCATACAGCGGGCCTGCGAGAAGACCGGCCAGCGTGTGGTCATCCTCGTCGATGAATACGACAAGCCCATGCTGCAAGCCATCGGCAACAGGCAGTTGCAAGACGACTACCGGGGCACGTTGAAAGGTTTCTACGGTGCGCTGAAGTCGATGGACGGCTGCATCAAGTTTGCCATGCTCACGGGTGTGACGAAGTTTGGCAAGGTGAGCGTGTTCAGCGACCTCAACAACCTGGAGGATATCTCCATGCTCAGACGGTATTACGACGTCTGCGGCATATCCGAAGAAGAGTTGTTCTCATATTTCGACCAGCAGATTGACGTTCTTGCAGAGGCTAATGACCTGACCCGCGCGGAGTGTATAGAAAAGCTCCGTAAGATGTACGACGGCTATCATTTCCACCAGAACGCCAAGGGTGTGTATAACCCGTTCAGTTTGCTGAATACCTTTAAGAGCCTTGAGTTCGGCAGCTATTGGTTTGAGACGGGCACGCCCACTTATCTTGTTGAATTGCTCAAGCGTCATCACTACAGCCTTGAGGAGATGGCCACGTCGGAGGTGACGGCCGACGTGCTCAACTCTATTGATGCGGAGTCGCACGACCCCATCCCCGTGATTTACCAGAGCGGCTACCTGACCATCAAGGGCTACAAGGAGCGTTTTGGCAAGTATATACTCGGTTTCCCCAACCAAGAGGTGGAGAAGGGCTTTGTGCAGTATCTCGCGCCGTTCTACCTGTCAAAGAGAGAGAGCCGTTCGGCGTTCGACGTGGAGAAATTCACCGACGATGTGGAGACGGGTCAGCCCGACCGGTTCTGCAAACGGCTGCAGACGCTTCTGGCCAGCGCGCCCTACGATGCGGAGATGTCGCGCGAGGGCAACTACCAGAATGTGGTCTGGGTGGTGTTCAAGATGATGGGTTTCTACACCGAGGCGGAATACAAGACCTCCGACGGCAGGATCGACCTGTTGATAGAGACCCCCGACTACCGTTATGTCATCGAGTTCAAGCTCGACGGCACGGCCGAGGAAGCCTTGCAGCAGATCAAGGACAGGCAATACACCCTGCCATACGAGCTCGACGATAAGAAGACGTTCATGATCGGAATCAATTTCTCTGACGCCACGCGCACCATAGAGAAGTGGGTGGTGGAATAAAGGAATAAAAAAACCGAAGTTGTTTCACAACAACTTCGGTATAAAATTTCTAACTAACTTATTATCAACTATTCATTACTCATTCTTTTCTTATTTCTGCTGCAAAATTACTGCAAAAATATCATACTTCCACAAAAAAATGCATTTTTCGGCGGAAAAATCACGTAAACGTTTGCGAATTTACACCTTTTTGCCTACTTTTGCAGCAAATTATCATTACTCATGAAACAACGACGCACGTCTTTAAAAGATTTAGCTGAAGAACTGGGTGTGTCTATCGCTACAGTATCACGTGCTCTGCGCAACAGCCACGAAGTGGGCGAGGAACTGCGCGAGAAAGTGAAAGCACTTGCCAAGAAAAGAAATTACCGCCCCAACCCCTTTGCACAGAGCTTGCGCAAAGAGGCACCCAAGATGATTGGTGTGGTGTTGCCCAACTTGGTCACCCATTATTATGCGGCTGTGCTCGACGGCATAGAGGACTATGCACGCAGTCAGGGATATTCTGTCTTCTCGTCAAACAGCCATGAAGACCACTGCCGCGAAGAACAGGCCATCGACAGTTTCATATCGTTGCATGTGGAGGGGATTATCGCATGCCTGGCGCAAGACTCAACCGACTATGCGCATTTCCGCGAGATACACGACATGGGCATCCCGCTCGTCTTCTTTGCGCGTACGTGCCTGCCAGAGCTCTTCTCGCACGTTGTGGCCAATGGCGACGTGGCGGCGCAAGAGGCCACGCAGCACCTCATAGATACCGGCAGCCGGCGCATCGCCTTCATCGGAGGCCCCAACCACCTCGACATGGTGCGTCGGCGCAAGCACGGATACCTCGAGGCTCTGCGCGACAACCGTATTCCCATCGAGCGTGAACTGGTGGTCTGCGGCAAGATCGATTTCGACGAGGCACGCGAAGCCACACTCCGGCTCTTACAGTCCGAGCACCGCCCCGACGCCATCCTCGCCTTCAACGACATCATCACATACGCCGCCTTTGATGCCATCAAAAGTCTCAACCTGCGCATACCGAAAGATGTGGCCATCGTGGGATTCACCGACGGCGATGCAGCCGAGTTCGTGTCGCCTAAGGTCACTGCCATCATGGACCAAGCCTACGAGCAGGGCGTCAAAGCATGCCAGTTGCTCATGCGCAACATCAAGGGCGACACCAAAATATACCACGAGGTGGTGCCCATGATACTTAAAATACGCGAGAGCAGCGACAAAAAGGCCGCCGAATAACAAATCATACACATCAAAGAAACATTTTGGCACTCCTTTCGGGGTGCCTTTTTCTTTTTATTTATGTACTTTTGCAACCGAAAATCATCAACTGCTACAACTATTTTATACTTAATAATTAAAACCTTTCGTTCAATTATGCTAAAAACGTTTGAAGACTATTGCAAGAACCATGTTCTATGCAAAATTGCCTTGGTGGCTATGCTGCTGTTTCCGGCAATGAATGTGTTGCAAGCGGGTGAGCTGAGCGCCAAGGTGGTCACCGGCACGGTCACATCGGCTGTCGATGGAGAACCGCTCATCGGGGCCTCCGTGCAGGTGCAGGGCGCACAGACAGGCACCGTCACCGACTTGGATGGTAACTTCACCATCAATGCCGACGAGGGCCAGACGCTTGTCATCTCCTACATCGGTTTCGTCACCAAGAACGTGCGTGTCACGGGCTCGCACCTCAACATCGTACTCGAAGAGGAGGCCAACTCGCTCGAGGATGTCGTGGTCATTGGCTATGGCGTGCAGAAGAAAAAACTCGTCACCGGTGCTACACTCCAGGTCAAGGGCGACGATGTGGCTAAACTCAACACCACCAACCCCCTGCAGGCTCTGCAAGGACAGACACCCGGTATGACCATCATCTCGCAGTCGGGACAGCCCGGCGAGGGCATGAAGGTCAACATCCGCGGTCTGGGCACCACGGGTTCGAGCGGTCCCCTCTACATTATCGATGGTGTGCGTGGCGACATCTCTACCGTCAACCCCGCCGACATCGAGTCGATCGACGTGCTCAAGGATGCCGCATCGGCTGCTATCTACGGTTCGCAGTCGGCCAACGGCGTGGTGCTCGTCACCACCAAGAGCGGTAAGGAAGGTCGCTCTGTCATCTCTTTCGATGCCTATTACGGCATTCAGAACGCCGCTCGCAAGATGACCATGCTCAATGCCAAGGAATACATGACCATCATGGACGAGCAGAACGTCAACTCGGGCAACGCTCCCTACAACTGGGACAACTATAAGAGTATCTGGCAGTATGACGCCGAAGGCAATAAGACGGGTGTCATCGATACCGACTGGATCGACCAGATGTTCAAGGACAATGCCGAGACCTACAGTGCCAACCTCAGCGTCAGCGGCGGCAACCAGAAGGGCAACTACGCGCTCTCGCTCGGATACATGACACAGGAGGGTATCATCGGAGGCAAGGACGTGTCGTCGTACTCGCGATACAACTTCCGCATCAACTCCGACTACCAGATCATCGACAAGTTCCTCAAGATCGGAGAGCAGGTGTCGCTCATCTATACCAAGAAAAACGGACTCGGTGTGGGCAATGCCTACAACAACTCGCTGCGCGCCGCCTTCGGCACCTCGCCCCTGGCACCCGTCTATAGCGACAACGGCAAGTACGGCAGTCCCTACAACGACACTTCCGACAGCGACTGGTACAACGCCGACGGCAACCCCTACGGCGTGATGATGACCACCAACAACAACCTCAGCAAGAACTTCACACTCGCTGCCAATGTCTATGCCGAAATGGAGTTTGTCAAAGACCTGAAGTTCCGCACCACCCTCGGTGTCAACTACAACTCCAACAACTACCGCGGCTACGGACCCCTCTATCACTTCAGCATCTACAGCTATCAAGACACGCGCACCAGCGCATCGCAGAGCTCAGGCGACGGATGGGGCATCACATGGACCAACACCTTATCTTATAGAAAAGTGCTCGGCGAGCACACACTCGACGGCATGCTCGGCTACGAGGTCTATCGCACCGAGGGACAGAGCATGTACGGCTCTAACGGATTCCTGCGCGACGGCTTCGACACCTGGCAGTACGCATGGCTCAGCAACGGCACCGCCACCAACTCAGAAAAGGGACTCTCCGTGAGCGGCAGCCCATGGGACGAGGAGCGCATGGTGAGCTACTTCGGACGTGTCAGCTGGAACTGGAAAGAGACCTACATGGCCACCGCCACACTCCGCCACGACGGCAGTGCCCGCTTCGCCAAAGGTCACCGCTTCGGCACCTTCCCCTCTATCTCCGCGGGATGGGTCGTCACCAACGAACCCTTCATGGAGCCCGTGCTCAAGGTCATGGACTACTTCAAGCTCCGTGCATCGTGGGGTCAGGTGGGTAACCAGAACATCGGCAACTATATGTATCTGGCTCCCATGAGCTTCAACAACTATTATTACAACTTCGGCAGCGCACTCGGCTCCGACGCTGATGTGTGGGGCGCAGTGCCCACCCGCCTCGGCAACGACGAGATCACATGGGAGACATCCGAGCAGCTCGACTTCGGTTTCGATGCCCGCTTCTTCAACCAGCGGCTCAACGTCAACTTCGACTGGTATCGTAAATCGACCAAAGACTGGCTCGTGCAGCCCCCCGTGCTCGCTACGGTCGGTACCGGAGCACCTTATATCAATGGCGGCGACGTGGTCAACACTGGTGTTGAACTCGGACTGTCATGGAACGACCGCATCGGACAAGACTTCCACTACTTCGTCAATGTCAACGGCGCTTACAACCACAACGAGGTGGGCAATATCCCCAACGAAGACGGTATCATCCACGGCGAGACCGGATCGGTGCTCTACGACAACTCGGGCGAGTTCTACCGTGCATCCAATGGCGAGCCCATCGGTTACTTCTGGGGTTACAAGACGGCCGGACTCTTCCAAAACGAACAGGAGATCAACGACTGGATAGCTGCCGGCAACGGTGTGCTCCAGGCCAGCCCCATGCCCGGCGACGTGAAATACTACGACGTCAACCACGACGGTGTCATCAACGAGAATGACAAGGTCAACCTCGGCAACGGCATGCCCGACTTCACATACGGCTTCACGCTCGGCTGCGACTGGCGCGGACTCGACTTCTCCATCACCGCCAACGGCTCGGCCGGCAACCAGATCGTGCAGAGCTACCGCAACGTGGGCACCACCACAGCCAACTACACCACGCAGATACTCGACCGCTGGACCGGCGAGGGCACGTCGAACACCATTCCGCGTGTCACCAACACCAACGTCAACTACCAGTTCTCCGACCTCTTCATCCAGGACGGCGACTTCCTGCGTATCAGCAACATCACGCTCGGCTACGACTTCGCCAAGCTCATCAATTGCAAGTACATCTCTCAGTGCCGTGTCTATGCGCAGGTGCAGAATGCCTTCACCTTCACCAAATACGATGGCATGGACCCGGAAATCGGTTATGGCAACTCGGGATGGGTGTCGGGCATCGACTACGGATACTATCCGCGGCCTCGCACCTTCCTCTTCGGCGTGAATCTTAAATTCTAAAACTACCGGAATATGAAAACGAAAATATTATATATAGCGGCCATGGGCCTGCTCACTGCCGGACTCACTTCATGCGGTGAAGACTTCCTCGACGTGCAGTCGAAGACCGAGGGCACTACCGGCAACTTCTATACCAGCGAGTCGGCGGCTTCGCGCGCACTCATCGGATGCTACGACGGATGGCAGCGCACCGTGTCAAACGGTCCTACATTCGCATTCCACTACCTCTCTGAACTATGCTCCGACGAGTGCTTCGGAGGCACGGGCAACAACGACGCACGCAACTCGCAAGTCGTTGACCGTTTCGACATCGCCGAGGACAACTCGCAGCAGAACCTGCACAACACACTCTGGGAGAGCTACTATGCCGCCATCTACCGTGTCAACCAGCTCCTCGTCAAGGAGAATGAAATCGCATGGAACAGCGAGGCGTCGCACGGACAGCTCATCGGCGAGGCACGTGCCATGCGCGGCATCCTCTACTTCGACCTCGTGCGCCTGTTCGAGAATGTGCCCCTGCTCACGGAGCCTTCTACCGAGAATGTGCCGCAGGCCAACCCCGACGATGTCTATGCGCTCATCTTCGACGACCTGAAGTATGCTGCCGCCAACATCCCCGCCGACGCCTATCCCAAGGCTTCGTCTTCGACCAACGACGGACGCATCACCTGCTATGCCGCCAAGGCCATGATGGCGCGCGCATACCTCTTCTATACGGGCGTCTATGGCAAGGAACCGGCCAATGTGACCAAGGCCGAGGTGCTGCAAGGACTCGAGGATATCGTCAGCAGCGGCGAATACTCGCTCGTTCCCCTCTACAAAAACCTGTGGTACTGCGCCAGCACCACCTGGCAGGGCAGCGACCAGACGGGATGGCAGGAGGTGAGCACTTACGCCGGTGAAGACAATGCCGAGAATATCCTCACCATGAAGTTCAACTACACCTCCGACTACAACGGCAATGCGGGCGGCAACAATGCCATCCAGATGTTCTCTATCCGCGGCGGCACCTTCAAGGCTCCCTACGGACAGGGATGGGGCGGCGCCACCGTGTCGAAACAGTTTGTTGAGTCGTTCCCCGCTGCCGACCAGCGGCGCGAGGCGTCGGTCATCGACCTCGAGGGCGAGGGCATCGCTTCCACGACCGAATACCAGAACGCTCTCTCCGACCAGCGCGAATACACCGGCTATACCAACAAGAAATATACCGCACGCTCGGGCTACCACCAGAGCGAGACCAGCGGCTCGTGGTCGCTCACGCACTACTACGACGGTCTCATGGCTGGCGACTTCCAGATCTCGCAGCCCATCGGCTACACGCTCATACGCTATGCCGACGTGCTCCTCATGGCAGCCGAACTGGGCAGCAGCAATGCCCAGGCTTACCTCAACCAGGTGCACAACCGTGCCTATGCTACCGAGAATGAAGACGGCACCGTCAATACGCCCAACAACAGCATCCCCGTGACCAAGGAGAATATCATGGAGGAGCGCCGACTGGAGTTCGCCTTCGAGGGCATACGCTACTGGGACCTGCTCCGTCAGGGCGTCAACGTGGCAGCACAGGCTATCGTCGCATCGGGCGAGAAAGTGCTCAACGGCGGCAACGAGGGCACTGTGACCTTCAAGGCCGACAACATCATCTCGAAGCGCGGCTTCCAGCAGATCCCTCTCACGCAGATACAGCTCTCCAACGGCGTGCTCAAACAGAATGCCGGCTGGTAAACTATAGCCCGCTATAGACACTATATATCCCTATAGCATCTGTAGCCACTATTTACTCTATAATACTATAAATAAAGACAAACAATATGAAAAAGTCAATATATCTGTCGGCCGTGGCGGCACTGCTCTTCGCTGCCTGTACGCCCGAAGACTATAGCCTGAAAGACCGAAACCTCGACCCCGAGGACCTCGTCGAGGGCATCGCCTTTACCGTCGATGTCGATGCCGAGAATACGGTCACGCTCAAAAGCCTGCTCGACAAGAGCTACTCCTGCTACTGGACGCAGCCCAACGGCCGCAGCCAGGGACATGAGGTGAAACTGCAACTGCCCTTCGCCGGCACATACCAAGTGTCGTTCGGCGTCGATACTCGCGGCGGCGTGGTCTATGGAAAGCCCTATCAGTTCACCATCTCGACCAACAACATGGCACTGCTCGAAGACCCGCTCTATGAATACCTCACCGGAGGTGTGGGACACAGTAAGAAATGGGTGCCCTGCGACAAAGCCTATGGCGTAGGACAATGTACGGGTCCGGTGATGTACTGTAACCCCGACGATGTGCTCAACGACGGCTCAGGTGACACCAAACTCGGCATCAACCACATGGTGCCCAACTGGGATCCGGGCTTTGAGAACTGGCTCATACCCGCCGACAGCCCCTATATGGATTCGTATATGATCTTCTCGCTCGATGATGTCAACGGATGTTCCATCACGGAGTATCGTGCCGAAGACGGAGATACCCATACGGGTAAATTCAACCTCAACCTGAGCGACAAGAACTATCCCGTCATCTCGTTCACCGATACGTATAGCATGCATAATGTCGGTTTCGACGGTGCTTGCGACAGCTATACCACCGATGTCATCATCACCGAACTCACACCTTATATGTTGCAACTGGCAACTAAGCGTACTGTGGAACCCTGGTGGATTATCTGGAACTTCATCGCCGAGGATGTGAAGAACGGTACCGTCGAGATTCCTTCCGACGAACCCGGATATATCGAACCGTCGGCACCTGTTCTGCCTGAGATAAGCAACCTCGAAGAGGGGCTCTTCACCACCGATATCAACGGCGTCAACTACACCGGGTCGGCCATGACATTCCTCGTCAGCGACGAGGCGGCCTACGACTGGATGTGGTGGAACGGCGGCACCAGTGCTTGGGAAGGCATCGTGGGCGGACAGTACGGCTCCGACTGGGCTCCCCTGTGGGGCGAGGAAGTGGCCGACGTGGAGTTCACCATCAGCAAGAAGGCCAACGGCACATACACCTACGAACTGGGCGAGCAGAGCGGCACGCTCACCATCGACGAGTCGAAACTCATCTTCGACAAAGAGGTGTCGTTCTTCACCGTCACGGGCGACAACCGTGTCATCGAATTGAAAGGACAGGAGTGGCAGGTGTTTAAGTGCGACCCGGGTTCGGAACTCATCATCGGTATTCCTGACAAGAAAGACGCTTCGGGCGCTTACAACACCTATCTCGTGGTCAACCTCACGTACAAGCCTGTGGGCGGCGGACAGTCTGGTCCCATCAACGTGAAGTTCATCCCCGACAATGTGAACAACTACATCGAAGCCGACAAGTATTTCCGTTGCCAGCTCTACAACCCGTGGGGTGGCGGTGGCGATGCCATCGACCCGGCCGACCTCAAACTCAAGAAGAACCAGACGGTCAAGGTGACACTTACTCTTCATGGATTCACCTTCACGCAACCTGCCAAGATGGTGCTCTGCTGCAACCGCGGCAATGAGCAGGGATGGGAACCCGACTGCTTCGACTATGCGCGCGCCATCACTGTCAATGGCGATGGTACCTATACCATCTCGTGGACCAACGACACCGGCTCGACCGTAAAATGGGACGATGCTACCTCTGCGCTCACCATGACCATGCAGTATGTGGGTTATGCCTTTGTTGACCCCGACTCTGAAGGCTCTTACAAGAACGCTTGCACCATCGAAAGTATTACGATTGAATAAAGTTGTTTTCACAACTCAAATCTCAAATCTCCAATCTCAAATCAAAGATTATGAAACTGAACAAAATATTTTTCGGAATCATGGCACTGGTCATGGGCGCCGCTTCGATGACCTCGTGCAGCGATGAAGACGATTACTACGCCAATACCACGCCGCTGCTCACCGACGGGGCTGTCGTCACCGGCTCGTCCGACGTCACTGCCACCACGGCCACCTTCCACGGCACCGTGGCCGGACTCGACAATGTGAGCACGGCATCCTATGCCACGGGGTTCTATTACGGCAACTCTGCTACGGCGCTCACCGAGACGCTCGGCGCCAAGTCGGGTGCAGAATTCTCGGCATCGCTCGCCGGACTGTCCGTCGGACAGACCATCTACTACCAGGCGTTCGTCACCCTGCAGGGACGACTCACTTACAAAGGCGAGGTGAAGTCGCTCGTCACCACCGATGCTACCGTCACCACGGGCGACGCTACGGCGGTCGATTTCGCACAGGCTACCATGGCAGGCTCGGCTGCTAAATATCCTGAGTCGGCCACGGCCGGTATCGTCATCGCGGCCACGGCCGACCAAGAGGCAGTGCGCGCCGGACTCCGGCTCGATGCCTCTTCACTCGATGCCTTCAGCGTCACCAAGGCGGGCTTGCTGCCCTCTACAACCTATTACTATGCAGCGTTCCTCGACCTCGGCACCAGCATCATCTACGGCGATGTGAAATCGTTCACCACCGCAGCGACTACCTTCGATGCCGACAACGACTTCGTCGACCTCGGACTCTCCGTGAAATGGGCGAAGCGCAACATCGGCGCCAAGAGCGAGACCGACTTCGGCGGACAGTTTGCCTTCGGCGACCTCACGGGTGTCAATCCCAGCATCGACCCCGCCGACTTCGCTTCTGCCAACACCTATCAGACGACTTCCGACGTGGCTTACCTGGCCACCGGCGGCGTCGGCACGCTGCCCTCGGCCGAACTCTTCGAAGAGCTCTTCCGCCTCTGCACCACCGAGTGGACACAGCAGGATGGCGTGAACGGATACAAGGTGACCGGACCTAACGGCAACAGCATCTTCCTGCCCGCAGCAGGCAAGCGCGTGGCCAGCAGCGTCAGCGAACAGGATGCCCATGGCTACTATCTCACGGGCTCGGTCAATGTCAACAACCCGCAGTTTGCCGTCGATTACGAGTTCACCTCGGTCAGCGGCTACCGCAGCACACGGGCCGTCTATGAGGCCATGGCCGTGCGACCCGTCACCGTGGCGCGCAATGTGCCCTTCGACAAGTCGCTCCTCTACGGCAAGTGGTATCTCGACAACGGACAGGACGGCAAGCAGCACGTATGGGAAGGCCCGTTCACGCAGTGGGGCAAGACCGACAACTGGGGCACCGTCACCAACAACCAGGTCAACCCCTACCAGAGCATCCACTGGGAGATGGGTACCGGCAACGGCTGGATTGGTTATACCTATGGCGTTGACTACGGCTACATGGAGTTCCGTGAAGACGGCACCGTCTTCATCCACCGTCTCGACGACAATGGCAACGCTACCGACGAGAATGGCACCTACACCATCGACGAGGCCAACAAGACCATCACCATCGACATCAACGTGCTCTGCGCCAATACATGGGTGGCCGTGAAGAGCGGTACGCTCAATATCCTCAGCCTCACTGAGGACGGACTGCAGATCGGTATCCTCAACAACGACGACTACCAGTACTCGCTCAACTACTATAGCCAGGCCAAGGCCGACAAGGATGCTGCCATCAAGGTGCAGCTCAATGCCTGCGGTTCCGACTGGGGCGGTGTGTGGGATACGCTCGTGGGCGAATTCGCTCCCGATGAGCTCAACGGTCAGCACTCCTTCACCTTCGAGGGCAGTATCAAGGACGGCATGGTGGTCACACTCGACTTCATCGACCTCTGCAAGAAGTTCCCCGATGCCTTCGTGCGTATCGACGAGATCAAGGTCGATGGCAAGGCCATCCCCTTCAACGCCAATAACTTCTGCTATGGCGACATCGAGAACAAGGGCACCTATCGTATCGAACTGTTCAACGTCTATGGCAAGGGCGCTCAGAACGGAGCTGTCATCGCTTCGCCCTTCAGCAACCTGACCAATGCAGGCGCCGAGCCCGCACTCGGATTCAGCAGCAAGCTCGAGATGACCTACACCATCTTCAAGGAGGGTGTCAGCGGCACCTACTATCCCAACCTCATCACCATCAACCCCTCGTGGGGCGGACCGTGGGATTACAACGACGGTGCTACGTCGTTCACCGTCAGCCTCAACCCCGCTACGGCCAAGTACGAGGTGTCGCCCGCTACGTTTAATATCATCTACTCGAGTGCCGACCATGCCGCCGGATCGATCATGACCTTCATCGAGATTGCCGACCTCTTCGGCTACTTCCCCACCATGCACAGCACGCTCAACAGCCTCAAGCTCGACGGCCGCAGCGTCAGCTTCGATGCTTCGAAGGTGGTCGATACGAACGAAGGCACTAAGTATCGTCTCGAACTCTGGAATATGTACGGTGCTACCAGTCAGTCGGGTTGTGCATTCGGCACACCAGCTGATGGCGTGATCAAGGAACTGGGCTTCTCCAGCACCATGGAGCTCAACTTCACCATCAACAGCCTCTTCGCTGTACCGCAGTTCTAATTCCCAAACTCCTAAGCAAACAATGAAAATCAGAAAATTCTTGCTGTTTATGACCCTCTCGATGGTCGGCAGCGTGTTGTGTGCCGCCTGTGGCGACGATGATGAGGTCAACGACAACTTCGTCATCAGCAACCTCAAGGTGACCACCGAAAATATGATCTTCCCCAAAGAGGGAGGCGAACAGACATTCTATGTGCAGTCAACGTCAACCCCCACGGTGGCCAGCGACCAGGCTTGGTGCGGCGTCAACGTGGGCACAACCACCAACCACCTCAAGGTGACACCCGTTGTGGTGAAGGCTGAGGCCATGACCACCGAACTCACCGACCGCACGGCTCACATCACCGTCAATGCCGGCGGACAGACGGTCTCCGTCAATGTGCAGCAAACGGCAGGCGACCGCGTGGTGGTCGATAAGGCTTCCGTCAGCGTGGCGGCCGAGGGCGGCACCTTCGACATCAATGTGACCTCCAACGGCAACTATACCGTCAGCACCGATGCCTCGTGGCTCACCGAGACGGCGAAGAACAGCGGCACGCATACCTTCACCGCGGCCTACAACCCCGTGACCAGCGAGCGCACCGCTACCATCACCTTCACGCTCAACAATGAGAAGGCGGTGGTCACCGTCACACAGGCGGCGGCACAGGCCAGCTCGATCACTGCCACCGCAGGCGACATCGCCAAGATGATGTACCCGGGATGGAACCTCGGCAACACCATGGAGGGCGGCAACAATGCCGACAATTATAAGAACAGCGGCATCTCTACCGAGACGTCATGGCAGGGCACCAAGACCACGCAGGCCGTCATCGACTTCGTCAAGGCGCAGGGCTTCCGTTCGGTACGTATTCCCACGGCGTGGGTCATGGGTCACATCACCAATGCTGACGAGATGACTATCGACGAGGCGTGGATGAACCGTGTGAAAGAGGTGGTCGATTACTGCATCACCGACGGTCTCTACGTGGTGCTCAACGACCACTGGGACGGCGGATGGCTCGAGAGCTCGTTCGATGATATCAGCGACGCCTCTGTCAATGCCAATGCCGAGAAACTGCGCAAGTTGTGGACGCAGATCGCCGCTGCCTTCCGCGACTACGACGAGCATCTGCTCTTTGCCGGACTCAATGAGCCTAACTGCGACTCGCAGAGCAAGACCAACGCGCTGATCAAGTACGAGCAGGCCTTCATCGACGCCGTGCGTGCCACAGGTGGCAACAACGCCATGCGCACGCTCGTGGTGCAAGGACCGCAGACCAACATCAACAATACCGACAGTTGGTTCGACGCTACGAAACTGACCGATCCCGCAGGTGCCGGACACCTGATGGTCGAGGTGCACTTCTACGACCCGCCACAGTTCTCTGGCGTGTGGGAAGGCGACAGACCCATCTGGTTCTGGGGTGCCGACAACCATGTCGATGGCGACTCGCACAACGCTTCCTCGATGGAGGAGAGCTACGTGCTCAGCCAGTTCCAGAAGATGAAGAAGAAGTTTGCCGACAAGGGCTATCCCGTCATCCTGGGCGAGTACGGTGCCAACTGGCGTAAGCTCAGCGCCAACCAAGACAAGCACGATGCCAGCATCCGCCTCTATCACAAGACGGTGTGCCAGCGTGCCGTGGAGTGCGGCATGGTGCCCATGGTGTGGGACGTGAACGTGGCCAACCAGAATGGTGAGGCGGGCATCATGACCGTCATCAACCGCACCGCCGCTTCCGTCTTCTGCTCCTTCGCCATGGACGGCATCACCGAGGGCGTGGCAGCCGCACAGTGGCCCTACTGACTTACCTTAGAGGTGAGGGGTAAGAAGTAAGAGAAAGGCAACGGCTCCGCCGCTGCACCCACTCATCCCAAACAAAAAATCCCCCGAGATTTCGGGGGATTTTTTGTTTCTGCCGTCTCTCACCCATTCCGCTCCACCCCAAACGCCCGTCTCACCCAAAAAAGTCCTTTGAAGTTTTTTTCTTTCAGCAGAATTGCTTATCTTCGCACACGATTATGAAACAGTCCTTACGATTATATATACTCCTTTCTCTGTTCGTGTGCCTGTTTGCCGGCCGGGCGGTGGCACAGTCGGTGGTGTTCCGCCATCTCGGCGTGCGCGACGGACTATCGAGCAGTCAGGTCAACTGTGTCTTCCGCGACTCGCGCGGCTTTCTCTGGCTGGGCACCGTGTCGGGCCTCGACCGCTTCGACGGCTTCCGGTTCACCAACTATTACCACACCAATGCGCCTGATGCCCTGCCCGATAATAATGTGTCTGACATACAAGAGGATGCCGAGGGCAACCTCTGGCTGCACACTTCGCGCGGATGGTGCCGCTTTGATACCCGCACCGAGCACTTCGACAGTCAACTCACGCCGTGGCTCTCAGAGAGGGGCATCAGCGGGGCCGTGGAGTGCCTTTGCATCGACGGTCAGAAGAATATGTGGCTCACCTCGTACGACGCGGGGTGCTACTACCGTTCGGCCGACGGCAGCACGCTGCTCCATTTCCCCGAAGGGAAGGGCGGTGCCGGCGTGCTGCCGCTAGGCGATGTGACGGATATCGCAGCCGACGGCAACAGCGCCGTGCTCATCTACAACGACGGCACCATCGTCGAGATCGATGCCCGCCAGCAGCGCATCCTGCGCACCGACCGTTATATCCCCGAGCATGCGCCGGCACAGCACCACGAGGCCTACAGCATCTTCATCGATGCCTATCACCAATATTGGATAGGGGCCAACAACCTGACGATGGTGTGCGACGGCGCATCACGGAAGTGGCATGGGTCGGTGGCGGAGTTCCTGCAGTCGCGCGGCTTCTCCATCCAAGAGACGCATATCTGGGTGAAGGATGTGGCATCGGCACCCGACGGGTCGGTATGGGTGGCCACCGACCACGACGGACTGCTGCGCATCAACCCGCACACCCGCCAACTCACGCAGTGGCTCAACGACAAGCACGATGCCAGTTCGCTGCCCGACAATACCGTCAACAGCCTCTTCATCGAACCCGATGGCTCGATGTGGCTGGGCACCTATAAAAACGGCATGGCCTTTTGCACCGACAGTCAGACGCGATTCCGCACCTACGACATCGGCGACGTCTGTACCATCGCCGAAGACCGTGACGGACGCTGGTGGTGCGGCACCAACGACCGGGGCATCGTCTGTTTCGACCCGGCCACGGGCGAGAGCCGACACTACAACCAGACGCAGACGCATCTGGGCACCGACATCGTGGTGAGCAGTCTGGCCGCACGCGACGGTTCGCTGTGGTTCGGCACCTACAACGGGGGCATGGCACACTACACCGGAGGTCAGTTTCAGGCCTACAGGGCGCAGGAGGGGGCATTGGCCAACGACAATGTGTGGGCACTGGCACAGACGGCCGATGGTTCTATCATTATCGGTACACTCGGAAGCGGAGTGCAAATCTTCAACCCTCAGACAAAACAGTTCACCACGCTCAACCAGCAGAACTCATCGCTGCCCAGCGATTTCATCTCTTCGCTGCACCTCGACGACAGGGGCCAGGTCTTTATCGGACACGGGTCTTACTATTCCGTGCTCAACCCCGCTACGCATGCCCTCACCAATCAGCTCACCGACAGCCGCGAGATGCCGGCGCTCTCGCCCATGGTCAACCAGATTACTGTCGATTCCCGGCAACTGGTGTGGTTGGCCACGGCTTCGGGCGCGGTGATGTACGACCCCAAGACGGGACAGCTGGAGTCGGTGGAGCAGTTGCATGGCAATATGGGCAGTGTGGCGTGCAGCGTAGCCGAGTGCGCCGACGGCAGCGTCATCGTGGTATGGAACCATGCCGTGGCTCATGTGAAGGTGAGCAAGGACGAGAAAGGGCGTTGGCAACTGTTTTCCACCTATTATGATGAGCTCGACGGCCTGCAGAGCCGGCAGTTCAACTACCGTGCCATCCATGTCACCTCAAAGGGCGACGTGGTCATCGGCGGACAGGATGGCATCAGTGTCATGCCCGCCGGGGCTTTCACACAGACCACGCCGCAGGCGGGCGTGCTCTTCAGTGGCGTGCTCCTCTTCGACCGGCCTCTGGCCGTGGGCGAGGAGTACGACGGGCGCGTGATCCTCGACGAGGCGGTCAATGTGAGCCGCGAGTTGCGCCTGAGCTATGCCGACAAGGCCTTCACCATCCTGCTGGCCACCAACAGACCCACCGTGCCTGAGAAGTCGCGATTCATGTACCGCCTGAGGGGCTTCGCCGACGAGCGGTGGCTGCTCACACCCGAGGGACTGCCGCAGGTCACCTATACCAACCTGTCGCCCGGCACCTACCGGCTCGAGGTCAGGCTGGTCTATCACGATGGCACCATCGCCGACGAGGTGCACACGCTCACCATCACCGTCACTCCGCCGTTCTACCTCACCCCTTGGGCGTTTATCCTCTATGCGCTGGCCTTTTTGGGCATCGTCTGGTTTGCCTATCGTTTCGTTACCAGGCGGCAACAGGCACGCCGGCGCATGGAGCGCATGGAGGCTGAGGCTCGCCAGAGCAAGGAGATGGAAGAGATGAAGGTCGATTTCTTCACCAATGTGAGTCACGAGCTACGCACGCCGCTCACCCTCATCATCTCGCCCCTCGATGCGATGATACGGCACGAGGGCGATACGGCCAAGAAGTCGGCGCTCACACTCATGCACCGTAATGCGCAGCGGCTGCTGGCCATGGTCAACCAGATTCTCGATTTCAACAAACTGGAACGGCAACAGCCCCAGCTGCATCTCTCCAATGCCAACATCGTGGCGTTTATCGAAGATATATGCCAGTCGTTCAAGTGGTTGGGCGACCGCAAGGTGACGCTCGCCTTCGAACCGCAGGTGAAGTCGCTCACCATGCCTTTCGACGGCGACAAAGTGCGGAAAATCATGTACAACCTGCTCTTCAACGCCTATAAGTTCACGCCTGCGGGCGGTACGGTCACCGTGGCGGTGCGGCCCCTCGACGACAAAGTGGAAATCAGTGTGGCGGATACGGGACAGGGTATCTCTGATGCCGACAAACACTTGGTGTTCGACCGTTTCTACCAGATACACGACAACGCGCATGCACAGACAGGCGGCAGTGGGGTAGGGCTCCATCTGGTCAAGGTCTTCACCGAACTGCATGGTGGGACCGTAGCCGTAGCCGACCACGAGGGTGGCGGCTCCGTCTTCACCGTCACTCTTCCTGTTTCTTCGGGGCTTCCCGAGGGACAGGGGGCTCTCTCTGCGGTGCAAGGGGCTGGGTGCAAGGTGCAGGAGAATACTTCGCCTCAAGTAGGGACAGGGCGTGCCCTGTCCGCAAGCAGAGAACCATCGTCCAAACTCCCAGACTCCCAGACTCCCAAACTCCCAACCTCCCCAGCTCCCAACCTCCCAATTCAACCTTCAACCTTCACCGTCCTCGTGGTCGATGACTCCGAAGACTTCGTGTCGTTCATGGTCGAGATACTGTCCGACCGCTACCGTGTCGTCACAGCCTCCGACGGTGTCGAGGCACTTGAGACCGCCCGGCAGGAGTTGCCCGACGTGGTGCTCAGCGACGTGATGATGCCGCGCATGGACGGCATCCAGTTGTGCCGGCAGATGAAGGCTGACCCAGTGCTCTCGCATATCCCCTTTGTCATGCTCACCGCCCGCCTCACCGACGAACAGAAGATCGAGGGCATGGAACAGGGGGCCGACGACTATATCACCAAGCCCTTTAATATCGACCTGCTCTACCTGCGCATCGACAACCTATTGAAGTGGAAGACCGAGGCGGTCGAGGCCATGCAGACGGCAGCTGCCCAGCCGACCGGGCAAGACAGTGAAGCACAGGTGGTTCAGGCGCAGCCCGTCAAGTACGTGCCGGTCATCACCGAGGAGAAGATCACGTCGGTGGATGAGCAGTTTGTGCAGCGCGCCACGGCCTATGTCGAGGAGCATCTGGCCGACACCGAATTGACGGTGGAGCGCATGAGCGAGGCGATGAACATGTCGCGCGTGAATTTCTACAAGCGCATGCTCTCGCTCACGGGCTCCACGCCGTCCGAGTTCATCCGTCTCATCCGCATGCGTCATGCCGGTCGTCTCTTGCGCGAGGGTAAATACGGCGTCAGCGAGGTGGCCTACAAGGTGGGCTTCAACAATCCCCGTTACTTCAGCAAGTATTTCCGCGAGATGTACGGTGTCATACCCTCGCAGTATAAAGAGGTAAGAGGTGAGAGGTAAGAGGTAAGGGAATAGTTCAGGGGCAGGGGGCAGGGTGCAAGGGGCAGGAGATTACTTCGCCACGCAAGTAGGGACAGGGCGTGCCCTGTCCGCCATTCATCGCCTTCGTCATGCTAACCACTCCCTCCCCTCGGGGAGGGTCGGGGAGGGGGCTTTCCCCTCGGGGAGGGTCGGGGCGGGTCTTTTTAAGCCAATGGGCGAAGCTCAACAGTAAGCCCCATGGCTGAAGCGATTCTATACAATGTAGAAACAGTGGGTATGGTGAGCCCACGTTCAAGGCGCGAGATATATCCTTTGTTTGCGCCGATTCTTTCTGCCAATTCTTGTTGGGTAAGGCCGGCATTTTTTCTCGCATCGAGCAATATCTGCGCATTATATTCTTCCCAAGCCTTATCTTCTGCGGCTTTTCTGCTGGCAGAACCTTTAGGGCCGAATTCGCGTTCCAATTCGGCACTGACGTCGTAAATCAATTCATTTTCTTTCATTTTTATACTCCTCCTTTAGTTTTATTGCTTTTTCAATTTCATGCTTGGGCGCTTTTTGAGTTTTTTTTGTGTAACAGTTAAACAACACGACTATCTGATTTCCATCATAGATGAAAAACAAACGAAATTCTTTATTTCCTGATGTCACACGAAATTCATATATCCCATCACGCACATAACTGATGTAATGTCGAGGAATTTTGTCTTCTGTCTCAAACAACAGGAGCGCACGCATGATTTTGCCTCGCTCTGCATCAGAAAGTTTTTTCATAAACTCTCTGAAATAACTCTTATACGCAACAATCTTCCTCATTGATAACTATAAAAGTGATTTGTCTTATTTGCTGTAGTATGCACAGCCTTTTCTTCCGACGCTGCAAAGATAATAAATGTTGTACAACTATGCAACTTTTTTCGCCTTTTTTATCCTATTACTTATTTGTCGTATTTGTCGTAGTATCTACTCCCCTCCCTTGTAGGGAGGGGAGTGGTTAGCTTTAGGGGCGTGGGGCAGGAGATATACCACGAACACTAAACACTGTACACTAAACAAGCAGATAGTGCACGGTGAGCGCAGCGAACACAAAAATCACCCCGGACCTTTGATGGTCCGAGGGTACCTTAATGTAAGAGCGACGGGTAGACAATTTTTTCGATAAGCCAAATGAGCAAAGTGAAACTTGTTTCGACTTTGCCATGGCGAGAAAAAATCGCCGAAGGCAGCGGTTAAGTCCCTTCCCAGGGATTGGGAAGGGATTTAGGGATGGGTTGGAAGCCCTCCCATGGGAGGGTTGGGTGGGAGATGAAATAAAAGTTATTTTAGTGGTGGATTGCAAATCCACTTACTCTCTGCGGGGGGATTGCAAATCCTCCCGAACGGAAAATATCTCGCCACGCATGTAGGAACAGGGCGTGCCCTGTCTGTAGCTCGGTGAGCGCAGCGAACACAAAAATCACCCCGGACCTTTGATGGTCCGAGGGTACCTTAATGTAAGAGCGACGGGTAGGAGCGGTTAAGTCCCTTCCCAGGGATTGGGAAGGGATTTAGGGATGGGTTGGA
>CAMVAT010000030.1 GCA_947165505.1 uncultured Prevotellaceae bacterium | reverse complement strand
ATGACTTGATGGGATTGGTAGCCATTACCAATGCCGAGAAGGTCATCCTCGACCGACTGACAAGCAATCAAGATCCTTCGCTTTTTTCTGAAGAAGAACTGAAGCGCATGGAGTTGGCCAACGAACTGCGTGAGCTCATAGGTTCTATCCCCCACTTAGCCGTCTATATCGACGAGGTGCATCATGCTGCCGACGGTGAAATCAAGCTCCGCCAGGTGGTCAGCAAATGGACAGAGAAGCATACGTTCAATTCTGTACTCGGTTTCTCAGGAACGCCCTATCTGGATAGCGCGGAACCACTGAAGATATCAGAAACACTGACCATCAAGAATACCGACCTTGCCAACGTGGTGTATTACTACCCATTGGTAGAGGGCATTGGTAACTTCCTGAAGAACCCCGAAGTAATGTTTGAGGATAATGACACGCAGACGATTGTTGCCAACGGTGTCCGCGAATTTCTCGACAAGTATCGCGATACCATATATGCCAATGGTACTTGCGCTAAGCTGGCTATCTACTGCGGTCAGATTGAGACGCTTGAAGAAAGCATCTATCCTTTGGTGTCAGAGATAGTAGCCTCTTACGGGCTCAACCCCACAGACACTATTCTGCCTTATCATGGTGGAAACAAGCAATACCCACAGCATGAGGGTTCCGAGACGGCTTTTGCCTCGCTCGACACATCTATCTCAAAGTACAAGATTGTACTCCTCGTGCAGATTGGCAAGGAGGGATGGGACTGCAAAAGCCTGACAGGTGTCATCCTGCCACAAAAGGGTGTCTGTCCCACGAACATGGTGCTCCAGACCTCTTGCCGCTGTCTGCGTCAGGTATCAAAGAACGGTCAGGAAACCGCTCTCATCTGGCTCAACAAGTTTAATGCTGAGAAGCTGAACCGCCAGTTGCAACAGCAGCAGAACATCACGCTGAAGGAGTTTGGCAGCAAACCTAACGTTGAGCCAGAACAGATAGACCGCTTCTCACGAATGGAATACCTGCAGGTGCCTGCAATAGACTTCTACCAACTGAAGGTCAGCTATGAAACCCTCGTCATCGACGAAGCCAACGACCCGGCTGAGCGATTGCAAAACGAGGACATTTTTGCCGTGGCAGATATATCCCTGATTCATCAGCAGGATATGGAGGGCCATCTGATTGCCTCCGTCGAGCAGGAAAGCAAAGAGGTGATTCGTACATCCTTTCACTGGTGGCTCCACCAGATAGCCAAGGAGAGTTTCGGCATGGTGACGGTGGCCGACCTGAAAAAGTGCAACGTTGAATTGCAGGCCATCTTCACAAAGATTACTACTGAGAAAGATGGCATGTTGATTGAGAATGGGAAATACGACCACCAACGCATCCGCTCACTGATCCGTCAGGCCTTTGCACCTCAGCGAGACTTTACAACGAGAGAGGATATCCTCCCCGAACAAGCCAGTTTGTTGCAGATTGAGCGGCTGACATCACCCGTTGAGGATAACGAAAAGTTTTTTCCTGACCAGCAGACCGTTCACGAGATTATAGAGTGGGACGAAAAGCCCCCTCAGCAAGAGTTGACGGCAGAGCAGAAGGCTAAGATAGCAGAACTGGAGACTTTGGGCATAGATGTTTCAGCACTGCGCAATCCCAAGCCAGATCCGCATCCGGAGCGTAGCCAGACCTACCACTATCTGCCCTATCGCTTCGACAGCAGTTTGGAGAGACATTTCCTGTCTCAGGAGGTTCTGCCTCTAATTAAGGAGAAAGCATTGGAAGTCTATTTCAATGGCGACGATACCCTGACCGACTTTAAGATTGATTGCTACAAACGTGTTGCTGGCAATTGGCGGTATATCGGCAGATACGTGCCCGACTTCTTGCTGCTCAGCCGCAATGAGCAGAAGCAGATAGACAAGGTGATCATCATAGAGACCAAGGGCGAGGGTTTTGCCGCCAAGTTCAAGGACAGGCTCGACTTCATGTCAGAGTTTGTCAAGAAGAACAACGACAAGTTTGGCTACCAGCGTTTCGACTTCCTCTATTTGGAAGATACCATTCCCCCAGAGCAGCGCCGAAAGGAAACCATTGCAGCCATCAACGATTTCTTTAATGTGTAAGATTATGGACGACAAAGGAAGCATCATACTATATACAACGCCCGATGGAGAGTCGAAGATAGAGGTTACGCTACATGATGAAACCGTGTGGCTGACCTTAGACCAAATGGCAGAGTTGTTCCAGCGCAATAAATCTACTATCTCGCGGCATATCAAGAATATTTTTGAATCGGGAGAATTAGATAAAGAAGTGGTTGTTGCAAAAAATGCAACTACCACTCAGCATGGAGCTATACAAGGAAAGACGCAAACTCATTTGGTCGAGTTCTACAACCTTGACATGATTATCAGCGTGGGCTATCGTGTCAATTCCTATCGTGGTGTGCAATTCCGTCAGTGGGCAACGATGGTGCTGAAGGAGTATATCAAGAAAGGGCAAAAAAGAATAAAAGACAACAATAAAAAGAAATAACGATGGCTATAAAATATGTCCCCTATTTTCCCAATACGCTTGAAGGACAAGCTGTATTAGACAATTTTGTCCGCACCAAGCGCGTGTTGCGCTATCGTGACAACGACCAGGTCGTGGAGCACGTGCAGCATGGCATGCCACTCTACGAGATGGAGCTGAAAGAGCAGATTGGCACCCATGCTGACGGTGATTTGCAATCCCCGTCTGAAAACATGGTGATTCGTGGCGAGTGTCTGTCGGCTTGCGCCTATCTTAAAGACAAGGGCATTCAGGTTGACCTCGTATATATCGACCCTCCCTTTGCCAGTGGTGCCGACTACGCCAAGAAGGTGTATATTCGTCGCAACCCAAAGGTGGCCCAGTTAATGGCGCAGATAGAAAAGAATCTCGACATAGACGAGATACGTGCATTCGAAGAGAAAATGTATGGTGACATTTGGGATAAGGAACGCTACCTAAACTGGATGTACGAAAACCTCATGGCGATGAAGAGCGTTATGAGTGAGGAGGCAAGTATTTATGTGCATTTGGATTATCATATAGGGCATTACGTAAAGATTCTGATGGACGAAATCTTTGGTGAAGATAACTTTAGGAACGAAATCATCTGGAAAAGAGCGACGGCTCATAGTGATGCAGAATTCTATGGAAATAATTTCGATTGTATCTTCTTCTATACTAAATCGCAGTCAGGATATACGTTTAACACGACATATCAGGATTATGAAGAATCTTACTTGGCTCGTTTTTCAAATACAGATCCTGATGGCAGAAAGTGGGATAGCGGAAACTTGACAGCAAAGGGACTTCAAGGTGGTGGATATGATTACGAATATAAAGGATGCCGTTCTCTATGGAGAATGCCATTAGAGACGATGAAACGCCTTGATAAAGAGGGACGCTTACATTTTACAAAGAATGGAGGTATACGATCAAAAGTTTATTTGGATGAATTACCCGGGATGCCAGTTCAATCCATGTGGACTGACATCAATGCAGTTAATTCCCAAGCAGAGGAACGAGTAGATTACGCAACTCAGAAACCCGAAGCTCTATTAGAGCGAATCATCAAGGCCAGTTCAAATGAGGGAATGCTTGTTGCCGATTTCTTTGGCGGCAGTGGTGTGACAGCTGCTGTAGCCCATAAGTTAGGCCGTCGCTTCATCCACTGCGACATCGGCATCAACAGCATTCAGACAGCAAGAGACCGGTTATTGGCTGCCAAGGCCGAGTTTGATGTCTTGGAAGTAAAAGACGGCGTATCGCTCTATCGCAACCCCGTTCAGACAATGGACAAACTGAAGAGCCTGATAAAAGGTCTGCGCAATGAAGATGCACTGGACAAATTCTGGGAAGGCAGCATCGTAGATACCCAGCACGGCATGATGCCCGTCTATCTGCCTAACCTGATGGATAGCTCGACGCGCCTACTCGACAAGGTGCTCATGAATCGCATCATCCGTGAGGCATTGCCCGACCTGCCAGAGGACACCAAGCGGGTCATCGTCTATTACATCGACATCACCGACCGCGACGAGATAGAGCAGTTTATCAAGGAGCAGAACAATCAAACAACTATCGAGATAGAACTGCGCGACCTGAAGCAAGTGCTGGATGAAGTGGTGGTGGAAGACGAAGCAGAATGGGAACTGACGGAAACCCAAGACAACCTGTTCAAAGGTTGGAAGGTGGAACTGAAGAGTTTCCACAGCGACCGTGTGCTGCGCAAGATAGAGGAAGTGAACCTAAAAGGCCAACAACAGGTGCTCGCACAAAATGCCAAAGGCAAAGCCAAGATGTTCAAGCCTATTGAGATCAGTGATGAGGGACTGGAAACCATCGAGTGGCTCAGCCTCGACTGCTCTACCGCCGACAAGCAAGCCCCCTGGCACAGTGACGCAGAAGTAAAGATTGACCGCCTGGGCTACGTGATTCTAAACGGAAAGAAGACGCAAGACTTCTGGGATGCCTCCATCAAGTGCGACCTGAAACCTCTCCGCATGAAAATCCGCAATATCTGCGGCGACGAAACGATTTATACACTCTCAACCGGTAATATATCGATATAAATCATCCTTAAACCTACACCATCATGCCTACCGTACAACTAAAAAACGAGCACCTCACGCTTGAGGTATCGACCATGGGAGCCGAGCTCCAGAGTATCAAAGACAACGACGGCCGCGAATATCTGTGGCAGGCCGACCCCGCCGTCTGGGGACGCCACTCACCCATCCTCTTCCCCATCGTCTGCGGTCTGTGGGAGGGCCGCTACCGCATCGACGGCTATGAATACCGCATGGAGCGCCACGGATTCGCCCGCGACACTGAGTTCACCATTGTCCGCCAAAGCGAGACGCGCGTGACCATGGCCATGCACGACACCACCGAGACGCACCGTCTCTACCCCTGCCATTTCAATCTGGGCGTGACCTATCGCCTCACCGGGCGCAAGATACATATCATCTGGCATGTGGAGAACACCGACAACAACGAAATTCACTTCCAGATAGGCGGTCATCCCGCGTTCTACGTGCCGGGCGTGAAGGACGGCGCGCCGCTCAAGGGCAAGCTCCGCTTCGACGACACCAGCATCGTGGAACGTGTGTTTGGCGACGTGAACGGTTGCATCCGCCCCGGACGATTCCCCCTTGACACACGCGACGGCATCTGGGAGTTTGACGAGGAGAGTTTCAAGAACGACGCCGTCATCATCGACCGCTGCCAGTTGAACGAGGTGGCATTGTTAAACGAATCTGAAGAGCCTGTGGTCACCGTACAATTCAAATCGCCCGCCGTGGGCATTTGGAGTCCTTACGGCAAGCATGCCCCCTTCGTGTGCATCGAACCGTGGTACGGCATCCACGACAAGGCCTATTACCAAGGCGACTTCAAAGAGAAGCAATACATGAACCACCTGCAGCCCGGTGCCTCGTTCATGAGCGAATACACCATCGAGATACATTGAACGGAGAACATTTAAATGAATGCGAATTATGAAAACAAACAAGATTAGAATCGTAGTTGTGCTCTGGACCATGCTGGTACCCCTGTTAGCAGCAAACGGCGGAGACAAGAAGACCGTAAATAAGGTTGAATCGACGGAGATTACAACGAATATGGAAAGCGTGATCAATGTGCCCTCTTCGCCATTCAAAAAATTCGTCATCGTGACCATCGAAGATGCGGGGCTCTACAAGAAGGCAGACAAGAACAGCCCGACAATGGTCAGGTGGGATGAGGCTGACTGCGAGAGCGACTTTTGTGAAATGGTTTATCAGTGGTCGAACCAACCCGACAAACCCGGATTTGAAATGAGCACCGATTTAATTGCTTACGAAGGAAAAGTCTTTCCCCTGCTCGGCGAAGAAGGTCAATTCTATAAGGTATATACTTTCAGCAAATGGTGCGATATTGAAAGTGCTTACATCCCCAAAGACTGTGTCGGTGAAATCGAAAGCGCACCCATCAATGCAGAAATGCTTGAAGCGGAAGATGCTCCCAATATATACCGTGTTATTAAAGACGGTAAGTACAAGGACATCGTTCTTGTCGACGAGTACGACGAACTCAATGGAGAGACTTTTCATGTGGGTGTGCTGAAAGACGGTATCGTGGGCATTCCGGTAGATTGCTACATTGACAGTTATCTGGACATTAGCCAGAAAGAAGACCTTGTCATCCACGAGGCCGAAGATGGCTTAATCATCAGGTACAATAAGAGTTTGGCAGTCATAAGTGATGGAGAGCCCCGTCAACTCGATCCGAAAAAATTCAGTGCCAAACATATAGAAAAGATTATAAACAAAGTGGCAAAGAAACAGTCCAAGTACGTCAATTACATGTACCATTTCCCTGCTATGGGACTGGAGTATTTCAATTACAAAGTAAAGTAATACGACCCCTCAATACGGCGCCCGGTATTTGCCCTCGTCTTTGTCTTCAAGCATATTGAGATAGGAATTGTAGCGCGACTGGGCTATATAATGGTCTTCTACGGCTTTGAGCACAGCACAGCCGGGCTCATGGGTGTGAGTGCAGTTGCCGAAACGGCAACCCGCCGAGAAACGGAATATCTCGCGGAAATAATGACAGATCTCCTCGGGTTCCATGTCGAAGGTGCCGAAACCCTTGATGCCCGGAGTGTCGATGGCCCAACCACCGAAAGGCAGACGCAACATCTCGCTGAACGTGGTGGTGTGCGTGCCTGTATTGTGCGCATCGGAAATCTCGGCGGTGCGCAGATGCACACCGGGAATGAGACGATTGAGCAGGGTTGACTTCCCCACCCCGCTGTTGCCGCTGAAGAGGGTAATGCGGTCTTTCAGTTTCCCCTCCAAAGCCTCCACGCCCTCGCCGGTGGCAGCCGAGAGGGCCACGCACTCATAGCCGATGGTCTCGTAGAGCGTCATCATCATCTGCTGTAGATGAAGTTCGTCGGCATTGAGCCGGTCTGTCTTATTAAACACGAGGATGACCGGCACGCTATACGCCTCGGCCGTGGCCAGGAAACGGTCGATGAAGGTGGTCGAAGTCTCCGGGTAGTTGATGGTGACCACCAGACACGCCTGATCGACATTGGCGGCGATGATATGACTCTGCTTCGAGAGGTTCGACGATTTGCGTATGATATAGTTACGGCGGTCATCAATCTTTGTGATGAACGCCGTACCTTCTTGGTTGCGTACAATCTCCACATGGTCGCCCACCGCCACGGGGTTGGTGCTGCGGATGCCCTTCAGCCGGAAATTGCCCTTGATCTTACTATCGACAGTCTGGCCATCGTCGGTGAGGACGGTGTACCAGCTGCCGGTGTTCTTGACGACGAGACCCTTCATCTATACGGTCATGATCTCTTTGTTCTTCGCTGCGAGCAGGTCGTCGAGCTTCTTGATGTACTTGTCGTGCAGTTTCTGCAACTCCAGTTCAGCATCCTTCTCGTTGTCTTCCGACAGCCCGTCCTTGATGGCTTTCTTCAGCCGGTCTTTGATGTCGCTGCGCACGTTGCGCACCTCTACCTTGGCTTTCTCGCCTATCTTATTGCACTGCTTGGCCAGTTCGCGGCGGCGCTCCTCGGTGGGCTGCGGTATGCCCAGGCGGATGATTTCGCCGTTGTTCTCGGGTGTGATGCCTACGTCAGAGTCCATGATGGCCTTTTCGATGGCTCTGATCATCTTCTTGTCCCACGGCCGTATGGCGATGGTGCGCGGGTCGGGGGTAGAAACGTTGGCCACTTGGTTGAGCGGCACCATCTGCCCGTAGGAATCGACTCTCACGCCGCCGAGGATGGCCACATTGGCCCTGCCTGCGCGTATGCGTGCCAACTGCTCTTCGAGGAACATGGCCGCCATTTCCATTCTCTCTTCGCTCTCGTTGAGTGTTTCTTTGACGTCTATCATAGTCGTTTTCTGAATAATTAGTAGTATCTAATAAATAAAGGTATGTGCTTAAAAGTGCCACAAATGTAATGATTAAATTTTGATTGAGCAAAAAAAGCTTGTTTTTTTTGTGCGATTCCGCCAAAAACAATTATCTTTGCAGGCAAATCACATAAGCTATGAAAAAGATACGCACATTGACAGCCGCGCTGCTGATGATGGCCACGGCAGTATGCCACGCTGACGGCATCGAGTATTTAGTGGTGGAACAGACCGATGGCGCCACAGCTCAGACGGCACTGGCCAGTTTCGACAAGATTAAGTTTATCGACGGCCAGATGGTGATTATCAACGGCGATGCCACGATGGCCTCCTATCCTCTCACCGGCCTGAAGAAGATGTATTTCGGCGCCGGAGCCACTGCCATCCAGTCAGTGGAGGCGACGCCGGCTCCAAGCGCCACCGTCGAGGTATATACCACGTCGGGCGTTCTGGTGCAGCGTGGCGACGCCTCGCTCAATGGCCTGCCCCGCGGCATTTATATCGTCAAGGACAGTCGTGGCATAAGGAAGGTGACACGGTAATCGTAAAAAACGTGCACGTTAAAAACGTCGTACGTTAATAACGTTAATAACGTAAATAACGTAAAAAACGTAAAAAACGTAAAAAACGTAAAAAACGTTACACATTAACATTGAGCACTCTATACAAAAATACGATGCAGGGATGTCTTTTCACATCCCTGCATCGCTACTAATAGGGGGGCAGGAGAGCCCTGTCCCTACTCGCAAATACGATGAAACATGCCCAAACTACCTCAACCGTGTAGAACACTAAACACTAAACACTCAACACTAAACATTCTTACAGCCCGAATTTGTAGCCGAAGCCAACGAAGAACACCCCGTTTTTATGGTCGTTCCCGTCGGGGTCGCTGTCTTTGTTCACCTTCGTGAGCCCGATGTTGTAGGTGGCGTCGATCACCCAGTGACTGTCAAACTCATACGACAGACCCACGGGGATAGACACATCTACCGTGTTGCACTCTTTCTTGAAATCGATTCTCGTGTCCGAAGTGGTGTCATAACCGTTTATCTTCGTCTCGGTGGTGTACTTCACGTCGGCCGAAGTCAGGAAGCCCACCTGCACGCCGGCTTTCAGCGCCAGGCCCTTCACCAGATAGATATTGGCAGCCACAGGCACCTGTATGTACTGCAGTTCGAGTCCGAAGTTTTCGAGTTTGTTGTCACCGGCCTTGTAGTCGTCCCAGCCGCAGCCTTGCATGCCGTACATCAGTCCCGCCTCGATGCCGACGCGCTCAGCCACCTGATATTCGACGACCAAGCCCGACCGCGCGGCGGCGGCTATCTTTTTATCCAGTTTCACACCGGGAAACAGAGGCAGGGCCTCCATGTTAGAGAGGGTACTGAAGCCGAGGGCAGCATAGGGTTTCAACGACCACCTGCCGGGTTCATACTGTGCTTTCACGCTTGTGACAGCCATTGCTAAGAGGGCCATCAAAATCATTTTTTTCATAAAGATAATATTTTAATGTTACAATAAAGTGTCATTATATTCAACTTTCGCAAGCTCCGCTTACTCTTTGGAGTTTGGGAGTTTAGACTATAGTCGTAGCGCACCTTGTTATTGCATCAAACCAACGTCTAATTTTACTTCTTTACTTTTTTACTTCTTTACTTTTTTACTTTTACTTCACCCTGACAATCTTGGCGCGGTCGATGGTGCGGCGGTCGGCACTGATGTTCATGCCCACGGCATAGACGGGGCGCGTGTCGGCGGCGAAGCGCACGGCATAGTCCTTGGCGATGATCTGGTCGGTGGCCTCCTCGGCACTCTTATTGTATTTCAGTTCGAGAATGTAGATGCCGTGCGGCAACTTCAGCGCGATGTCCATCCGTCCGTCTGAGGTCTGGTCCTCGGCCTGGATGTCGGCACCCACTGCGAGGAAACCCGCATAGAGCAACGACTGATAAAGCTGCTCGTTTTGGTTCTTATCCGTGATGCTATAGGGTATTCCGGCATACCACTTGCGTATGACCTCGACAAACTGCTCGAACGTCTTGTCTTGGAACCGCAGGTCGTTGAAGGCGATGGCCAGCGCATCGGCGCTGCCCACGTAGTCCTCCATGTAGTATTGGTAGAGGCAGTGGGCGAAGCCCTCGCGCACCTCTTCGTTGGGGAAGCCCAACGTCCACTGGTCGCGCTGTCCGTCGTAGCTCTTCAGCGTCAGGTAACCGCTTTGGAAGAGTGCCGGTATGGGGTCGGTGATGCGCTCGGTGGGCGCGTCGAAGCGGGTCAGTTTGGCAGAGTAGCCCTCCAACTCCGTCAGGGTGATATTCGTGCGCGTGCGCAGTATATTGATGAGCGAGGTAGGCGTGCCAGAGGAGAACCAGAAATTCTGAATCCCCCCGAATGCGAAGGCGTTGACCAAGCTCCACGGGCAATAGACATCGGTCAGATTCTCAGAGAAATGGTAGCCGTCGTACCAGTGCTTCAATGCCGCCACGGTGGAGTCGTAGTCGTAACTGCCGCCCCAGCGGCGGGCGCGCCGGTCCATGGTCTTTGCCAGAATTTCGATATCGGGCTTCAGCTGCGTGAGCAGTTCCTCCTCGGTGATGCCGCAGATGCCCTCGTAGGCGGGGTTGAACGTGAGTTGCTGCAAGTTGTTGAGTTCGCTGAACACTGACAGTTGCGAGAATTTCGAGATACCTGTCAGGAAGACGAACCTGAGGTACTGCGCCTGCTCCTTGAGCGGCGAGAAGAGCGAGCGCACGCGGTTGCGGATATATTCTTGCAGGGCGTGGTCGTTGATGCTGTCGAGCATCGGCGCGTCGTACTCGTCGATGAGCACCACCACGCGCTCGCCCGTCTGCTGGTGCGCCGCCTGTATGATGTCTGTCAGACGGGCTCCATAGCTGTATTCATCGCGGCACGTCACATTCCACCGCCGCTCATGGTCGCTGAGGATGCTGTTGAAGATGGGGTGCACTTCTTCACGCGCGAAATACTTGCCGCGCGACAGGTCGAGCCGGATGACGGGATACTTGCGCCACTCTTTCTCCATGTCGTAGATGGCCAGGCCCTCGAACAGTTCCTTGCGCCCCTCGAAGTAGCAGCGCAGGGTATCCACCAGCAGCGACTTGCCGAAGCGCCGCGGGCGGCTTAAAAAGAAATATTTGGCTTCTGTAGCAACCATCCGATAGACGTATGCCGTCTTATCGACATACCTCGCTCCGCGTTCGCGTATCCAGTCAAACTCATGCACGCCCACGGCATAGCCTATGCGATTATTCTCTTCCTGTTTCATCGTGCTCTCCTTTCGTGCCGCTGATGGCACTCCGCTGCAAAGTTACGAAATATATTCTAAATACGTACAAATACGGATGAAGAAGTTGTCATTAAACGCGACACACGCCCCGGCCTCTCCCTCTCCTCCGGCCTTTGGCCACCTCCCCTCGGGCAGGGGAGGCCCCCCCCCCTCTAACTTAGAGGGGGAATTGATTAGCACGCCGGTCACGACAAATGGAGGTACCATCAATGTTCAAAGTTCAACGTTCAACGTTCAACGTCCTCACCTCCACCACTTGTCCTTTCTGTGTCTCCACATCGTATTCATATACCGGGCGGAGCGAGGGGGCAGGCACCGAAGTGAGTTCTTTCGACACCAACGGATTCTTGACCTCAGCCCCGGCCAGCAGCGGACTAGGACAGGCACCCGTGGCGGGCCGCAGTCCCTCGCCCTGCAACGGCCAGTACGAGCGCAGGCGCAACGTGCCGCCAAGGGTGCTGCGGATGGTGGCCCGCACCGTGGGGTGGTCGGTCGAGATATCGTCCCATGACTCATTGACGATGAATCCGCCCCGTGCCCTCAGTCCTTGCACCTCGCCTCCCCTGCTGTTGTCGGGCACTGCGGGCAAGAGGTGTACCGCCCCGTCGTGGCTCTGCAGCAACATCTCTGCCACACCTGCCGTGAACCCGAAATTGCCGTCGATCTGGAAGGGCGGATGGGCATCGAAGAGGTTGGGATAGGTGCGCCCCTTGGGCACCTCCTCTTTCGCGCTGTCGGCGAAATAGTCTTTCTCCTGTCCCGGCGGCGGCATCAGGTGCAGCATGTTCTGGATGATGCGGTAGGCATGGTTGCCATCGAGCATGCGTGCCCAGAAATTGATCTTCCACCCGAGGCTCCATCCCGTGGCCATGTCGCCCCGCTGCCGGAGCGTGTTGGCGGCCGCGGCAAAGAGGGCGGGCTGCCGGTAGGGCGAGATCTGGTTCGAGGGGTAGAGACCGTAGAGGTGCGAGATATGTCGGTGCTCGTCGGTGGGGTCGTCGCCGTCGATGAGCCATTCCTGCAACTGTCCGTGCCGTCCTATCTGCATGGGTGGCAGTTGGTCGATGGCAGTCTGGAGCCGTTGCTGATAGTCGGCGGGCTCGCCCAGGATGCGTGCGGCGGCCAGGGTGTTGCTCAGCGCGTCAAACACAATCTGGTTGTCCATGGTGCACCCCGCTGTCACCGCCGTGTTTTTGCCCATAGGCCCGTGCTCTGGCGACACCGAGGGCACCGCCACGAGCCATCCGTATTGCGGATGCCGCTGCAGGTAGTCGAGATAGAAGTCGGCAGTGCCGCGGATGACGGGGTACCACTGGCGTAGAAACGCCGTGTCGCCCGTGAAGAGATAGTGCTGCCAGAGGTGCGTGGCGAGCCATGCGCCGCCGTTGGGAAACATGCCCCACTGCGCGCCATCCACAGGACCGGCGATGCGCCACAGGTCGGTGTTGTGGTGTGCCATCCATCCGCCGCAGTGATACATCTGCCGGGCGGTCACGGCGCCCGTCTGGCTCAGGTCGCTGATCATGTCGAAGAGCGGCTGCTGCGTCTCAGCCAGGTTGCATACGTCGGACGGCCAGTAGTTCATCTCGGCATTGATGTTGATGGTGTATTTCGAGTCCCACGGGGCATGGAGCTGGTCGTTCCACAGCCCTTGCAGGTTGGCGGGTTGGGTGCCCGGCTGCGAACTGCTGATGAGCAGGTAGCGCCCGTATTGAAACATCAGGGCGATCAGTTCGGGGTCGTCGCTCTTCGATGAGTCGATGATGCGCCGGTCGGTGTCCTTCAATCCCGGCACGCCCTTTCTGTCGGGCGCGTCTTTCAGGTACAGTTTCACCCTGTCGTACTGTTCGCGGTAGTTCTTCACGTGCATACTCAAGAGAGAGCCATACGAATAGCTGCGGGCGGCTCTCATGGCGGCCTCATTCCGGGCCGTGGCATCGCCGCTCACGTCGTGATAGTTCACATAATTGGTGGCGGCGGCTAAATAGAGAGTGGCCTCAGTGGCTCCGCTCACGCTGATGCTGTCGCCAGCGGCGGTCACCTGTCCGTCGCTCACTACCGTCACCCGGCACTCTGCCTTCAGGGCGGCGGCGATGCCCTCATGCTCCACACCGTCGATGGTGGTGATGAGTGTATGCCCCTTCACCCTGTGCGTGGCGGGCAACTGACTGCGCAGGCCGAACGTGAACTGTAGGGGTATCGTGCCCTCGGTGGCGAGATGCACCACCAGCACATCATAGCCCATCGGCGCGAAGGCGGTGTAGCGGTAGTAGTCGCCGTTCGACGCTCTGAAGCTCGTCTCTGCCACGGCCCTGTCGAGATTGAGATGGCGGCGATAGCCTGCGGTCGCTTTCAATCCGGTGCGGATATACAGCTCGGCCATGGGCAGGAAGCGCTGTCCGTGCGGTCCCTTGATGAAATGCTGGTTGATGAGCTGCGCCGCCTCTTCTTCCTTTCCGTCGAAGATGAGCTGCCGCACCTCATTGAGATGGGCTGCCGCCTCCGGGGCGTTGTTGTCGTGGGGTGCGCCGCTCCAGAAGGTGTCTTCGTTGAGGGCTATCACCTCCTCGTCGGTGCGTCCATAGACCATGGCTCCCAGATGGCCGTTGCCCAGAGGCAGCGCCTGGAGCCAACTCTTGGCGGGCTCTGAATATCTCAACGAGTAGCCCTGTGCGCTGACAGCTATCGGGGCCAGCAGCAACAGCAAAAAGGATAATAATCTGTTCATGAGGATGAGGTAGTTGATTATCGCTGCAAAAATAGTGGAAAAGGATGGAAAAAGCAAGAAAAAAGCGCATGAATCCTCCGACGGACAGCAAAAAAGTAGTATATTTGCAGACGATGAAAAAGACATACTACGACATACACTCTGCCGCCGACCTGATGGCGGTGGTGCAGGAGATCGGCTTTCTGCCGCTCTTAGACAGTGGCATCGCGGGCTATTCGGCCGATGCCATGGTGGCCTCCGACTGCCGCTACGTGATACTGCCCGACGGGGGTTGGGACTGGCCTCTGTGGAAATGGAAGGGACAGATCGTGACCGAGGGGCATTGCGTCTATGGGAAGTTCTTCGACAAGAAGGCGGGGTTCATCAGCGGTGCGTGGTGGCCCGACTTCTACAACTGGCGGCGCAGCACGCACCCCGCGCCCGAGGAGGGCAGCATCGACGAGGCCATCCTCACCACCCTGCGCCAGGAGGGCAGCATGATCACCCGCGAACTGCGCCAGGCCTGCGGTTTCACGGGTCAGAAGATGCGGAGCCGCTTCGATGCCTACATCACGCGTCTGCAGATGGGCTGTCATATCGTGACTGAGGATTTCGTCTATCCCACCGACCGCCACGGGCGCGAGTATGGCTGGGGATGGTCATTGCTCACCACGCCCGAGCAGTTGCTGGGCCGCGAAGCCTGTCTGTGCGACCGCACGCCCGTGGAGTCGCACGAGCGTCTGTTGGCCCATTTCCGCCAGTTGCTGCCCGAGGCGACAGAGAGCCAGATCAAACGGTTGGTGGGGTGAGGAGACCCGCCCTTGACCCGCCAGCAAAAAAAATAGATTTCCTCATAGAGATGATCTGAAAATTATTGTATCTTTGCAACGATATAACCATAAGAAGCCAGATGTTTGAACAAGAAATAGAGACTTACGAACGGCTGCGCCAGGAATATGAGATCCTGGTGACGAGGAAGATGAGCCGAAAGGAATGGATGGAATATAACGAAATTTTGTTTTCTGCCCATTCCTGTGCCATCGAGGGCAACTCATTCACCGTTGACGACACACGCATCCTGCGCGAACAGGGAATGGCTATGATACCGATAGGCCGTTCGCTGTTGGAATGTGCTGAAATGGCAGATCATTTCCGCGCCTTCGACTTTCTCGTCAGTCGTTTAGACGCGCCTTTCGATGAGCAGTTGCTGAAAGCTGTCAACCAAAAAGTGACGGAGCACACGCTGAGTTACAAGGCGGGAGATGCCATACCAGGTGAATACACCACCGAAGACATGGCTGCCGGCGATACGCTCTTCGGCCGTCATGAAGAATTGATCGCGCCTGTGCCTTCGCTCATGGCTTCTACAGAGCAAGCACTGCGCAATGGTCTGCATCCGATGGTGGTAGCAGCCAGGTTTCACGGTTATTTCGAATACCTGCACCCCTTCAGGGATGGCAACGGACGCACAGGGCGCCTGATGTCGAATTTTATCCTTTTACGCGCCGGTCACCCCCTGCTGATTATCAAACGGGAAGACCGTGAGCGGTATATCAACGCTCTGAAGCAAATCCGCAAAGAAGGGACGGACGAACATCTCATTTCACTATTCTTCCATATCGCCATCAAGCGCATGCAACAGGAAAAAAGTCAGAAAAATAGCAACTCAAAAATGGTCTTTTTCTTTTAAATCCTATTCATGACGCAAGGGGTGGACCACCTCTATACACGACACGCCACTACTAACTAAAAAATCCGCACACCCAATGATGAGTGTGCGGTTTGATATAATAGTGAAATCTGTTCAGACCAGATTATTTGAACACCGTCCAACCCTCATGGATACCACCGGTACCAATAGACCAGCAGACATGGGTATTCGTACCCATATAATCAGCTTTCTGATAAGTACGACCATTATACTCATATGAGGTCGCTGTCGGATTGCTGACGAAATAATTTGCAATATCCACATCCTGCTGGGTAAATGAAGAGTTCATGTAGAACGTGCCCGTAGAGCTAACACCCTGCATCCAGTTGGCCGAACATGTATTGAAAGCACTTGGGTCATTAGGATCATCATTCGCAGGCAGTGTCTTAGCATAGCACCTCACCTCATTCAAATTACCACAACTGCTGAACATATAGTTATAGCAGCCCTTAGCAAGGGTCTCTGCGGCCAAAACAGGCGATTTCGTGAGAAGCGTACCATAGAACATGTGCGAATAGCAATAGTCTTTAAGCGTGGTAGCCGGAAGCTCTGGCGCGTTAGCGAACTTAGTATTCATAAGCAACTGCTGATAGCAGCCTTTCGTCAAATTCGTAGCAGGCAAGACAAGAGGCTTAGTGGGATGGTCTTTCAAAGGATTCCTTGAATCACCACCACCAACGCCTTTAAAGAGTCCGGCAAACGCAGCATCAGCTCTCAATGTAGAATTGTCTGCTGTAGCCCAACCCTCACCATTACAAAGACTCATGATATTATTGTAAAGATAAGCATCTTTATTAGTGGAAATATTACAACTTCCTACTTGGGCTGGCGAAGTTTGGCTGATACCAATGATATTCCCATACTCATCGTATGCATACTCGTATGTTTGTTCGGAAGAATAAGTCGTGTATTTGTCGTTTTCACCATAGAACAAGACTTTCTGACCGGCACTCAAAATCACGGCGGATCTTTCTCCTGGATTAACAACAACCACGTTATTCAGACTGTTGTCTGCATTGAGGACTTTACATGTCACAGGTTTTGCGGCACTGGCAAAATTCATGTCAACAAAAGTATTGTCGGTGATAGCCTCTACGGTCAGGGCATCATCCTCGATCACCTTGTTCTTGAAAGTGAGGATATAGTATTTGCCATTCTCCAAATTCTGCTCCAGCGTGCCGGAGAAATACAACTGTTTGGAATCAGAGGTGGTGCCTACGACTGAGAGCGTGCTGCCGCTTTTCACACCGCGCAGGGCCACAAACCATTCGCTCATAGCAGTGCTGTTTGTGACGGTAAGTGAACCCTTAGACTCTGTACCGCTGTTGAAAGAAGAAACGCTTGTAACCAAATCGAGGTCGGTACCATTAGTGCTGTTAATCTCGATCTTGCTCAGGTTTTGCGCAGCACCTGTGTTATCTTGGAATACGAATTTCACGATGGCCTGCTGGTTCACAAACTTGATGGGATCGGGATCAGCACCCGTGATGTTATTACCGTCCATCTCCGTCACTGTCACATTCTCGGCAATGGCGTAGGCATAGTTCTTGGCAATCGTCTCCAATTTACCGTCCTGGCCTTCATAGCTCCAGGTTGTGCGCGGATACACCATGTTGACTTTCGAACCTACGGCCAGCTTGGTCGTAGCAGAGGAGATAGTGCCCTTAATAGTGGCCAGGTAGGCTTTCAAGCCGGTGTCGTAGGTACCTTCGCCGGTGGGATTCAGTTTACCGCCAAACTGGTTCCAGCTGTCGTCAAACACATAGATATTGTCGGTGGTGGCCCAGGGCGACGACAGGTATTCGTTTTCAGTTCCAGGATTATCCAGCCTGAGCGCACGGTTAGACGTAGTGGGCGAGCCGACCGTCAGGTTCACATTGTAAGAAGTGACAGTTGTTGAAGGTGTCTTGCCATCGTCGGTCTTGCTACCGGGTGTAGCCACGTCGTCATCGCTACCGCATGCCACGAATGTCGCACCAGCCACAGCCATGGTTGCCAGTGTGAAAAAACGAGAAAAGATTTTTTTCATTGCTTTCTAAAAGTCTTTTAGTTTAGTTAAAAGAAATAGAATTGGCCTTTCCATAGTCAAAGAGGGCGGCCGTGAAAGATGCGCTGCTGCTCGTAACGCTACCAGCCATCAGCGTCTGCTCAGTACCCATATTGATGATACGGGCACGGGGTTGCATGTAAATCTTCTTTGTTTTCATTGCTTAGTGTATAATATATAAATTGATGTTAATGACGTAGCTTGCAGCATCAAATCATAATCATTTGACACTTAAAGGATAAAAATCGTTGCAAAAGTACGAAAAAACACCCCAACAGAGCCGATTTCGTTTGTTATTTTTAGTTAAATATTATTAATTGCATAACTATTGCAAAAATACTACAAGGCTTAGCACACGCCTCGCCACGCTGTAGGGGCGGGTCACCGTGCCCGCCCGCACGGCCCAAGGGCCGTTCATTTGTAAAATTTGAACCCAATTTGTAAGATTTCCCGCCGCAGGCGGCTACATCTTTAGCACACTATGCGTGGAAATCAGCCAAATTTCATTTCAATTATTCAGAACGCTTCACATCATTTCTGAACTCACTTCGCTCGTGCGGGCGGGCACAGTGACCCGCCCCTACGGCGAACGGCGACAAACGGGACAGGGCGTGCACTGTCTGCCATTTGCCGTGATTGCCGAGCTAACCACTCCCTCCCCCCGGGGAGGGCCGGGGAGGGGGCTTTAAGAAAACACCGAAAAACTTTGCCGAATTGAAATAAATAACTACCTTTGCAGTCAAATCACAATCACATGGCAGTAAACAGAGGATACGGCATCGGACTGCAAGTGTTTTCCGACTTCATCAAGCGCGAGGCCATCTACGTAGATAAGACCGCCTACGTGTATAAGATGGCGCACACCAAGGCCAAGAACTTCTTCCTGAGCCGCCCCAGGCGGTTCGGCAAATCGCTGTTGGTCGATACGCTGCGCTGCTACTTCGAGGGGCGCAAGGAACTGTTCCGTGGTCTGGCCATCGACAGTCTGGAGAAGGAATGGGTACAATACCCCGTCATCCGCCTCGACCTGTCGAACGGCAAATACTACGCTATCGAGAAGTTGCACGGCATTTTCAATGGCCTGCTGAAATTCTACGAACAGAAGTGGCAGGTCGAGGTGGCCGACCCCTATGACTACAACCAGCGTCTGACCGACATCATCCATGCCGCCTACCAGCAGACGGGGCGCGAGGTGGTGGTGCTCATCGATGAATACGACGCGCCGATGCTCGATTCCATCCATAAGCCTGACCTGCAGGACCAGTTGCGCGAGCGTGTGCGCGACCTGTTCAGCCCGCTCAAGGCGCAGGCGGAGTACCTCAGGTTCGTCTTCCTCACGGGCATCTCCAAATTCTCGCAGCTCAGCGTGTTCAGCGAGCTCAACAACCTCAATGTCCTCACCTTCGACCCCGAATATGAGGGCGTGTGCGGCATCACCGAAGAGGAGCTGACCACCTTTCTCAAACCCGACATCGAGTGGCTCTGCCAGTGCATGAACGAATTTGCCCCCACGCCGCTGACCTATGACGACACCCTGGCACGGCTGAAGCGTAAATACGACGGCTACCATTTCTCAAGCCGTATGACCGACATCTACAACCCCTGGAGCCTGTTCTACGCCTTCGAGAAAGGCAACATCCAGAACTACTGGTTCTCTACGGGCACGCCCTCGTCGCTCATCAACCTGATGCGCACCCGGCAGTTCAACCTGCCACAGTTGGAAGGCTTCGAAGCCGATCTGAAAGAGTTTGACGCCCCCACAGAGCGTATCAACGACCCCGTGCCCGTGCTCTTCCAGAGCGGCTATCTGACCATCAAGGGCTACAACCCGGCCATCAACAGTTTCACGCTTGGATTCCCCAACGAAGAGGTGCGTGAGGGATTTGCCGACTCGCTCTACCGTTATTATATGGAGGACTATGTGGGCAGCAGCCGTCGCATGACCAGCGCCTACTGGGATTTGTGGCTCAAGAAGACCACCATCCGCGAGTTTGTCGAGGCCGTGCGCCGATGGTATGCGGGCATCCCCTACTCTATCACGGATAAGAACCAAAATGAGCAGTTTTATCAGGCCATGTTCTATGCCTTGATGGCGGGCATGGGTGCCGACGTGCATGCCGAGGAGCAGACATCGGACGGGCGCATGGACATCTCGCTCAAGATGCCAGATGCCATTTACATCATCGAGTTCAAGTACGACAAGACCGCCGGCGAGGCCCTGGAGCAGATTGTACGCAAGGACTATGCCGTGCGCTTCGCCGCCGACGCGCGCCCGGTGTATGCCGTGGGGCTGAACGTGAGCGCCGACCGCCGCACCATCGAGGGATACGAGGTGGAGGAACTTTAGAAAGAGTAAAAAAGTAAAAAGTAAAAACAAGGTGCACGAAACAGTGTAAGAACACTAAACACTAAACACTCAACAATAATTTAAAAAAACAGGGTGCACGGAGCAGTGTAAGAACACTAAACACTAAACACTAAACACTCAACGAATAATAAAAAAATGACGACGATATAAACATCATGAGTACGACACTGAAATGCCCGCACTGCGGTGCAACGATAGAAGAAGAACTGGACCAGTGCCCCCAATGCGAATGGGAACTGCACCTGAAACGCGTGAACAACAGCAAATTCATCGACTACCTACAGTCGCCATGGCCCAATAAAGTCACCACGCTGGCCTTTCTCATCGCCGCATTAGGTCAGATATGCTTGTTTCTGACCAACCACGGCATCGACATCAATTTCATCCCCTGGTACACCATCATGGCGGTAGGCCACACGCTGAAGACCATCGGCGAGAGCATGCTGCTCTTCGCGCTGATGTACGGACTGCGATTCGAATACCGCCATCTGACCATCAACTGCTGGCTCACGCTGCTACTGCTGCTGATGTACCACCTGGTGGTCACCTATATGGTCACCAACTACGGCATCCCCTCTGAAGTGCAGCGGCCCAAACTGTTTATGTTCATGGCCTCGTGGTTGGTCATGGGCGAGGTGAGCGCCATCGTGCTGGGCGTGCGGCTGTACAACGTGTTCGACAGCGACCTGTCGATGACGGGCGCTCTCATGGCACTGGCTGCCCTGCTACACTTGGTGTTCAACTTCCTGCTCCACATGTCGGGCCAGAGCCTCGAAGTGGATGCCGGCATCGGGCTCGTCACCATCTTCTACTTCTGGCACCTGAAACGGCGACTGCTCGACCACCCGTCGTACATGAAACGCGACCACCTGAAAGTGGAATAATTATTCAAATGTCAAGGGTTCCCCGTCGAGTGTGAAGTCGCGCAGCACGTATTTGTCTGACGTCTTCACGTTGAACATCTTGTCGCACTGCATACTGATGCGGCGCATGCTGATGTCATTGCACTGCGAGAGGGGCATGTCGGGCCGATCGACCTGATGGTGAAACTGCGACCACGGGTGTATGAAAAGGAAACTGCCGCACGAACCCGTGATATCCTCGACCGTAACGTATTCGTAGTGCTGCGGCGTGTCGGTACGCATCTTCAGCCACAGCACACGCTGCGCCTCCTCTACATGGCAGCGGCGCAAGATGACATTGCGGTCGTATATCGACTCACTGCCCAGGGTGAGACAGCCATGCACAAACCCGTAATGACAATGCTGCACGATGATGCGCTCGTTGGGACCGTTGTCGGGGTCCTGGTCGGCCCATGTGCCCTTGCCCCCCTTCAGCACCACGGCATCATCGTTGACGCTGATGTCGCAGCCGTGTATCAGCACATCATGACACACGTCGAGGTCGATGGCGTCGCTCGACGGTGCCTTGGCATCCTCGGGCATGTGCGGCGCATAGATGGTGCAACCGATATACTTCACCCGCGAACAACGGTAGAGGTGGTTGGTCCAGAAGGCGCTGTTGATGAGGTGCACATCCTGCACCGTCACGTTGCGGCAGTCTGAGAGATAGACCAGCCGCGGGCGCAGCGCCTCGAGGTTGGTGCACTTCGGGTTGAACTTACGTCGCAGCCAGAACTCCTCCCAGAAACGCAGTCCGTTGCCGTTGATGGTGCCCTGCCCGGTGATGGTGAACCCGTCGAGTCCGTCGGCATTGACCAGTGCGGCGAAGTAATTGAGGGTCTGTCCCTCCATACGCGTGCGTCGGAGGGGGTAGTGTTTGATGGCGTCGATGCCCTTGAGCACGCCCCCCTCTGCCAGATGCAGATGGGTGCCTTGGCGGAAGAAGAGGGCACCGGTGAGGAAGGTGCCACGCGGCACCACCACCACGCCCCCACCCTCGCGGGCGGCGCGGTCTATCACGCCTTGGATGGCCACGGTCTGCAGCAGCGTGCTGTCGGTCTGCACGCCATAGTCGGTGATGACATACTGACGGCCCAGCGTGCCTACATCCACGCGTGTGGTGTCGCCAAACCATGCGTCGATCGGGGTGCCGTCGGGCCATTGGTCAGGAGGTGATGCAGGGCTCTTCGCTGCGAGGTTCAAGGGGAAAAGGATGAATACTGACAGAGTGATAGCCACAATGAGGGCGGCGAAAGCTGATTTTTGCGGTGTCATAACGCGGTTTTTTAGAAGGATGATGGTTGGCACGCTGACGCGTGGAAATGATTCTGATGAAGCACGCAGACGCGTGTTTGTCTTTGGCACGCTGACGCGTGGAAATTTTTCAAATTAGATCCAAATTTTTCAAATTATCACGCTACGCGTGTATTACTACGGTTTATTATTAAATAAATAGGTAACAAGAGTTGTAAACATTATTCTCATAGCAGTTTTACTCTATCGATTTGACCTGTCGTAGGGTTTCTGTGATACCATTCTGAATAGAGACTCTCGGCTCCGAAATTGATAATCATTCCGTAGGGCAAATGAGTTAGGTTCATATAGTTGAATAACTGTCTGCGATGTATGGTTTCAATATGTGAAACTGCTTTCAATTCAACGATAATATTGGAGTCAATCACCAAATCCATCCTATAATTCTGATCCAGTTTCACTTCATCCCAATAGATAGGAAGATAGACCTGTCTGTCCACTTGATGCCCATTCTGTTCTAATAAGTATTTGAGAGCTGCCTCATAGGCAGACTCAAGCAAGCCGGGTTTGTATTTTGAATGAACCCTCATTGCCTCTCCTGTGATTTCGTGAAAGAACTTGTATTTTCTATTGTATTCATTATTCCAATCCATCGTCTTTACATTTATAGATAAAACTTTGGCGAGCTGACGCGAAGAAAAGATTCAAATTATGAATTTGAAAAATTTGAACTAAATTTGAAAAATTTCCACGCGAAGCGTGAAGATCAACCGAGTAAATTCCACGCGAAGCGTGCGGAAACATGCGACGACGGTGTTAGAACCTGCAAGGCAGTGTGAGCAACTGATACATCAGGGTGCGCGCCAAACGCTCCTGACCCGCATCATTGGGATGCAGACGGTCGGTGGCGGGCTTGGCGAAATAGCGCAGCCCCTCCTCGTGCAGGGGGAAGAGGCCCGACGAGGCATTCCAGTCGATGACAGGCACGGCCCAGATACGTCCGGCCTCACACACCGACTGCACATAGGCATCCACCCACTCGCCGCACTCGTTCTGATACGACTCATCGGGCTGGCAGTTGGTGTCGCTGAACTCGGCGAAGGCTCGGTGCAAGGGGGTGAGCAACACCACCTGCTTGTCGGGGAACATCCTCTTCACTTTGTCGAGCGCGATATTGATGCGGCCACGATAGGTGTCGGGGTTCATCTGCGGGGTGCGCTGCCTACGCGCCACCAAACCCTTGGGCTTGTGTATGCCCGCCACGACGGTAGTGTCGCGCTCGTCCCACCACTCACCGATGGGCACGCCAGCATTGAAGTCGTTGGTGCCTACGAAGATGAGGATGGCGTCGAAGTCCTGACCATGTTCGGCAAGCAACTTATCGGCCTGACGGGGGATATCGTTCCACTGCCGGCCGCTCACGCCATAGACGTAGGGCGTGATGCCGAGCCACGACTGCAAGAAACTCCAGTACTTGATGTTCGACCCTTTGTTGTTGGGGTCGGTGATGCTGTCGCCGAAATACGCCACGCGCTTGCCCTGCCAGGGGTGCACAAACGACACCTGCGCCATGACAGAAGCACAGAAGGCGACCAGAATAAGGGTTAACACAGATTTTTTTGACATAATGACTTATATTTTATACAGAAGAACATATTGTTGGGCGTTTTTTTGACAGAAGAACAGAAGGACATATTTTAATAACTGAAGTTCCGCTAATGCTCTACTCCTTTGTAGTTATAGTAGATAAATTGTTATCGCACCGCTCGTCCTTCGGACAGCAGCGAAGCCATTACACGCATTTGGGTGTATCTCATTGGCTGAGTATCGGCTTAACTACTTAATTACTGACCACTAAATTACTGACTACTAAATTACTGACTACTAAACTACTTTAGAAACTTGAGCTTCTGACTACTTAACTAATAGTTAATATTGATGACCACCTGTAGCAGGACGGTATGTACGATATTTACGCTTACACTCTAACCGCTCACCACCAAAATTGATGAGAAGGCCATCTTCTATCATCGAGGCATTCAGATAATTGACCAACTGCACCTCGTGGGCTACGACAATACCTGTCGTGGCTTTCAATTCAACGACCACACAATCGTTGACCACCATGTCAGCTTTATAGGTTCCCACGACATGCCCCTTATAGTGTACCTCATAGAACACTTCGGTCTTCACGTCTAAGCCTCTGCCAGTTAATTCAATAAACATGGCATTCTTATAGACCTTCTCCTCAAAACCCTGTTTTAATTCTTTACGCACTTCATGAGCTCCATTGAGAATCTCTTTAATGACATTTTCTACGTCCATATAGAAACTATTTATTTTGATATAATATATTTAAAAAATTTATTTCTGTCAAAAAACTCTGTCCTTCTGTTCTTCTGTCAAAAAAACTCTATCCTTCTGTCAAAAAAACATCGTTCTTCTGTCAAAAAAACTCTGTCCTTCTGTTCTTCTGTCAAAAAAAACATTGTCCTTCTGTCAAAAAACTCTGTTCTTCTGTCACGGCTATTTCGTCTGCAAAGATAACACATTCTGTCAACACCGCAAAGGGAAACGATTCATTTTGTTCGTGTTAAAAAAAATTGATTTTTTGCATCGGAAATGATTTTTTTGTACATTTGTCACCGCTAAACCTAATTGTTACATTCTGTTGAGACAAGAGAAATATGCTCAACGCTAAAAACCAACTACCAACTATGACAGATCTGAAAATGTACATCAACGGACGGTTTGTAGAGAGCCGTTCAGGAGAGTGGATCGAGGTGCTCAACCCCAGCACCGAGGAAGTGACCAGCCGGCAGCCCGCAGGCACCGTGGAAGACGTGGAGGAGGCCGTGAATGCCGCCTACCAGGCACAGAAGCAATGGGCCAAGACACCCTCGTGCGAGCGTGCCGTGTATCTGCACCGCATGGCCGACGGCATCCGTAAGAATTTCGACAAGTTCCAGGAGATCCTGGTGCGCGAACAGGGCAAGACGCAGGCCTTGGCTGCCACCGAGGTGGGCGTCACCGCCACCTACTTCGACTACATGGCTGAGTTCGCCCGCCGCATCGAGGGCGAGGTCATCCAGAGCGACGCACCCAACGAGACGATGATTCTGGTGAAGCGCCCCATCGGCGTGGCCGCCGGCATCCTGCCGTGGAACTTCCCCTTCTTCCTCATTGCGCGCAAGGCTGCCGCAGCCCTCATCACCGGCAACGCCATCGTCATCAAACCCGCGCAGATCACGCCGGAGAACTGCTGCGAGTTTTGTAAGGTCGTGGATGAGAGCGGACTGCCCGCCGGCCTGTTCAACGTGGTCACGGGCAAGGGCTCGGTGGTGGGCAACGCGCTGGCCAAGCACCCGAAGGTGGGTATCGTGAGCCTGACGGGCAGCGTGGGCGCCGGCGTGAAAATCATGGAGGCTGCCGCGCCCAATATCACCAAGGTGAGCCTGGAATTGGGCGGCAAGGCCCCTGCCATCGTCTTCCCCGACGCCGACCTGGAGTTAGCGGCACAGGCCATCCTCGAGAGCCGCATCGGCAATAGCGGACAGATATGCAACAACGCTGAGCGCGTGTATGTGCACAAAGACATCAAACAGGCGTTCACCGACCTGATCGTGAAGAAGTTTGAGGCGGTGAAGGTGGGCAACCCCGCCATCGTGAAGGATGCCGACATGGGACCGCTCGTGGAGAAGGCTGCCCTGGAGAGTGTCGAGGCGAAGGTGCAGCGTGCCGTGGAGCAAGGCGCCAAGGTGCTGTGCGGCGGCAAGCGCATCGAGGGCAAGGGCTATTTCTACCCCGCCACCGTGCTCGACTGCTGCCGTCAAGACATAGACATCATCCACGAGGAGACATTCGGCCCGGTGCTACCGTTGGTGGAGTTTGACAATATCGACCAGGTGATTGAGTGGGCCAACGACTGCGAGTATGGTCTGGCCTCGTCGGTGTTCACCAAAGACATCGACACCGCCACCCGCATCTGCCGCGAACTGGAGTTTGGCGAGACCTACATCAACCGCATGCACTTCGAGGCCATCCAGGGCTTCCATGCCGGCGTGAAGAAGAGCGGCATCGGCGGTGCCGACGGCAAGCACGGCGTAGAGGAATACCTGGTGACCAAGGTGGTGTATCTGGATACGCATTATAGTGGTTAGAGGTAAGAGGTGAGAGGTGAGAGACGAGTTGTTGAACGACAGTGAAAAATAGTTTGCCGCGCAAGTAGGGACAGGGCGTGCCCTGTCCGCCATTGGCGTGGTGGTCATCGTGTTTGCGAACAGGGCGTGGTGCTCATCGTGCTTGCGGACAGGGCACGCCCTGTCCCTACTTACAAATACGATGAAACATGCCTAAACTCCCTCAACAAGACAGCTAATCTCTTACCTCTTACCTCTCACCTCTAAAAAAAGAAGTGCTCTCAATCGAGAGCACTTCTTTTTTGACGCATCACCGTTCCCAGACATTCAGGTTGCGGAGATTCTTCGAATAAGCATCGGATTCATATTCTTCGTCGAAGAAGCCCTCCTCGGCGAGTTGCTCATCGGGACTGTACTGATTGGTGTAATCTACCAGCACGTTATGCTCAGGCAGCGCTACGACGCGTTTCACACGGGGGGCGATATATTGATTCTTTTTCATAAGGCATTCTTATTTGATGATTTTCTTACCATTCTGTATCACGATACCACGGAAGGACTTGCCAACACGCTGTCCGGCAAGGTTATAGGCAGGCGCATGACTGTCGCTCTCGGTCACGATGTCGCGGATGCCTGTGCTCACCAGACCGTTCACGGTATCAAACACATAGCCAGAGGCGGCTGCTCCATCCTGCGGCAGGATGAGGTAGGCTTTCTTGGCACCGTTCATAAACGGTCCGCCGTCTTCGGCTCCCCAGTAGAAGCCCACGTTCTCGCCGTTCAAGGTAGAGAGTTTGTAATAGAAGACATTACCGTTATAGCCCGACTGGTTAAACGTCATTTGCGCCTCGCTGGTACCGTAGAGGCACGAATTGGCGTTCTCGCCCTCCCCTTCCAGTTCCGTATCAGCCTTCGGGAAGTAATAGGTGTATGGCAATGCCATGTCGTCCACGGCCTTGAGCACAACAGCCTTGTTGCCAATGACCTTTGCATCCGGTTCGAAGGTAAAGGCCTCGCTCAGCGTGGCATTGTCGGCATCGAAGGTATAGTCGAAGCCCTGGATGCCACCGGGGATATAACGGTCAAAAGTATCGTCGAAGTAGATGGTGGCATAGCCCGTGGCACCGACCGTGACGGTCTCGCCCTGACCGAAGATGCCGCTGGCCAGTTGTTCCTCGGTAAACTGCATCCTGTCGGTGAGATAGGATTTCTTGGCCAGATAGACCCTTGCCACATGCGTGATGGAATAGGGCTTGAGCGAGAGCCACACGGCAGCCGCCTTCACCTCAGCCTCTGTTTTGGGCAGGGGGATGAAGTACGTCTTGCAGAACGGATCGGCCATGAAGCTCTGCGCAGCCACGGGTGTCTGGTTGGCATCGTAGAGCACGGGATACATCTCCATGGGAGCCGAGGTGGGACGGCTGAACTCGATAGCCACGTAGTCGAACTCAGGCAGCCACTGCAACATCTTCTCTATCTGCGCATCGATAGCAGGCGACGCGCCGTTGCCAAAGAGCCAGCCAAGGCGACGGGTCGCGGTGCTCGGGGTGTCCCAGTCGTCGAAGGCGCCACAGGTGATGACAGCCTCTTCGCTGGTGACGCTGACTCCATCAGTGGGCTGTATGGCGGCCATCGGCAGGTCCAGATAGTCGGGCGCGGGCACTGTGGCATAGATATGCGAAGCCAGCTGCTGGCTGGTGTAACCCTTGGTCTGGGTGAGGTATTCAGCCGTGGCGCAGTAGATGGTGGGATACTGTGTCACATCGCCGCCGTCGGCCGCAGCGACACCGGCTCCGATCTGACTGAGCGAAGAATAGTCGTATTTAGGAATCGGCACAAAGGCGACAAGCAGATTCTTGTTGGTTGTCACCTTGTCGGCATCGGTTGTCTGCACCCAGGTCCACGAGCCGTCGTTCAGCGTACCGCCATAGTAGGGAGTGAGCACGAGCGACTGCGTAGTGGCTTCGGCAAACTCGAAGACCATATAGTCGTATTCGGGGAAGTTGGCAAACACCACCCTGTCGGCCTCTGGAATGCCGTTGCTGCCTTGCAGCCACCAGTTATTCATCGGTGCGTAGGTGGCTTTCTTCACCCAGTATGCGGTCTTAACGGTGAAGTTGGCGCCATTGGCATCCTTGTTTTGGAATCCGAGCTGGTTGATGCCGCTCTTCATGTCAGCATCGAGCGGAATCTTCACATAGGTTGAGTTGTTGGTCGTTTGGATTGCCACCGACTGCGTCTGCCACACATCGTCGCCTCCGTTGGGGTTGACGTAAGCGATAAAGGCATTCACCTCGCATTCCTTCGTGCCCGGGGCCATCTCGAACACCAGATACTCATAGTCGGAGGCATCGAAGGCGCCGAGCCATTTCGACACGCCCGACCATTCTTTTACCGTTCCGAAATCAACAGAGAGCTGTCCCGAGGCATCGTTGGCCATGGTAATGTCTCCGTTCCATTTGCTCCATCCATACAGCGAGAGGTCAGAGGGCACGGCCGCCAGGTCGTCTTCCGTGCCCAACCACACGCTCTTGATGGTGAAGGTGAGGTTGGCGCCGGCATTTTGGAAATATGCCTGCTGCACATTCGTCAGGTCGATGGAGGCATTGGCCAGTTTCACTGTCAGCATCTTGGCACCGGCATCGGCCGTGCCCTTGGTGGTGTTGCTGCTGGCCCATGTGCCATCCTCGATGGTGAGTTGCACGCCAGCATTCAGCGGCTGGGTAAATTCGACTACGAAATAGTCGTAAGCGGAATAGTCGGCAGGCACGTTAACGTTGTTCTCCGCATCCCACCCTTGAAGCCAGAAGCTGGCAGCGCCCTGCCAGGCATCGGTGAAGGTGGCCGTCCACCCATCCACGGTGACATACTCACCTCCCCATCCGACGCTGAGCGAGGGATTCAATTCAGTTTTAGCCGAAGCGTTGCCCGGCATCATCAGCCATGCCATCAGCAGCATGGTCAAAGAGATAGTCATTTTTTTCATAGGCGTAGTAATTGTGTTATAAATCTAGTTATTTTAAAGTAAACAATTCATAATAGGTTTCTGTGATTTCCATGCTTTGCACCCTGCAAAGGTAAAAACAATTTGTAAAAAGACAAAAAAAAAGGATGTTTTTTTAGAGGTAAGAGGTGAGAGAATTGTTTTGGGGCAGGGGGCAGGGAGCAGGGGGCAGGAGATATGCCACGAACACTCAACCCTATACCCTAAACCCTATACCCTAAACCCCAAACCGTTAGAACACTCAACCCTAAACCCTAAACCCTCAACCCTAAACCCTAAACCCTAAACCCTAAACCTAAAAAAAGAAGTGCTCTCAATCGAGAGCACTTCTTTTTTTAAGACTAATTCTGAGTGAATCCGTATCCGTTGGTGAATCCGCCCGTTGACATCGTGTTGGGCGAGAAGGGGAACAGATAAATCGGAGCCTTGTTGTAATCATACTGGTAGAACAGGTAGAGCTCATACTCGTCGCGGTTGTCGAGCAGGGTCTTGCCCCAAGCCACCTCTGTATAACCTTCGCGAGTCAAGAAGGTGATTTCGCCTTCAGTGAGTTTTTCAAACAAGCCCTGGATGGCCAGGTTGGTCTTCGTGTTGCGCACGGTGCCCTTCTCGGCATCATCTTTACCATAGTTGGCGCCATAGGCCTCCCAGTCGTCGTTCTGTCCGCGCCATGAGGGATAGAGCACGGGGTCGTATTCTTTTCCTTCAGGACACTGTGCGGTCAGGCGGTGCTTGTAGAGTTCCTTGGCATCGACCATCTTCGTCCAGATCGTGTTAGAGATGACGTTGCCGTTCTCAAACTGATAGTAGCCGTTGGTGGCCAGTCCGTTCATCATCGCCGTGGTCAGGTCTTTGATATACTTGATCTTCTCGGCGAGCAGACCGGTGCGGATGAGCGTGAAGCGGCGGTCGCCCTCGCCGGCGAACTCAAAGCCACGCTCGTCGATGACGGCCTTGAGCACAGAGCCTTCCTTGGCGATGAAGGCAGAGACATTACCCTTGCCCGAACCACCGAAGGCACGGTCGCGGATGATGGTGAGATACTTCACGGCGGTGTTGTCGTCGCCCAGGGCGGCAGCGGCCTCGGCCAGACCGAGATAGACCTCAGACATACGCATGTAGGGGGCGTTGATGCCCGAGCGGCGCTGGTTCTTGGTCCACACCACCGTCTGACGGTTCTCGTCGAACTTATTGCAGGAGATGCCGCCGCCATTGGCGGTATTACCCGGGGTGAAGGGGATGAGCTTCTCATAGCCGTTGCCGTCGGAGCCGGTCACCGTGCACGCCACGTCGCGGCGCAGGTCTTTCGGATCGAACACACCGTAATAGAAGGCGGGGTTGATACGTCCCTGAGCATAGGCCTTACAGGGATATTTGTTGGAACCGCCACCTGCCGACGGACGACCGAGCGAATACGAGCGGGGGTCGTTGCCCGAGGCACCCTGCTGGAAGGGCTCCTCGTAGATGCTCTCGTCGGCATAGCCGGCATCGTCCATGTGCAACTGCTGGAAGAAATACTGATAGGGGTTGCCGTAGGTGCGTCCGTTCTCATCCGCACGCGGGTCGGTGGTGACGAACTTGGCAGTGCCTGCATGGTCGATGGCCTTCTGGAAATACTCCTTGGCCGTGGCGTAGAGGTTCTTCCAGTCGTTGCGACGGCCGTAGGTGGCGCCGTTGTTCTGTGTGCCGATGGTCTCGAAGGTCAGCGCATTGCCGTTGCCGTCGGTATAGTTGATGTCGCCGCGGCGGGTCTGATAGCCGCCGGCCTCAAGAGCCATACGACCGATGAGCGCATCGACGTAGGTCTGCGAGAAGTAGCGCTTATCCTTGCCCACGGGGTTCATCAGGGGCTCCACACGCTTCAGGTCGGCGATGACCACATCATAGATAGAGTCGCGGGGTGCGAGTCCGAGCGCGGTGGCGCCCATCTGGCTCTGGTAGGGCACGTCGCCGTAGTATTTGATCAACTCGCGGTAGCAGGTGGCACGCATGGCCACAGCCTCGCCGTAGAGCTGGCTCAGGTCGGTGGGCACACCGGCGGCCATCATGCTCTCGTAGTCGCTCATGCCCTCGATGGCAGATGCCACGGCGTTGGCCTTGCCGATGACGGAGAAGAGCACGCTGTAGGGACTGTTGGGCGCTTCCTTACCATAGCCCACGGGGTCGTAACTGCCGGCGGCGGTGCCGTTGGTGTAGAACGACTCGGGCACGTGGCGCAGCGGCTGGTTGGAGTATTTCTCGGGGTGGCGCATGATGTCTGAACCGGCCATGTCGAGGGCATAGTACAGACCGTCGCCGAAGATATGCGAGCTGATGGCTCCGTGCCACTCACTGTAGGCACCGTCCATGGCAGCGCGGGCGGTCGTCATGTTAGAGAAGACGAAAGCTCCGTCGGCGTTAGACTTTGAACTGGTCTCCAGATAGTCGCTGCAAGCGGTGAGCGCGGCTATCCCCATCGAGCAAAGTGCTAATGATAATATCTTATTCTTCATGTTTTGTTTCTCCTTATATATTAGAATGCTACGTTAAGACCAAAAGTAAACGTACGAGATTTGGGATACGAGCGGAAGTCGTAGTTGGGTGTGGGGAATCCGCTGTACGAGCTGTCGGCAGAGGGACTGACGTTGACGTCGGGATCCAGGCCGCTGTAGCCTTTCAGGCAGAACAGGTTGCCGCCGGTGAAATAGACGCGTGCGCGGCTGATGCCGATGCGGCTGGTCCAAGCCTTGGGGAAGGTGTAGCCCACGGTGATGGTCTGCAGGCGCAGGAACGAGGCGTCTTCGATAAACTTCGAACTGGTGATACCATACTCCGAGTAGGGCAGCGCATACTTGGCACCTGCATTGAGGGCGGCCAGAGCGTTGGGGTCGGTCACGGCAAAGAGATCGCCGTTGGCATCGACATCGTACATGCGCCAAGCCTCAGACACCTCATTGAGTCGGCCCTGACCCAGACCGGTGTCTTTGTTGCCCATCATGGCATGCATCACGTTGGCGTTATACACCTCGCCGCCGATCTGGTAGGTGAAGTTGACGGCGAAGTCGAAGTTCTTGTAATTGCCGGCAAAGTTGAATCCGCCGGTCAGGTCGGGCTGTGTGCGGCCGATGATGGTGGCATCGTCGGTGTTCACCACGCCATTGCCGTCGGTATCCTCAAACTTGGCCATGCCGGGGAATGCGGCCTGACCCTCGGGGCGCTTGTAGTTGTCGCCGCCGGAGTAGCTGGTGGCGGTATAGTCGGGGATGCCGGGTTTGAGCGTCCACACGCCATCGCTCACGTTGAAGTCATCGACGGTGTAGATGCCTACATATTTCATACCCTGAATCAGACCCACAGGCTCGCCCACCTGCACCAGGTAGTCATAATAAGGCACGCGCATGGTCGAACCCCAACCGGTGTGTGCGCTGGCGGTCACGCCCTCCATCAGTTCTTCCACATTGTTCTTGTTGTGGTTGAGGGTGGCGCCGAAGCTCAGGTTGAAGTCTTGCGAACGCACGATCTCGTAGTTGAGCGACAGTTCGATACCTTTGTTCGAGGTCTCGCCCACATTCTGATACTGATAGCTGAAGCCGGTGGTGGCGTCGCAGGGCACGCGCATCAGAACATCCTTGGTGCTGTTCCAGTAGAAGTCGAGTCCGCCGCGCAGCTTGCCCTTCCAGAAACTGAAGTCAAGACCGATGTTGCGCGATACGGTGGTCTCCCATTTCAGGTCGGGGTTGCCCAGACAGTCGGCGGGCACGTAGGTGGTCACGGTCTCGCCGTTGATGGTGGCGGTACCGGTCTGCCAGAGTGTGTCGAAGAGTCCGGCGTCGATGCCGTCATTACCCGACGTACCGTAAGAGACGCGGAGCTTTAAGTTGTCCAACCAGTCGCGTGTGCCCTCCATGAAGGGCTCGTCGCTGATGCGCCATGCGGCGGCTGCGGCGGGGAAGTAGCCCCATTTGTTGTCGCCGCGGAACTTCGACGAACCGTCGGCACGCATGGTGGCGGTGAAGAGGTAGCGCTCGAGCAGGTTGTAGTTGACACGTCCGAACCACGACACGGTGTGTGCGGGAGTGCCCACGGTGCCGCTCACCTCGTCGCCGGTGACGGAGCTGCTCGACATGGCCATATTGGCAAACACATAGTCCATGTTCCACTCGGCGGGATAGCCGGTGCCTTGGATATAGCTGGTGGTGGTCTTGCTGCCCAGGATCTCGTTACCCACCATCACGTTGAGCTTGTGGTCTTCGCCCAGTCCCTGCACGTCGTAGCTCAGGGTGGTGTCCCAGCGGGTGTTGTAACCGTCGCTGTCGGTCAGTCTTGCCAGGTTGTAGCTCTGTCCGTTGGTCTTGCCGCCGTCCCAGCGCTGTGTCTTGCTCCAGTTGCGGCTCAGGTAGAGCTCGGTCTTGGCGGTCAGGCCCTTGATGATGTTCCACGTCAGCGCGTTGTTGATACCGATGCGGTAGCGGTTGCGGATATTGTCGTAGTCGTTGAGGATAGCCACGGGGTTGTAGGTATCGTCGGCGTTGGCGCTACCCATGCCCAGGTCAGAGGGGTCGCCCGAGCCCAGCGGGTTGTCGATGGGGTTGAAGGTGTAGGCCTGTGTGGCATAGCCGTACTGGCTGCCCTTGAACTGCATCTCGCCATAACGTGCATCGACGTCCCACTTCAGGTTCTTGGTCAGGTCTTGCGAGAGTTTGAAGTTGGCGCTCCAACGGCGGAAGCCGGAGTTCATCAGGATGCCCTTCATATTGCTGTAGTTGACCGAAGCGTAGAACTTGGTGTGCTGTGTGCCGCCGCTGATCGACAGGTCGTTGTTGAACGTATGACCGGTCTGCATCACGTCGTCCATCCAGTTGTGCGAACTCTGGTTACGGTATTCAGCCAGGTGGTTGCCGTTGGCGCTGCCCAGTCCGTAGAACTTCGCCATGTTGTTGGCGTAGGTCTCGCCCAGCGAGGTGGCATAGCTCCACTGGTGCAGCACATGGTCGTAGGCGTCCATGATCTCCAGGTTCTCGGGGTTCTTCATGATCTGGTAATACACATTGTATTTCACCTGCACCTTGCCTTCCTTTGCACCCTTGGTGGTGATGAGGATGACACCGTTGGCACCGCGTGCACCGTAGATGGCGGTAGAGGCAGCATCCTTGAGCACGTCGATCGACTCAACGTTGTCGGCGGGTATGTCGTCGATGCTCGACACCTGCACACCATCGACGATGTAGAGGGGCTCGTTGCTCTGGGTGATAGAGCCGCCGCCACGCACGCGGATCGACATGGTAGCACCGGGACGACCGTCCTGCGAGATGACATTCACACCGGGCAGCTGACCCTGCAGCGCCTCGGCCACCGTAGCCACGGGGTTGGAGGCCAGTTTGTCGCCGGTGACGGATGCCACCGAGCCGGTCAGGTCTTTACGGCGCATGGTGCCATAACCAATGACCACCACATCTTCGAGTGTGGTATGGTCTTCTTCGAGAGTGACGGCGAGTGTTGTGTTGTTACCCACCTTGACGGTCTTGGTTTTGTAACCGACATACGAGAAATTCAAGGTACTCGACGAAGAGAGTCCCGACAGAGAGAAGTTACCATCGATGTCGGTCACGGCACCACTGCCGTTGTCAGCTGCGACGGTCACTCCAATCATCGGCTCACCACTTGCGTCTTTCACCGTGCCCCTGACGGTCTGCTGTGCGAAGGCACAAATACACATCAAAGACATGAGAGAGGCCACGAATGCCCTCTTGACTTGTAGTTTCATCATGTTTAATAAGTTAAAAAAATTAAGTTTGATTTAGTAGAGTTCGTTTCGGTTGCAAAAGTAACATATTTTTTGAAAAACAGAAAAAAAATGCAAAAAAAATATTGTTACAATAAAAAAAGTGCTTACTTTTGCACGCAAATCCGTATGTTTTCTACATACTCATACGCCTTTGGGCCGTTAGTGATAGTCGGCTAGCACAGGAGCTCCGCAAGCTCCCAGGACGGGTTCGAGTCCCGTACGGTCCACCGTTTTTTGTTGAGGGTTGAGGGTTGAGGGTTGAGGGTTGAGGGTTGAGGGTTGAGGGTTGAGGGTTTAGGGTTGAGGGTTTAGTGTTCTATACGGTTAAGGGTTGAGGGTTCTACACGGCAGAGGGTTGAGGTCACCAGATTATACCTAGTCAAGTGATTTTACGCTTCCGATTTATATGAAAAACGGAAGTAGGATAACTCCTCGTAAGTAGGGACAGGGCGTGCCCTGTCCGCCATTTGTCATGATTTGCTTGCGGACAGGGCACAATTCGACAATACACTCGTTCGGGTGAAACCAACGACCGAACGGGATTGCAAATCCGACCGAACGGGGCTACCATTTATTGTGATAGGCGTGCTATCTACTCCCCTCCCTACAAGGGAGGGGCCGGGGGGAGGGTCTGCTAGCAAGAACACTAAACACTAAACCCTAAACCCTCAACCCTCACCTTGGCAGATGGAAGGCGCGTGTCATTTCGGCCATCTGCTCATCGCTCATGCCCTCAGGCTCGAAACCCATGCAGCGCGACGAGATGTAAATCTTGGCACTCTTCGAGAGCACGTCTATCTGGTCGAAGGCATCCATCACGTCCGTGCCCTTGGCAAAGACGCCGTGCTTCTCCCACATCACCACGTCGTACTCCTCCAGTTCCTTGAGCGTGGCCATGGCCAGGTCGTTGCTTCCGGGCAACTGATAAGGCACGATGCCCAGGCCGAGCGGACAGAAGGCCTTCGTCTCGGGTATCATCGACCAGAGGATGCGTGTGAGCACGTCCTTGCCCAGGAAGGCGCGGTTGTGGCTCATCGCCACCAGTTCGATGGGATGTGTGTGCACGGTAGCTTTATAGCCCGAGCCGGTGGCTATCTGGCGTGCATGCACGATGAGATGACTGGGCAGTTCGCTGGTGGGCGCCACGGGATTGTCGGCGATGATGACATACGATGCGCAGTCGTCTAAGATGCGTATGATGCTGCCGTTGTCCATGGGCTGTCGGGCCAGGTCGCGCATGCGCTTGCCGGTGCCCTTGCAATAGAAGTAGCAGCCCTTGAGTTCGGGCAGTGTGATGCCGATGGGGCGCACGTCGCTGATGGCGGGCATCAGCCGCATCTCGTCGTCGGCATACTCGGTGATGTTTACTGTGATGTTGCCGCCATTACGCTCGGCCCATCCGTTCTGCCAGAGGTAGCCTGCCACCTCGGCGATCTTCATGATTTCCCGCTCCAGCGCGGGACGGTTTTGTAATATGTTCATATTTTTAGAGGTTAGAGGTAAGAGAATAGTTTTGGGGCAGGGGGCAGGGAGCAGGGGGCGGGAGATAACCTCGCCGCGCAAGTAGGGACAGGGCGTGCCCTGTCCGCAAGCACGAAGGTGAGAGATTACATTGCTATCTACGCCCCTCGCCCTTTGGAGAGGGGTCGGGGGTGAGGCGGCCGTACCGCTCGTCGGTGATCTCTTGGAGCGACTTGCCACGGGTGTTGGGGGCGCCGATGAAGCCGACCACGAGCGAGATGAGCAGCAGGGCAATCATGCAGTAGGCGGCGATGGTGAATCCCTCGCCATTCTCGCCGTAGATATAGGTGAAGACGAGCCCCCACACAGCCGACAGACCGCGCACGATGAAGAACATGAGTCCCTGCGCACCGGCGCGGAACTTAGCCGGGAACAGTTCGGTGCCCCACAGAGCATAGAATATCTGCACCGAGGTGCCGCCCTGTATGCCCCAGAGGATGGCGAAGGCCCACAGGCCCACGGGACCGCTCACGCCGATGGTGACGATGATGAGCCATGCCGAGATGGCCACAAGCAGGCCGAACACATAGATGAGTTTGTGACTGGTGCGGTCGATGAGTCGCGACACGATGAACGTCACGCCCACGATGATGGCCCACTGTATGCAGTTCATCCAGTTGGCCTGCTCATTGCTCACGCCGCCCGCCGTCTCGTAGATATGCGGTTGGAAGAATCCCATGACCGAGGCCACGAGGTTCCACGACAGGTAGATGCCGGCCAGGAAACAGACGGTCTTCACCGCCGTGCGGTTGGTGAACAGCAGTTTGATGTTGTCGGCCAGTCCGCTCTTCTTCTCCGCTGCCTTGGCCGTCTCAAATTCGGCGCTCTCGTGCAGTTTGCGCTGCAAGTTCCATGCGATGAACGCCACCACGAAGAGGGTGAAGAAGACCACGCGCGAGGAGAAGACATTGAGTTCAGCCTCAGAGAGTCCTTCGCCTCCGATCGCCTTTCCGAGCGCTTCGACCCAGCTGAAGAGGTAGCCGCCCGGTGCGAAGAGCATGCCGAAGAGGAGGATAAACATCGGTCCGATGCCCCACGACATCTGCGAGATGCAGATATTGCGCCCGCGGTTGTTCACCTCTGAGTTTTCAGAGATATAGGTCCACGAGGCAGGCACGCCCACGCCCACCGAGATGCCCGTGATGAGGAATCCGGCCAGCAGCATGGGGAAATTGACGCTGAGCATGATGAGCAGCACGCCGGTCATATAGACCAGCAGGTTGTAGGTGAAGATGAACTTACGTCCGTACTTATCGGCGAGGAATCCGCCGATGATGGCTCCGAGTGCTGCCCCGAGGCAGTTGGCACTGATGAAATTGAGCCATCCCAGGTGCACCTCCGACAGTCCGAGGTAGTTCTGCCAGAGTGTCAGTCCGCTGGCGCCAGCCACGATGGCGCCGGCATCCAGGTAATTGGTGAGAGACACCGCGATGGTGCTCTTCAAACTTCCGTTATTATCTGCCATAATATTCATTTTAGTCAGGAAGAAAAGGGCAGAATACATTTTTCTAACACGAAGACTATAGTCCTTTAACTACCCTTTAACTTCCTTTTTAACTTCCCTTTAACTTCCCTTTAACTTCCCTTTAACTTCCCTTTAACTTCC
>CAMVAT010000029.1 GCA_947165505.1 uncultured Prevotellaceae bacterium | reverse complement strand
CACAGACGTCCATGACAGTCCATGCCAGCAAGAGTGCGGCGCAGAGGCGCTTCATACGTGAGGCGATACTCCTCATTTCCATGTTGATGATTCCGCTTGAGTAAGACGGACAATTGAAGTTGTTTGCGGCAAATTTAATCAATATTCTTGAATCTGCGTAATATTCGTGTTTAAATCTTTCGTGTTATTCCCGTTTTCGTTGTATTCATACTGCATCATACCGGCGCAGCTTACGTCGTTTTAATTCAAAGGGTCTAAATCATCATCGTGAATTGATGGCGGCCATACGTAAACAAATCTGCTCATAACGACTATGCCCGCAACCCGTCAGCAGGGTCGCGAGGAGAGCCGTTATGAGCAGGAGATGCAGAGGGCGAGGAAATCCCGCCCTCAAGGAGATAGGTATTATTTCGATGACAATCCTAACTTCTCACGCACGTAACCAAGGGCTTTCACCCAGTCGGTGTCTAATGAGAACTGAGTCAGGAAACGGTCGTCATTGCAATAACTCTGCGTGAATTCGGTATCGGGGTCGTTGAAGCGCGGGAAAAGGATGCTCGCCTCGCGGAACAACAGCAGCAGGTTGCGGCGGTCTTTCTCTTTCTCGGCACGCAACAGACGTGTCTGATACAGGTGCACGTAATTGTAGAGCGAGATGGCTTGGTTGTCCAGCTCACGCCACACGCTGTCAGGCACCTGGATGGTGTTCAGGTCGATGTTGCCGTCAGAGCCCTCGGGCATCTGTTCCATCATCAGTTTGCCGGCCCAGTATTTCAGGGCGTTGCTCTTAAACTTGGCGATACGGCGCACGTCTATCAGTTTCGACTCGTCGTTGGCCACGGAGTCAGACATGTGTACAATCTCCTTGTAAATGTCTTGTGCTGACGCACTGGTCAGACCTGCGAAGAGCAGCATGACCGCAAATAATACTTTTTTCATATCTTTCCTAATGCTTAATGGGCTGTTTTTACTCTTAACTATTGTTTTATAACTCTCACTTGGTCATTTTATTGTATAGGATGGGGAAAAGATTCTGAGGGACAAGTCCCCAAAAACACTCATAGCCTCTTGTGGTGGGTGATGCAGGCTGGCAATTCTTCTTCGTAGTGGGTCACCATCATCAGCGTCTTGTTTTTGCGGAGGCAGAATGTCTCGATGATGTCTTTTACCATCCGCCGACGGCGGTCGTCGAGCCCGTGAAGAGGCTCATCAAGAATGAGCAACTCCGGGTCTTTGACAAAGGCGCGTGCCAGCAACACCAGCCGCTGCTCGCCACTCGACAGTGTCATGAAGTCGCGCTCCTCCAAGCCGTCCAGGCCGAAGATGTGCATCCAGAAGCGGCATACGTCGTAGTCGGCGGGCGTGGGTTTCACATACAGCCCCACGGAGTCTTTCAGTCCGCTTGCCACAATGCGGATGGCTGGCAGGTTCTTCTTGTAGGCGCGGTGCATCTCGGGCGACACATAGCCGATATGGCGCTTGATGTCCCAGATGGTCTCGCCGCTGCCGCGCTGCTGTCCGAACAGGGCGATGTCGCACGCGTAGCTCTGCGGGTTGTCGGCGCATACCAGGCTTAGCAAGGTCGATTTGCCGCTGCCGTTGGCACCGCTCAGTGCCCACCGCTCACCGTTGCGCACGGTCCAGTTCAGGCCTTTCAGAATCGTTCGTTCGCCGTAGCGGATGCTCACATCGCGCATCGACACCACTTCGTCGGCGTGATAGTCGTCAGCGTGGGCGGGCAGTGACAGTATCAGTGACTCTCGTTCGGCATCTAAGACATGACGGGGTAGGGGAGGACGCTCGGCCAGATAGGCGCTGAGTGTCTTCTTCGGGCCCACGGTCAGCCCCTTCACTTCTATCACATGCGTGATCAGGTCGGGGATGTCGTCGCGTTTGGCCAGGACGAGGATGATTTGCAACGGACGGTCGGCGGTCAACTGCCGCAGCAGGTGGCGCAACTGGTCACGGGTGGTGGCGTCGAGACCGATGAAGGGGTTGTCTAAGATGAGGATGCGCGGCTCGCTGAAGAGGGCGCGGGCCAACTGATATTTGCGCAACTCGCCGCTCGAGAGCAGGATGATGTATTGGCTGAGCAGAGGGCGCAGGCCAAACAGGTCGTACAGGTGCGACTGCATGGCGCGGCGCGCGGGTGTATCAGCACCTGTCTGGAGAAAGGCTTCGTCGAGCAGACGACCCACGGTGGGGGTGCTCTCGTCGATGTCGTGCTGGTTCCAGCGTTGCTGCAAGTAGTAGGTGCGGTCGTTGTCGCCACCGTAACTGTCGCGGAATGTGATATAGCGGATGTTGTCGGCGGCCAGCGCCTTGGTGCTCGGACGGAAATCGTAGGCCACTTCTTGTTGCAAGAGTGGATGACGGCCTGTGAGCAGATCGACAAGCATCGACTTGCCGCTGCCGTTGTCGCCCACGATGGCGATCTGCTCACCGTCGAGCAGCTCTACATTGACGGGCGTGGCCATGCGCCATTGCGGCATGCGGGCTATGCCGTCTCGGATGCGGAGGGTCGTTTGCATAGGCGGTCTTGGTTTTTATTGACGAAATCTTTCCATCCACGGTAGCTCGCCTGCGACTCGGGGCGTCCCATCTGCATGAAATGGCAGTAGGCGGCGCCCAGGGCGTCGGTGGCATCCAGAAAGCGGGGCATCTCGTCCTTGTCTAAGTTCAATAGGCGGGTCAGCATCCCTGCCACCTGCTCTTTTGAGGCCTGACCGTTGCCGGTGATAGCCATCTTGATTTTCAGGGGGGCATACTCGTGGATGGGGATGTCGCGCTGGATGGCGGCGGCGATGGCTACACCCTGGGCGCGCCCCAGTTTGAGCATCGACTGCACGTTCTTGCCGAAGAAGGGGGCCTCGATGGCCATCTCGTCGGGCAGGTACGACTCGATGATGCCCGTCACACGCTCGAAGATATGCCCCAGACGCAGGTAGGGGTCGCTCATCTTGCGCAGGTCGATGACGCCCATCGACACCATCGAGGCTTTGTTGCCCTCGGTGCGTAGCACCCCGTAGCCCATCACGTTGGTGCCGGGGTCGATGCCTAATATGATCTTCTCTGTCTTGTTCATCGGTCCATATAGGGGTTCATGCGCAGCTCGTCGCCGATGGTCGTCGCCGGACCGTGACCGCAATACACACGGGTGTCGTCGGGCAACTGAGCCAGCATGCGCAGGCTCTGGATAATCTGAAGCATGCTGCCGCCCTGGAAATCGGTACGGCCGATGCTGCCACGAAACAGGGTGTCGCCACTGAACAGCACGTGCTCGGACTCGTCGAAGAAACAGACGCAGCCGCGGGAGTGGCCCGGCGTGGCGATGACGCGCCAGGTATGGTTGCCAAAGGTCACCTGCTCGCCGTCGTCAAGGATATGGCCCACGGGGGGCATCTCATAGTCGAGGCGCATGCCATAGAGCGATTCGGCCTGGCGGTCGAGATGCGACATCATGCGCTCGTCGCCGCCATGCACCTCGGGCTGCAGGCCAAAGGCGTCGTATATCGTGTTGTCGCCGAAATGGTGGTCCAGATGACCGTGGGTGGCCAGCAGGTGCTTCGGGGTGAGCTGCTGCCCGCGGATGTAGTCCACGATGGCGCGGCGCTCCTCTTCGTAATAGGCTCCACAGTCGATGATGACGCACTCGCGGGTGTCGTCGCTCACCACATAGCAGTTTTCTTGCAACATATTGCAGACAAAAGTCTTGATTTCTATCATAACGCTACGTATATCAGATATTTCTCTTGAAACCATTCTTCATCAAACCACGTGCTCACGGGCATCACCTCGGCACGATGGCCAAAGGGGCGCACCTCGCCGCTCACATCACCGCCCTTCAGGCAGAGCACGCCGTTGAGCATGGCATTGCGCTGGGTGGAGGAGATGTTTTTACGCACAATCTTAATCAGGTCGGGCAGCGGCATCACCGCACGGCTCACCACAAAATCGTATTTGCCGTTCTCCTCCTCGCCGCGCAGGTGTACAGCTTCCACATTTTTCAGACCGATGGCGTTGGCTATCTCCGTGGCCACGCGTATCTTCTTGCCCGTTCCGTCTATCAGACGGAACCGGGTGTCGGGGAAGAGGATGGCCAATGGGATGCCCGGAAAACCGCCGCCCGTGCCGAAGTCGAGCACGCGCGTACCGGGGCGGAAGTGGATGGCTTGGCCGATGGCCAGGGAGTGCAGCACATGGTGCTCATACAGGTGGTCGATGTCTTTGCGCGAGATGACGTTGATCTTCTCGTTCCAGTCATGATACAGCGCATCGAGCATCGACAACTGCCGTTGCTGTTCCTCGCTCAGTGTCTTGAAGTATTTTAGTATCTGGTCCAAATCTTTATTATTATAATTCACAATTCAGGATTCACAATTCAGGATTCACAATTCAGGATTCACAATTCAGGATTCACAATTCACCTCATTTTGTGCCCCCCTCCTTTGGAGGGGGTACGGGGGAGGCTCTTATTCCACCTTCACCCTGATTTCTCCCTTGTCGCGCGTGGCTATCTCGCCCGGCACGAAGATGAACTCCACGCCGTCGGCCACAACCTGATAGTTGTCGGGGGCGTAGAAGGGGGTATGCACGAAATATCCCTGCTCGCGCAGCGCGATGGTGTCGGAAAACTCCAATTGCGAGGCCAACGCCATGCCGATATGCTGTGGCAGGCTTTGCAGTTCGTCGGTGTCGTAGAGGTCGGATAGGTGCACGGGATGCCCCGTCTCGGCATCGAGGTTCTGTACCCGGGTGTACGACAAACTCTGTTCGCCCTGTTGGTCGCTGATGTGTGCGATATAGCCGATGATGCCGTCGCGCAGCATCTGCACCTCGGTATCGACACGGTAGTGCAACCCGGCGGAGCCGGCGTCGCCCTCCTCGTCAAAGACCTTGCCGTAGAAGGAACGGTAGTCTGACACATAGCGGTGGATGAACGAATCGACGGCCTGGCGCGGGGTCAGCTTCTCGTCGGTCAGCGACAGGTAGTCGGCTGGAAGTACGCCGCCGCGCAGCACGCTGTCGTTCATCATCTCTGTGTGGGGGCCTTGCAGCATCTTCACGTTCAGGTGCAGACTACACTGTGCCTTGCCCTGGCTTTTGTTCAAGGACACGGCGGTGTCGGCCACGATGCTGTCTAACGACAGTTCGTAGTCGGCCAGTGTCTTTCTGCCGCCGCATCCTGACACAATCAGCAGCAGGATAACGGCAATAAGAATATCTCTTTGCATCATCGATGCAAAGGTATGAATAATCCTTCTTTTCTGCAAATTTTGGTCTTATTCTTTCTTACGCAACACCAGTTTTTGAGCGTAGGGCACCATCGACGACTTGAGAAATGCCTGAAACTCGCTCCACTTGGATGCGGGATACGTACCGCGGCTCACCTGCCATTCGTGAGTGAAACGAAGCTCTTGCCCTTCGCTTGTGATGCTGAAGTGCGACGTGCCATAGGGCGAACTCACCGACATGGGCATGGGCATCGCCTCCACCTCGTAGCCGTCGGGCATGCGCACGATGATCTCCTCGCTGTCGGCAAACCCGGCTTCGACCAGAATGTCATGGCGGCGCTCACCGCGCTGTGACGATAAGGATGACGGAAGGTGCAGGGCCGACAGGTTGACAAACAGACGACGGCCCGTGGCGGAGGCATACGAGGCGGAGCGCGCCTCGCAGTGTATATCCATCTCAGCCCTGCCTTCCGGGGCATGGTCGGTCACGTCCAACTGCTCGATGGTGAGCTGGCCGGCATGCAGCAACGTGGCGATGGACTCGCGACGGTCGGCCTCGCTCATTACCGACATCGGCAGCAAGTGCTCGTATTGCCGGTAACTGACATGCTGGCGGAGCGACAGGGTGGCCGAACCGTCGGCTTGTAGTCCGACGGTCAGTGTGCTGCGCGTCTGATGCAGGCTGTCGGCATATTCGGGCAGACGCACCAACTGGCCGCCATTGGCCGTCAGGGCCAGACCGTCGTGACCCTCGATGTCGCTGTGCACGTAACCTAAGGGCAGTTGTGGATGCGTACACTCCAGCCAGAGTGTGTCGGAGGGCTGAGGCACCATCACGATGACGTGGTTGAAACGCCCTACGTCGGCGTAGTCGGCGAACACGTGGCGGTGTTCGGTGCCCACCACCACATATCGCGACTCCACACCCACCTCGGCCAGCATCGACACCATGTAGTTCGACAGTGCCTTGCAGTCGCCGAACCCCGTGCGATAGACATCAGACGCGGCGAAGGGCTGCAAACCGCCAATGCCAAACTGGATGCTCACGTAGCGGGTGGATTGTGCCAAGAGGCGATAGACCTGGTTGACACGTGAACGCACGGAGGTACACGTGTCAGTCAGCTCATGAAGCCGTTGGCGGAGCGCCTCGGGTAGTGTCTGGCGGCCTTGCTGCAAGGTGCTGAGCCACGACCCGAGCGTCTGCCATGTGGCAAGCGAACCGGATGTCTTGCCATACGTGAACGATGTGGGTGAGAAATATACGGTTGGCTGCAACTCAGAGAGAGGGGGCATGAGTGGTTCGCGCTCCACCGCCGGCAGACGGCTCATCTCTACACGGAACAGCTGGCGGTCGTTACCCTCGTCTGTCACCGTCACCTCGGCGTCGGTATGGGCTTTCTTCACACGGCACTCCAGACGCTTGGGCACGCTCAGCTGATACGAGGCATGCGCCACCTCTAAGCCGTAACCGCGCTGGGGCATGAATGGGGGATACGACAGGCAACCGTCGGTGCGGCGGATGGTCAGGTCGAAGGACATCATCAGCGGATATTGGTGCGGGCGGTATTCCATGTAATACGTCATGGCATCCGAGGCCAGTTCCTCAGACAATTGTGTCGTCTTGATGTCTTTCTTGCCCCAGCGCTTGATGACCTTGCCCGTAAGGTCGGTGCACACTGCCGAGAACTCAGTCAGGCGCGAGTCGTCGCCCAGCGTCAGGGCCAGCAACGCATACCCGGCACCGTGCTCATCGGCTATCTTGTAGCTTCGCCTCTCGCGGTGCGTATAACTGCCGTCGTCGGCCACGGTCACCTCGGTCGAGGACTCCACAAGCACCGCATGAGGAATCTGAGCCGGAAGCAATGTGCAGCAGCCGAAAAGCAAGGCGAAAAGAATGGTACGGGGCTTACTCTTCATGATTTTTTCAATATAATCATTTCGTTGAGCTTGGCGGTCAATGTCTCGTAAAACTGCCGTATCTCTTGATAGCTGGTCTGAGGAATGAGGGTGTTGGTGATGTCGAACTTAATCTGTACACCGACGACACCCGGGCCAGGCTGGGTCAGCACGCGCGCCGTCAGACTACCGTCGGGTGTCTGTAATACCAAATTCTCCGGACATTCTTCCACTTCGTAGCCCTCGGGCAACCGGATAGACGAGCGGATGGTCAGGGCCGACGGGTAGGGGTACTCTATAGGGATGTCGCGCGTGGCGGCTGGGAAGGGAGACTCCTTCACTGGACGGAAAACGAAGGGGTTGAGGTAGATATGGTCGGCGGTGGCATCGGCGTGCGATGTGAATGTGATATCCTCGCGCACCTGGGGCGAGAAGTCGTCACGTCCTTGCATGGCAAAACTCTGGATGTCGATGCCGTAGGCCGACGACTGCGACTTCACAAAATCGATGCTGTCGCGACCCGAACGGTACTGCCGCCGCTCGGCCAGGGCTCCGTTGCCTTGATAGGTGATGCGGACTGTGCCGTTGATGCTTCCGTCGGCCGACAGTTGCATCTGGTTGTTGACAAGTACTTGCGACGATGAGGCTCTCTGCAGGTTGACCATGAACCCGCTGCCGTCGGGCTTGATCACGCGGGCCTGGTCAACGAGCAAACGTGATGGCAGCACGTTTACATACCCGTCTTCTGCCGACGCGTCGATGAGCAGCATATTTTGATCTGACGCCATCACCCCCACTACGAAAGTGGTCAATTCTTTGATCGTGGGGTGCGTAAAGGGCATACGGCCGTGTGTACGCAGTCGCAACACCACGGGGTAGGCCGTCAGACCCGCATCGCGCAGCATATTGAGCAGCACAAAGTTGAGGTCGGCATTAGAGCCCTCGCCCTGTTTCTTCAAGTCGTGGGCACCCTTGCCAAACAGTTTGTACTGCCCGTTCCACTTCAAGTGCTGCTTGAGCAACTGATACAGGGCCACGGTCTTGTCCATGGCCGACGCATCGGCGGGGATGGCTGCGGCAGCCTGCTCGTCTTTCAGCGGGTTGGCGCGGCGAATGCGGCCGCCGAAATCGTCGTCGTCCATCAGCTGGGAGCCTATCTTTTCCCATGTGGTGGTGTAATCCTTATACACCGAACCGGGTATCTCGATGCGCCGCAACTCGCTCGTCACCTTGTCGCAGTAGTCAGTAGGGCACCAGATATAATCATCATCTTTCAGGGCGGGCAACTGCTCGCCGATGAAACGGTATTTGTGTGCCACGCAGCGCAGTATGTCGCCGTCAAGGTTGAAAGTCACGCTGCTGTTGTCTGTCGTCGCATCAAGGTGGTGGTGCCCGGTCTGATCCACATTAAACTGAAACCACTCGGGCAATATCAGTTCGTAAGAGGCATAGAGGGTGGGGATGCTGAGTTGCGCATGCCATGTGTCAATGTGGAAGAAATAGTCGCTCTCCTTGCGATATTGGTACTCAAACACGGTGCCTACCTTCACCTGAGGCACGGTGAATTTACGCAGCATGTTCTCTTTATCTACAGTCTCCGTAAACTCCATGTCGGAGGTCATCTTGGTCTTCACGAGCTTACCGTTTTCCATGTTGTAGGCTGTAGCCTTCAAACCCACAATGCGCTCGTGGTAGCCGCGGTTGGCCTCGCCGCTCAGATAGGGGATGCTGACGTTGGCATAGTCCTTGCCGCCGTCTTTCAGCACCTTGATGCGCACCTTCACGTCGGTCATCAGTAGAAAGCCGCCCGCACGGATGTCGTAATAGGTGTCTGTGGTGTAACACAATACCACAGCCTCAGCATCGGGGTCGGGGGAGTAAGTGGTCATGTTCAGTTCAGCGTCTGTCGGTTTGCCGAACTTCAGGTTTGGCTCAAGTGTCTGTGCTTCCAGAGGTAATGAGGCACAAAGGCAGAGCGACGCTAACAAGCATCTAAGTAACATCATTTTCGTTTTCATCTTTTTCATCATTTATCATATTTGGGTTAGCAATATCATTTGCAAAGATAGCCACTTTACTGTTTTCCTCCAAACAAAACGAAAGAAAATGTGCGGTAGCGTGGCAACATTTTTGCACGAATTACAAACCAGGCTGCCGGTTCTGGTGCCTGACCTGCCAACCGTGTGTCAGGGTGAAATAAAGCACGAAGGATAGTGCCAGCAATGACAAGGCGATAAGCAGCAACTGCTCCTTGTCGGGCGACATAAAGGTGAGAAACACACCAAGGGTGATCCCCAACTCCCATGCGAGGAAAAACGTGCTCTGCGATGTGCCGCGCTGACAGTGGTGGCTGATATTGAGGAAGATAAACATGAATCGGTTGCATACCAGCCCTGCCACGCAACCGAACAAGACGGGCGAGAGGTAGTTCCACAACCATTCGTCAGAAAACAGTATGGGTAACAGAAAAGCCAACCCCGACAGGGCAAACGCCAGATACATGTCGGCACGACGGCCGGATACAGACAACAATGTCTTGCCCAGACGGATGGCCAGATAGAAGCCTACCATCAGCATGGCATACATCACTGCGTCGAGCATCCAGTACAGTAACATGCCGAAAAAGGCGGTGAAGCACATCAAGTTGATGAAGCATAGCGGGTTCTCCTTCAGCAGGAAACGGTCGGTGCTCAACGTGCGAAGGTTGTCATCGGGTGCCTTGAACGGCAGGTGGATCATGCTCACCAACAGGGCGCCCAGCAGGGCCGTGGCGGCCATGATGAGCGAGATGATGTCGATGTCGAAAAAACGATAGAGCTGAAGCGCTACCAGCGGACCCAGCACCAACGGAAAACGGCCGAACCACACCACGGCGTAGTTGGCTTCGGTGCGGTAGGCCGACTCCGACACGTCGATGATCAGCGTACTCAGCAGCACCATCTGCGACAGACCGAACAAAGCTCCGAGCACAAAGCGGAGCGCGCCCATCGCATACCATGGCAGCGCCCAGCCGCCAAGGCTATGCTCCAAGACAAAAAAGACGGACAGCAATACCGCCACACCGGCCGACGACAGCACGCACACGGTCTTGCGGCGGTAGCGCTGCGTGAGATAATTGCAAAACGGTCCCAGGGCGAACAGCCCCAGACCATAAGACAGCATCACCATCGCCACCTCGCTGTAGGGCAGGTCGGTACGCACGGCCAACCACGACGGCAGCAGCGGTATCAACATGTACATCGGCATCGTGAGCAGAAAACTGGCAATGGCCAGCAACCAGAAGTCACGATGCCACAGACGGGTGTGGATGGGGGTGGTATCCATCAATACGATTCACTTTCGTTGGGGAAGTCGCCGCTCTTCACATCGGTCACATACTGACCGATGGCGTCGGTCATGATTGTGCCCAGGTCGGCATAGCGACGCAAAAACTTGGGCGAGAAACCTTGGGTCTTGCCCAGCATGTCATCAATCACGAGCACCTGACCGTCGGTGCCGTTGCCGGCTCCGATGCCGATGGTGGCGCAACTGACGGCGGCGGTCACCTCGGCGGCCAACTTGGCGGGCACTTTTTCCAGCACGATGGCAAAGCAGCCGGCATCGGAGAGGGCACGGGCGTCAGACATGAGTTTCTCGGCTTCGGCAGCCTCTTTGGCACGAACGGCGTAGGTGCCGAACTTATTGATACTCTGGGGGGTCAGACCCAGATGGCCGCACACGGGGATGCCGGCATCCAAGATGCCTCTCACGGTGTCGAGTATCTCTACGCCGCCCTCCAACTTCAGGGCGTCGCAGCCGCTCTCTTTCATGATGCGGATGGCATTCTTCAGACCATCGTGACGGTCCACCTGATAACTGCCGAACGGCATGTCGCACACCACCAAGGCACGCTTCACGGCATTCACCACCGAACGGGCATGGTAAATCATCTGGTCAACGGTGATGGGGAGCGTTGTGGTGTTGCCCACCATCACGTTCGAGGCGGAGTCGCCGATCAAAATGGCGTCAACACCGGCCTTATCCACGATGCCGGCCGTGGTATAATCATACGAGGTGAGCATAGAAATCTTCTCACCTTTCTGTTTCATCTCAAAAAAACGATGCGTCGTCACTTTGCGCGTATCGCTCACTAAATAACCTGCCATAATTTGATATATTGTTTTATTATATTAGAGGTAAGAGGTAAGGGGTAAGAGGTAAGGGGTAAGAGGTAAGAGGTAAGGGGTAAGAGGTAAGAGGTAAGAGAATAGTATTCCAAATGCGATAACTAATGTCCAAACTCCCAAACTCCCAAACTCCTAAATCCCCTCGTAGTCGCTGATGACTAAGTCGGCCAGCGGAGCTATCGCCTCGGCGGGGTTGGTGGTGGAAAGGCCGATGACGTACATGCCGGCGGCACGGCCCGACTTCAGTCCGTTGAAACTGTCTTCAAACACCACGCACTCCTGTGGGGTGGCTCCGAAACGGGCGGCTCCCTTCAGGTAGCAGTCGGGCGACGGCTTGCTCTCGGTGAAGTCCTCGGAGGTGAGCACCGCATCAAACAGCGTCGTAAATTCCGGGCGCTGCCGATACACACTGCGCATCTTCGCCTGATTGCTGCTCGTCACCACGGCGGTCTTCACGCACTGAGCGCGTATGCCGCGGATAAAATCCTCAAAACCAGCTACATAGTCGTAGTGCATCTGTGCCTCGTAGGCATTCAGACGATCCACAATGGCGGGCTGCTCGTCGGCCACATCGCTGAAATAACGGTCGAAAATCTGGGTGAGGGTCTGGCCTTTGATTGTGTGTTCAAGACCTGGCTGTTCTGGGTGATAGCGGCGGCACTCCGCACCCCAAAAAATTGTGTATTGGGGCTCGGTGTCAAACACCACGCCGTCAAGGTCGAACAAGGCCACTTTCCACTTAAATGGGTTCATCTCTTTCATTGCGGGTGCAAAGGTACGATAAAATTATAGAATTAAAAAATTTAAAAATTAAAAAAATCTAACAACAAAAACGGTCCTTTGCTCCCTGCCCCCCTCCTGCATCTGTTTGTTTAGTGTTTAGTGTCCAGTGTTTAGTGTCCAGTGTTTAGTGTTCAGTGTTTAGTGTCCAGTGTCCAGTGTTTAGTGTCCAGTGTTTAGTGTTCATGACATATCTCCTGCCCCTTGCCCCTTGCTCCCTGCCCCAAAATATTCCCTTGCCCCTTGCTCCCTGCCCCCCAAAAACATTCCTTACACACTCCCTTGATGATGTATTCCGTCTCTTCGGCCATAAACCCCTCGGGCATGGGCACGGGGGGGATTTTCACGCTCGTCAGGCAATACGTGCGGTGACAGCAACGGCAAGTCAGGTGTACATGACCTGTGTGATGCCGCGTGTCGTCACATTGACATAGACAGTATTTCTGGGCTCCGCTGCCATCGTCGGTCTCATGGAGCAAATGCGATTCCGACAGGGTAGTCAATGTGCGGAAAAGCGTGGAACGGTCAACCGTGGGAAGGGCGGCTTCTAAGTCGGCCAGACTGAATGTGTCGTGAAAACGGGTGCGTATCTCATGAAGCACCAACAACCTGACGGCCGTCACGCGCACGCCTGCATTGTCCAAGGTCTGTTCGTCGGATATCAAATGTCTGTCCATGATGATGGGGAGTTATGATGGGGCGTTATGATGAAAAGCAGTGCAAAGTTAATGCTAATTTTTTGTTAAATACCACCTTTTATATCAATAATTGTAAAAACATGCGACGATTTCGTTTTTTTTCAATAATTTTGCAGGCTGAATTTGAAGACAAGACAACATTCATATATGAAAAAATTGATATGCGCCGCTCTTTTCGCGGTCACAGCGGCTTCTTTGTCTGCACAGGTTACGAATAATAATCAGTACACGACTGTTTCGCCCTACAGCCAATTCGGACTGGGACTGATCAGAGACCGGTCGCAGGGATTTAACAAAGGCATGAATGGGGTGGGCATCGGAGGACGAGAGCATAACATGGTCAATACGCTCAACCCCGCTTCCTATTCGTCGATGGATTCGCTCACCTTCGTGTTCGACGCGGGCGCTTCCGGACAAATGACCCGTTTTCAGGAAAACGGGAAAAAAATCAACGCCAATTCCGCCGCCTTCGATTACATGGTGGCTGGATTCAGGGCCTTCAAGCATGTCGGCGTGAGTTTAGGTATCCTCCCTTACTCAAACATTGGCTACAACTATTCCTCAAAAGAGAATGTCGGTTCTACCGATGTCACATACACCAACACTTATTATGGCACGGGAGGCATACACCAGGCGTTCCTCGGAGTGGGATGGGAACCGATTAAAGGGCTGTCAATCGGTGTCAACGGAGGTTATATGTGGGGAAAACTCGATAAGACGGTTTCCAACATCTATAGCGATGCCGCCGCCAATGTACTGGCGAAATACTATAAGACGAGTATCTCTAACTATATGCTCGACTTCGGTTTGCAGTTCTCTACCAAACTGTCGAAAAAAGACCAGCTCACGCTCGGACTCACATACGGCTTCGGACATAGCATCAAAGCGGATATGGAGAGCCAAATCGTATCGACCAACTCGCAGACTGGCGTCAGCGACACTGCGACCGTGACCATGAACGACGCATTCAAACTGCCTCATACCTTCGGAGCGGGACTGATGTGGAATCATCGCAACTCGTGGAGAGTTGGATTCGACTTCACACTGCAAAAGTGGGCAGACGTGGGATACCCCGAACTCGTCACCGCGGGCAACCAAACGGTGTTCGCACTCAATAATAATTACTATCAAGACAGAAAGAAGTTCAACCTCGGTATAGACTATTGCGTCGATGAGAACTCAAACAAATACCTCAATAGGGTGCACTATAGGATGGGCGTGTCGTATGCTACACCTTATTTAAATATAAATGGCAAAGACGGACCAAAAGAAATAAGTGTCACCGCCGGATTGGGCATTCCCATCATCAACGGATGGAATAACCGCTCTGTCTTGAACATCAGCGCACAGTGGGTGCATAACGCGGCCGACGGCATGCTCACTGAAAATGTGTTCAGAATCAATCTCGGACTGACGTTCAACGAACGGTGGTTCATGAAGTGGAAAGTGAACTGACAGCGGCACAATGACGATGCGACGAACGATGATTCCCTGGGCCTTCGCCTTGTGGCTGATATGGGCTTGCGGACAGGAAAGAGAGAGGACGGCACCTGCCATCAGACCCCAAGACTCGGTGGCTACAATGGTGTCGTATGGGGTGAATACGCTCATCTCTGACTCGGGCATCATCAAATACCGCATCGTGGCAGAACGATGGGAGATGAACCCCAACAGAAACCCGTCAAGGTGGATCTTCGACAAGGGGCTCTTCCTCGAACAGTTTGACCTCACACTGCATGTGCAGTCTTATATACAATGTGATACGGCTTATTATTACGACGTGAATAAGCTGTGGGAACTGCACGGTAGGGTGAGAATCCTCTCTAAAAACGGCGTCAGATTCAAAAGCGAAGAGCTCTTCTGGGATGAGAGGACGCATGAACTATACTCCAACAAGTTTTCTCACATCATCACCCCCGAGCGGGAATTGCAAGGCAACAGCTTCAGAAGTGATGAGAAAATGACCAAATACTACGTGTCGAACAGCAAGGGAGCGTTTGATAAAGGCGATGTGGATAAGTCGCCCAGAGAGAATATGACCAAGAGCCAAAGCGACTCGGCCATGCTCAGGGGAAGACAACCCTATCAGCCTAACCGCAAACGTACGACTATCCCTCTAACTCATACGGAACAATAATGACAGTGAGCGTATCTCTCATAGTGGGCATCGTCATTACGATGATTTTCTCCGGCTTCTTCTCTGGGATGGAAATAGCTTTCGTCTCCAGCAACAGGATGCTGGCGGAAATGGACAAGGAGAAAAATGGGCTTGCCCAAAAATGCCTGGCTGTATTCTATAGCCATCCCAACCACTTTGTCAGCACCATGCTCGTTGGCAATAATATCGCGCTCGTGGTCTATGGCATCCTCATCGCGCAACTCTTTGACGCGACGATATTCCGCGATCTGTCCGACGGGTTCCGGGTCACGGCCGATACCATCCTCTCTACTATCATCATCCTGTTTACGGGCGAGTTCCTGCCTAAAATCTTCTTCAAAAGTAACCCCAACAGCCTCCTCACGTTCTTTGCCTTGCCGGCCTTCTTCTGCTATGTCATCCTATGGCCTATCTCTCGGCTGGCCACGTTCCTCTCAAGGTGCTTGCTGCGGCTGGTAGGGGTGAAGATGACGCAAGAGGCTACCGACGAGGTGTTCTCTAAGGTTGACCTCGACTATCTCGTGCAAAGCAGCATCGACAATGCCAAGGATGAAGACGAAATAGATGATGAGGTGAAGATTTTCCAAAATGCACTCGATTTCTCAGATACCAAGGTGAGAGACTGCATGATACCACGAACGGAAATCAATGCGGTGGCTGACGACTGCGACAGCGAAACGCTCAAACAACGGTTTATTGAGAGTGGTAACTCGAAAATCATCGTATTTCACGAGGATATCGACCATATCATCGGATATATCCATTCGTCGGAGATGTTTAAAAATGCCGGGGAGTGGATCAAGCACATACAGAAAATGCCATTCGTGCCAGAAACAATGGCGGCACAAAAACTCATGCGTATGCTCCTGCAACAGAAAAAAAGTCTGGCTGTGGTCGTTGATGAGTTCGGTGGCACGGCCGGACTCGTGGCTCTCGAGGATATGGTGGAGGAAATATTCGGCGACATCGAAGACGAACATGACAATACCAAATATGAGGCGAAAAAAACGGGCGACAATGAATACTTGCTGTCGGCAAGATTGGAGATAGATAAAGTCAATGAGATGTTCGACCTCCAACTACCTGAAAGCGATGAATACATGACTGTAGGCGGGTTCATCCTGCATGAGTATCAGAGCTTCCCAAAACTCAATGAATTGGTCAAAATAGGACACTATGAGTTCCAAATCATTAAAAAAACAATGACCAAAATCGAGCTCGTCAAACTAAAAGTGACTTCGTAAAGCATTTTTCAACAAAAAAATTCGCCTGTTTGCGTTTTTCTTCGTAATTTTGTGCGCTTTTTAGCGTAAAATGCTAAAAGCATCAGGCAAAAGCTAAGAGTAAACCATCTGTAACGAGAAAGAACAATAAAAATAATAACAACAAAAAAGTAATGGCAGCATTAGGAACAATCAGAAGCAGAGGCGCGATACTTATTGGTATCATCGGCCTCGGCTTGTTTGCCTTCATCGCAGGAGACCTCTTCAAGTCGTGCGAAGGTTCGAAGGCTGAGCAAAGTCAGCGTATGGCTGAAATCGCTGGTGAAAAAGTGAACGTCCAAGAGTATCAGAAGTATGCCGAGGAGTTCGCTGAATTTATGAAAATCGAAGGACGACAGGAGTCGGATGAGCAACTCAGAGAAATGGCGTGGAACTATTTCCTGCAGGAAAAACTCGTCACTGCCGAGGCTCAGAAACTCGGACTCACCGTCACCGACGAAGAGGTGAACGACTTGATGACCAAGGGCGTACACCCGGCACTGGCCAACATCCCCATTCCGCAGGTGCATAACCAGCAGACGGGCCTTTTCGATGTCAATGCATACAGACAATACGTCAACAGCGTGAAAGACGCTGCTGAGAAAAGCAATAACCCGCAAGCTGTTCAGCTCTATAATTACTTGCTCTTCAAAGAAAAACAGCTGAGAACGCAGCTGCTCTTCGAGAAATACAACTCGCTGCTGCAAGCTTGCTCTGTCTCTAATGCCGTCGAGGCGAAGTTCTTGTTCGACGCTGAGAAGAAAGAGAGCGATATCGTTTGTGCCGCTTACGACTTCAGAGCCATCAACGACAGCACGGTCACCGTATCAGACGCTGATCTGAAGAGCAAATACGAAGAACTGAAAGAGGGCGCACGCATCAAACTTGATGACGAGGTGCGCACCGGTAAGCTGATCGTCATCAGAAAAGAGGCTTCCGATAATGATAAGACTGAGCTCAATGCACTGCTCGCCGAGGCCGCTGCAAAACTCGACTCTGTGCCCGCTAATACCGACAGCGTCAAGCACTGTGTGCGTGAATTTGAATCTGATGTCCAGTATGCAGGCGTGCCTGTCACGAAGAACGCCCTGTCGCCCGCAGTGGCCAACATGGTTGATTCTATCGGCGTCAACGTGGTGAAAGGCCCGTTCTTCGATGCTGCCGACAACACCATGAATGTCATACGCGTATTCTCTAAGGCTTCGATGCCCGATTCTATCCAGTTCCGCGCCATCGGCGTGCGGGGCGAGAACCAAGCCGAGACAGCTACACGGGCCGACAGCATCGTCAAAGCCATCCAGGGTGGCGAGGACTTCGAGGTGCTGGCTAAAAAATATGGAGATACCGGCGAGAAACAGTGGATGGTGACTAACCAGTACGAGCGCGCCAATGTAGATGCTGAAATGGCTAACCTCATCTCTACTATCCATAATATGACGGTCAATGAGATGAAAGTCATCAACTATGCTGGCAACAAACTGATTGTGCAGGTGCTCGACCAAAAGAAACCGGTGCAGAAATATGTGCTGGCTCAGGTGAAGCGCGAAATCACTTATTCGCCCGAGACATCAAGACAGTTCAACGAGAAGATGCGTCTCTTCCTCGCCGACAACCGTAAGGTGGAAGACATCGAGAAGAACGCTGCACAAAACAACTTCACTGTGGTTGATCTGCGTGACCTCCGCGAGCAGAACCTGGGCGTTCACTCTTCTTCATACAATTACATGACGACCACTCCCACTGGCATGACCCGCATCGACGGTTCTGGCGCCAAAGAAATGTTCCGCTGGATCTTCAACGAAGACCGGAAAGTGGGCGACTTGTCGGATGAGTTCGAGTGTGAGGAGGAAACCATGAATGGTGACAAAAACACCGTGCTCGTGGCTGTGGTGCTCACTGGCATCTATGATGGTGGTTACAGACCTATGGACGACGCCATGGTGAATGAATATGTGAAGCAGATGGCGCTGAATGATAAGAAGGCCGAGAAAATCATTGAGGCTACCAAGAGCGTCAATTCTATCGACGCTGCCAAGGCTGTGGCTGGACTGACTTGCAGAGTAGATACCATCGCTCACGTGTCGTTTGCCAACTACCGTCAAGAGCCTAAACTGGCCGGTGCCGTGGCTGCCAGCAAACCCGGTTTCTGCAAGACACCGGTCAAAGGAAACAACGGGGTCTATTTCTTCCAGGTGACCGAACAGCGCACGCTCGAAGGCACTTATGATGAGAAGCAGTACCGCGCAAGAGCTGCCCAGAATTTCGGACTCAATCAGAACGTGATCTTCGGTGAACTGATGAGAAACGCGAAGATTACCGACAAGAGATACATCTTCTAAACGATCACTTTTCTACCATTAAAAAGGCACTCCCAAACAAGGGGTGCCTTTTTGCTGCTTTTATTACCGCGAACTTTCGTCTGTGTCATTTTTTTTTCGTATCTTCGCACCCTAAAATCATATCATTACATTTCATGAGACATTTAATCTTCGCATTATGTGCTATCGCAGGGGTCATGCTCACCTCTTGCAAAGGCGAACAATTGGTGACGACTTCCTCATCGCCCGCTAAAAGAGAGTTCAGAGGGGCTTGGATTCAATGCGTCAACGGACAGTTTATCGGGATGTCAACACAGCAGATGCAAAATACTCTCAGTAGCCAGCTCGACGAACTGCAACGAGACGGATGCAATGCTATTATCTTCCAAGTGCGCCCCGAATGCGATGCCTTATACGCCAGTAATATCGAGCCGTGGAGCCGGTTCCTCACAAGCCGGCAAGGGGTGGCTCCTGTGCCTTACTGGGACCCGTTGCAGTGGATGATCGAGCAATGCCATCAGCGCGGGATGGAACTGCATGCGTGGATCAACCCCTTCAGGGCTAAGACGAAAACGACCAACGACCTCGCTTATAATCATGTCGCGGTGAAACGGCCCGACCTCGTCTTCCCTTACGATGGTCTGTATATCCTCAATCCGGGAATACCCGAAAACAGAGATTATATCTGCCGCGTGGTGGACGACATCGTCAGCAGATACGATATCGACGGACTGCATATCGACGACTATTTCTATCCTTATCCCGCTCCGGGACAGAGCATCCCCGACGATGCTCAGTTTAGAAGCTATAACCCGAAGCATATCGCTGGCAAGAATGACTGGAGGCGCGAGAATGTCAACCTCTTCATCCAGCAATTAGAGAAAACGATTCATAAGCGGAAACCATACGTCAAGTTCGGCGTGTCGCCTTTCGGCATCTACCGCAACAAACGCAATGACCCCGACGGAAGCAATACCAACGGTCTGCAAAATTACGACGACCTCTATGCCGATGTCATCCTGTGGGTCAATAAGGGGTGGATCGACTATTGCGTGCCTCAACTCTATTGGGAGATAGGTCATAAGTCGGCTGACTACAAGACGCTCATTAAATGGTGGGACAGCCATGCCGCTAACAGACCCCTCTATATCGGCGAGGATGTGGAGAGAACTGCCAAGCACGCGGATCCCGATAACCCCAACGCCAGCCAGATCACGGCTAAATACAAACTGAGAAAACAGGCGCAACATGTCAATGGCATGGTGCTATGGTATGCCAAGGCGGCCGTGGATAATGTGGGCAACTACGGACATGTGCTCAGAGACGCTTATTGGAAAAGACCGGCTCTGCAGCCGCTCATGCCTTTCATCGATGACGACGCTCCCGCTCACCCCAAAAAGGTGAAGGATATGTGGATTGACAGCGACTATGTGCTTTTCTGGACCGCTCCATCAGGTAAGGGCTGGAAGAATGAACCGTATAAATATGTGGTTTACAGATTCGCTGACAATGAACGGGTCGATTTGTCTAACCCGGCGAAGATCGTGGCCATCACTGTCAACACCTTTTATAAATTACCCTATCAGACAGGCAGTCAAAAATGTGTCTATGTGGTCACGGCGCTCGACCGCATGAGCAATGAGAGCAAAGGAGTGGTCAAAAAAGTAAAACTATAAGACAAAGAGGGTTTGTCAAATGAAATAGACAACGAATTTCACGGATTTCACAGATGATTGTTATTGCTGATCATCAGCAAGTCGTAAATCTGTGAAATCCGTGAAATCCGTTGTTGAAGAGAAATTCCAGGTGTTTTGACACCCCCCTTGTTTGTGTTCGCTTCGCTCACCGTGCTACGGACAGGGCAATTAGTAAACACTACTCCATTAAGCGGTCCTACTGGTGTACTTTCCGCCCTGTCCCCCTGGCCCGCTATAGCAACCCTTCCACACTACGAAGCTATCTATCTACTCCCTCCCCTCGGGGAGGGTCGGGGAGGGGGCTCCCAAGTGAGGGGCTGGGGGTGGGTCTCCTAAACCTCCTCCTTCATCAGCTTCTCGAAGAAATTGTCTAAGTCTTTGTCTAAGTCTTTCATCAGTTCGCCGCCGATGATGATGGTGTCGCCGTCGGAGACATACAATTCGGCCAGATGCTCCTTGTCTTCATCCTCCAAAACAAAACTGAACGGACGCAGGATGCCGAGCTGGTCGATCTGGTCGCGAAGACGTTTCAGCACACGACGAAGAGCCTCGGCGGCATCGTCGTAAAACTGGTCGTCTTTGTTGTCTATCCATTGCTCTACCACGCAGCGCGTAATCTCTTGGTCGTCATCGTCAAATGCCAATAACTCGCCGCTGTCGGGCGATACACGCAAATGGATGTCTGTCAGAAGGGTAGGGTCGTCGGTCGGCGGAAACTTCTGGCAGATTTTACGAATCAGACGCTCTATCTGCTGAATACTTTGTTCGGTTGCTTTCATGAATGTATTTCGTTAAGGTGGTTTGACAATTCGTCAATGATATCACGTGCAACAGCTGTCTTGGGCTTCTTGTCGAAGTCTTTGCGCCCCTGACGGCTGATGATGGTGATCTGATTGTCGTCGCTGCCGAAGCAGGTGCCGGCATTGCGGAGGCTGTTGAGCACGATGAAGTCTAAATTCTTCTTTTCCAGTTTATGCGACGCATTCGCAAACTCGTTGTTGGTCTCTAACGCAAAACCGACCATGACCTGATGCGCTCCCTTCATGCGGCCAAGCGAGGCGGCGATGTCGGGATTGGGCACTAAACGGAGCTCGAGGGCATCACCCTCGCGCTTGATCTTCTGCGAGGCGGTGCTCTCAGGACGGAAGTCGGCGACGGCGGCGCAGAGTATGGCGGCATCGCAGTCGCTGAATGCTTGCCGACACGCATCGTACATCTCGTTGCAACTCTCTACGTCGATGCGGTGCACACCGGCAGGGGTGGATAACTGTACCGGACCGCTCACCAATGTGACGTCCGCGCCACGGCGGGCGCACTCCTCAGCCAACGAATAGCCCATCTTGCCACTGGAATAATTGCCGATAAACCGCACCGGGTCTATCTTTTCGTAAGTCGGACCGGCCGTTATCAGTATCCGGCGGCCTTGCAGGTCTTGGGGGGATGACGAGACGTCGGGGGCTTCGTCAAAAAAATGGTCCAGCGTGTCAACAATCACCTCGGGCTCTTCCATGCGGCCCTTGCCTTCCAGACCACTGGCCAGAAAACCGCTGGCTGGCTCTATGAAATGGTTGCCGTAGCTCGTCAACTGCTTGATGTTCGCCTGCGTTGAGGGGTGGGCATACATGTCCAAGTCCATGGCGGGTGCGATGAAGACGGGTGCTTTCATCGACAGGTAGGTCGTGATGAGCATGTTGTCGGCTACACCATGGGCCATCTTGCCCAGCGTGCTCGCCGTACAGGGGGCTATCAGCATGGCATCGGCCCATATACCTAAATCCACGTGCGAATGCCACGTGCCGTCGCGCTGTGAGAAAAAGTCGCTGATCACTGGCTTGTGGGTCAGCGCCGAGAGGGTGATGGGGGTGATAAACTCCTTGCCGGCAGGGGTGATGACAACCTGCACCTCAGCGCCGCGCTTAATCAAACCGCGGATAATCAGGCACGCTTTATAGGCGGCGATGCTGCCTGTGATGCCCAATACGATTTTCTTTCCTGATAACATCTATTTAGAATTAAAGTCGCGCAGACGGATACGCGTCAGTGCTTGTTTCGTGTTGAGTGAGAAGTCGCCGTTCATCATCCAACTATAATAGCTGGGGTCGCGATGCAGCACATCGGTGACGGCCCACCCCTTGTATTTGCCGAAGTTGAATACTTCTTGACATCGGATGCTGCCGTCGCTGTTCTTCAGAGGCTGACCGTCCTTGCCCAATATGGGTTTCCAGACGATACGGCCGGCAAAGTCCACATTGTCGTTGGTCTTCGAGAAACGGCACAACTCGTCCATGTCGTTGGGTATCTGACGGTTCTTGGCATACTGCGTCGTGTCTGGCTCGCTCTGTATCCCCTCGCCGCTATACAGGTCCATCTGACCTTGAAGCACGCGGTAAGTGGCTTCGGCGTCCTGATCGGCACGGTGTGCCGCAAAGTCTTCATCCATGTCGCGGTGGCAGTAAAACTGATACGCGGCACTCAGGTTGCGGGGCTCCATGCGGTGAAAGATGGTCTGAACGTCTATCAGACGGCATTTGCTGAAGTCGAAGTCGGCACCCGCACGCGACAGCTCTTCAGCCAGCATCGGTATGTCGAAATGATTGGAGTTGAAACCGGCAAAGTCACATCCCCGGAAGTCTTCTGCCAATTGCTTGGACAACTCGGAAAACGAGGGGGCGTCTTTCACGTCGGCATCTGTGATGCCCGTCAGGCGGCTGATCTCAGGTGGGATGGGCCGGCCGGGGTTCACCTTATAGTCGGCACGTTCCTCATGCCCGTCAGGGAAGGCTTTGATGTAGGCGATCTGGATGATGCGGTCTTTCACAAGGTCCAACCCCGTGGTCTCTAAGTCGAAGATAATCAGCGGGCGCGTCAGATTCAGTTTCATCGTTGTCAGAACTAATCATTCAGTAATACAGGCATAATCAGCATCAGCACCTCTTCGTTCTCGGGCTGCTCGGCGGGCATCACCACACCGGCGCGACCCGGATCGGCCAGCTCTATCACGACCTCGTCACTATCCAGGTTGCTGAGTATCTCGGTCAGGTTGCTGCCCTTGAAACCGATGCTCATCGGCACGCCCACATACTCGCAGGTGATGCTCTCCTTGGCGCTCGTGGCGAAGTCGATGTCTTCCGACGACACTTCCAACTTGCCCAGCTCGGTGCGCAGACGTACCAACTGGCTACTTTCGCTCGCAAAGGGCAACACTCGGCGGAGCGCACTCAGAAGCGCACGGCGGTCGATGGTCAATTGGTTGGGGTTGTTCTGCGGAATGACGGAATTATATTTCGGATAACGGCCGTCAAGCAGACGGCAGGTCAGCATGCCGCCGGAATAGCTGATCACGGCACTGCGGTTATCAAACTTCACCACGACGTCGCCGCCGTCTTTCGTGAGCACGTTCTTCAACAGCGTGGCGGGCTTCTTCGGAAGGATGAAAGATACGGGCTGATCTACCTTGACCGTGAAGTTCTTGTTGCGCACCAATTTCTTACCGTCGGTAGCCACGATGGATATGCACTCCTGGGTCATGTCGAAATAGATGCCGTTCATCACTAAGTGCAACTCTTCCTGAGCGGTGGCAAACAGCGAGCGGTTGATATTGTTCAACAGCACCGAACTGTCCATCGTCACAATGGTGCAGTTCTCTGACAGTGGCAGGGTCAGGGGATAGTCTTGCGCGTCGATGCCGGTGAAGTTATATACGCCGTTCTGGTAAAGGACACGGATGGAATAGTCGGAGGTGTTGATCTCAAAGGTCAACGGCTGCTCAGGCAGCTCTTTCACCGAGTCGAGAATCGTACGGCTGGGGATGCAGATGTCGGCTTCACCCTCGCACTCGTCTAAGGGCAGCGTGGTCTTCATCGTGTTGTCGCTGTCGGAAGAGGTCAGCACCAACTGACCGTCGTGTACCTGAAACAGAATGCTATCCAATATCGCAAGGGTGTTCTTGCTGTTAATCACACGTGCTAGTGATGACAGGCTGCTGCTCAGTGCCGAACTTGATAAGGTAAATCTCATGGGTATCTCGTTTTAAGTTAATATTCTACTATAACGATACAAAATTACGAAAATCCTCTGTCTAAAACAAAAAAATAAGGAAAAATTTCGCATTTTGAAACTATTTTTGTAATTTCGCATTCGATTTCGGGATGTTCAATCCGTGAAAACGACAAACATAACATCAATACTAATTAAAGACAATGGATTTACAAGGTAAAGTAATTGCTGTCGTACCGCCAAGAAGTGGCGTATCGGCAAGGGGTGAGTGGGTAGCTCAGGACTTCGTAATCGAGACTCATGATACATATCCCAGAAAGATGGTGTTCTCGGTGATGGGAGCTGACAGACTGCAACGGTTCAATATCCAACTGGGGCAAGAGGTGATGGTCTCGTTCGACATCGATGCTCATGAGTATAATGGCAGATGGTTTAACAGCATCAGAGCCTATGATGTGAGACCATTCGACCCGACGCAGCAACCCGCACAGACGCAGCCTTATGTGGCGCAGCCGGCAGGGCAGCCGCCGTTCGCACCGCAGGCTCCATTCCCTAATAATGCGCAGGCTCCGTTCCCACCGAGCGCTCCCGCGGCCCCGCAGCCCGCAGCACCCGCTCCCCAGGCTCCGCAACCCGCCGCTCCGGCTCCGACGCCGGCCGATGCGCCTGCCGCCGCCGATTCTGCCGACGACCTGCCTTTCTAACTGTTGGCGCGAAATGAAGACGGCCCTGTCATGAAAAGAAAAGAAGCAAAAAGCCCATACCGCTTTTTGCTTCTTTTCCTTTTCGTTTATGTCGTCGTGTCGTCATTTCGTCATTTCGTCATCCCGTTCTTTACTTTTTTACTTTTTTACTTTTTTACTTTTTTACTTTTCCCTCTTGATGATAAACTCCCCCAGCCGGTGCGTGATTTTCTTGCGCGTCTGGGCGCGCACCACGTACATCCCCTCGGGAAGACGGCTGATATCTACATAGTCGCCCATATATGGCTTGCGGGCCACCTCTTTGCCTACCATGCTCTCAATGATCAAGACACTCGCGTCAAGGCCGGGGTCCTTGGCGGGCAAGGTCAGACGGCGGCCGTCGTTCTTCAATAAGGCGACATGGCGCGAACCGCCCACAATGGCGTTGCTCTGCAAGGGAGCACTCTCGTTGCCATAACGGTCCATGGCGGTGATGGCGTAATAGAGCGGGCGCTCGTCTTCGTCTGACTTCAAAAACAACTGGTTCACCACCAGACGGGCGGCTATCAGGTTACAGGCGTCGTTCACATCTACCGGACTGGTGCGACTCGCATACACATTATATAATAAATAGGGGGCTCCGCTGTTGTCGCGAGCGCCATCCCAACGCAGTTCCAAGACACCATCGTGCAACTTCTGCCCGAAGCGCTGGGGGGCTGTCGGGGGCGTGTTGTGCTCCCATGTCATTGCGGGCACGAGGGCAGGGTAGGGGTCGAACGTGTCGCGGACATAGTTGTAGATGCCTTTTGTGTTGTCTGTGAAAAACTTACTGCGGAAATACGTGTGGCCCAACTGCAACTGACGTAATACCTGCAGCTCACGCGTGATGTCGCTCAATGGCCAGTTGCCCTCGCGACGGTCTAAAAACCAGATGCCCAAGCCCGGGGCTACGATGCGGCCGTAGTCTTTCTCCTTCCAGTCGATGGCGAAGGGGTAGAAATGATTGTCGCGGAAGTACATCATCGGAAACAGTTCGTCCATCAGTCCCTCGCGCAGCCAACGCTGGGCATCCTGGCACACGGTGTGATACGCATTCCAGCCCTTGCTGCTGTAGCGCGACAGGTCGCTGTATTTGCCAATGGGCGAGCAACTCAATTTCACCCAGGGCTTCACGCCCTTCACTGCACGGTGTATCTTACGCACGATGCTTGTGATGTATTGGCGACCCTGTTCGCGGCTCACACGCAACGGCCATTTCTCAGGATAGCGGATATAGTCTAAGTGAATGCCGTCGATGTCATAACGGTCGGTGATCTCTTTGCATATCTTAGCGATATAGTTGCCAGTCTCCTCCTTCTCAGGGTTCATAAACCCCTCATCGCCTATCTTCCTGATAAGCGAGGGGTAGCGGTTGCGCAACTGCTTGCATGCAGGGGCGTTCCATTTGCCCACAGGGATGGTCACAACCCAGGCGTGCAACTCCATGCCCCGGCGATGGCATTCGTCAATGGCGTAACGAAGGGGGTCGTAACCGGGATTGCCGCCGGCACGCCCCGTCATGCAGATGTCCCAAGGCTCGTAGTCGGAGGGGTATATCGTTGAGGCGCGGACACGGGTCTGTAACAACACGGTGTTGACATTCGCTGCCTGCAAACGGTCTAATATCTGGCACAATTCGTGCTTCTGCTGTGATTCACCACGCGTGCGGGGCCAGTCGATACCGCCAATGGTGGTCAGCCATACCGCACGTACTTCACGCTTGGGCGTCTGGGCACTCGTCGAAAGCGACAGCACCAAAAACATCAATGCAAGCAGGTGCCGGAGGTTGGAAAAATTCATTTCAAATGATTTTAAAGCGCTTTTTAAGCCGTTTCTTAAAAAATTGTTGCAAAGTTACTCATTTTTTTCAGTATTTCAAATTTATTGTGTACTTTTGCATTTGAAATCGTGATTATTTGTCAATTCAAGCATGATTACTTTCATTATTAGTTTGGTGGCTCTCGTTTTGGGCTATTTCATCTACGGGAAATTCGTAGAGCGTGTTTTCGGACCTGACGACAGACCCACACCGGCCGTCGCTAAGGCTGATGGGGTCGATTTTATCGTGCTGCCTCCGTGGAAAATCTTTATGATCCAATTCCTTAACATCGCCGGCACGGGACCCATCTTCGGAGCTATCATGGGCGCTAAGTTCGGGCCGTCGGCCTACCTCTGGATCGTTTTGGGATGTATCTTCGCCGGCGCCGTGCACGACTACCTGAGCGGGATGCTCAGCGTCAGACACGGAGGAGCCAACCAACCGGAAATCATCGGGCGCTATCTCGGTAAAACCACCAAGCAGGTGATGCTCGTGTTCTCGGTGTTCCTGCTCATGATGGTGGGCGTGGTGTTCGTCTTCAGTCCTGCCAAAATCCTCGGCGACATGTGGGAGCCCGCCGTCTTCACCGAAAGTCTCGGAAAGTATGTCTTCTGGATCATCATCATCTTTATCTATTATATCATTGCCACCATGTTGCCTATCGACAAGATCATCGGCAAGATATACCCGCTGTTCGCCTTCTCTCTGCTCTTCATGGCAGGGGCATTGCTCGTCATGTTGCTCATCAAGCAGCCCGACATACCCGAACTGTGGGAGGGACTGAGCACCGAACCGCTGACGGCGCAAAACATATTCCCCTATCTCTTCATCACCATCGCTTGCGGAGCCATCAGCGGATTCCATGCCACACAAAGCCCACTCATGGCACGGTGCATGAAAAAAGAGAAAATGGGGCGCCCCATCTTCTATGGCGCGATGATTACCGAAGGCATCGTGGCGCTCATCTGGGCCACGGTGGCCATGTATTTCTTCTATGATGCGCCCCAACCGGGATTCGAGCAGATAGCCGGCGGGGCAAAGGCCATCAACGATGCGCCCTCGGTGGTCAACCTCATCTGCAACGACTGGCTGGGGGTGGCTGGCGCTATACTCGCACTGCTCGGCGTGGTGGCGGCGCCCATCACCAGTGGCGATACGGCTTTCCGTTCCGCACGTCTCATCATTGCCGATTTTATCAAGGTCGAGCAACGGTCCATACGCAAGCGCCTCTATGTCTGCATCCCGATGTTTGCCGTAGCGGTGGCGCTGCTCGTATGGCAAATGAATGACAAAGAGGGATTCAACATCCTCTGGAACTGGTTCGGGTGGTCCAACCAGACGCTTTCCGTGTTCATGCTATGGGCGGTCACCGTCTATATGGTGCAACAGCGTAAACCGTTTGTCATTACGCTCATACCCGCACTCTTTATGACTACGGTTTGCTCCACATTCCTCTTCGTCAGCCCGCAGGCTTTCGGATGGAGCTACAACTTGGGCTACGCGCTCGGAGCGGTCGTCCTGGTCATCGCCTTGGTCTGGTTCTTCGCATGGTATAGAAAACAAATGAAATGAATATAAAACTTTAATATTTGAAATATGAAAAAATTTGCTTTATTGCTCGCCGTTCTGGCCGTTTCTATCACTGCCAGCGCACAGTTCGAACAAGGAAAAAAGTATGTGGGACTTTCTGCTACCGGTCTGAACCTCAGTTACAGCGGACTCGATGACTTCAAAATCGGATTGGAGGCGAAAGCTGGATATTTCATCCTTGACAATATCCAACTCAATGGTAACCTCGGGTACCAGAACAACGGAAAGCAACCCGACTCTTTCACGCTGGGTGTGGGCGGACGCTATTACATCCTCCAAAACGGTATCTATCTCGGCGCTAATGTGCAGTATATACACGCCAATGATAATTACAACGATGTGATGCCAGGCGTGGAAGTGGGATATGCCTTCTTCCTCAACAGGTATCTCACGGTCGAACCCGCTATCTATTACCAGCAGTCGTTTAAAAAACACAGCGACTATTCCGCATTCGGACTGAAAGTGGGATTCGGATACTATTTCTAATTCGTGACGCTCGAAACGAAACAATGCAACAGCATTTCCCCTCCCAATTGCTTGAGAAAGCCGTAGGAGAATTCGCAAAACTGCCTGGCATCGGAAGAAAGACGGCACTGAGGCTCGTCTTACACTTGCTCAGACAAGATAAAGACGAGGTGGAACAGTTTGCCAACGCCGTCGCTAAAATGAGGGCGGAGGTGAAGTTCTGCCGCGTCTGTCATAATATTTGCGACGACGATGTGTGCCCTATCTGCGCTGACCACAGGCGCGACGCCTCTGTCATCTGTGTCGTAGAGAATGTGCAAGACGTGATGGCGGTGGAGAATACACAGCAGTTTCATGGTTTGTATCATGTGCTCGGTGGGGTCATATCGCCCATGGACGGCATCGGACCGGCAGACCTCTGGATCGACGCGCTCGTGGAGCGCGTAAAAGAGGGTGGGGTCAGTGAGGTCATCCTCGCACTGGCCAGCACCATGGAGGGGGATACAACCAATTTCTATATCGCCAGAAAACTACAGCCTTACGACGTGAGAATCAGCGTCATTGCCAGGGGCATCTCTGTAGGCGATGAGTTGGAATACACCGACGAGGTGACGCTCGGCAGGTCTATCATGAACCGTACTCCGTTCGCCACTTCGTCATAATCGTGCACTCTATTTTTCTGTCTTATCGTGTAATGAAAAAGGTAAAGAAGATACTCTTGGTCGAGTTCGCGGCATTCTTGGTTGTCGCTGCACTTGTCATCCTGGTCTTTGAAGTCAATGTCGTCTGGCCGGGCGCTCTGGCCGGACAAACAAAAACGGATTTCTTCGTGGAGTGTGGCATGGTGCTGCTCACCATCGTCATGATACCCTTTGCTCTCAGACTCTTTAAGATGAAAAAGATAGAAAATATCTTGTTTCAAAAGAAAGAGGTGGCACTGAAAAAGTGGGGGAGCATCAGAATCATGATGCTGGGCGTGCCGATGATCGCGAATATCCTCTGTTATTATCTGTTTGTCAATCCCGGCTATTCTTATCTCGCACTCATCCTCTTCCTGAGCATGATGTTTGTCTTCCCCACGTTGGAGAAATGCTATGCCGAGACGGAACCCAAGACGATGCCTGTGGCAGGGACTGAGACAGAGGCTGCTGAGGAGGACAGTCATAGTCAGGAGGGAGAAACAGCACAATCCGGCAACGTGTAACGATCTGAGGCATCATGAAACTTACGGTTATTATCGTCAATTACAACGTCAAGCACTATATCTATCAGTGCCTCGATAGCGTATATAAGGCTGTCAAGGGACTTGATGCCGAGGTGTATGTCGTTGACAACCATTCCAGAGACGGTAGCGTAGAATATCTGCAAACCAGATATACTGATGTCAATTATATAGAGAGCAACCATAACCTGGGGTTTGCACGGGCCAATAACATTGCCATCAGGCAGAGCGAGGGGGAATATGTGCTCCTTCTCAATCCCGACACGTTCGTGGCTGAAGAGACGCTGCATCATGCGGTGCAGTTCATGGAACAGCATCCCGATGCGGGGGCGGCTGGCGTGATGATGCTCAATGCCGACGGAAAAAAGGCGCTGGAGTCGAGAAGGGGAAATCCTACGCCCATGACGGCTTTTTATAAGATGATAGGCCTCTGTAAGCGATACCCTAAAAGCCGCAGGTATGGCAAATATTATATGGGCTATCTGCCTTGGGACCAACCGGCGGAGATCGAAATCGTCAGTGGCGCCTTCTGCATGCTCCGGCGTTCGGCTTTGGAACAAGTGGGGCTGCTCGATGAAGACTTCTTCATGTATGGCGAAGATATCGACCTCTCATACAGACTCATCAGGGCTGGTTTTAAAAATTGGTACCTGCCAGAGGCTATCATGCACTATAAGGGGGAAAGCACGAATAAATCGTCTTTCAGGTATGTACACGTATTCTACGAGGCTATGCTTATCTTCTTCAGAAAGCATTATGCGAATACGTCTTTCCTCATTGCCATACCCATCAAATTGGCGGTGCTGTTCAGCGCGGCGATGGCATTCATCAAAATGCAGGTGGGAAAAATGAAAAAGTCGCTCGGCTTTATTCACCGAAAAAGAAACGCTAACCCTATTTATGTCTTTATCGGGTCGGTGGCGGCTATCACTTATTGCAGAAAACTGGCAAGGAAAAAAGGACTATCAGCGCAGTTCCATGTGGGTACTCAAAGGGCGAATCCTAACGGACATCTTGAGATATTAGAGCAACTGCCCGAACAGCGGCCCCTGTGTATCGTGTATGATATGGATGCGTATTCTTATGCCGCTGTTCTCGAGATATTCGGACGGCAGCCTATCGAGGGAGTCTCTCTGGGCACGTACAACCCCTATACGAAAACCATCATCACTGCCGAAGAAATATTAAGATGAAAGACGGCGCTCTTCTTCCTGATGTCTGTCTGAGGGCCATCGAACCTGAAGACCTCGAGATGCTCTACTCCATAGAGAATGATACGCACCTGTGGAGTGTATGCACCACGAATGTGCCCTATTCAAAGTATATATTGAAAGAGTATATCGCCAGTACCAAGTGCGATATCTTTGCCGACAGGCAGTTGCGATTGATGATTGATAACTGCGAGCAGACGACCGTCGGCATCATCGACATCATCGATTACGAACCACGCTTCCGGCGGGCCGAAATAGGAGTGGTCATCCGCGCGCAGTACCGGCATCTGGGATATGCCGCGGCGGCTCTGGAGCAGGTGGTGGAATATGCAAAGAACATTCTCCATATTCACATGCTTTACGCTTACGTGAGCACCGACAACCTGTCGTCCGTTCAGTTGTTCACCCAGGCTGGCTTCCAATCCTCGGCTGAACTCAAAGACTGGTTTTGTGAGGGGGATAATTATAAAAATGCCTACGTGATGCAACTTTTTTTATAAAAAGTCGGGGAAATATTTGGTGGGGTTAAAAAAACTCACTACCTTTGCATCCGCAAATCAGAACAACACTTTTTGGTGCGTTAGTTCAGCCTGGTTAGAATGCCTGCCTGTCACGCAGGAGGTCACGGGTTCGAGTCCCGTACGCACCGCAAGCCAAATCTGATTTTGGTGCGTTAGTTCAGCCTGGTTAGAATGCCTGCCTGTCACGCAGGAGGTCACGGGTTCGAGTCCCGTACGCACCGCAAAAAGCCTTCCAAACGGAAGGCTTTTTGTGTTATGGGGCTTGGCGCTTGATGGTGGGCAGACCATCTTCACGTATATGTATTGACGGTGATTGTCACTCTGGCGTGTCAACTTGGCCAGCAACAGTCTTCTTCTTTGCCCGCAACCTCGCCTTGAACCCGTCGAAACCCTCGCCATACACGCCGATGACGGCACTCTGCGACACAAAGGCGTTGGGGTCTATCTCGCTGATCAGCGCGAAGATACGGCTCGACTCGGTGCGGCGGGCCAGCACAAACAGCATCTTCACCTCATGACCACTGTAGAAACCCTGACCCTTGATGAGCGTGCAACCGCGGTGGATGTAGTTGTTGATCTGTGTGCCTATCTCGTCGTACTTCTCTGTGATGATGAAAAACTGTACCGAACGGCGCGACATGTTCACCACTTGATCCACACAGAAGGTGGAGATGAACAGAAGTACGTAGCCGTAGATGACCTGCTCCCAGTCGCGCAGCACCAGATAACTCGACGTGATGATCAGCAGGTCGGTCACCAAGATGCCATGCCCCATCGAGATGTCTTTGTATTTGTTCACCACAGCCGCCACGATGTCGCTGCCACCCGTGCTGCCGTGATTGGCCAGGCAGATGCCTACGCCACCACCCCAGAAGCAGGCACCCACCACCGTGGCCATGAACAACTGGTCGTGCAACAGGTGCGAACCCTCTGTCAGACTGCGCAGGATGGGGATGGCGGCGGAGAAGAGCGCCACGGCATAGATGGTCTTCACACAGAAACGCAGACCCAGCGTCTTCAGCGCTATCAACAGCAGGATGCTGTTGGCGACGATAAACGTGATTTCCACATCGATGCCAAAGCCCCATTCCAGCACCGACGAGATGCCGGGGATGCCGCCTGTCATGATGTGGTTGGGCAATAGGAAAATCACCCAACCCGATACGCACATCAGTACGCCAAAGGTGATGAATACATAGTCGTGCAACTCGTTCAGAAACAATTTCTTGCCTGTCTTGTTCGGTGCCATTTTCTTATTGAAATGATGAGGACTAATCGCATGTTAACAGCCGAAATATACCATCAGGCCGCCCAAAATGATATACATGACAGCGTAGGGGATGGCTTTCAGCATGATCTCTCCATCTTTGCCCTGCATGTCGCATGAGGCGGTGGCGATGGCGATGCTCTGGGGCGAAATCATCTTGCCGCCCGTGGCTCCGGTCGTGTTGGCGGCTACCAACCAGTTGGTCTCGCTGCCGTTGACACCGAAGAAGGTGCCGTCGCCCGTCATGCCCAACTGACCGGCCACATTGGCCTGCAACTTGGCGAAGAGGATGTTCGACGAGGTGTCGGAACCGGTCACGAACGTGCCGATGGCTCCTACCAACGGGGCAAAGATGGGGTAGAGTGGACCGGTGATGGCTACCAGACCCGCGGCGATGGCGGCTATCATACCACAATAGTTCATCACAGAGGCCAATGAGATGAGGCTGATAATTGTGATCACCGTCTTGCTTAGGTTCACGACCGTACGGGCCAGCACTTTCATCAGACGGCCCAGGCTCAGGCCCTGTATCATACCACCTATCGTGGCACCGAGGAACAGCATCAGACCGGCATTGCTAATCCAGCCAAACTTGAAGGTGGTGCCGATGACGGGCAGGGGTACTTCCGATACCAGATGGCTCTTCAAAAACTGATTGACCGGAGGACAGAGGGCGCCGCTCACCAGGATGAAGATCAAAATGAAAAGATAGACGCTCCAGGCACGGAAGGTCTCGCCCATGGTGTAATGCTTCGTCGCCGAATTGATGGCGTCTGGCGTTTGTTTCTTCTTGCCGAACACTTTCTCATAGATAATGATAGCCACGATGGCGGCCACCGAACCGATGATGGCGGGTGTCTCGGCACCTAAGTAACGGGCGCAGATGTATTGCACCACTACCGAGATGATGCCTACCCACAGAGCCAGGACGATATTCTTGATGATGGCCTTGCGGTCGGTGAGCATCAGGATGATGAACGGAAGCAGGATAAACAACGGCGACAACTGAATGACGGCGAAGGCCGAGGTCTCGCAGATGGCTTCGGCCGAGGCGGCACCACCAGGGGCTACCTCATTGCACAGGGTGGTCACCGGCACACCCACGGCACCGAAACCTGTAGCCACCGTGTTGCCTATCAGCGCTACCAAGGCCGAGAACATGGGCTTGAAACCAAGACCGATGAGGATGGCGGCGGGGATGGCTACGGCGGTGCCGAAACCGGCCATGCCTTCCAACAAGCCTCCGAAGCCCCACACGAGCATCAGCACTAAGACGCCCTTGTCGTTGGTGAACGAGGTGAACTGGTCTTTGATCACTTCTATCTGCTTGCTCTCTACCAGGATGTTATAGCTGTAGATGGCCATCAGGATGATAATCAAGATGGGGAACACGGCTTTTAGCACGCCTTCTACAAAACTCCACCATACCAGTCCGCCTGTGGTGGCAGCAGCGTATTTCTCAGGTATCATGTCCATCGACGGAGCAACGAACAAGGCCAACAAAATGGTGACTATCAGTGTGATTAATGCGCTCTTGTGTCCGGCCATCTTAAAACCGAGCATCAATACAAAGAGCAATACAATAGGGACAATGGAAATGATTGCTGACATATTAGTTTAAGGTTTTTAGGGTTGAAGGTTTAGGGTTGAAGGTTGAAGGTTTAAAGTTTAAAGTTTGATGTTGAAGGTTTAAAGCTTAAGGTTTTGGTTGAAGGTTTAGGGCCCGTGGCATATCTCCTGCCCCTTGCCCCTTGCTCCTTGCCCCGAAGCTATCCTCTCACCTCTTTTGTATAGAATTTGCCGCAAAATTATGAAAAAAATGTCGAAAACGCAAATAATCCCATTTTTTATTCGTAAATTTGTGGCGAATAACGAAAAAACAAGCAGAATGACCGAAGAAGAGAAAGAGGAGCTGTGGCTCAAAAACAAACCCCGACTGCTCCGTGAGAATAAGGAATACCAAGAGGCTCTGCAGGCCTTTAAGATGAAGTCGGGAGCCGACTGGCTATTGTTCGCTATTCCCGTGGCGGCGGGCATCGTTTTCATCAACTCGGTGCCCATCACGCCTGAATGGCTCTTGTGGATCGCCACGGTGGGCGTGGCGGTGGTGGTCTTCGCCATCTGTGTGTTTGTCAAGAGCCTCTCTCTCTCCGGACGGTTGCCCACCGAGATCGAGAAAGACATCAAACAACAGTTTTTGAAGCAACTCAAATAATACTAACCACAGAAATCAAACAAACGATGAAAAAAATGATCCTTTTGGCGATGTGCCTGGCCGTGGCACTCACGGCCGGCGCTCAACAGCAGACGGTCACGATCCAAGCCGGAGGCCTGAACGCTGCCGTCGGCATGCAGAAATATGACATCAAGAGCCTGAAAATTGTTGGAGATATCAATGGCAACGACATCATCACCATCCGGGAAATGGCGTCCGGACGAGGGGTGCTGCAAGAACTTGACCTGGCAGAGGCGGTCATCGTCAAAGGCGGCGCGGCTTACGCCACGGGTAGGACGCAAGACTGCGTGACTCGAAAAAACGACATCTCTACCAGAATGTTTGCCGGATGCGAGTATCTGAGAAAGATCACGATCCCCAACCGGGCGCGGCTCATCTCGTACGATGCTTTCTCCAACTGCCCCAGCCTGAGAGAAATCAACACCGATGCCAACCTCAAGTTCCAATCTGTCGAGGGCATCATCTATACAAAGGATATGAAAACGGTGGTGCGGTGCCCAGAGGGACTGATTCTCGACGAGGTGGAAATCGTTGAGGGCGTAGAACAAATCTATACCGGAGCGTTCCTCAATATCAAACTGCTGCGCTCTGTCACGCTGCCTTCTACCATCAAGGGGGTGAGCAACATGTCGTTCCAAGGGTGTTCGCTACGCAGCATCACCGTCAACAGCGTCAAGGCGCCTGCCATGGAGAATGCTTTCGATGCCGCCGTGGTCAGCGATGCCACGCTCTATATTCCAGCCGGTGCACGAGAAGCCTACCTCAGCGACAACCATTGGAGCCAGTTTCGCAACATCTCCGAACGATGACACCTCCTTGAACCGCACCGCATCCATGGCATGCGGGTGAATGAATCACAATTCTTCTTTAACCTTTAACAATCTATATGCAAATGAAAAAAATGACAATTCTGGTGCTGCTCTTGGCTGGATGTATCCAGTATGCGCTGGCACAAGAGAGCAAAGGCACAAGCCTGCCACAGTGGGTGAAGAACATCAAAGTGAGCGGCTATGGCATGCTGCAATATCAGTATGAAGACACCGAAGGTTCTGACCACAATGAGTTTAACCTGCGTCTGCTGCGTTTCATCGTCGATGGGAAAATAGGCGATTTCGACTGGAGGGCACAGATACAGGGCACAAGCGCCAAAGGGCCCGGCGAACCCACCGTGCAACTGGTGGACCTGTATGCGGAATGGGTCAAACATAAGGAGTTCAGAGTGAGGGCCGGTCAGTTTAAACGGGCCTTCACGTTCGAGAATCCTACCAATCCCATCACTCAAGGGTGGTATGCCTATGCCATGGTGGTGAACAACCTCTCTGGATTCGGCGACCGTGTTGGAGAAAAGCCGAGCGGCGGACGCGACATCGGTGTGCAGATACAGGGTGATGTGCTGCCCAATAGTGAGGGCAGGCCCCTGTTGCACTATCAGGTGGGCGTGTATAATGGCGAGGGTATCAACCGCAAGGATAAAGACCACCGCAAGGATGTTATCGGTGGTGTGTGGGTGATGCCGGTCAAGGGACTGCGCATCGGCGCTTTCGGATGGACGGGAAGCCATGGCGGCATGTCGGCGCTCGTGCCCGACCCTGCCAATCCTTTAGCCACTACGCAGGTGGACATCGGAAGCGTCGGTCTCAACCGCTACTGTCTGTCGGCTGAGTGGGACAAGGATGAATACACCTTCCGCACGGAGTATATCCATAGCCAGGGATGGGGCGTGGCTCCAAGCCAGGCAGGCAAGGGCTCTACGGTGATTGACTATAGCAATGGCGACAAGGCCGACGGATGGTATGTCTTCGGTATTGTGCCTGTCATCAAATCAAAGCTCCATGCCAAGGCTCGCTATCAGACATACCGGCAGGCGAAGGACTGGGCTTCATCAAAGACGATGTACGAGGTGGGCCTGAACTACTACATCTACAAGAATCTACAGTTGAATTTCGAATACGGACTCGTCAACAACCGTTCACTCGAGAAGCACAACTACAATTTCTTCGATTTGGAACTGGACTTCCGATTCTGAGGAAACAGACAACGTTTTTTACGGATTATACAGATTAGTCTGAATAGATGGCATCCTCCATCACCGCATCGCTCACATACAGGCCCTTGCGGGTCAGACGCATCCTATCGCCCTCGACACATAGCAGTCCGAGGGCGATGTCTTTGCGGGTGCTCTCCGTCAGATGCTGTACATAGCGGGCCCCCAGGGTCTCGCCCAACTGTCGCAGGTCGATGCCTTCGCGGGTGCGCAGGGCTGTCACTATCAGGTCGTTATAGCGCATGGCATCGTCAAGCACCTCGCGCTCGAAGGGGATCTCACCCCGGCCGATGCTTTCTATATAGGCTTTCACATCGCTGACGTTCCACTGGCGGCTGCTGCCGTCGTACGAGTGAGCGGCTGCTCCCAATCCCAAATAGGGCGTCCCGTGCCAATAGCCGCTGTTATGACGCGAGCGGTGGCCGGGAAGGGCGAAATTGCTGATCTCGTAATGCTCGTATCCGGCCGCCTGCAACTGGTCGCAGAGCAGGTCGTACATGGCACGGCTCAGTTCATCGTCGGTCTCTTCTATCTCGCCGCGTTGAAGCATGGCATACAGTGGGGTGCCCTCTTCGTACATCAGACTGTAGGCTGAGAGGTGCTCGGGGCGTAACGCGAGGGCGCGGTCGAGGTCGCCACGCCACTCGTCTATCGTTTGACCGGGAAAACCGAACATCAGGTCGATGCTCACGTTGCTGATGCCTGCCTCGCGCAGACGGTGATAGGCCTCGACTGCCTGTGAGGCACAATGACGCCGATGCAAGAATTGCAGACGACGGTCGTCAAAGGTCTGAACGCCCATGCTGACGCGGTTGACCGGCCAATGGGGCAGACGGGCGCAAAAGTCGGCTGTCACATCGTCGGGGTTGCACTCTATCGTTACCTCTTCACAACCATCCACATTATTATATATATGATGGAAAAGCTGCTCTATCTGGGCAACGGTCAGCTGCGAAGGGGTGCCGCCGCCCATATAGAGCGTGCGCACACGGCTGCCGGCTGGCAGATAGTCGCGGCGCAAGTCAAATTCACGACACACGGCGTCAATATATGCCTGGCGATAGGATAAAACCGTTTGCGAGTAAAAACCACAATACACACAGCGGCTTTGGCAGAAGGGGATATGTATATAGATAGAACTTTCCACGTGACAAAAGTACGAATATGCACGTAAAACACCGAATGAAATCATAATAAAATCAAAAGAAATAAGGTTTTTACGCTTTTTTTTTGGCTGTTCGTCAAAAAATGCGTAATTTTATCGCCAAATTTTCAAAAGACTCCAATTAACAACTAAATCTATCGAATATGAAAGTCTACAAGACTAATGAAATCAAGAACATCGCACTCATTGGCAGTGCGGGTAGCGGCAAGACCACTCTTG
>CAMVAT010000028.1 GCA_947165505.1 uncultured Prevotellaceae bacterium | reverse complement strand
AATTTTCGCTAATCACCAAATTTTCAGACAGTTATATTTCGTCGAACTCACGTTACATTATCTTGAAGAGATCAGAAATAAAGGTTCGAGAATTTGTCACGATTGCACTCCTCTTGGTCGTTTTTAGCAACATCTTAGAAACAAATAAAACGGAAAAGATGTTTTTCTTTTTCTAATTCGCCATCCCGCCCAAACCGACAATGAAAAAAATTCGCAAATTTGTAAATTATTTAAAGAATTATTGTTATCTTTGCGCCGTCAATTAGTTTTATAAAATATGAAATAGCATTTGAGAGTTCCTCACTTGAAGAATTATATATGACAGGCAAGACAAGTGACCGTCTGTACAAGCGTTTACCTCAAGACATTATAAAACGCTTTATTAAAGTAGTGAACTACATCAAGGCGGTGCGCAGGTTAGAAGACCTGTTTTCAATCAAGTCGCTACACTATGAGAAAAAGAAAGGAGATTTGAACGGAGTAGATGCCGTTTGGATTAACAATCAATATCGGTTGCTATTCTACTCTTCTCCCAACGAAGAAGGAATTATTGTAAACGCATTAATATTTGAAATTTCTAAGCACTATGAATAAAAATGAACTAACACCATTATTTGCCACCCATCCTGGAGAAATGCTAAGGGATGAGCTGAAAGAGCGCGGATTTACCCAGAAAAGATTCGCTCAAGAAACTGGCATCAAGCCTTCCGTACTCAGCGAAACCATCAAAGGGAAACGCAGCATATCACTAAATGTCGCAGTCAAATTAGAAAAAGCATTGGGCATACCTGCTGAAATTTGGATGAACATGCAAACCCAATACGACCTTGACACTGCTAAGATAGCTGAACGCGATAATCAACGAGAAACTGTTTCATTGACAATTCCCGTTCGTGACCATAATCTATTACAAGATTTAGTTCGCAGATTCGGATGGGCATGTGTATTTTAGCGCAATCAACTATTAACCCAAATAGTAAACAATGGCGTGAGAAAAACGGGAGCTTTGCAAGAAAGCTCCCGTTTTTCTATGCTTACAGATGGCCTCTGCGATGATAATAACCACAATTTTGTAATGGACGAAATGGATGATTGACTTACGGGCGAAAGATATTACCTTTGGACTGCCATTTAATGACACATTAGTATTCACTACAAAAAACGTAACGACTATGAAAAAACTTTCTTTGATGGTGCTTTGCGCCTTGTTGAGTGTTGCCGCATTCTCTCAACCATCCCTATCACAAAATGCGAAATCATTCTTCCAGCAGTTGGAATATACCATCAGCATCGGTTATGGCACCACCAGTTCGTCAGAGCCATTCGACAAGGCCATATTCAACCTCAACGCAGGTATAGATGCCAAAAAGGTGTTTAAATCGCTGGCTGACGACAAAGTGAGACTGTATGGCATGAGCGGCCTGCACTTCTCACAGCATGGAGGCAAAAAGAGCAACGACTTTATGGACATGACGCAAAGTGGTAACAGTTTCAGACAGACGCAATTCAATATCCCTATCCACGTAGGGGTGAAGTACATCATCAACGAGAAGTTCCATCTGTTCGCCGACTTCGGCCCCTATATCGGTTTGAACACGAGCTGTTCGCTGTCAGATGGTTACAACGATAAAGGCTACAAGCTTGAGTCAAAGCCCTTAGACATCGGAATCGGCGGCAACTTCGGTGTCTGCTTTAAGAAATTCGGCCTCGGCATCGGTATTGACAAGGGATTCCTCGATATTGCAGAATACTCAAATGAGGACCGTGGTCATTCAGAATCCATCAAAAGCAATGGTGTCTTCTATTTCAAACTGCAATGGACATTTAATAAGCAATAAGTGAGAGACAAACGGTTCTTTGAATAGACGACAACCCACATCCTCATATAATAAAAGGCCACATGGAAACGCTGGACAGCGTTTTCATGTGGTTCTTTTTTTTATGTGATTGCAGAAAATTATAATCATCAAAACTTCATCTTTTTTACTGCATGAACGACGATTTTCAAAAAGTATTTGGCGATTCCAAATAAAAGGACTATATTTGCAGCATCACTAAAAGCACTAAAACATGAAACGTATCATCCTGATGACAACCATCCTAAGCATGCTATGCCTGACAGCCAAGGCACAGCAGTATGCGCCCGAGGGTGCCACACAGTTGTATTACAGCTATTTTAAAGGAACCGGCTACGGCAACTACCTGACTATCCTGACCGTCTATGAACAGTCGGGACAATACTACCTGCGGCGGCTGAAGGGATTCGCGGGCGCTGCCAGTCCGGTCAAGACCAAGGAAGACAAGATGCAGCGACTGCCCGACGTCACCATGCCACTGTCGGAGAAACAACTGGATAAGATACGACAGTTGATCAACGATTCGCAGCTGGCCACCCTGGGCCGCGCCTGCATGGAAGAAGAGCAGCGCAACATCGACACGGGCTACACGAAAACGTCGGACAATGAGATTACTTTCGGCACGTCGATGGATAAGAGTTTCTGGGAACAGTCGGTAGAGTGGCCCGGGGTGCTGACGGGCGTGAAAACGAAAGGCGCCATCGCTTTCGGCGACTACCGCGACGAGCACCACCAGCAGCGCAACAGTTATTTGGAGGCCGTCTCGAAGGTGAACAACGAACTCCATGACATCATCGACAAGTACGTGAAAAAGAATATCAAACGGCTTTGGCGCGAATATCAGGCCAAATAAGTATCTTAATCAACTTTCTGAAGTTAAGGAAGTTAAGGAAGTTAGGGAAGTTAAAGGACATCAGTCAAAGCATTCCTGCTCCTTCATGCATAGTCCAAGCAGGGGGATGGTAATGTCCTTTAACTTCCCAAGCGAAGCAATCACTTCTTTAACTTCTTTAATTCCAGCAAGTTGAGCACATGCGAAACTTGAATATCTACTTTTTTACTTTTATATGAAAGACAATACACTCAGAGTAGGCATCATCGGCACCGGATGGATAGCCGAGAAGGCCGCCTACACCCTCGCACGGCAAGAGGGATTGGAATGTTATGCCGTAGGGTCGCGCACACAGGCCAAGGCCGACACGTTTGCAGAGAAATGGGACATCGCCGTGGCCTACGGGTCGTATGCCGACCTGATAGCCGACTCCGATGTCGATCTGGTATATGTGGGCACGCCCCACAGCCATCACTATGATGTGACGATGGAGGCACTGCGCCACGGCAAGCCCTGCCTGGTGGAGAAGGCGTTCATGGCCAATCATGCGCAGGCTTTGCGCGCCGTGACGCTCGCCCGCGAGAAGAAAGTGTTTCTGGCCGAAGCCATCTGGACACGTTATCAGCCCGTCGTGGGCATCATCCGACAGTTGATGGCCTCTGGCCGCATCGGCGATGTGCGCCTCATCAGCGCCACCCTGTGCTACAGCATGGGCAACAAGCCGCGCATCATGCGCCCCGACCTCTGCGGCGGCGCACTGCTCGACCTGGGCGTGTATGGCATCAACTTCGTGCGTATGTTCTGCGACGCCCCCATCCTCGAACAGCGCTCGCACTGCGTGAAGTCTGACACCGGCATGGACTTGACCGACAGCATCTCATGGGTGCTCCAGGGCGGCATCATCGCCCGCATCGAGTCGTCGGCCTGCTGCGTCAACGACAACCAAGGCATCATCAGCGGCACCGAGGGCTACCTCATCATCGACAACATCAACAACCCGCAACGCATCCGCGTGTATGCCCGCGACCGCGTGTTCATCGAAGAGATCGCCGTGCCCGAGCAGATCACTGGCTATGAGTATCAGTTTCTGGCGTGCAAGGAAGCCCTTGAGCAGGGTCTGACCGAAGCACCCTGCATGCCGCTCGACGAGACGCTCCGCGTGATGCAACTGATGGACGACCTGCGCCGCGAATGGGGCGTGCGCTATCCGATGGACGAGTGATTTCTTATTCTGGAACGGACAGGCCGGGGGCGTGTGCAGAAAGAAAAAATGCTTTTCACGATACTTATTTACAAGAAAAAGCATACCTTTGCACCGGTATTAGAAAAAAACGATGTATGATACTTAATATTCTTTGGATTATCATCGGCATCGTGCTGGTGCTCTGGGGCGCCGACCGCATGACCGACGGAGCCGTGGCACTGGCTCAACGTATGAACATACCCCAGATTGTCATCGGACTGACCATCGTGGCTATGGGCACCTCGGCACCCGAACTGTTCGTCTCGCTCATGTCGGCCATCCGCGGCACTGCCGACCTGGCTGTGGGCAACGTAGTGGGCAGCAACATCTTCAATGCCTTCCTCATCGTGGGCGTGGCAGCACTGGTGGCTCCGATGGTCATCTCGCGCACCACCGTGAAGAAAGACATCCCCTTCGCTGTCTTCTCCTCCATCCTGCTCGCTGTGCTCTGCTGGGACGCTGACATCAGCCGCCTCGACGCGATCATCCTCTTCGCCGGACTCATCGTCTTCATGCTCTACACGCTGCATGTAGCCAAGAAAGGCAAGGCCGAGGTGACGGAAGAGCAACAGAAGAACTACACGCCGCTGAAGTCGGTGCTGCTCATCGTGCTGGGTCTGGCCTGTCTGGTGGGCGGCAGTAACCTGTTTGTAGAGGGTGCCACCAAGATAGCCGCCGCAATGGGCGTGAGCGAGGCTGTCATCGGTCTGACGGTGGTGGCGGGTGGCACATCGCTGCCCGAACTGGCCACGAGCGTGGTGGCAGCCCGCAAGGGACAGAGTGCCATCGCCATGGGCAACGTCATCGGCAGCAATGTGTTCAACATTCTGATGATACTCGGCATCACCGGACTCATCTCTCCCATGAAGGGACTGGAAATCACCACCGTCGATCTGTTGATGATGCTCGCCGGCGTGGTGCTGCTATGGCTCTTCTCTTTCACCAAATTCAAGGTGGAGCGCTGGGAGGGCGGTGTGCTCACCCTCATCTTCCTCGGATATATGACGTGGCTGGTATCAAACGCGATTTAACTGAATAACCACCTCATTTTAACTATGTTAACAGCTAAAAAAATCCTTCGCCACTTAGCATGTGGCATTTTCATGACGATGGCAGTGTCGGCGTATGGACAGACGGCTCTGCACAGCGGCATCTCGTCTTCGTTGAGAGACTCCCTGTACCAGATGGGGTTGCCCCGAACCGCCGTACTCACAGACGCAGATTACGACATACTGGTCTATATCAACATCGACCAACAAGGCCAAGAAGATGGGAAGCCATCGGTCAGTTCGCTCTACGTGTTTGACAAAAAGCAACGTAAGTTGTCGAAACTCTTCACCACAACGCCAGCGACAGACTTCGCCTGGTACAATGCCCACGGCACTGCAAGCCGTGATTGTCAGTTCACTGACATACACGATGCCTACGATGCCAAGATTTTGCCCTATCATAAGAAACTCGTTGTTGACGGCTGCTTTGATTTCCGCAATACCTTTTCTTATCTGATTGATCTTGAAACGCAGTCTGTCAAACTACTTCCCACCAACGCCGGCCTATGCGGTTTTACCGGTGAAGAAGGCTATATCGTCATGAACTCATACGCCTACAACAACGCCTTGACCGAAGATGGCGACCCCGTTGGAGGCCGCCATACCGTGCTTTCCATTTTCGACGAGAATGGAGTCATCATCAAGATGATAGATTTAGAGCAACTGCCATGAGCCCGCACCACGAAAATACTTATTTCCCGCTAAACCGCCGGCCGTTCCATTTCAGTGTCTTCTGGCGTTTACGGCCGTTGTCGTCCCATTTGTTCACGATGATGTCTTTGCCCACTCGTGGCAGTGTGTAGGAGGTGTCATAAAACTCCGTTTCAAAGCCGGGTGCCTCTATCATCGTCATCTTCTTCGTGGCGTTGTCGTAGCGGTAGAATTCGATACCGTCGAACTGACCATGTGAGACCTTGCCGTCTTCGTAGCAGCATGAGTTGTAGGCGAAGAGCTTGTGTTTGCCGTCGGCCTCATTCCAGTAGCACATCTCGGTACGAATCATGTACTCGCCGTTGTAATCCCTCTCATACAGGATATATCCGTTTTTCTCGTCCACGGTGAATGTGGTGTATTCGTTTTGCGGCTGCCCCTTACGGTAGCGTTCCATGGCATGATACTGACTCGCGAAACCCTCGCGGTCGCACTCTTCCGACTCGCGGTCGAGCCAGGAGAGGTATGCCCAGGCGAAGTCGGTGATGGTGGGTTTGGCCCCTTTGTAGTTGACGCGGATGACGTCTTGTGCCGCGAGCGCCAGCGTGCAGCACACGAAAAGCAGTGTGAATGTGATTCTTTTCATAATAGTATTGTTTTAGAAGTGATTTCGTTGGCAAATATACGTTTTTTTTCGCAATTCGCACACGTTTCACGCAGTTTTTTTTGAAGTCTTGGGGCAAAGAGCTCACCCGTCTGCGAACTGTATGTTCGCAGACGGGTGACACCGCACCCGCTTACTGCGGCATGAACGGCATATCGGGCATCTTGGGCGGTTTCAGGTGTGTGAGCAGACGGAAGAGGGCTCGCCGGCGCTGTCCCCACGTCTTATAGTCGTCGGCCCTCAGTTCGGCCACCTCAAACCCCTGCGGCATGGGCATACCGCCGAAGTTGACATCGCCCGTGGTGATGACCACCGCCCCCAGTTTGCCGTCGGCGATGAGCCGGTCGGCAATGGCGGCGGCACCGCCCACGGTAAACCAGCTCTCCATGGTGTCGTCGCTACCCGGCACCAGCCGCACCATGTTGGGCATAGCGAAGGCGCCTTCTTTCATCGGCGAGAAATACCATCCTGCGCCCTGGTTGAGGTCGTAGCTCACCGTGCCATGCTGGATATCCTTCATCGAGGCATAGCTGAAGGGCGACGCGGGACTCTCGGCGATGCTGCGCTTCAGTCCCTTCGAGGGCGAGAGATACATATTCTGCGGGTCGGCCATGCGTGTGCCATCCACATTGAAGCAATACTCGTAGGTGTCGAAAATAAAGTCAGACAGCATCACGCTCCATACCCCCGTGCTGTCGCACGTCATGGCCATGGGCGGTGTCATCTCCGTCTCCAGATACACCTCGTGCGCCTCGGGAGCCTTCATGCGGAAGATGGTGCCCTGGGGCGTATATTCGGGCGAGACGATGGGTTTGGGGAAGAGGCGTGCCATCACCTCTGGCGTGAAGGGCTTTTCATCACCCTTGGCGGCGGGTGCGGGCTGTCCGTTTTTCATGGCTTCCTCCGATGCTTTCTTGTTGAACAGCAGCGGCAGCGTCTTGCCGAGGAAGTACTTGGCGTTCATCCATGTGTGCCCGTATTTGTCGCTGGTGAACTCCTTGACGCTCCGTATGCCTTTCTTGTCGAGAAACTCCATATAGTCGCGCCCTGTGCCGTAGAGGAAGTCGTCGGTGCCGATGCCCAGCCAGAAAAGGTGCAGTTTTTTGTTGGTGTCGGCGGCATTGTCATAGACACCGGGGATGTCGGTCGAGGTGAACGAGCTGTACGAGCAGAGGTAGGAGAAGAGGTCGAGGTGGCGCAGTCCGCAGCTCAGCGCCTGATTGCCGCCCCGCGAGAAGCCGCCGATGGCACGGTGGTCGCGGTTATTGATGGTGCGGTAGTTTTTCTCGATGTAAGGCATCAGGTCGCCCACGAGGTCGTTGCCGAACACATCGCCCATAGCCATGGGGTTATCGGGCATCTTGGGCAGCAACTTCATCGGATTGCCATAGGGCAGCACGATGATCATCTCCTTGGCTTTCTTCTCGGCCAGCAGGTTGTCGAGGATATAGTTCACGCGCCCTACCTTGTAATACACCTCCTCAGTGTCGGTGGTGCCGCTGATGAGGTAGAACACGGGATATTTCTTCTGGAAGTCGGTCATGTAGGATGGCGGCAGATAGACCACGGCCTGGTTGGTGGCTCCGAGGCTCTTCGAGTAGTAATGGATATACTGCACCGAGCCGTGCGGCACGTCGGGGCGTATGTCGTGCAGCAGCGAACCGCCGCGCGACGGTATCTCGAGCAGGCTGTTCTTAAACCCCTCGTTGGGGAAGTACTGGTCGCAGAGGGGGTCCATGATGCTCACGCCATCCACGACGAAACAGTAGGGATACATATCGGGTGCGGCGGGTCCGAGCGTCGCAGTCCATCGTCCACTGTCGTCGCGCGTCATCTTGTGGCGTCCGGCGAACTGCACATCCACGAGCACCTCGCGGGCGCTGTCGTTCTGGTAGTAAAAGGTCACGGTGCCATCGTCGTGGCATACGGTCGATGGCTGTGCCTGCGCGTGGCAGGCGATGCTGGCAATGGCCGTCAGCAGGCATGTAATGAATAGCTTTTTCATGATAACAGTATGATACAGTTGGAATAGTTAGTTAGTTGATATCACGCGCAAAGATTGATAGAGCGCGATGGCATCGGCCATAATCTCATTGTGGTCGAAGGCCAGGGGCGGCAGCGCGCTGACGGGCCACCACTGCGCCCGGGCGGCGTCGTCTTGTCCCGTCACCGCCATCTCCCTGTCCACGACGGCCAGGTAAGCCACGGTGACGGTGCGCCCGCGGGGGTCGCGGTCAACACCTGAGTAGGCCCCTATCTGACTCACGCTCTGCACCGTGAGCCCCGTCTCTTCTTGCAGTTCACGCACGGCGCACTGCGCCGCCGTCTCGTCCATGTTCATGAAACCGCCGGGGAAGGCCCAGCACCCTTTGTAGGGTTCGCCGCCCCGCTCAATGAGCAGCACCTTCGTATCGGGCTCGCGGGTCATGACCACACAGTCGGCAGTCACCGCCGGTCTCGGATATTTGTAAGTGTATGGCATAGTTGTTTGAAATGGAAGGATGCTGCAAAAATACAGAAAAAAGACGAAGCATCCAAATATTACTGACATCTTTTTTCTTTCCCTAACTCGCTGTCGCTCGTGCGGGCGGACACAGTGACCCGCCCCTACGGAGTGGCATATCTCCTGCACCCTGCGTTGTTTGTTGAGGGTTCTACTCATGATTGAAAGTAGGGACAGGGCGTGCCCTGTCCGTCATTAGATTGCGAATCTGCGGACAGGGCACGCCCTGTCCCTACTTGCGCGGCGAGGTAATCTCCTGCCCCCCTGATTTGTTTAGTGTAGAGTGTTTAATGTTCTAACACTGTTTCGTGCTCGGAGCTATTCTCTCACCTCTTACCTCTCACCTCTAAGAGACCCTCTTACCTCTAATGGTCCTTACGGATCGAAGACGAGGGTGCCGAAGTAGGCGGGCTGGTGGAAATCGGGGTTGGGCGTGAGGATGGGCCGCCACGAGAGGTAATGACGCTGGCACAGCGCACTGCCATACTTGTAGAAATTGCCGCGCATGACCCGCCCTGAGAGCGAACCGACGGTATGACGGTAGAGCGCCTCGACGGGAATGACAAGGGCCAGTTCCCAATGCGTGGGCTGGCGGCGCAGCGTAAACGTGTCGCGCCCCAGCGAAGCCCACCGCTGCACCATGGCCAGCACCTCTGTGGGCGCGGCGCTGCGTAGGTTGCCCCTGCCGGTGCCCGCCTCCAGGAGCAGGTATCCCGCGCAGCTGGTCTCGAAATTATAATAGATGCCATCGTCGGTAGGCGCCAGGAAGAATTCGCAGCAGGCATCCCTGAATATAGCACCGCCATCCACCTCTACGGCTGCCACGCACTCCTCATCCACCCGGTAGTGAACGAGGATGGCATCGCCCGTGTGCGCCAGCCGGAACTGCGCCTGCGGACGGTAGGGATAGGCCGGCCAGTTTACCGTCGCTATCTCCTGCCATGACACGCCGCTCTGGTCGAGCAGCGCTGGCACCTCGGCGACCTCAACATCGGCCTGTGCGATGCGCGGCACGTGCAGTGCATCGGCATCACTGACATACTCCTGCGTATGGCACGACAGGCATACAAACATCAAGGCAGATAGGGCAAAATGTTGGAATAAGTTCATATTATTCAACTTGATCAAGCTCCGCTCGTTCTTTGGAGTTTGGGAGTTTGGGGGTTAGACGAATGTTGGATTTTTTCAGAATATCGTTGAATTTTTCTTTTTTGTGCCGTAGGTGTTATTACTGAGCCCGCTCTAATAAGTCGTTGCAAGGGCGCCATCTGTCAAAGCTGACACATCCTCCATCACGGCATCATCGGGCAGCGGGGCATTGCGACGCGGCTTGCCCGTGGCAGTCATAGGCAAATGATCGACCCACACGATTCGACGGAGATATTTAAGAGGGCTGCCTCCCCCGTTCCCCCTCCAAAGGAGGGGGGCACGTGCTTGGAAATCCACGCTGGCGGACAGGGCACGCCCTGTCCCTACTTCGAGAGCAGTATTCTCCTCCCCCCTGCCCCCTGCCCCTTGCCCCAAAGAAGCCCCCTGCCCCAAAGAAGCCCCCTGCCCTATAGAAGGGCGCTCGACGACCAGTGTGACGGCCTCGCCCAGACGCGCATCGGGGGTCTTGGTGACATAAAAAGGCTGGTCGATATACGGACGTAACAGGCGCTCCACCTCCTCGGCCTGCACCTTGATGCCGCCACTGCATATCACGTTGTCGCTGCGCCCCAGGATACGGAAGCGCCGCCCGTCGGGATGAAACTGTACGATGTCGTGCGTCACCTGTCGCCCCTCGCATACCGCCGGCGCGTCGATGACCAGACACCCCTCGTCGTCGGCCGCGACCGACACCCCCTCAAAGGGTGTGTACCACTCCGACGCTTCGGGTCCGCTCAACCGCCGCAGGGCGATGTGCGAGAGCGTCTCGGTCATTCCGTAGGTGCTATAGACGGCGTTGGGGAAAGCCCGCAGTTCACGCGCCAATGCCTCATCCACTGCCCCTCCGCCGATGATGAGATGGCGGATGGCCATCAGCCGTTCGCGCTCCTCAGGCACCGTCAGCGACTGATACACCTGCAGGGGCACCATGGCGGCGAAATGTATCATGGGGGCAGGGGGCAGGGGGCAGGGGGCAGGAGATATGCCATGTTCATATATCGCCATTTCATCAAAAAGAGAAAGAGGATGACCCGACGGTTCGACGGCGATGAGCCGCAGTCCGGCCACTTCGGCGCGCACCACCATCATCTTGCCCGCGATATAGTCGAGCGGCAGGCAGAGCAACGCTGTGTCGCCCCGTTTCAGGCCCAGAAACCGGCACGTGATGCGCGCGCTGGCCTCCATGCGCCGTTTCTCCACCCACAGCGGTTTGGGCACGCCTGTGCTGCCGCTGGTATGCACCAGCAGCCGCGGTTTGTCGTCGCGCCATTCGGTCAGGAATTCGTTGAGGGTCATAACTATTGCTTTTTTGTTAAAGAGCCCGGAAAACTAAGCATCGCGAAGGCGCCACATCTCCTCGCCCTTGATGGCTATGGGCATGGAGATATTGTCGGTGAAGAGCTGTCCGGTGCCCAAGCCTTGCGGCATGGTGATACGCGGACCGTACATCGTAGCGGTGAAATGGGCGATGGCATTCAAGCCTACATTGCTCTCCAACGCCGATGTCACCCAACTGCCGATGCCCCGTTTGCGGGCCATCTCTATCCACTCCTCGGCACCGCTCATGCCACCGTGGAGCGAGGGCTTGAGGATGATGTACTGCGGACGGATGGTGTCGAGCAGGCTCTCTTTCGTGGCTGGCATGTTCACCCCGATGAGCTCCTCGTCGAGTGCGATGGGCAGGGGTGTGTTGGCGCAGAGGTGTGCCATCTCGCGCCACTGGTGCTGACGGATGGGCTGTTCGATGGAATGGATGTCATATCTGGCCAGGAGTTCCATTTTCTGCAATGCCTCGCCGGGGGCGAAAGCACCGTTGGCATCCACACGCAGCTCAACCGTCTCTTGGCCATACCGCTCGCGGATGCGGCGGATGAGCGACAGTTCCTCGTCGAAGTCGATGGCCCCGATCTTCAGTTTGATACAATGGAAGCCCTGCTGCAGCTTCTCCTCCAGCCGGCGGCTCATCTCGTCGTAGTTGCCCATCCAGATGAGTCCGTTGATGGGGATGCCCTCCTCGCCCTTGGCGAAGGGTGTGTCGTCGAGGGCAGAGAAGCCCTTGCCCAGTTGCCACAGGGCCGTTTCCAGTCCGAAGAGCATCGACGGGTAGTTGATCAACTGGCTGTACGGCACCTCGCCCGACGTCTCTATCTGCCGTGCGAACCGCCGGAGGATATCATCATAGTCGGGCAGCGCATCGCACGAGAGGTCGGGCAGCGGTGCGCACTCCCCCACCCCGCTGTGGCCACTGTCGTCGGTTAGCGTGACGAACCATGAGCGGTGGGTGTGATAGACGCCGCGCGAGGTGCCCGCCGCAAAACGGAAATGAAACAGCCTATCGGAAATATCTACTTTCATGGCATCTTGGGGTATTTTTGGAAGTCGGGCTTGCGTTTCTCCAGGAAAGCGCGTCCGCCCTCCTGCGCCTCATCGAGGAAGTAATAGAGCATGGTGGCATCGCCGGCGAGCTCTTGTATGCCTGCCTGTCCGTCGAGTTCGGCATTCAGTCCGGCCTTGATCATGCGCAGTGCCAGCGGCGAACGCTCCATCATGGTCTCGGCCCACTCCACGCACTCATCTTCCAGACGGTCGAAGGGCACCACCTTGTTGACCAGTCCCATGCGTTCAGCTTCGGCGGCGGAATACTGCCGGCAGAGGAACCATATCTCGCGCGCCTTCTTCTGTCCAACGATACGCGCCAGGTACGAGGCGCCGAAGCCCGCGTCGAACGAACCCACCTTGGGTCCTGTCTGTCCGAAGATGGCATTCTCTGAGGCGATGGTCAGGTCGCACACCAGGTGCAACACGTGTCCGCCGCCGATGGCATAACCATTGACCATGGCGATGACGGGTTTGGGCAGACGGCGTATCTGCATCTGCACATCGAGCACGCTGAGCCGTGGCACGCCCTCGTCGTCGATATACCCGCCACGCCCCTTGACGTGCATGTCGCCGCCCGAGCAGAACGCCTTGTCGCCGGCTCCGGTGAGGATGACGACGCTGATGCGCTGCGCCTCGCGGCAGTAGGCGAAGGCCTGCGACAGTTCGAGTGTGGTGAGCGGCGTGAACGCATTACGGTAACGCGGCCTGTTGATCGTGATTTTGGCAATGCCGTTGTACTCTTCAAAGAGGATTTCCTTGAAATCCTTGATTTTGGTCCAGTTTCGGGATATCATAATATAAAAATGGGGCCTCCCCCGTACCCCTTCTCAAGGAGGGGGGCACAAATCGCGTCGAATGGGGTAAGGCAAATAATGAATTGTGAATGATGAATGATGAATTATGAATTGTGAATTGTCAATTGTGAATTGTCAATTGTGAATAGAACTGCTTCAGCTGTGCGGCATCCGTGTCGGGGTCGGTGAAGATTTCGAGCACCATGGGGCGCTGTGTCTCTTCTGTGAGCAGGCGCACCATGCCCGTTTGCATCTCGTGCATGTTGGTGGCGCGCAGGTAGCCCACGTCGCACTGCGTGCAGATGCCCTGCGCCGAGGTGTGGTGCGCTGCCGCCACGAAGGTGTCGCGCACGGGGCTCTGCTCCAGCCCGGGCAGCGTGCGGAAGATGCCGCCGCCCCCGTTGTTGAGCAGGATGACACGCAGATTGGGTGTTAGGTTCGCGTTCCACAGCGAATTCTGGTCGTAGAAGAAACTGAGGTCGCCTGTGACGCATATCACCGTCGCTGCCTCTTCGTCTGACTCATCTGCCACGGCCCATTGGCCTGCGGCGAATCCCACAGCGGTGGAGAGCGACCCCTCGATGCCGTTCACACCGCGGTTGCACCACACGTGATGGCGGTTGTAGGCGTCGGCATAGAGGCACGCCAGACGCACGGCACTGCTGTTGGCATAGTGCAGGTGATAGTCGTAGAACACATCGCTCAACTGCTCCTCCAGATAGCGCACCGCCGCCATCTGCGAATAAGCGGGCTGGTAACTGAGCGCCACTTGGTGCACCTGTTTGAACACGTTTCTCCACAGGCGGTGGTAGTCATCGTGGGCGGGATTGAGCTGGTAGGCCTTCATCTGATCCTCCTCGATATCCAGGGCGCCATACAGGTCGGCACGGGTGTTGTGCTCATAGAAGTAATACAACGACCACAGGGCATCGTAGGGGTCCATCACCACCAAGTCGGTCATGCACATGGTGGGGTCGTGCACCTCGGGGTCGGAGCTCACCATGATCACCCGCGCCCCGGACTGCCGCAGGAATCGCTTCAGCCGTTTGCTCACGATATGACCGCCCAGATAGACCACCACGTCGGGCTGATAGGCCGGGTCGTCGCCTACCATGGCGAGCGCGGCATCCACGGGGTCGCCGCAGAAGATATTGTTGAGGGGTTCGGCGAGCACCACACCATAATGATATAAGAAATGGCGCCACTCGATATAATCGAAATCATCCTCGTCGGCACTCTCGGTGTACTCCTGTCCGACGACGATCATGGGGCGTGCCACCTCGTAAAACACCTTGGGCAGGAAACTGTCGTGCTCGGCGGCTGTCGTATGGCGATGGATGACCCGCTCTTCGGGCAAGGCGGGTGTGGTGAAGTCAAAGAGGGGTTCGGAGATAGGCACGTTGATATGCACGGGTGCCGGGTACGGTTGGCGCAAGTCGAGCAGTGCCTCGTTCACCAACCGGTTGCAGTGCCAGCGGCTGGTGTCGTCGTGCGGCTCGGGCAGGGTGACGGTGCGGCGCACGAAACGGTCGAGCACGCCCGGCTGCGGCAACGTCTGTCCGTCGAGCTGTCCGATCCACGCCTCGGGGCGGTCGGCCGAGACGACCACCAGGGGAACATGCTGATACCACGCCTCGGCGATGGCCGGCGCCACATTAAGCAGTGCCGAACCTGAGGTGACGCACAGGGCCACGGGCTCTTGCCGTGCCTGACTCTGTCCGAGTGCGAAGAAGGCCGCGCTGCGCTCGTCGGTCACGGGATAGCACGTCATGCCCGCCTCTTGCAGGTTGTGCACGATGGGTGCGTTTCGCGAACCCGGGCACACCACCGCCGTGCCTACATGGTGCGCTTGCAGCAGGGCCGTCAGGATATTGATGTTATCTTTGTTGCTGAACATATTTTTTAGAGGTAAGAGGTGAGAGGTATTTTCATCGTCAGCAGTTTCTCTTCGGTCTCGTTCCATTCCGACTGCTCTTCGCTGTCGGGCACGATGCCGCCGCCGGCGAAGAGGCGCCACGCAGCGCCCTCGCGCGTCATGCAGCGCAACGACACGTAGAGATGACTGCCGCCCTGCAACCGCCACGGACCGGTATATCCGCTGTAGTAGCGCCGACAGGTGCCCTCATGCTCAGCGATGAGCCGCAACGCCGCGGCTTTGGGCAGTCCGCAGACAGCCGGCGTGGGATGCAGAGCCTGCACCAATGCCGCGGCCGCCGGAGCATCGGCGAGTGTGAAGCGGAAGTCGGTGCGCAGGTGCATCAGATGCCCGGCACGCACGGTCTGTGCGTCGGTCTGTGTCACATCGGTAGCATGCGTGCAGAGCAGCTGCGACACGTAGTCGGCCACGATACGCTGTTCGCCGATGTTCTTATCGCTCCACCGGGGTTCGCGCCCCTCTTCATAGCGCATGGTGCCTGCCAGTGCCACGGTGTGCCACTGCGGCGGTTCTTGTTCGAGCAGCACCTCGGGGGTGGCGGTGAGCCACAGTCCGCTCTGGCGAGTGTAGGTCAGGGCGATGAACATGCGCGGATAGGTCTGGCAAGCCCTCTGAAACAACGCCACGGGGTGCTGTCCGCCATCGGGCATGACGCTTTCGCGGGCCAGCACCACCTTCTCCAACTGGCGCGACGCCACGCGGCCATGAAACAGCGTGAACGCGCGGTGGTAGTCGTCGCGCGACGTGCCTGCCCCATGAGCCGTTGCCACGACACCATGTGTGGATGCCACGGCTCCGTCGGCTACGGCAGCGTCGTCAAGATCCTCGCCGTAGAGTGCCTCATCGCACCAACGGCGCAGGGGCTCCATGTCGGCATCCTGACTCTGGGCACACTCCTCGTCGGGCAGTATGCGCAACATGGGGCAGCGGTCGGAGGCCATGAAGGGAGCAACGACGAAGCCGTTGCCGCCCAACAGAGCCTCCACATCGGCATACGCCATCGGCTGTAGGCCCTGCCGCACGACATGCACGGTCGTCTGGTAGGGGATGCGGTAGAAAGCGAATGCACGTGTGGTCATTTCTCTTCCTTCTCCTTTATCTGTTCTTGTTCGTTGTCTTGGCTCTTGCCCTTGTCTTGTTGATTGTCTTGATTGTTGTCTTTCTCCTTTTTGGGCGAGACAATATAGTTGGTGACGTGTACGGTCGAGATGATGTCGCCCGCCGAGTCGGTGATATCCACGTTCCACACATGCAGTTTGCGTCCTTTCTGCACCAGGTGTGCCAGGGCGGTGACGGTGTCGCCCTCAATCACCGCCTTCACGTGCTGTCCGCTGACGCTGATGCCCACGCATATCTTGCCCGGGCAGAGTGCCGACGACCCCACACCGGCCAGGTTCTCGGCCAGGGCGAGCGAAGCCCCGCCGCTGAGGAAGCCGAAGGGCTGTCGGTTGCGGTCATCCACCCGCATGGTAGCCATGCACATATCTTCATCGGGCGTGGAGATAAACTCCATGCCCAGAGCCGTCGATAGATTGGGTTGGCGGTTGATGATTTCTTTAATCCATTCTACATCCATAGTCGTTCGATTAACAAATCAGGACACAAATTTCGGCATAAAAAACGAGATATGCAAGAATGAGCCTGTTTTTTATTCCTTTTTTATTCAAGCAACAATATTTAAGGTGGGCTTACTTTTTAAACAGGTCTTTCTCTTTCACGACGACCACCTTGCCGTATTTGGCCAGTTGCTTGAGGTTGAGTTTTTTCTTGTTGCCGATGATGCCGAAGACGCGGTGCTGCGCATCGCCCTTCACATGGTCTTGGTAATAGCGTATCATATCGTCGATCGTGGTGCCCTCGATGAGTGTGGCCAAGCCGCTCTTGCTGTCCTCGGCATAGCCCATCTGCCGCAGTTCGGCGATATAGGTGCCCATGTCGCGGAACGACGGATACTCGTCGTCGATGCTGTTGAGGTACTCCTGTCGCACGTTGAGGAAATTCTTCTCCACCACGGGCATGTCTCTGAGCAGCGAATCGACCAGCGCCACAGCCGCCATCGTCTTGTCGCCCTGGGTGCCCAGCACACTGACGAAGGCCATGGGTGCCTGCGGCGACAGCTGACGCGGCCGTGTCATGAGCCGGCTGCCAGTGGAGTATGCCATGGAGCGGAACTCGCGCACCTCCTGGAAGAGCACCGACGACATGCCGCCGCCGAAGTAGCTTGACAGGAGCGCCGCAGGTATGCGCCCCTCGCGTGTGGGCTGCGCCTTGAGCTGTTCGTAGGTGAAGACGAGTGTCTGGCGTGCCTTGCGCATGTCGAAGACATAGACCACGGGAGCATCGTAGGCCAGATAGTCGGTGCGGTAGTCGATATAGGGCTGCGTGCTCTTCTCCACGGGGAAGGCGGTGCGCACGCCGCGCTCTACGATATCGTCGGCGAGCGTGCCGCTATAGGTCACATAGCAGTTGCTGGTCTGCACTCCGCGGAATGCCGCGATGAGTTCGTCGCCCGACAATTTCTTCACTTCCTTGTACGTCATGCGCCGCAGGTAGGGCGAGTCGCCGCCCTTGCCCACCTTGGCCAGCAGCGCCTTCAGCACCTCGGTGTTCTCTTCGGTCAGTGCTTTCTCGGCGGCCTTCACCGCATCCTTCATATTGGCCAGGGCCTTGTCGTTGGGCGACACGCGGCTCAGAAAATGGGCCACCAACTGCATGGTGGGTTCAAACTGCTCATCCTCGCCGTTGACGGTGATGGTCAGAGCGTCGTCGGCGCTCTCGAAGGTGATGTCGGCGCCCAGCTGTTGCAGCGCCGCGCCCAACTGCTGTCTGCTGAGCGAGTCGGTGCCGCTGGCATTGAGCAGTTCGCAGGCTGGTCCCAGACGTGGGTCGGCCTTCTCGCCGCGGTTGTAGCAGACGGTCAACTGAAACAGACGGTTGACGGGGTTCTTCACGGTGTAGAGGGTGGCCTGCGGTGCAAGCGCCACGGTATGCGCGTCGCTGTTGAAATCTACGATGCGCGGCTGCCGCTGATCGACAGGCATCTGCGCCAGACGCTGTGCATAGTCCGACTCGGCGTTTCTGTTTTTCGCCACCACGGGCGTATATCCGGGTTGTGTGATGCGGTCTTTGTCGTAACTGCCGAATTTCTTCTTGAATCGTACGAAGGGCTTGCCGAAGCAGCGCTGTGCGGCGGCCATCACATCGCTCTTGGTGAGCGTCTCGATGGCGTTCACCTTGTCGATATACTCCTGCCACGTGTGTCCAGTGGTCATCACCATCACCATCTGCATGGCTCGTTCTTCGAGTGTCTCGAGCTGGCGCCAAGCCTCACGCCGTGCCTCCTGCTTGAGCAGTTCCAACGTCTGCTGGCTGAAGTCGCCGTCGATGACACGCCGCATCTGTTGCAGGCAGGCATCCTCGGCTTTCTGCGTCTTCGACAGCAAGTTGGGCACGATCAGGAGCATGGCCACGCCGGCATCGTTGAGTGCCATGGGCATCATGCGGGTGGCCATCAGCCGCCCTTCGTTCTCCAGCGAGTCGAGCAGTCCGGCCTTGTCGTTGGAGAGCAGTTTCGAGGCGATGTCGAGGGCGTTGGCATCGGCTTCATACGCTGTCGGCGCCTTAAACACCAGCATCTCCATATTGATGATGGGTACGGGCAGTTTGATTTCCAGGGTGCGCTCCTGCCGTATGTCGGGCAGCGGCGAGGTGCGCCGTGCAGGCTTGGTGCCCGCGGGTATGCGCCCGAAGGTGCGTTCGAGCAGCGGCATCAAGTCGTTGGTATTGATGTCGCCGGCGAGTATCAGTCCCATGTTGCACCCCACATAATACTTCTCGTAGAACGCCTTCATCTCAGAGAGTTTGGGGTTTTTCAGGTTTTCAGTGCTTCCGATGACGGGATAGGCGTAGGGCTGTGTGCCGAAGAGTTCTTGCATCACCCGTTCGCGCAACTGCGTCGCCATGTCGTCCGACCCCATGTTCTTCTCTTCATACACCGTCTCGAGCTCGCCCTGGAACATACGGAACACGGGGTTGATGAGCCGGTCGCTGTTGAGCTGGCACCACTGCTGTATATACTGCGAGGTGAACGTGTTATAGTAAAAGGTGAAGTCGTACGACGTGCCGGCATTGAGGCCGCTGCCGCCGTAGCGCGAGATGAGCCCGTTGAACTCGTTGGGGATGGCGTATTCGGCCGCGCGCTGACTCAGGCGGTTGATGTCGCGCTGTAAGTAGGCACGCTGCGCCTCGTCGCGGGCGGCGGCCAGACGGTCGTAGGCGGCAGCGATGGAGTCGAGCCACGGTTTCTCAGCCTCGTAGTTGACGGTGCCTATCTGGTCGGTGCCCTTGAACATGATATGCTCGAAATAGTGTGCGATGCCTGTGTCGGGACAGTCTTTAGCCCCTGCATTGACCACCACGGCGCCATAAACCTTGGGTTGCGAGTGGTCTTCGTTGAGCCACACTTTCATGCCGTTGCTCAGCGTCAATTCTTTCACTTCGAGCACGTTGGGTGTCTGCGCACCTGCCGACACAGCCAGCATGGTCAGCAGAGTAATCATCAATTGTCGAATCGTTTTCATAGGGGTGAGGGGTTAGGGGTTAGGGGTAAGAGGTAAGAGGTGGGAGGTGAGAAGTTGTCACGAGAGGTGTTATACTATGAGTTGACAAAATTCGGCAAAAAATATTATTTATGCAAACATTTCATCAAAAAAGAGTATTTCTTTGTGAGGGGCACTTGCAAATCCGGATAACCATGCCTCACCTTCTCTGTCATCGTCAGGCGGCATGGGGGAATCCTCCTCACGTTTAGGAAAAATCTCCTTGCGCTTTAGGAATAATCCTTTGCGCAGGGGCTATTTTCGTCCTATCTTTGCACCAGAGGAAACAACAAGATGTATCACTTAAAAAAAAATATACCATTATGAAAAAGATGATGACCCTGGCCGTGATGATGACGATAGCCATCTCCGCCACAGCAATGACATACAACGAGGCTCGCAGCGAAGCCCTGTTCCTCAGCGACAAGATGGCCTATGAACTGGGGCTGAATAGCGCACAATACGATGCCGTGTATGAAATCAACTTCGACTATTTCTATAGTGTCAACAACCGCTACGACATCAGTGGTTCGTACTGGAGCCATCGTAACATGGACCTGAGCTATGTGCTCACTCCGTACCAATACAGTCTCTACACCACACTGTCGTACTTCTATCGTCCGATCGACTGGTATAATGGTGCATGGCGCTTCACGGTCTATCACCGCTATGCGAACCGTCACCACTTCTTCCGCAGCCATCCTACGGTCTATGTGTCTTACAGAGGAGGCAGAAACCATCACGCCCACAGCTATTACGCCGGACGTTTTGACAGGCCTGCACCGCATCATCACAACCACCATGCGCCGAAGCCGGCTCCTCATCACAACAATCACGCGCCGAAACCGGCCCCCCACCACAAAGGAGGCGTGACGGGTCACAACCACCAGCCGGCTCACAACAATCACTCGGCCGCTCACAACCGTCCTATGACTTCGAACCGCCCAGCTGGTCCGAGCCATCCTACCCACGGAGGGGCTGCAGCAGGAAGAGCCGTTCATCGGTAAACAGCATACGATAATGATTTGATATATAGTAGTTTTGTCTTTTGTTAGAATGGTTTAATGTTAGTTAGGTAATTAGGTAAGAAGAGAAGCCTCGGAAGTGATTCCGGGGCTTCTTGTATGACGTGAAGGCATTGAGGGTGTGGGGTTCATCTCCCCGCCTTCGGGCAATGGGAGAGGATGAACTGGAAGACGAAGTCGAAATCCTCGTCGGCGGCATACACCTGATGATGGGTGAGCATCTCACGAACTTTGATGGTATGCCACCCGCGTTTGGGTTTCACACTGCGCACACTGCCAAACTCGCAATACATCTCCTGATGGGTGGCGGAAAGGACACCTGCACTCACCGCACCGCGGTTGCCACCGGCCAGTCCGGCGATCACGGCCAACATGGCGATGGCTTTTGCCCGTTTCACCTGCCGGTCGAGTTGCCGCAACAGAACGCCCTGTTCGTCCATCTCGAAAATCATGACATATTTCCACCCGTTGATGGCGGCAAAGATGGTGTAGCCTATGAGGAAAAGCACGAAGAATACACCGCTCACGATGAGCATGACTTTTCCTGTGAACAATAAACTGTCCAAACCTTCATCGTTCACCAAATTGATGATGATAGCAAACAGTACAACGATGATGACCGTGAGACATATAGCTTTAAACACAGTGATGAAGATAACGGGATTGCGCATCAAGGGCACTTCATACGCCCAGCGGTACTTGCCGTCGGGACTGTATTGGATATTACGACTCTGGTAGGGAAGATTGGGCATAGTTGGGAGTTTGGGAGTTTGGACAATAGTAGTTGGGGAGTGAAGGAGTGGAGGAGTGAAGACAATAGTTGGGAGAAATCTTTTTAACTCTGCAACCTCGTGCAATGGGCGAGTATATACTGATAGACGAAGTCGAAGTCTTGTTTCTCTGCATAGACCTGGTTTTTGGTGAGCAGTTCATTCACCTTGATGGTGTTCCACTTGCGCTTGGGTTTGACACTTCGCACCTTACTGAATTCGGAGTAAAGCGAGTCGTGCGTGGCGGATACGAACCCGGCGCTGGCAGCGCCCCAATTACCGGCAGCGACTCCGGCCAATACAGTGAGCCAGGCGATGGCTTTGTCGCGCTTCACATTCTTCCGCAACTGCCGGTGGAGCACCCCCTGCTCATCCATCTCGAAGAGGACAACATACTTCCGCCCGTTCTGGGCAGACACTATCAGGTAGGCGAGAAACGTGATTGGGATGAAAATGGCACAAAGGATAAGTATTACTTTGGTGATTCCCCAAATGGTTTCCCAATCCGTGCCTCCTATAGCAGCAATCAAAATGATGATGCCCCACGCGATGAAGAAGGACAATCCAAGCACCTTGAAGATGGTGATAAGAAGGGCCGGGGTTTTCATCATGTCCATTTCATAGACCCATCGGTACTTGCCGTCGCCACAATAATGGATGTTCTGACTCTGGTATGGCTGATAAGCCGCATTTGCTCCGACCTGGGGGTTGTAAGCACCGCCCTGAGGGTTGTAAGCCCCGCCAGGTTGATAAGGTGGCGGCACCTGCGGACCATAGTTGGGATAAGGTTGATTGTTCATGCTGAGAATGAAGATTTGAATTTTGATACTGTCATTTCCTTTTGATTCAAGTTACTTGACGCTAGAGCAAAGGTCTTTAACTACCAATCGCAGTGATGGTGGCACCATGGTCGCGGCAGACAGCCTCGAACGAATCATAGCCGATGTTGCGCAAGTTGGCCTCGGCCTGGTCCACGGGCAGCGTGCCCTCTTGGCACATACGCATGATTTCGATGCCGTCGCGCAACTTGTCGGAAATCAGATTGCTGCCGTTCTCGCCCGAACGGGCGATGTCCATCGAGTCGGTGAACTGGTCCATGATTTTGGTCTCCTGGCGGCAGCCCTCCATCATCTCACCGATGGCATCGGCCTGTTTGTTCAACTTCTGCACAGGGTCGGTCATCGTCTCTGCCTCGGCGAGCATCTTGCGGGCGTTCTCAAACCGCTCCGTGCCTTTATTCTCCACGGCCTTGCCCACCTGACGGGCATCCTGCATCCGCTCGCCATGGCGACTTTTATCCATCATCATATTCACGTCCTTACCATAACTCTCATGGTGCGTCAACTCGTTCTGGATGATGGTCTGGTCCATCTTCTTGGCATGTTTGTTTGCCAGTTTCTGTTCCAAAGGTTTCAAATCCACACCAGGCTCAGTCTTGGGTGTAATGCCGGTCGATTGCTCATGGAAATGGCGGTTGTAGGTCTGCTCCACCATCTTCTCCGTACCTGGGCCGAAGGTCTTGTCGTCGATGGTCTTCCATACACCGTCGGAGTCCTTATACTGATAGGTGGTGTCGCGGTCCATAGTCACCGTCTTGCCGTTTTTCAGATCGGTGGGTTCTTTCGAAGATATGTTCTTCTTGCGGATTTCTTTGCCGCCAAGGTTGCGCGACAACTCCTCCTGAACCTTCATATCAGTGTTCTTGTAGATGTCATCCAGATGGCCGTTAAAGTCCTTGCGGGTCGGGATGAAGGTGTCGCCTTTCTCCTTCAGCAGATACATCGTCTGCTTGTCAGCCTGACACTTCATAATCATCTTGTCGCGCAATATCTTGTTCTCGGGCGTGGGGTTAGCGCGATACTGCTCACAGGCGGCGCGCAGGTCGTTCACGTTCTGCTTGGCGCGTTGCTTGCCTAAGTTCGTAGCGTCGCTCAGATTCGACTTGCCGACTTTTCCTGATTTTCCTGCGGCTTCTACTTTCGCCTTTACCCTGGATTTCGAACTGGCGCGGCTTATGGTGCTGCGCTGACCGGCAGCCTTGATTGGGGCGCCTTTCGAGGGTGTGGAGAACTGTTTTTTCACCTTTGAGTTCAATTTGCCCAATGCGTCCTTCATCTTCTCCGGAGTCAGACCGGCGGCCTTCGCAGTGCCACTGATGACTTTCATACCGCCCTCCATCACCTTCGCCGTTATATATTCGCGAACGGCGACCTTCGCCCCCACGCAAAAACCGCCCCAGATGCTGTCACCGCCTTGGTCCACATAGTTCTTCATGCCCGTGTAGATTTCCTCGCCGACAGAGATGGTATCGACAGCGCCAAACACGATTTCAGAGCAGCCCAACGTAGCGAAACCGAGGAACAGTCGACCGCAGAGTCCGAGGTCCTGCGAGGTGGTTTTGGCCGTCTCGTACCACGATTGGATGAACAGCAGCATGTCGTCGGCCAGAGTCAAGGGTTTCGGCACCTCAGCGTTGGCGCCGGCTTTCACACCGGTATAAACATCGTTGTAGGTGCGTGTGATGGTTTTGAGCGTCTTCTTGTCGTAGCCGAAGTCGGGGTCGTAACCGTCGATGACCATGTCGATATATTTCACCAACGGGAACAAGTTGTCTATCAGTTTGTTGCGGTAGATTTCCGAGCGGATGTGGTACAATTGGTCGGTGATGCGGTTGTCGTCCTTCAGCGCGGCGTCCATCACGAAATTGTCGGCGAAATCGCGGCGCGGTTGCGAGCAGAGCCGCAGCGGATGCTCGATGGTGATTTTTTCCTCGCCCTTTTTCACCGTGATGGTCAACGTGGCCGCCACGCGGTTCGGCGCATCGAGCACCGCCTGCGTACAGCGCAAAACCATATAGGTGGCATCGCCGGGTTTGCAGGCGGTCACCTCCGCTTTCACGGCCACCTTATCGACGAGGTACTGCTTGCCCTCGTCCACAGCCTTGAAGACAAGCCCGTCCTTAACAGGGATGGGTGCCAGTTGCAGGATGCGGTGCCGGGTCTCGTCGTAGTCGAACAGCGTCAACTTGCATTTCGTCTCGGCAGGCACGTACCATTTGCCGCCCGACTCCGCAGCGAACTTCTTCGTGCGGTGCTTCGTGATGTCATACTCCTCGATGAAGCACTTCACGTCGTTGCCGTTGAAAATTTCGAGCACCAAACCCATATAATAACGGTAGAGGTCGAGTCCGCCTGTGACGGGTCGGCCGCTGCGGCTTTGCGCCTCGACGTTGAGTTTATAGGAGAGGTATTTGCCCGGCATGCCCTTGTCTTTCTCCTTGTCCAAGACACGGTCGTGGATGACGGCATAATACAGACGCTCTTTCGCGTTCCACTCCGCCTCAACGGAGTAATTGGCCGTACTGCGCCCTGAGGCGTCGGTGATGGTGACCTTGACGGGTGCGCCTTCTTCGATGCCCGTGACAACGAATGGCAGACGCACCTCTTTCTCATAGTGCGCAGGGAGGGTGATATTGGGCTGTCCGAAGATGACTTCGCCACCCTCGATATAGAAATGCAGGCGGTTGGTGTAACTGCCCTTGGTGTTGGCCATGCGGAAGGTGACAATGCCCTCAGCGGGGGCGTTCTCTGTTTCGGGCGCACCCACCCACGCCATGCGCCACTCACCCTGCATGCCACCGTCGGCCACCTGCAGGAAATTGTCGCCGCTGCTGATTTGAATCATCTGCGTCAGTAGCGGGTCGGGGCGCTCACCGCCTTTCGGGTCTTTGCGCATCATCCTCGCAAACACCTTTTGCGGCATGTCGCCCACGAGCAGGGTGTTGCCGAAGTCTTTGTAAATCTGCATCGAACAGACAGGAGGTTGCTCCTGCTGCTGCCCCTCTTCGCCCTCCTTTCGACGGGTATAGTTATAACCTAAGATGGCACCGATGACACTGGCGGGTATGACGAACGCCCATACGCCGTCGAAGTTCCATGCCTCGGTGTCCTCCTCGTAATGGGCACCCACATCATCACTATCAGGACGAGTGGTGGGCACGTCAGCCTCCACCTCTGTCTCCTCGTGCGTGAGTGTCGCCTTGCCCACATTGTTGACGGTCAGATAGACATCCACTATCAGTGACCCTGCTCCGAGAGGTTTGTTAAAGGTGCGTGCGCCAGAAGCACTCCCACCCATGTGTCCATACAAACTCAAATGTAGAATGTCATTCTCTCCGTATTCTCTGTCGCGTTCTACGGTATATGAGATGGTTGCGGTGGCCGGCCCACGATTCTCTGAAACGCCTTTATTGGGTGAGCTACAATCGTAGCAGCTACCACTCCAATCAGACATGACACCAACTTGCACTTTCGGTTCTTCACATTCGTCGCCCCTGATACCAGTGCATCGCACGGTGATGGTGATGGTTTCTCCGGCATTCACTAGAGCCCGGTACTCACGTTTCACGTTATATGCGCCCCAGTTTCCAGCATCACCTTCCTTGCCTTCGTCTTTCGTTATTTTGACATTCGTCACCCCCTCTACGGAATAGCTCCAACCGCCATAGGTCTTCAACTCAATCTTCTCATTGAGTTGATTTCTAATGTACCATGCGTAGGTCGTGGCCGACCCACTGATTTGCGCTTGCGCCCATTGCGCAGCAACACAGAGAAGGAGCATGACAATGATGCTTCTTCCCAGGATGTTGTGATGGTATTGATGTCTCCTCATTCTGTTGTATTTGTCATTTTATTGCATCTTCGCACGCCACAAGTCACCCTATTCCGACTTAGAGTAACTGGATTTCGGTTTGCGCCAGTCATCATCATCATCGTCCTCTTCCTCGTCCTCTACAATTTCCCGTGTTTCCTCCTGCTTCGGAGGCTGTTCATTTCCGCTAACCTAAACAGCTCCTTGTTGACCGATGCTGCCTGCAGGTTCGTCCTTCACCTCATCTTTCACGGCAGGTTGTTCGGTCTTCAAAGAATCGGTCGCCGCCGTCTGTCCCGGCGATTCAAAATTCAACATTCTCAACTCCCTATAGCGGTGATGGTGGCACCATGGTCGCGACAGACGGCTTCGAACGAGTCGTAGCCTATCAATCGCAGGTTGGCCTCGGCCTGGTCCACGGGCAGCGTGCCCTCTTGGCACATACGCATGATTTCGATGCCGTCGCGCAACTTGTCGGAAATCAGATTGCTGCCGTTCTCGCCCGAACGGGCGATGTCCATCGAGTCGGTGAACTGGTCCATGATTTTGGTCTCCTGGCGGCAGCCCTCCATCATCTCACCGATGGCATCGGCCTGTTTGTTCAACTTCTGCACAGGGTCGGTCATCGTCTCTGCCTCGGCGAGCATCTTGCGGGCGTTCTCAAACCGCTCCGTGCCTTTATTCTCCACGGCCTTGCCCACCTGACGGGCATCCTGCATCCGCTCGCCATGGCGACTTTTATCCATCATCATATTCACGTCCTTACCATAACTCTCATGGTGCGTCAACTCGTTCTGGATGATGGTCTGGTCCATTTTCTTGCCGTACTTGTCGGCCAGTTTCTGTTCCAAAGGTTTCAAATCCACACCCGGCTCGGTCTTGGGTTTGATACCGGTCGATTGCTCGTGGAAGTGGCGGTTGTAGGTCTGCTCCACCATCTTCTCCGTGCCCTCGCCGAAGGTCTTGTCGTCGATGGTCTTCCATACACCGTCATCGTCAAGGTATTGGTAGGTGGAGTCGCGGTCCATGGTCACTGTTTTTCCCTCTTTCAGGTCGGCGCGAGTCTTCGATGAGATGTTCTTCGTGCGCACCTCCTTGCCGCCGAGTTTCTCCGACAGTTCCGCTTTCACCTTCTTGTCAGTGTTTTTGTAGATGTCGTCTAAAAGGCCGTTGAAGTCCTTGCGTGTACTGTCCAATGCGGGGCCTTTATCCTTCAGCAGGTACATGGTCTGCTTGTCGGCCTGGCACTTCATGATCAAGTCGTTGCGCAGTTTCAGGTTCTCGGGCGTGGGGTTGGCGCGATACATGTCGCAGGCGGCCTGCAGGTCGCTCACATTTTGCTTGGCGCGCTTCTTGCCTAAGTTCGTGGCATCGCTCAAATTGGCCTTGGAGGATTTTCCGGTGGCGGGGGTTCCAGAGGTGGTGGTTTTTGCCTTTACACGTGTCTTTGCGCCAGCGCGGCTGATGCTACTGCGCTGGCCTGCGGCCTTGACGGGTGCACCCTTCACGGGAGTGGCGAAGGGTTTCTTCAGGTTAGCGTTCAACTTGCCTAACGCCTCCTTCATCTTGTCGGGTGTCAGACCCGCGGCCCTGGCTGTGGCACCGATGGTTTTCACGCCTACCTCCATCGCCTTCGCCATGAGGTACTCGCGCGTTACGATTTTCGCTCCCACGAAAAACCCTCCCCAGATGCTGTCGCCGCCCTTGTCCACGTAGTCCTTCATGCCGGTGTATATCTCCTCACCGATGGCGATGGTATCGACCGTGCCGAACACGATCTCGGAGCAACCCAACGTGGCGAAACCGAGGAAAAGGCGCCCGCAAAGACCCAGGTTCTGCGACGTGGTCTTCGCCGTCTCGTACCAAGACCGGATGAACAGCAGCATGTCGTCGGCCAAGGTCAAAGGTTTCGCCAACTCGGCGTTGGCGCCGGCTTTCACACCCGTATAGACATCGTTGTAGGTGCATGTGATGGTCTGCAATGTCCTCTTGTCGTAGCCGAAGTCGGGGTCATAGCCGTCAATGACCATGTCGATGTATTTCAGCAGGGGGAAGAGGTTGTCAACCAGTTTGTTGCGGTAAATCTCCGAGCGGATGTGGAACAGTTGGTCGGTGATACGATTGTCGTCCTTAAGCTCGGCGTCCATCACGAAATTGTCGGCAAACTCACGTCTTGGCTGCGAGCAGAGCCGCACGTTCTGTTCCTGGTTGATGGTCTTCTCCCCTTGCTTGACGCTGAACACGGCAACGCCCGCCACACGGTTGGGTGCGTCGAGCACCGCCTGGGTGCACCGCAGCACGGCATAGGTGCCGTCGCCGGGCTTACACGAAGTCACTTCGATTTGAACTTTAACCTTGTCGGCCAGGTACTGTTTGCTCTCGTCCTGCGCCTTGATGCTGAACGTCTTGGGTAGTGGCGCTATTTGCAGGATGCGGTGCTCTGCCTCGTCGTAATCAAACAGCGTCAGTTTGCACTTCGTCTCTGCTGGCACGTACCACTTACCGCCCGACTCCGCGGCGAACTTCTTCGTGATGTGCTTGGTCACATCATACTCCTCGATGAAGCACTTCACGTCGTTGCCGTTGAAGATGTCGAGCACCAGACCCATGTAATAGCGATAGACATCCAGACTGCCTGTGACGGACTTTCCGCTTCGATTCTTCGCCTCAACATGGAGTTTATATGTGAGGTACTTGCCCGGCACGCCCTTGTCCTTCTCTTTGTCTAATACACAGTCGTGGATGATGGCGAAATACTCTTCCTTCTCCGCGTCCCACTCCGCCTTGACAGTGTAGTTGGGTGTGGCGCGACCCGAAGAGTCGAGTATGTTGACTGTGACGGGTGCCCCGGGCTCAATGCCCGTAACCACAAACGGCAGGAGCACCTCTTTATCGTAGTGAGCCGGCAATGTCAGGTTGGGCTGTCCGAAATAGACCCTGCCCGCCTCGACCTGAAAGTGCAGCCGGTTGGTGAAACTGCCTCCCTCGTTGCCTACGGCGAATGTGACGATGCCCTCGTTGGGCTCGTTGCCCGTCTCGGGAGCGCCCACCCACGCCGTGTGCCATGCTCCCTGGATACCACCATCCTGAACCATCAGGTAGTTATCGCCCGATGTAATCTGCATCATCTGCGTGAGCATGGAATCATCGCTCTCTCCGCCGTGCGGGTTCTTACGGACTATTTTGGCGAACACCTGCTGTGGTGCGTCGCCCATGTAGAGCGTGTCGCCGAAGTCCTTGTATATATGCATGGTGCAGACAGGTGTCGGCTCACGCCGGCCGCCTCCGTCTTTGCCTTTTTTCCTATTCGAAAGGATATAGCCCATGATGCCCGCAATCACACTGAGAGGTATGACGTAGGGCCAGGCCCCCGAGGAACCAGCATCGTGGTCTTCCACCACATGGGTCTCACCCAAGTCCATATCCTCATGCACGACCTTAAAGACGATTGTGAGCGGGCAAGACTCCAAATCTCTGCCAAGATTGGCATCTATCATTATTCTCAAACGGGTAAGTGGCTTGTTGCTCCACGAGTCTATTTCCGGCACTACAAAAGTGTGTTTCAGGACGGGTAGAGGTCCACCCCATTGCTCCTCTACAATTTCACTCACATGGTCATTGATTCTGCAATACAGTTGAGATTGTTTTACCCGGTCGCTATTTCGCACATTGGTAGCACTGAGCCACTCGTAAGTGATGCTGACGGTCTCTCCAGCCCGTACCTTCCCTACATAGCCTATCCCGTCAGGGCCCCATTGCCGCACCCACTCCTCAGACTGGCGTACTAAGTGAGGGCCAGTAGCTTCCACAAGACTGTCTCTCTGGTCATACACACCACAGACCAGTTCCATTTGCGCACACGACACGGTGATACGGAATTTACCCGAGAACACTGTTCCGTCTTCATATTCGAGACGCCTCTCCCATGTATCGGAAAATTCGAGTGCCGAGCCCCAGATGGGTACCAGCATGAAAAGGCAGAGAAAGACAGACCTGCCGAAAAGGGTGACGGGCGCGTTGTGGATTGTCATGACGATGTGGAGTTTAATTGGTCACAATGCGAAAGGATATACTGATATACGAAGTCGGTTACCGAGCATGGTGTTGTGGGCTAACTTCCTATTGCGGTGATGGTGGCGGCATGGTCGCGGCAGACAGCCTCGAACGAATCATAGCCGATGTTGCGCAAGTTGGCCTCGGCCTGGTCCACGGGCAGCGTGCCCTCCTCGCACATGCGCATAATCTCAATGCCGTCGCGCAACTTGTCCGAAATTTTGCTGCCACCGTTCTCTCCCGAACGGGCGATGTCCATCGAGTCGGTGAACTGGTCCATGATTTTCACCTCCTGACGGCAACCCTCGCGCACCTCGCCGATGGCATCGGCCTGTTTGTTGACTTTCGCCGTCGGGTCGGTCATGGTCTCCGCATCATTGAGCATCTTGCGGGCGTCCTCGAAGCGTTCCACGCCTTTGTTCTCCACGGCCTTGCCCACCTGATGGGAATCTTGCATACGCTCGCCGTGACGTTTCTTGTCGAGCATCATATCCACATCCTTGCCGTAACTCTCGCGGTGCGTCAACTCGTTCTGGATGATGGTCTGGTCCATCTTCTTGCCATACTTGTCGGCCAGTTTCTGCTCCAAAGGCGTCAAATCGACTCCGGTCTCGGTCTTGGGTTTGATGCCCGTGGCCTGCTCGTGGAAATGGCGGTTGTAGGTCTGCTCCACCATCTTCTCCGTGCCTGGGCCGAAGGTCTTGTCGTCGATGGTCTTCCACACACCGTCTTTGTCAAGGTATTGGTAGGTGGAGTCGCGGTCCATGGTCACCGTCTTCCCTTCTTGCAAGTCTGTGCGCGTCTTCGAAGACATATTCTTCGTACGCACCTCCTTGCCACCGAGTCTCGCCGACAGTTCGGCTTTTACCTGCGCATCGGTTTTCTTGTAAATGTCATCCAGATGGCCGTTGAAGTCCCTGCGCGTAGAGGTGAAGGCATCGCCTTTCTCCTTCAGCAGGTACATGGTCTGCTTGTCGGCCTGGCATTTCATGATCATATCGTTGCGAAGTTTCAGGTTCTCCGGGGTCGGGTTGGCACGATACATCTCACACGCTGCGCGCAAGTCGTTCACATTCTGGTTGGCACGCGCCTTGCCCAGTTTCGTGGCATCGCCCAGATCGGTCTTACTCAGATCGACTTTGCTTGTACTGCCAGTGGCACCGGATTTTCCAGAAGTGCCCGTGGTGCCAGATTGTCCGGGCTTTCCGGAGGTTCCGGGCTTTCCGGATTGTCCGGAGGAACCAGATTTTCCGGTATTATCGGGAAGTGCGGTTTTACCGGTGTTATCGGGAAGCGCGGTTTTACCGGTGTTATCGGGAAGCGCAGATTTACCGGTGTTATCGGGAAGTGCAGACTTACCGGTCTTGTCGGGAAGTGCAGACTTACCGGTGTTATCGGGAAGTGCAGACTTACCCGTCTTATCGGGAATGGCAGGTTTTCCTGGTTTATCGGGAATACCGGCTCTCTTGGTGGCTTCGACTTTTGCCTTAACACGGGTTTTTGAATTGGCACGGCTGATGCGGCTATTATTGGCTGCTGCTTTGATGGGTGCCCCTTTTGTGGGCGTGGTGAACGGTTTCTTGAGTTTCGCGTTCAACTTGCCTAAGGCTTCCTTCATCTTGTCGGGTGTCAGTCCAGCCGCCTTCGCGGTAGCACCGATGGCCTTCATGCCGCCCTCCATCACTTTCGACATGATGTACTCTCGCGCCACCACTTTAGCACCGACGCAGAAGCCGCCCCAGATGCTGTCGCCGCCCTTGTCCACGTAGTCCTTCATACCTGTGTATATCTCCTCGCCAATGGCGATGGTATCCACCGTGCCGAAGACGATCTCGGAGCAACCCAGTGTGGCGAAACCGAGGAACAAACGTCCACAGAGTCCGAGGTCTTGTGAGGTGGTCTTCGCCGTCTCGTACCAAGTCTTGATAAAGAGCAGCATGTCATCGGCCAGCGTCAATGGTCTGGGCGGCTCAGCATTGGCACCGGCCTTAGCACCCGTGAACACATCGTTGTAAGTGCGTGTGATGGTCTTCAGCGTCTTCTTGTCGTAACCGAAGTCGGGGTCATAAGCGTCGATGACCATGTCGATGTATTTCACCAGCGGGAAGAGGTTATCGACCAGTTTGTTGCGGTAGATCTCGGAGCGGATGTGGAACAACTGGTCGGTGATGCGGTTGTCGTTCTTCAGTTCGGCATCCATCACGAAGTTGTCGTTGAAATCGCGGCGGGGTTGCGAACACAGGCGCACTTCCTGTTCCAAAGTGATTTTCTTCTCGCCTTGCATCACGCTACACACGGCAACACCCGCCACGCGGTTCGGCGCGTCGAGCACTGCCTTTGTACACCTCAGTACGCCGTAGGTGCCGTCGCCGGGGCTGCGTGAGGTCACATCGATTTGAACGAACACCTTGTCGGCCAAGTACTGTTTGTTCTCATCCTGCGCCTTGACCTTGAACTCCTTGGGGATGGGAGCCAGTTGCAGGATGCGGTTTTCAGCCTCGTCGTAGTCGAAGAGCGTCAGTTTGCACTTCGTCTCAGCGGGTACATACCATTTACCGCCCGATTCAGCGGCGAATTTCTTCGTGCGGTGCTTTGTCACATCATATTCTTCGATGAAGCACTTCACGTCATTGCCGCCGAAGATGTCGAGCACCAGACCCATATAATAGCGGTAAACGTCGAGTTCACCCTTGATGGGTTTCCCGCTGCGGCTCATCGCCTCAACATTGAGTTTGTAGGAGAGGTACTTGCCCGGTACACCTTTGTCCTTCTCCTTGTCCAACACACGGTCGTGGATGACAGCGTAGTAGAGTTGTTCCTTCTCGTTCCACTCTGACTCTACGGAGTAGTTGGCCGTGGCTCTGCCCGAGGGGTCGGTAATGACGACCTTAACAGGCGCACCTTGTTCGATGCCCGTGACCACGAAGGGCAGACGTGCCTCCTTCTCGTAGTGCGCCGGCAGCGTGAGGTTGGGCTGTCCGAAGATGACTTCACCCGCCTCGATGACAAAATGGAGGCGGTTGGTGTAACTGCCATGCTCGTTGCCCATGCGGAACGTGACGATGCCCTCGTTGGGAACGTCGTTACTCTCGGGTGCACCGACCCACGCCGTGCACCATCCGTTCTGCATACCGCCACCGCTCACCATCAGATAGCCATCGCCCGAGGTGATGCTGATGAGTGCCGTCAATGCCGGGTCGTCGCGGTCGCCCTGTGGTGTTTTTCGAACAATTTTGGCATACACCTGCCTGGGCATGTCGCCCACCATAAGCGTATTGCCGAAGTCCTTGTATATCACCATCTCGCAGCGTCCGGACTGTTGGGGTTGTTCCTCCCCGTTTCCGTCGCCGTCTTTCCTTCGTGTGAGACCGTAGCCCACGATGGCAGCAATCACACTGGCAGGGATGGCAAACGGCCATGGGCCGTCGAAGTTCCATGCGTCGTTGTCCTCCTCATAATGTGCGCCCACATTGTCATCCACTGGTGTGGCCTTGGGTTCCGGCACCACCTCGGTGTCATTCGTTGAAGCCGCATGAGGATCATCCTCAACCAATATATAAACTACGACGTGGAAAGGCGGTATTCCGGGATAATCGTCAATACTTACACCCTTTGCCCTTTTACCATCCCACCATCCCCCTCCAGCTATGGTGAACATATAATAGCCCTTATCCTCATACTTACCTTTTGTCACCGTAAAAACGGTGTCAAGGACAGGACTTTGGCCAATGGGGGCTTTCTTAACAACTTGCTTACCAGCAATTTGCTGTATGTCTTCTTTATATTCACCTCCTAATTCATAACACTTGATGGTGTATGGAGTAAAGGTAAAGCCTTGAGCGTAATAGCCCGGGTAGAGAGTGCCTGAACCGCCGGACATTGACATACGGAACCTCAGTTGTGTACCGCTCTTCACTTTTCCCCTGAACCCCACGATATTCTTTTGCGCCCAAGTGGAATATTTGTTATGCGGCTCACGCTTGATTTGTTCCAGCCTGGCGCCTTCGACAGCATAACTGTAGGTGACAGTATTGGTCTTGTCTGACTTGCGGGCATGGCTGGTAAGCGTCTCCGACTTTGTAGCACCGGCATACCACCCCAAGACCGTCGCTTTGCCCTTTGTCCAGCCATACTCTTCATCTCCCGAGCCTTTGTCGGCCCAAGCAGGAATCCAATAGGACAACAACAATACAAAGCAGAACAGCTTGATTCTGCCTCCTGAGGATGTAGAGGGTAGAGCGAAACACATAAACGTCAAAGTTTTGAGATGATAAAGGCGATAATGGTGACGGCCGGGATGAGGAACCACGCCCAAGCATATTTCTTGCTGACGCTGTTCAAGGCCGACATGCCCATCTGCATGGCAGAAGACGCGTCGGTAGGAATCTGCCAACTCGATGCGACAAAAGCACCTGGCATGTCGGACGCTTTAATATCAAAAATGCCTTGCAATGCGCTCATGGGGTTCATGCCACCTGTGAGCGGCGGGATATTGGGCATCGACGGTGCCTGAGGGCGGACAGGGCGTGCCCTGTCCCTACTTGAGGAAAGGTAATCTTCTGCCCCCTGCCCCCTGCTCCCTACACCAAAACTATCCGTCTGAACGGGTTGAGGAGGCGGAACCGGCTGATGTGGTGGCTGCGGAGGTGCTGCCTGTCGGGGTACAGCGGGCTGTGCCTGTCGGGGCGGCTGGAGCGGTGGTGCCGGCTGCGCTTGAACCGGACGCTGCGGTGGTGTACTGTTATGATTACTTGGCGATGTATTGGGAAGGGGGTCATGGGGACAGGTACTTTGACCCAGCATTGGGTCAAAGTACCTGTCCCCATGACCCGCTGCGCGACCACCACCTGCCGCAGAGTTTGTCGGTTGACGGGGCGGCACGGGTGGTTGCGGGGCATTCCGTGGCGGCACGGATTGTGTCCTGGGAGGTTGCTGCGGTGCTGACGGTTGACGTGGCGGCACAGGCGACGGTGCCGACTGGCGCGGCGGCACGGGCGGTGCTGCCTGCAGGTTGACGGGCACTGGGGCTCCGCAGGCATTACAATATCTCATGCCGGGAGCTAATGGTTTTCCACAACGATTGCAATAGGCCATACGAGTATAGTTGAAGGGTGAATACAAACGGGATAAGTCTCTTGGTGGTTCAGTTGCAAACAATCAGGTGTTTGCGTCTGCAAATATACAAAAAAATCTTACAAAGCCAAATAAATGAGTAGAAAAAAACAAAAATAATTCTTTGGTGCCCGCCTCGCCATGAAAGAAGACCCATCACCGACCCCTCCAAGCAGACCCACCACCTGCCCCTCCAAACAGACCCACCCCCGGCCCCTCCCTTGTAGGGAGGGGAGTGGTTACTCTCCTTATGGGATTCGCCGTGCAAGTAGGGACAGGGCGTGCCCTGTCCGCCATTCATCGCAATCGCCGTGCTATCTACTCCCCTCCCTTGTAGGGAGGGGCCGGGGGTGGGTCTGGCAGCAAGAACCCCCAACCCTCAACCAAAAAATAAGCGCCAAGCCTCCGTTTTCTCAAATAATCATCGTACCTTTGCAGTCAGAGGTGCGATGATTGTTTTTTACATCCACCCGCCTAACCCTTTCAACCCTCCAAACGATATGAATAGGAATATGATGAGACGGATGCTGACGCTTTGTTTGATGCTGTGTGCCGCGATGGGGGCCATGGCGCTGGACCTTACAAAGGCGACAATCGTATATCACGATGCCGACGCCCTGTTGGTGCGGCAGATGGCTCAGGTGCTGGCCGACGACATCGCACGCGTGTCGGGCGTCAGACCCAAGGTGGCCACCCGCCAAGGCAAAGGACCGCAGGTCATCATCGGCACGGTGAAGCACACCCGACAGCACCGCGAACTGCAAGGCACCTGGGAACGGTTTGCCATCGACACAAAAGACGACCACACGCTGTATATCACCGGCTCTGACGCCAGAGGACTGGCCTACGGCGTATTGCACGTGAGCGAAGCCATCGGCGTGAGCCCGTGGTACTGGTTTGCCGACATCCCCGCCGACCCCGCCAACCGGCGGGTGTTCGACTACCATGAGACCATGGTGAGCAAACAGCCCACGGTCAAGTACCGCGGCATCTTCATCAACGACGAAGACTGGGGTATGAAGACATGGGCGGCAGAGACCTACGAGAAAGAACTGGGCGACATCGGACCGAAGACCTACGACCGTGTGTGCGAACTGATACTGCGACTGAAAGGCAATATGCTGGCTCCTGCCATGCACACCTGCACCGGGGCGTTCTACAGCCATCCCGAGAGTCAGGCGGTGGCCGACAAATGGGGCATCATGATCACCACCAGCCACTGCGAGCCGCTGCTCTTCAACAACGCGGCGCCATCAGAATGGAACAAAGAGCGCGACGGAGAATGGAACTACGAGACCAACAGCGCCACCATCCTGAAAAAACTCGATGACCGCATCCGCGAGACGGCCCGCTACGACAACATCTACACGATGGGCATGCGCGGACTGCACGACGAGGCGATGAAGGGGAGCACCGACCCGCAAGACCGCGCCCGCACGCTGGAGAAGGTGTTCGCGCAGCAACGCCGCATCCTGGAGAAGCACAAAGGCCGCAAGGCCACGCAGATACAGCAGATATTCGTGCCCTACAAAGAGACGCTCGACATCTACGACGCCGGTCTGCGTGTGCCCGAAGACATCACGCTCGTATGGCCCGACGACAACTACGGATACATGAAACGGGTGAGCAACCCAGAGGAACGGCAGCGGAGCGGCGGCAGCGGCGTCTATTACCACCTGAGCTACTGCGGGGTGCCGCACGACAACCTGTGGCTCGCCACCACGCCGCCCATGCTGATGTACGAGGAACTGCTGAAGGCCTATACCGCCGGGGCCGACCGCTACTGGCTGCTCAACGTGGGCGACATCAAACCCATGGAGATAGAGACACAGATGTTTATGGACATGGCCTACGACTTCTCTTCGTTCAGCTACGACAATGCCAACACCTGCCAGGCGGAATGGCTCGCCAAGGTGTTCGGTGGCACGCATCGGCAGCAGTTCCAATTCATCCTCGACCATTACTACCGGTTGGCGTGGGACCGCAAGCCCGAGTTCATGGGCTATGAGATGGAGTGGGACAGCCCCGAATACGCCCGGCTCTACGACACCGACTTCTCCTTCCAAAGCGGCACGGCACAAAAACGGCTCATGGAGTATCAAGACATCTGCTTTGCCTACGATGCCATCGAGAGCGAGGTGGCACTCAACCTGCGGCCCGCCCTCTTCGAGATGTTGGGCTATGCCGTTCATTCCGCCTTTCAGATGAACCGTAAGTTCCTCTATGCCCAGGCCAACCACGAGACGGGCAACCCGACGTATGCGGCGCAGTCGAAAGATGCCTGCCGGCAGTTGGACGAGCTCATCAGTCGATACAACTCCCTGCTCGACGGCAAATGGAATCAGATGATATCTGAGATCACACCGGGATATACGGCGCTCTACCACCTCATGCCGGAATATACCGACCAGCCCACCGATGCCTACCGACTGCCCGACGAGCAGCGCCACCCTGAACTGGAACACAAAATAGACCTTGCGTCGCTTACCGTGAGCGAACCGTTCCGACTGCTCGACGGCATCGGCACCGACTGGAAAGCCCTGCAGATGGGGCAGCCGCTCAGCACGGCCACATCTGGCAACATCGACATCCCCATCCCGGCCACAACGCTGACCAGTCGCGCCGACTCCATCATGCTCTGTGTGTCGGTGGTGCCGATGTGGCCCGTCGCTACCACTCTGAGCAACCGCATCGCCGTGAGCGTGGACGGCGGCAAGGCAGAGGTATGCGAGAACCGATTCCAGGAGTGGGGCCGCGAGTGGAAGATACAAGTACTCGAAAACCGCAAGGAGTTTGTCATGACACTGCCCCTCGACCCCGACCGCCAAGAGCACACCATCACCCTGTCGATCATCGACCCCGGACAGATTGTGCAGAAGATTACTTATACAAGTTTTTGACATCTCATTTTTTTTTATTACTTTTGCCGCCGATTTTTGCGAACAACGACTTTGCACAGAACATAATACATCCGAATATATGAATATCTTAGAACTGAGTGAGCAGGAGATAGGCCGACGCCAAAGCCTGCAAGAACTGCGACAGATGGGCATCGACCCCTACCCCGCAGCAGAGTATCCCACCAATGCCTTCTCTACCGACATCAAAGAGTCGTTCAACGACAATGACGAGCCACGACAGGTGGTCATCGCCGGACGCATGATGAGCCGGCGCGTGATGGGCAAGGCATCCTTCGCCGAACTGCAAGACTCGAAAGGGCGCATACAGGTGTATATCACGAGAGACAGCCTCACCCCCGACCCCTCTCCGACGGGAGAGGGGAGTGAATGCCACGCCGGCAGCCACGCCCCGCTGCCCTATGCAGCTTTCAAGCGGCTGCTCGACATCGGCGACTTCATCGGCGTGCGCGGATTCGTGTTCCGCACACAGACGGGCGAGGTCAGCGTTCACGCACAGGAACTGACACTGCTGTCGAAGAGCCTCAAACCCCTGCCCATCGTGAAATACAAGGACGGTGTGGCGTACGATAAGTTCGACGACCCCGAACTGCGCTACCGTCAGCGCTACGTCGATCTGGTGGTGAACGAGGGCGTGAAAGACACGTTCTTGCAGCGCGCCACCGTGCTGCGCACCCTGCGCCGCGTGCTCGACGAGGCCGGCTATACCGAGGTGGAGACGCCCACCCTGCAGATGATAGCCGGCGGCGCATCGGCACGGCCCTTCATCACCCACTTCAACGCGCTCGACCAAGATATGTATATGCGCATCGCCACCGAGCTCTACCTGAAGCGGCTCATCGTGGGCGGCTTCGAGGGTGTGTATGAGATTGGCAAGAACTTCCGCAACGAGGGCATGGACCGCAACCACAACCCGGAGT
>CAMVAT010000027.1 GCA_947165505.1 uncultured Prevotellaceae bacterium | reverse complement strand
TTTGAGATTGGAGGTTTGAGATTGGAGGTTTGAGATTGGAGGTTTGAGATTGGAGATTACTCAGCCTCTAAGAGCAGTACGCGGCTGGCCCACTCGTTTTTCTTGCCCCACTCCACCTCGTTGCGGTAGGGCATCTCCAGTCCGCGGGTCATCAGGTATTCACCTGTGTAGGCCTGTCCCTCGCAGTCGAGCGGTTGCAGGTCGATGCGGTTCAGCTCATGCACCTTATAGCGGCGCGCGGGGTCGAGACCGGCCATCTTCACGCGCGGCAGATGCTCGTTCTGCATCGACTCGGTCTTCCACCAGAAGAACACGGCCTTGTCTTTCTGTTCCGCCACGTACATCAGCGAGGCCAGCCCTTTCTTGTCGTAGGGTGAGAGCAGACGGTAGAGGTCGCCGAACTGCACGACAGGACGTATCTGCTTGTATTCGGCAATGGCGTTGCGACAGAGAGTCTTCTCCTCGTCGGTCATGTTCTTGGGCTGTATCTCCATGCCCAAGCGTCCGCTCATGGCCACGTCGATACGGTATTTCAGTGCCGTGGTGCGGAAGACGGTGTGGTTGGGCGTGGCAGAGATATGCGAGGCCATGGCGATGGCGGGGAAGAAATACGAGGTACCCCACTGCATATAGATGCGCTGCAGGGCATCGGTGTTGTCGCTCACCCAGAACTCGTCGAACCACGGCATCACGCCCCAGTTGGCACGACCGCCGCCGCTGGCACATGCCTGGATGGTCAGGTCGGGATATTTCTGTCGGATGCGGTCGCACACCTTGGCGAAGCCACGATGATATTCGATATAGAGATGGCTCTGGTCGCCCATGCTCAGATACTGGCTGCCGTGGTTCATGATGGCCATATTGGCATCCCACTTGATGTAATCAATCTCGGGATACTGGCTCATCAGGCGGTCAACCACGTCGAAGACGAAGTCCTGCACCTTGGGGTTGCCCAGGTCGAGCACCAGCTGGGTGCCGCCACGCCCCAACACGGGGTCGCGCTGCGGGGCCTTGATAATCCAATCGGGGTGTTTCTCGTACAGCTCGCTCACGGTGTTGGTCATCTCGGGCTCGATCCAGATGCCGAACTTGATGCCATGCTTCCGTGCGTCGCGCAGCAGTCCGTCGATGCCCTCGGGCAGTTTGGTGCGGTCTATCTCCCAGTCGCCGAGCGATGAATTGTCGCTCTTGCGCGGATATTTCACGCCAAACCAGCCGTCGTCCATCACAAAGAGCTCGCCGCCCATGTCGGCGATGTCGGCCATCATCTGGTCCATGCCCTGCTGGTTGATGTCGAAATACACGCCTTCCCATGAGTTGAGCAGTATCTTACGCTCTACGTTGCCGTGCCGCATCTGGTACTTGCGTCCCCAGCGGTGGAAGTTGCGCGAGGCGCCGCTCAGTCCCTCGCGGCTGTAGGTGAGCGCCAGGTGGGGCGTGGCGAAGGTCTCACCTTTCTTCAGGTGATACTCCGAGTTGTCCTCGTTGATGCCGGCATAGAAATAGTGGTATTCGGTGTCGTCGGTGTCAATCTTCAGACGGTAGTTGCCGCTGTAGCAGAGGGCGGCACCTATCACGTCGCCCTGATTCTCGCGACCCTTGCCGTCGAGCGAGAACATCACCTCGGCATGGTCGGTGTGCGAGTTGCGCACACCGTCTTTGTTGCGGATGACGGTTTGGCCGGGCTGCAACGGCTCTTCCACCAGTCTGGCCTCGTTGGCCCACGAACCGTAGAAGTGCGAGAGCCACACGTCGCCCCGGCGGATGGGCAGTATGGCCGAGGCGAACTGCGTGAGGGTGACGGTCGATTTCTCGTTGTTGGTGATTTCCGTCCACGCCTCGATCATATCCACATCTTTGTATTCCATGTAGCACAGATCTACTTTGACGGGATATACCTTATCTTTCAGGTGGATGACGGTGATGGTGTTGCCGTCGTTTTTCAGGCGTTCTACGCCGCTCACCACCAAGTCGGTGGAGAGGTTGCCGTCGGCATGGCGCATGGCAAAGGCACAGTCGGCGGGGGTGTTCATGCCGTAGGCGGGATAGGCGTTCATGCGGCCCTCGGCATGGCGCTGCACATGGTCGGCGTCGGCACTGTTGAGCCGTGGACCGAAATACACATACTCCGATTGCCGGCCCTCGTCGGCGTTCAACAACAGTGTCATGTTCTTGGTTTGGATGGTCACCGGGCCAGCCCAAGCAGAGGCGGCCACAGCCATCATGGCAATAGTTAGCAGTTTTTTCATATTGGTTGATTTTAGGTGGATGCTATTCATTACAGATTGAGTAATCATAAACCTCAAACCTCAAATCTCAAGCCCCAATTCTCAAACCTCAAATCTTAAACCTCACTGCGCAAAGTCCATGGCCAACCTGAGGCCGATATAGCTGGTGGCATCTGAGATCTGACCGTGCGAACGGTGATAGACGGGCGAGAAACGGTCGTCGGTGTAATAGGCACCGCCACGATACACGAAACGATAACCACCGTCGGTGGGCTGCAACTTGGGCTGCTTGCCGTAGCGGGCGAAACCGCTGCTGGTCCACTCCCACACATTGCCGGTCATGTCGTACAGACCCAGCTCGTTGGGGGCTTTCTGCTTCACGGGGTGCGTCTGCTCGCCACTGTTGTGATACACCCATCCCACAGCCTCGAGGTCGTTGCCGCCGGCATACTTATAGCCCTTAGAATACTTACCGCCACGCGCGGCATACTCCCACTCCTCTTCGGTGAGGAAACGAAACTGCCTGCCGGTCAACTCATTGAGCTTGGCGATGAATTGCCGACAATTCATCACATTGACCGACTCCACGGGCAACTGGCCGTCGCTGGTGAATTTCGAGGGGTTAGTGCCCATCACGGCGGTCCAGAGGGCCTGCGTCACCAGTGTCTCGCCGATATAGTAATTGCCCACGGTCACCTCGTGCGCTGGACCGTCGGCGGGGAAGTCGTCGTCGGTTGTCTCGTCGTGACCCAACATAAATGTGCCGCCCTCGACAGGCACCATGGTAAATTTCACATCATCAATCAAAAACGACTCACAGGGAATCGCGTCCTGAGCATACGACATGGCCGCCATCATGCACAGCAGCCACGTCAACAAGCATGTTTTCTTCATTAAATGTTTCAAGTTTTTTACAATATCGGGCAAAGGTACGACATTTTTTTGACATGAGTGCACAATTTGTCAATAAACGATACCTACCACCCCTATTTTCCGCCATTCACTCCCGGGCCGATGGGTCAAACACCGTTTCTGCCGCCCGCTCTACGCTGCTTTCTTCGTCCATGGCGGGATAAGAGAGGTGGGCATGGTCGCGCAGGAAGATACGGTTGAGGGTAAAGGCCAACGACGAGAGGGTCTCCTCGCGACGCTCTTTGCTGAGGGTGCACTCCCATACGGTGATGCAGTGCCACCCCATCTCGGCCAACTCGCGCTGCACACGCTGGTCGCGCTCGCGGTTGCGCGCTATCTTCGCCTCCCAAAAGGGTGTGTTGCTCTTCGGTATGCGATAGGCGTCGCAGCCCTCGTGGCCATGCCAGAAACAGCCGTTGATGAAGATGCACGTGCGGTAACGACGCAGCACCAGGTCGGGGTGTCCGGGCAGGCGCGGACTGTTGAGCCGATAGCGGAAGCCACGGCTGAACAGATAGCGGCGCACCAACATCTCGGGCTTGGTGTTTTTCGATTTCACTGCCGCCATATTCCGATGGCGCTGCTCAGGGGTTAAAGAGTCCATCGCACGCTCACAACAAAATCTTCAGCAACTCATCAAACCGGCTGATTTGCCACAACCGCTCGTGGTCGAACGTCTCGGCGTGCTCCAGTGCCCATGTCACGTGGAAGGGGATATACACCGCCGAAGCGCCTACGGCCAGGGCCGGCACGATATCGCTCTTAAACGAGTTGCCCACCATCATCATCTCCTGAGGCGTGACGCGGCAGTCGTTGCACAACTGGCGGTAAGCCTGCTGCGTCTTATCGCTCACGATAAACACCCGCTCAAAGAAATGCTCCAGTCCCGACCGCCGCACTTTGGCCTGCTGGTCGAGCAGTTCACCTTTCGTAAACAGCACCATACGATAACGCCCGTCGTCGGCCAGCACGCGCAAGGTCTCCTCCACGCCGGGCAGTGGTGTGGCGGGCAGATGCAACAACTCGCGCCCCAGCATCTGTATCTGCAAGAGCGTGTGGGCCGACACCTTTCCTTCCGACACCTTGATGGCATTCTCTACCAAAGAGAGCGTGAAAGCCTTGGTGCCAAAGCCCAGGTCGGCCATGTTGGCACGCTCGGTCTGAAACAGGCTGTCGCGCACCGTTGTAGCGTCGGCATAGTCTGCGAGCAGTTCACAACACTTGTCGGTGACCACCTCAAAATGCGACTGGCAGTCCCATAATGTGTCGTCGGCGTCAAATACTATCAGTTTCATGTCTTTAGAGGTAAGAGGTGAGAGGTAAGATTGAGGGGCAAGGGGCAGGGTGCATGGGGCAGGAGATATGCTGTCCTGACTTTTCTTTTCCGTAGGTTACGTTTTGCTGCAACGCCACCAAGAGACTCCTGCCCCTCAGAACTATTCAAACGGGAACAGACCGTAGAGCAACGAGTCGATGCGGTCGGTGACTTGCTGGAAATCGGATGGATTTTCGCCAAACTTACAGTTGTCACCGTCGATGATGAGCAGTTTGCCCTGATACCCGGCTATCCAGTCCTCGTATCGTTTGTTGAGCCCCTGCAAATAGTCGATGCGGATGCTCTGCTCGTAGTCGCGCCCCCGCTTCGCTATCTGCGCTATCAGGTTGGGCACGGTGCTGCGGATATAAATCATCAGGTCGGGCAGATTGACGAGCGACATCATCAGTCCGAACAGGTCGGTATAATTATCGAAGTCGCGGTCGCTCATCATCCCCATGCCATGAAGGTTGGGGGCAAAGATGCAGGCATCCTCAAAGATGGTGCGGTCTTGGATGATGATATCGTCGGATTTTGAGATCTCCACCACCTCGCGAAACCGCTTGTTGAGGAAATAGATTTGCAGATTAAACGACCACCGCTCCATGTCGGCGTAAAAGTCGCTCAGATAGGGGTTATTATCTACGGGCTCATATCTGGGTGTCCACCCGTATCGTTTTGACAGCATGCGGGTCAGTGTGGTCTTTCCGCTGCCGATGTTTCCTGCTATTGCTATATGCATAGTTTTTTTTGTTGAGGGTCGAGGGTTGAGGGTTGAGGGTTCTACACTGTTTTATTGAGGGGTGCCGGGGGGGCCGGATTCTCCGGGCTTTCCGGATTTTCCGGATTTTCCGGATTTTCCGGGGTCTCCGGGGTTATTCCGTTGCCGCTGAAGAGCCCGAAGAGGCGGGTGTCGATGCGGTCGAGGATATAAGAGAAATCTTTGGGCCGATGCAGGAAGTCGAGCGTATCCACGTCGATGGTGAGCACGTCGCCCTTGTACTGACGGCCGATGAAATCCTCGTAGCGGCGGTTCAGGTTCTCCAAATACTCTATCTGCATGGTCTGCTCGTAGTCGCGCCCCCGCTTCTGGATGTTGCCCACCAGATGCGGCACCGAGGCGCGCAGGTAAATCATCAGGTCGGGATAGCGCACGGCGGTCATCATCGACTCAAACAGGCCCATATACGTCTCGTAGTCACGGTCGGAGAGGTTGCCCATGTCATAATTATTGGCAGTGAACACATACACCCCCTCGAAGATGCTCCGGTCTTGTATCACCGTCTTCTCTGAGTGGGAGATATTGATCAGGTCGCGGAAGCGCTGCTTGAGGAAATAGATTTCCAGATTGAACGACCATCGCGCGATATCCTTATAATAATCGTCAAGGTAGGGGTTGACATCCACAGGCTCAAACTGCGGTTCCCACCCGTAGTGACGGGCGAGCATGGTGGTGAGCGTGGTCTTTCCGCTGCCTATATTTCCTGCAATTGCTATATGCATGGTATCAGTTTTGACTGCAAATTTAGCAATAAATTCTGAAACCATCGAAAAAAAACGAGAAAAACGACACACGGCTGGTATTTATTCGTTTTTAAATGTATAAGCATGTTAAAAATCGACAAAACTCCATGTCGTTTGTTCATTTTTCATCAAAAAAGGCTACATTTGCACCACTATAACCGAATAATAACGTTTTAAATACATAAGACGATGAAGAAATATCTGTTGATGGCGTTGCTGCTCATTGGCGGCTTCGCATTAGCTCACGCACAAAAGCAGGCGGAGATTAAATTTGACAAAGTAGTACACAATTTCGGCACTTTCACCGACAAAGAGCCCGTACAGGAATGCACCTTCACATTCACCAATGTGGGCGAGGCCCCGCTGGTCATCAACCAGGCTGTGGCCAGTTGCGGTTGCACGGTGCCCACCTATACCAAGACCCCGATTGCTCCAGGCGAGAAGGGCACCATCAAAGTGACCTACAATGGCACGGGCAAGATGGGCGGACACTTCAAGAAGTCGGTCACCGTACGCACCAATGGCGCGGTCGAGCTCACCCGCATCTATGTCGAGGGCGAGATGAAAGAGACAGAGTAAGCTTCCCCGCTACAGGAAATAAAAAGGCCATTTCAAATTGCTACCAAAAGATTTGAAATGGCCTTTTACCATTTTATTGCGATATAATTGTCTGTAGAGTTCTGTTACTTATCGCCTATAAGATTTTCCCGCCGCCGAAACATCATCTCATGACGTGCTCGGCGGCGGGAATGTGTGCATGTATTGTATTCAGATTGTATTCAGAACGAATAGCTGAATCCCAGCGAGGCGAATTCCTTGAACTGGAAATAGCCGTGGTCATCGTCGCGCGCCACATTGTCGTCGAAACGGGGATAGAGGAAGATGTTCGACGAGATGTATTTATTGAACTGGAAGGTGAACGTATTCTCCCACTCCATCTCCACGCGCTTATAGGAGGTGAAGGCAAAGAAACGTGTCTTCCACTTGATGTTGTCGCTGAACACCCACTCCAATTCGGCCAGCACCTGCGAACCCACATCGTGCATGGAGTACTGCCCCTCGTCGTGACCGAATGTTTTCTGCAAGTCGCGACGACCTACATACTGGAAATTGTAGGCCAGGGGGGCCAGATGCACCTTGCCTTTCAACTTCTTGTTGAAAGCCTCGACGTTATAGTCCATACCCAGAGAGACGTTGAGCTTAAACGGCGAGAAGAAGTCGGAGTAGATGCGCTCGTCGTTGCTCTTGAAACCACGCGCGAACTGCGTCCAGGCGATCAACTGCAAGGTATAATACCAGTGCTTCGTGGCCTGTAGTCCCAGATTGCTCGTCAGACGGATCAGGTCCTCACTCGTCTTGAAGGTATGCAGACTGTCGCCTTTTGACGTAAGGAAGCCGATTTTCGTCTCTAACTTATTGTCCCACTTCACTTTCTGCTTATTGTTGTAGTTGGCCTCAATCGTAGCAGAGGCTAACAGCGAGTAGTTGCTCTCACCCCCTTTATACCAGTTGCCTGAGATGTAATTCTGCAAGAACTGCAAGTAATAATCGCCCTTAAACGTCCAGAAATTGGGTTTCGTGACCATCACCTCTACCGGCGCCTCCTCTTGGGGCTCCTGCGGGGCCTCTTCCACCTTCTCCACCAAATCCACCTTCTGTATCACGGGGTCGTCTATCTCGGTGTTCACCGTGCCTACGGCCGCCAGGCGGTTTTCGCTGTTCACCACCAGGTCGGGACGGTCTAAATAGATGCTCATCAAGGCGGCGTTCACATTTCTGCTATCCACGTCGGCATCCTGCCCGTCGCCGTCCATGTCTAATGACAGTTGCTGGGCTGCCACGTCATGATAGAAAGTGGCGGGCGCAAACAGACGATACAGGTTGGGGTTGCCCGTGAGGTAGCCCTGCTGGGCCATGAGCTGTTCGTTCTGCTGCTGCAACTCTTCGAGCTGGGCCTTATAGTAACTGAGCGAGTCGGCATATTGCTTCACGATTTGCGACTCGGTATTCGGCTTGGCATAGCGGCTAAACCAACGGCTCACCTGCGCCTGGGCAGAGAAGGCCGACAACAAGAGCAAAAGGGCTAAAAGATGTCTCTTATTCATGTCAATTCTTGTATTTTAGTGTTGATTGATTCAAGTGAAAACGCTTATTGTGAGGGCAAAGTTAACAAAAAAAAACAAATTATCGGCCAAAACGGCAATTATTTTCTCACAATACCGCTTTAATGATAAAAAATTACTAACTTTGCACCCAATTAGGCAAAAGTAAAAAAGTAAAAAAGTAAAAAAGTAAAATCGCAATCACGGAATGACGTGAATGACGTGAATGACGTGAATGACGTTAATAACGTAAACGCTAATAACGACATCACGTCATAACGACATCATCAAGAAAAAAATAATCAAAACAAGAAATGGATAAAAATACAGTCATCGGATTTGTACTCATCGCAGCTGTGCTTATCGGCTTCAGCTGGTGGAACAAACCCTCGGAAGAACAGATCAAGGCTCAACAAGAACAGGCAGAGAAACTGGCTGCGGAGCAAAAGAAAGCCGCCGAAGAGCGCAAGGCACAAGAGAAGAAACAGGCTGAGGCCATCGAAGAGGCGAAGAAAGACACGACCGCCCTCTTCCATCAGGCACTCAGCGGCACGGCACAAGACATCGTGCTCGAAAACGACAGTCTGCAACTCACCGTCAGCACCAAAGGCGGCACGGTGACAAAGGCATTCATCAAAGGACATAAAAACAACTACGCACTCATCAAGGGCAGCAAACCCTCTGACACCGAACAAGGGGTGACGCTCTTCGACGAGACGGAACAGAGTCTGGAGATGATCATCGAGGGCAAGGAGCACAACATACGCACGGCCGACCTCTACTTCACCCCCTCGGAGGTGACACCGAAGACCGTGACCCTCACCGCCAATGCCGGCGAAGGACGACAGCTCGTGATGACTTATCGCCTGGGCGACGACTACATGTTGCACTACAGTCTGCAAGCCGTGGGCATGGAGAGCCTCTTCTCGGCCAAGACCAACACGCTGATTATCGACTGGCAAGACAAATGCCGACAGCAGGAGCGCGGTTTCTCGTTCGAAAACCGCTATGCGTCGCTGACCTATAAAGAGAAAGACTCCAGCACCGACAACCTGAGCGAGGCGGGTGACGTGATCGACGAGGATATCGAAGAGGCGCTCGACTGGGTGGCTTTTAAAAACCAGTTCTTCAGCGCGATGATGATCGCGAAGACCGACTTCGCCGCACATTCTAAGCTGACCAGCCGACTGATGCAAAAAGAGTCGGGCTACCTCAAGCAATATCATGCCCTGTTGGAGACGTCGTTCGACCCCACAGGCAAACAGCCCACACAACTGGAATTCTATTACGGTCCCAACGACTTCCAACTGCTCAAAGACGTGGAGAAAGAGAGCGAGTTCGGCAAAGACCTGGAGATGGAGCGACTGGTGTATCTGGGATGGCCCCTCTTCCGCGTCATCAACCGTTGGTTCACGCTCTATGTGTTCGACTGGCTCACCGGCATGCACCTCAACATGGGTATCGTACTGATACTCATCACCTTGCTGCTCAAGTTCATCACCTATCCGCTGGTGAAGAAATCGTATATGAACTCGGCCAAGATGCGCGTGCTCAAACCCAAACTCGACGAGGCCACCAAGCAATACGACAAGCCCGAAGACCAGATGCAAAAACAGCAGGCCATGATGCAGATGTACTCGCAATACGGGGTCAGCCCCATGGGAGGCTGTCTGCCCATGCTCATACAGATGCCTATCTGGATTGCGATGTTCAACTTCGTGCCTAATGCCATCCAGCTCAGAGGCGAGAGCTTCCTCTGGATCGACGACCTCTCCACCTACGACCCGGTGTTTGAGTGGAGCAACAACGTATGGCTCATCGGCGACCACCTGTCGCTCACCTGCATCCTCTTCTGCGTGTCAAACCTGCTCTACTCGTGGATGACCATGCGCCAGCAACGCGACCAGATGGTGGGCAACCAGGCACAGCAGATGAAGATGTTCCAGTGGATGATGTTCCTCATGCCCGTCATGTTCTTCTTCATCTTCAACGACTATTCGGCAGGTCTTAACTTTTACTACTTCATCTCGCTCTTCTTCAGCGCCGCCATCATGTGGACTCTCCGCAAGACCACCAACGACGAGAAACTGCTCGCCATCCTCGAGGCCAACTACAAGAAGAACAAGGACAACCCCAAAAAGACCACCGGCCTGGCCGCACGTCTCGAAGCCATGCAGCGGCAACAGCAGGAGATGCAGCGCCGCCGCGAGGAACTGGAAAGGAGAAAGGGTAGATAAAAAGAATAACGACAACTTCGTGAGATAAAATGGTAAAAAAGCCCATCATCATCGCCGCTGCGCTACTGACCTTCTGCGGCACCATACATACACAAGCACAAGAAGTGAACATCGGCAAAAACAATATCACACTTGAGAGCGACCTCATGACCCCAGAAGCACTGTGGGCCATGGGGCGCATCGGTGCTTACGCGGCTTCGCCCGACGGCAAGCAGATCGCCTACACCGTGGCTTACTACAGCGTGAAAGAAAACAAAAGCCATCATGTGATCTATATGATGGACGCCGACGGCAAGAACAACCGGCGGCTGACCAAAAGCGCCAAAAACGAGACCGACCCGGCGTGGATCGATGGGGGCAAACGGCTGGCCTACCTGTTCGACGGACAACTGTGGTCGATGAATCCCGACGGCACCGACCGCTGGCAGATGACACACGACCCCATCGACATCGAGGGATTTAAGTTCGCACCCGACGGCAAGCACGTCATTCTCATCAAGTCGCTGCCCTACCACGGCAGTATCTTGGAAAACCCCGCCGACCTGCCCAAAGCCACCGGACGACTGGTGACCGACCTCAACTACCGGCACTGGGACCACTATGTGGAGAGCATCCCCCACCCCTTTGTGGCCGATGTCATAGCCAGCGGCATCAACGAGGGAAAGGACATTCTGGAGGGCGAGCCCTACGAATGTCCCACCGCACCCTTCGGCGGTATCGAGCAGCTCAACTGGAGCACCGACTCAAAACAAATCGCCTACACCTGCCGCAAGAAAGAGGGCGTGGCCTACGCCATCTCTACCGACACCGACATATTCCTCTACGACATCAACAGCGGCAAGACGAAGAACCTCTGCAAACCTGAAGGGTATCAGGCGCCTGAGGTGAACCCCTCCAAGACGATGAAGAACCAAGCCGTGAACGCGCCCGAAAACCTGAAAAACAACCCGGGCTACGACACCAACCCGCAGTTCTCGCCCGACGGCAAATACATCGCATGGCTCAGCATGGAGCGCGACGGATATGAGAGCGACCGCAACCGCCTGTGTGTCTATGACTTGGCTACGGGCGAGAAGAAATATATCACCGAGTCGTTCGACTCAAACGTCGATGACTTCTGCTGGTCAGACACCAAAGACGCCCTCATCTATTTCATCGGCGTATGGCATGCCACTGAAAACCTCTACTCCATCAACTGGAAAGGCGAGGTGAAGCAACTGACCGACAACTGGGCCGACTTCGGTTCGCTGCAGATGCTCAACGACGGCAAGCGCATCCTGGCCGAGCGCCACAGCTACAAAGCGGCCGCCGACCTGTATGTGGTCACACCCGGAAAAGACATCAAAAAGACGAAAATAGAACAAATCACCGCCGAGAATAAGCATATCTTCGACCAACTGGCCGACATCACCATCCAACAGCGGTGGGTGGACACGACCGACGGCGGCAACATGCTCTATTGGATCATCCTGCCCCCGCATTTCGACGAGACGAAGAAATACCCCACCCTGCTCTTCTGCGAAGGTGGACCGCAAAGCCCCGTGAGCCAGTTCTGGAGCTACCGCTGGAACTTCATGATCATGGCATCGCACGGCTATGTCGTCATCGCGCCCAACCGCCACGGACTGCCCGGATTCGGCAGCGAATGGTGCGAACAGATCTCGGGCGACTGGACCGGACAGTGCATGAGCGACTACCTGACGGCCATCGACGATGCGTGCAACACACTGCCTTACGTAGATCGCGACCGCCTCGGGGCCGTGGGCGCCTCGTTCGGAGGTTTCTCGGTATATTATTTGGCCGGTCACCACGACAAGCGCTTCAAGTGCTTCATCGCTCACGATGGCGCCTTCAACCTGGAGTCGATGTACACCGACACCGAGGAGGTGTGGTTCTCTAACTGGGAGTACGATGATGCCTACTGGAACAAGGACCAGACGGCCGACGCCCGCAAGACCTACGACAACTCTCCGCATAAGTTTGTGGATAAATGGGACACGCCCATCCTCTGCATCCACGGCGAGAAAGACTACCGCATCAATGCCAATCAGGGCATGGGAGCTTTCAACTCAGCCCGTCTGCGCGGCATCGAGGCACAACTGCTCATCTTCCCCGACGAGAACCACTGGGTGCTCAAACCCCAAAACGGTATCCTCTGGCAGCGTACCTACTTCAACTGGCTCGACCGCTGGCTGAAGAAATAAGAGGTGAGAGGTAAGAGAATTGACTACTATAAAAAAAATTATAAATGTCAGAAACTATCAAGAAAACCTTGCGCGACTCCGCCGGTATGCGGTGGACCGCCCTGCTGCTCCTGGCCCTTGCCATGTTTTGCAGCTACATCTTCATGGACATCCTCTCACCCATCAAAGACCTGATGCAGGAGACACGCGGATGGGACTCCACGGCCTTCGGCACCATGCAGGGCTCTGAGGTGTTCCTCAACGTGTTCGTCTTCTTCCTCATCTTCGCCGGCATCATCCTCGACAAGATGGGTGTCCGTTTCACCGCCGTGCTCTCGGGTGCGGTGATGCTCGTGGGTGCCATTATCAAATGGTATGCCGTGAGCGAGTCGTTCATGGGCAGTAGTTTGGAACAGTGGTTCACCGATAACCTCAACTATATCCCCCTCTTCGACGAATTGGGCGTGTCGCCCTTCTACGAGGGCATGCCTGCTTCGGCTAAGTTCGCCGCCTGCGGATTCATGATCTTCGGTTGCGGTTGCGAGATGGCGGGCATCACGGTGAGCCGTGGTATCGTGAAGTGGTTCAAGGGCCGTGAGATGGCACTGGCTATGGGTTCTGAGATGGCCTTGGCGCGTCTGGGCGTGGCCACCTGCATGATTTTCTCGCCTTTCTTCGCCAAACTGGGCGGCAGCGTGAGTGTGAGCCGCTCCGTAGCCTTCGGCGTCGTGCTCATGTGCATCGCCCTCATCATGTTCATCGTCTATTTCTTCATGGACCGCAAGCTCGACAAACAGACGGGCGAGTCTGAGGAGAAAGACGACCCGTTCAAGATCAGCGACCTGAGGCAGATACTCACTTCGAGTGGTTTCTGGCTCGTGGCATTGCTCTGCGTGCTCTACTACTCGGCCATCTTCCCCTTCCAAAAGTATGCCGTCAACATGCTTCAGTGCAACCTGACACTCACGCCGCCCGAGGCCGGCTCGTTCTGGGCGGGCAGCAGCGTCACCATCGTGCAGTACGCCATCATGCTGGTGGTGGCTGCCGCCGGCTTCGCCAGCAACTTCATGAAAGACAAGACCAAGAAATACGGTCTGCTCTGTATCTCCATCCTGGCGCTCATCATCTATTGTTATATGGGCTATATGCGTCAGTCGGCTGAGAGCATCTTCGCCGTGTTCCCCCTGTTGGCGGTGCTCATCACCCCGATTCTGGGCTCGTATGTCGATCATAAGGGCAAGGCCGCCTCGATGCTCGTCTTCGGTTCGCTGCTGCTCATCGCATGCCACCTCACGTTTGCCTTCGTGCTGCCCATGTTCAAAGGCACGGCTGGCAGCATCATCATTGCCTACCTCACCATACTGGTGCTCGGAGCGTCGTTCTCGCTCGTGCCCGCATCGCTGTGGCCCAGCGTGCCAAAACTGGTAGATGCCAAGATCATCGGCTCGGCCTACGCACTCATCTTCTGGATTCAGAACATCGGCTTGTGGCTCTTCCCGCTGCTTATCGGCAAGGTGCTCGACGCCACCAACGAGGGAGTGACAGACCCCACCAAGTATGACTACACCGCTCCGCTGGTCATGCTCGCCTGCCTCGGCATCGCAGCACTCATCCTCGGTCTCATTCTCAAGGTGGTGGACCGCAAGAAAGGCATCGGACTGGAAGAGCCCAATATTAAAGAGTAAAAAAGTAAAAAAGTAAAAAAGTAAAATCGTTAATAACGTAAATAACGTAAATAACGCCAATAACGTAATAACGACAATAACGCCAATAACGTAATAACGACATCTCATCATAACGACATCACACACAAAAAACAAACATTATGAAAAAAGTATTATTCCTCTTGCTGATGGCCGTCATGACGGCCGGCAAGCTGTCGGCTCAGGATATTCTGGGCGAATGGGTCACCACTTTTGCCGATGCAGAGCAGACGGTAGCCTTCACCCTCGGTTTCAACAAAGACAAGACAGCAAACATCCGTGTGGTGATTGATGCCACAGACCCTGAGATAGGCTCTATGACCATGCGCATCGAACTGTCGGGCACTTACTCTGTAGATGGCGACCAACTGAAGCTCGTGAGCGACGCGAAGAAAGCCGATGTGAAACTCATCGGCATGAAACTGAAAGGCGAGATGGGCGAAGCAGCCAAAGACCCTGCCACCGAGAAGATGATACGCAGCATGCTGGAGCAGCAGCTCGGTACGCAGAAAGTTGAGATGCTCGCCGGTGTTCCCATCAACACCACCCTCACCATCGTCAGTAAGACCGACGACAAACTCACTCTCCTCGAGAATGGCACCGAAGAAGCCATGGAGTTCATGAAGATCAACAAGTAACCAGACTTGCCTGGCATAGACAGCCTGATTTCTATGCCAGGCATATTTGTTTTTTGCTAGTTTTTACTAGTTTTACTAGTTATACTAGCCTTACTAGTTTTACTAGTTATACTAGTCTTACTAATTTTACTAGGCCAAAAACCCTAAACCTTAAACCCTAAACCTTAAACCCTAAACCCTAAACCTTAAACCCTAAACCTTAAAACCCTATGACCTTAGAAATGATTATTCAGTTGCTGGTAGTGCTACTGGCTCTTTGGGTGGGTTCGCGCTACGGCAGTCTGGCCCTCGGTGCCATCTCCGGCATCGGACTGGCCTTGCTGGTGTTCGGTTTCGGCATGAAACCCGGCTCGCCTCCCACCGACGTCATCTACATCATCATCGCCGCCGTCACCTGCGCCGGCATCATGCAAGCCTCGGGCGGCATGGACTGGCTCATACAGATAGCGGAGAAGCTGTTGCGTAAGCACCCTGACCGCATCACCTTCCTGGCGCCCCTCTGCACCTTCTTCCTCACCGTGCTCGTGGGCACCGGCCATGTGGTCTATACGCTCATGCCCATCATCTGCGACATCTCTATCAAGAAAGGCATACGTCCGGAGCGCCCGTGCGGCGTGGCGTCTATCGCCTCACAGGTGGGCATCACCTGCTCGCCCATCGCCGCTGCCGTGGTGGCGTTTGTGACCATCTCAAATGCCAACGGCTTCGATGTGAGCATCCCGCAGGTGCTCATGATCAGTTTTCCCGCCTGTATATGCGGTCTGATGGCAGCCGCTGCCTTCTCCTACCACCGCGGACTCGACCTGGACAAAGACCCGGAGTTTCAAGCCAAATTGAAAGACCCCGTACAGTATGAATATATCTACGGTAGCAACGCCACCACACTCGACAAAGAGATACCCCAGTCGGCTAAGAATGCGGTATATGTCTTCCTCGGCGCACTGATTGTCATCGTGCTCTTTGCCATCTTCCAGGATGTGCTGCCCGCGTACAAGACCATCAAGGCGGTGGAAGGCGCGCCCGACTACACCTTCGCCGACGGCACCGTGGCCACGGCGGTACAACTGGCCAAGGCTAAGGTGTTGATACCTGGCGTGACCATGGCCAGCACCGCGCAACTGAAGATGAACGTGGTCATCCAGATTGTCATGATCTCGGCAGCCGCCATCATGATCCTCTTCTGCAAGGCATCGCCCGTCAAAGCCGTCAAGGGAGCCGTGTGGCAGTCGGGCATGGTGGCCGTGGTGGCCATCTTCGGCATCGCATGGCTGGCCGACACTTATTTCTCTAACTACACCGAGGAGATGAAGGTGATGCTGGGCGACATCGTGAAGCAATACAACTGGTCGATTGCCTTCGTCTTCTTCCTCGTGTCGGTACTCATCAACTCGCAAGGCGCCGTGGTCGTGTCTATGCTGCCACTGGCCTATACCCTCGGCATCCCCGGTCCCGTATTGCTGGGTGTGCTGCCTTCTGTGTATGGTTACTTCTTCATTCCCAACTACCCCAGCGACATCGCCACGGTCAACTTCGACCGTTCGGGCACAACCAAGATTGGTAAGTATCTGCTCAACCACTCGTTTATGATACCCGGCTTGATACACACCGTCACCGCCGTGCTGGTAGCTTACGGATTGTCTATGATATTCTTTTAACCCTTAAAACACACAGAAGATTATGCTGATTTCTATTATAGAATTACTGATAGTGCTGCTGGCCCTCTACTTAGGCTCTAAATACGGCAGCCTGGCACTCGGTGCCATCGCCGGACTGGGTCTGGCTCTGCTGGTGTTCGACCACGGGTTGAAGCCGGGCACACCGCCCACCGATGTCATCTATATCATTGTCGCGGCCCTCACCTGTGCCGGCATCCTGCAAGCATCAGGCGGCATGGACTGGCTCGTGCAAATAGCCGAAAGGCAGTTGCGCAAACACCCTGAGCGCATCACGTTCTACGCACCGCTGAGCACGTTCTTCCTGACCGTCCTCGTGGGCACCGGACACGTGATGTACACCCTCATGCCCGTCATCACCGACGTGGCCATCAAGAAGGGCATCCGCCCCGAGCGCCCCTGCGCCATCGCCAGCGTGGCATCGATGGTGGCCATCATCTGCTCGCCCATCTCGGCGGCTGTCGTCGCCTTCGCGACCATCTCGGCGCTCAACGGCTTCGACATCTCTATCCTGCAAATCATCAACGTCACCATGCCATCCTGTCTGGTGGGCATCATCATTGCCGCGGCATGGAGCACGAAGCGCGGACTCGACCTTGACAAAGACCCTGACTTCCAAGCGCGCATCGCCGACCCCATACAGCGTGAGTTCATCTATGGCAAGACCGAGACGGCTCTCAACAAGACCATCGACAAAAAGGCGAAATGGGCTGTGGGCATCTTTCTCGGTGCCATCCTGCTCATCATCATCCTGGCGCTGGCCCACCAGATACTGCCGGCATGGGACAAGGTGGTGGCCATCGACGGGGCCAAAGACGTGCTGCTGCCCACTGGCAAGAGCGTGTCGCCCGACGACCTGGCCAACGCGGGCATCGTGATGGCTGGTGTCACCGAGAAGGTGCCTGTCACCATACCGATGTACCTGGTCATACAAATCATCCTCATCACGGCGGCTGCGCTGATGATTATCATCTGCGGTGCCAAGCCCAAAGAGGCCGTGGCGGGCAACGTATGGCAGTCGGGCATGGTGGCCGTGGTGGCCATCTACGGCATCGCATGGCTGGCCAACACCTTTTTCGGGGCGCACATGGACCATATCAAAGAGATACTCGGCAGTATGGTCGATCTGTACCCCTGGACCATCGCATTGGTGTTCTTCATCTTTTCAGTGCTCATCAACTCGCAGGCGGCGGTGGTGGTGGCACTGCTGCCCGTGGCCTACCAGCTCGGCATTCCCGGCTGGGTGATATTAGGCGCGCTGCCCTGTGCCTACGGCTACTTCTTCCTGCCCAACTACCCCACCGACATCGCCACGGTCAATATGGACCGCACGGGCACGACGAAGATAGGCAAGTATGTGCTCAACCACTCGTTTATGATTCCCGGACTCATCGTCGTGGTGGTCAGCACTGCCATGGCCTATGGCATGAGTTATCTTTTCATGAGCTGACAGCAACAGACTGACGGCCAGAAAACAACATCGAGGCACCCGTTTTATCGGGTGCCTCGATGTTTGTATGCCGTTTCTCAACCGTTTTGGAAACGACCACGAAAGGGGATATTTACTTCGCCACTTTCTCCAAGCGCTTCATCATGGCAAACATGAAGATGGCTGCCACAAGGCAGACGCAGAGGAAGACGCTCCAGCACACCCACAGAGGCACGGCGCCCCACAGCAGACCTCCCACGACCACCAACTGGTTGCCAATGGCGGTGGCGACAAACCAGCCACCCATCATCATGCCCTTGTATTTCGGAGGCGCCACCTTAGAGACGAATGAGATACCCATGGGCGAGAGTAACAACTCACCGAAGGTGAGGATAAGATAAACACCGATGAGCAGGTTGGGTGTCACATCGGCCACATGCTTGCCAACGGGTTCGCCATCCGGACCCATCACCGTCTCGGGCGTGGGCAGGCCAAACGACGAGAAAGCCATCAGGGCATAAGCGGCTGCCGCCACAATCATGCCGTAGGCTATCTTGCGCGGTGCTGAGGGCTCTTTCCCCTTGGCCGAGAGCGCTCCGAAGATGGCCATCGACACAGGCGTCAGGGCCACCACGTAGAACGGATTGAACTGCTGGAAGATAGGAGCAGAGATGCTGGTAGCACCCTCGATGAGCGAATATTTATAGACCAGCAAGGCCACGGCGGCGATGATGACGGCGGCGGCGATGTAGCGGCCCTTGGCCGTCTTGCTTTGGAACAGAGCAAAACCGGCATAGACGATGAAGATCACGAGCACCAGATTCCACACGTCGAAAGCCATGCTTTGCACACCCTCGGCAGAACGCGCCGTGAACTCGTCGGCGAAGTAAGTCAGCGACAGTCCGTTCTGATGGAACGCCATCCAGAAGAAGATGACCACGGCAAACACCAGGCACAGAGCCACGATGCGCTGTTTGGTCTCTTCCTTCGACAGTTCGGGCTCAGCAGACTTTGTGTCGGCTGCGGCGTCTTTTTTCTTGCCTCCCTCGGTATGGCGGAAGGTCTTACGGAAGATATAGTAAATGGCGATAGACAGGATGAGCGACGCGCAAGCCACGGCAAAGGAGAAGTGGTAAGCGTCGTTGGAGGAATAGCCTAACGAGGTCTCGGCATATTCCTTGATTTTGATGGCTGCGGTGGGAGCGAACAAGGCACCGATATTGATGGCCATGTAAAAGATGGAGAAGCCCGCGTCGCGCTTGTCGGCATACTTCGGATCATCATAGAGATTGCCCACCATGACCTGCAGGTTGCCTTTGAAGAGACCCGTACCGAAGCCGATGAGCAGCAGCGCGGCCAGCATGACCACGAGCGCCACGCTGTCGCCTCCGAGCGGCACACTGAGCAACAGGTAGCCGGCGAACATCACCATGATGCCGATGGTCACCATCTTGCCGAAGCCGAACTTATCGGCCATGATACCGCCAATCAACGGGAAGAAATACACGAGCATCAGAAACGAGCTGTAAATGGTGCCGGCCATGGCTGGCGACAATCCGTAATTGGCTCTCAGAAATAAAGCAAACACGGCCAGCATCGTATAGTAGCCGAACCGCTCACCTGTGTTGGCCAGCGCCAACGCAAATAGTCCTTTTGGTTGTCCTTCGAACATAATTCAACTTATTTTTTGGTTTTCATAATATCAAAAAGGTAGGCCACCTTGATTACGATAGAACCATGATTAGACCTGCCAAAGAAGTCGCGTTTGGAGTCGCCGTAGATATTGCCCAGACCGTAGTAGTAACGGGCTTCCAACTGGAAATGGCCTGCGCGTGGATGGGAGTACTCCATACCCAGACCGCCCGCGATGCCATAGTCGAACTTGTTCTCTACGGGCATGGTGCCTTGTTCATCGGTTTTGTTAGAGCGGTCGGTGGTGTTGCGCTCGTCCCAGTTGAAGTTGGAGTCGGTCGATTCGCTCAGGTAGAGTCCGAACTGCGGGCCTGCCTGAAAGAAGAACTGGAAGCCTTTGTTCTCGCGCCCCCATGCCAGATGGGCAAACACGGGTATCTGGATGTAGCCGATATTGCGGCTGTAAGCCTCGGCCGCCCCCGTCACGGGATTGATGACGGGTTGGTCTTGCGGGTCGAGTATCTTCTCTTTCCATCCGAGCGAGGTGTAGTTGACCTCGGCGGCCACGCTACAGATGGTGCTGAAATACTTCTCGCACACATAACGGGCTGAGATGCCCGCCGTCATGCCGCCGTGCATCGTCTGCGTCACCTTCGGCACAAAACCGATGCTGTTAAGCACATATCCGGCATTGACACCCACAGCCAAGTCGTTGCGGTGCTCGCCTACTTGGCCCTTTGCGCTGACTACCAGCAATAGCAGCAATGCCGTGAGAAAGGATTTCATTATTTGGTCGTTTGGGGAGTTGGTCGTTTGGTCATTTGGGGAGTGTGGGAGTTTAGGAGTGTGGGAGTGTGGACAATAGTCATCGTGTTTGGGTCATCGTGACTGGGTCATCGTGTTTGGAAGTAGGGACAGGGCGTGCCCTGTCCGCAAACAGGATGATCGCCATTCAAATGGCGGACAGGGCACGCCCTGTCCCTACATGGGTGGCGAGGTGTTCTCTCACCTCTTACCTCTCACCTCTTAATAATTAATCGACTCGATGGTACGGTTGTTGAGATAGTGTACAAACATGAAGTTTGCGTTCTTCAGTCCCTTGCCCACCTGGCGGAAGTGCATGGGGGTCTGCACCGTCTTGTAAGCGAGCTGTCCCTTCGCACCCTTAAACAACGAACCGTATTGCGCCACGCCGCCGATGAAATAGCAGCCGTGGTCGAAGCCCGTCAATCCGAAACGGGGCAGGCGGTGTATATCCATCTCCAGATTGAACTTATCCTTATACTGTTTTTCCACCCACTTGGTGTCTTTCGACATGTCGTTGTAGAAGAAATAGGTGGGGATATAGGTGTCGTACTTGAAATAGAGGTCTTGATAGGGTTTGGTGTACATTAGCCACTCGATATAGCCCATCATGCTGACGTTCAGGCTCTTGTTGGCCGCGGTCAGGATATTCAACTTGGCGAACGTGTCGTTGAGCTTCGGCGACTTCTCCGTATTGAGGATGACCACATTAGGACGTGAGAGGTCGAAAGCGCGAGCGAAGTCGGCATCACTGCTATTGAGCGAGGTGAGCGAATACTGCATCCCCCTCTTCTCCATCTGCTGGCGCAATGCGGCGGTGAATTTGCCTTTGGTGCTGCCGGGGTCGGCACAGTCGATGATGACGGGATGGTAGGCGGCAAAACGCTCGAAGAACTTAGCGAGCACCACCTCTTCTATCTCTGCGTTCGACTGGAAAACCTGATACACCGTCTCATATTTCTTGCAGGGCTCTCCCTCGATAGAGAAGGGGATGATATGGCGGATGCTGTTAGACTTGCAGAACTCGGCCAGCGGCTTCACCTGGTCGCTGTAGAGCGGGCCGATGATGATGTCGCAGGCTCCCGCCTCTTCCTTATGCTCTTTGATGGTCTTGCTGATATCGGCGCCGCGCGGCACGTTCCACGCGTGCATGTCCACGGTGATGCCGTCGATGGCCACGCGATCGCAGGCCAGCAGCAGACCGCGGTAGTACTCCACCATCCGCACGCCGTCGCCATCGTTGTTGTGCAACGGCAGCATCACGCCCACACGCACCAGGTTCTTGCTCACGGGCTGTGTCACAGGCGCCTGCTGCTGTTGCTGCTGTTGTGGCGTGGTCTGCGGTGCCGGCTGTCCGCCGGCGTCGAGCACCATCTGTTCGGTACCGAAGGGGATATTGATATAGTCGCCCTTCTTCAGCGTATATCCCTCCATCCGCATCTCAGGGTTGGCGGCCTCCAGTTCTTGCGTGGTTATGCCATATTGACGGGCGATGCCGTAAATGGTCTCACTTTTTTTCACTTTGTGCTGCTCACGTATCTTCACCGTCTGAGCGGTCACGCTCATGCCTACGGCCAGCGCCGCGGCCACCATCAGGTATCTGAAAAAATGTCTTTTCATCTGCTTTGAGTTGGTAATATGGTGCAAATTTATACAAAAAATCCGAATAACAAATGAGTTGGGATAAAAAAACAACACAAACAAAATTTTTTATATCCTTTTTACGTTTTATAAGAAAAAACACGTAACTTTGCAAATATGAATGTTAGAAACGTATTTTTGCTGCTGGCACTTCAGTTGGCAGCCTATCCTTTATTAGCACAAGACGACCTGCCCAGCATCCACCCCACCGCCTATTATACGGGCGACGACGGCATCGAGGTGGAGAGCGCCTCGCATTCGGGCAACGCCCCGATGAACGCCCGCTTTGTGGCAGGGGCGGAAAACACGGCGGGGTGGTCGGCCAACTACGAGTGGCATTTCAGCCGCGAAAATGAAGACACGCCCTACCTCATCCGCTATGAGGAAGACACACAGTTTACCTTCACCGAGGCCGGCACACACATCATCCAGCTCTATGCTACCTTCGTACAAGGCAACGACACCATCGCCTATACCGACGATTATTGGGCTGAGACGGAACCGCTGCGGCTGACCATCAACGAGAGCAAGCTGGAGATGCCCAACGCCTTTTCGCCCAACGAAGACGACGACAAGAACAAGATTTACCGTGCCAAACCCACATACCAGAGTATTATTGAGTTTCACGCGGTCATCTTCAACCGCTGGGGCCAGAAACTATATGAATGGGACGACCCCGCTGGCGGATGGGACGGCACCTACAACGGCAAGCCCGTGGCGCAAGGGGTGTATTTCGTTTTAGTGAGAGCCAAGGGCGCCGACGGCCGCACATACAATATCCGCCGCGACGTCAACCTGCTGCGCGGATACACCGAAAGCACCACCGTGGGAGGAACGGAATGAGGTTTTGTCCAAACTCCCAAACTCCTAAACTCCCAAACTCCCTCCCCCCAAACGACCAAACGACCCAATGAACTATATAGAAGTATTAGGCGCACGAGTCCACAACCTGAAGAATGTGGACGTCAAGATACCGCGCGACAGTCTCACCGTCTTCACCGGCCTCTCGGGGTCGGGTAAGTCGTCGCTGGCCTTCGACACCATCTTCGCCGAAGGGCAGCGCCGGTATATCGAGACGTTCGCCGCATACGCCCGCAACTTCCTCGGCGGCATGGAACGCCCCGACGTCGATCAGATCACGGGATTGAGCCCCGTCATCAGCATCGAACAGAAGACGACCAACAAAAACCCGCGCTCCACGGTGGGCACCACCACCGAGGTGTACGACTACCTGCGCCTGCTCTTCGCCCGCGCCGCCACCGCCTACAGCTATGCCACTGGCGAGAAGATGGTGAAATACACCGAAGAGCGCGTGCTGCAGATGATACGCACCGACTACGACGGCCGACGCATCTATATCCTGGCGCCGCTGGTGCGGCAGCGCAAAGGACACTACCGCGAACTGTTTGAGAACATGCGCCGCAAGGGATACCTCTACGTGCGCGTAGATGGCGAGATACAGGAAATCACACGCGGCATGAAGACCGACCGCTATAAAAACCATAATATAGAGGTGGTGATTGATAAGATGGTGGTGCGCGACACCGACAGCGAACGACTGCAGAAGAGCATACAGACCGCCATGAAACAAGGCGAGGGGGTGCTCATGATATACGATGCCGACACGGGCGCGCTCAAAAACTACTCAAAACGACTGATGTGCCCCACCACAGGCATGTCGTATGCCGACCCGGCACCCAACCGGTTCTCGTTCAACTCGCCCGAAGGGGCTTGCGAGCGATGCAAGGGGCTGGGGGTGGTCAACGAGATCGACCTGGGCAAGGTGATACCCGACCGCCAACTGTCTATCCACGAAGGTGCCATCACACCCCTCGGCAAATACAAGAACCAGATGATTTTCTGGCAGATAGAGGCCATTCTGCAAGACTATGAGTGTACGCTCAAGACACCCGTGGCCGATATCCCCGATGAGGCCATGAACGAGATTCTCTATGGCAAGTTGGGCAATGTGCGCATCGCCAAGGAACTGGTGCACACCTCGACCGACTACTTCATCGCCTACGACGGGGTGATGAAATACCTCAGACAGGTGATGGACAATGACGACAGTGCCGCCGGACAGAAATGGGCCGACCAGTTCTTGCAGATGTCGGTGTGCCCGGAGTGCCAGGGACAGCGGCTCAACCGCGAGGCCCTCTCCTACCGCATCTACGACAAGAATATCGCCCAACTGGCCAACATGGACCTCGGCCAACTGCGTGAATGGATCGACGAGGCCATGCCATACCTGGACCACAAACAGCAGGCCATCGCCACGGAGATCATGAAGGAGATACGCACACGCATCGACTTCCTACTCGAGGTGGGACTCGACTACCTGTCGCTCAACCGTCAGTCGGCGTCGCTCTCGGGCGGCGAGAGCCAGCGCATACGGCTGGCCACGCAAATCGGCTCGCAACTGGTCAATGTGCTCTACATCCTCGACGAGCCCAGCATCGGACTGCACCAGCGCGACAACAACCGACTCATCCACAGCCTGAAAGAGCTGCGCGACCTGGGCAACACCGTCATTGTGGTGGAGCACGACAAAGACATGATGCTGGCCGCCGACTACGTGGTCGATATCGGTCCGAAGGCAGGACGCAAGGGCGGCGAGGTGGTGTTTCAAGGCTCTCCGCAAGAGATGCTGCGACAGCATACCCTGACCGCGCAATACCTCAACGGCGAGGCTATGATACCCCTGCCCGCGGAGCGGCGCAAGGGCAACGGCCACGCCATCACCATCCGCGGGGCTTCGGGCAACAACCTGAAGCATATCGACGTGACGTTCCCCCTCGGCACACTCACCGTGGTGACGGGCGTGAGCGGATCGGGCAAATCGACGCTCATCAACGAGACGCTGCAACCCATCCTCAGCCAGCGCTTCTACCGCTCGCTCAAGCGGCCCATGCCCTACGACAGCATCGAGGGGGTGGAATATATAGACAAGGTGGTCAACGTAGATCAGTCGCCCATCGGGCGCACGCCACGCTCCAACCCCGCCACCTATACGGGGGTGTTCAGCGACATCCGCTCGCTGTTCGTGGGGCTGCCCGAGGCGAAGATACGCGGCTATAAGCCCGGGCGCTTTTCATTCAACGTGAAGGGAGGCCGCTGCGAGACATGCGGCGGCAACGGCTATAAGACCATCGAGATGAATTTCCTGCCCGACGTGACGGTGCCCTGCGAGGTGTGCCACGGCAAGCGCTACAACCGCGAGACGCTCGAGGTGCGGTTCAAAGGGAAGTCGATTGCCGACGTGCTCGACATGACCATCAACCAGGCGGTGGAGTTCTTCGACAACGTGCCCGCCATCCTGCAAAAAATCAAGACCATACAGGATGTAGGACTGGGGTATATCAAACTGGGACAGCCCTCTACGACCCTCTCAGGCGGTGAGAGCCAGCGGGTGAAACTGGCCACAGAACTGTCGAAGCGCGACACGGGCAAGACGCTCTATATCCTCGACGAACCCACCACAGGCTTGCACTTCGAAGACATACGCATCCTCATGAACGTGCTCCAGCGGCTGGTGGACCGCGGCAATACGGTCATCATCATTGAGCACAACCTGGACGTCATCAAACTGGCCGACCACATCATCGACATGGGTCCCGAGGGCGGGCGCGGTGGTGGCACCGTGCTCTCTACCGGTACGCCCGAAGAGGTGGCGCAAAGCGACAAAGGCTACACGCCCGCCTTCCTCAAAGCAGAGTTGGCACAGACCATGCAAGGAAAACGACAGGAATAAGAAGAAAATTCTCAAAAAAAAGACAAATAATTTGGGCGTTTCACTTTTTTGAATTATTTTTGCACAAAATTGACCATTATAAAAAATTTTCACATAATTATTAACCCTTAAAACATTTACGATTATGAAGAAAGTATTTGCAGGATTATTCATCATGATGATGGGCTTATTCTTCGTGGCTTGCTCTGGCGGCGGCGATATCAAAGGCGTGATCGAGAAGGCTAAGGCAGAAGGCGCCAACTGGACCGAGGCTCAGTGGAAAGACGCTTACAAAGAGGCTATGACAGCTTGCAAACCCATGCTGAAAGAGATGCAAGAGCTGCAGAAGAAAGCTCAAGCTCCCGGCGTGTCTGAAGAAGACCAGATGAAACTTTTTGGTGACTTGGCCAGCCTGATGGACAAGAACAAAGACTTGATGAGCCAGATGCAAGAGTTTGAGAAGATTTGCAAAGAGAACCCCACTGCAAAGAAAGTGTCGGAAGACGAAGCTTTCATGAAGCAACTGCAAGAAGAGCTGGGAGTCAATTTTGATGGCATCTAATTCGACGGTATCAGTTCCTAAAACAAAAAATAGACAGCAGCCCACCGCGGGTTGCTGTCTTTTTTATGTCGCAAACGCCACGGTTCAAACAAAATGTGCCGACCCTCATACAAAAACAAGAGAAATCTTTGGCGCAATGCAGAAAAAACACTACATTTGCAAACGAGTTCATTACTATCTATTTAATCACCATTAAAATCGTACTAAACATGAAAAAGTATTTTGTAGGATTATTCATCATGGCCGCCGCCGTCTGTTTCACATCGTGCAAGAACGAGGCTAAGAACGCTCCCGCCAAAGACGGTGAGAAGACCGAGGTGAAAGCCGAGGAGCAGGCAGCACCCGCCGCCGAAGAGAAAGTGGATCTGGGCGATGTGATTGCCAAGGCGAAAGCCGAGGGCGCCAACTGGAGCGAAGACCAGTGGAAAGCCGCCATCAAGGATGCCACGAAGGCCTTGAAACCCATGCTTTTGGAGATGCAAGATCTGAAGAAAAAGACCGAAGCCGCTAAGACCGACGAAGAGAAAGTTGCACTGATCGGTGAAGCTGGAAAACTGATGGAGAAATACAAGGGATTGGAGACCCAAATGGATGAGTTTGGAAAACTCATTGAGGGCAACCCCATTGCCAAGAAGCTCAATGACGACAAGGCTTTCGAAGAGGAAGTGAAGAAAGAACTGGGTCTGGAAGACATCGACTTCTAAGCCCTTGCAGGCTACCGCTCTGCCGTACAAGGACAAGAGACGGAACAGGACAGCAACCCGCGGTGGGTTGCTGTCCGTTTTTATAGAAAAAAATCGGATGCTTTCTTGCTACTCCCACTCTTTTCTATTATCTTTGCACCAATAACTACGTAACGACACGATCAACCACCCATCATGCCCGACTATTCACAAATGCTACCGGTGGGCACCATACTCGACCGCCGCTACCGCATCGAGCGCTATCTGGCCTCGGGAGGGTTCGGCAACACCTACGAGGCCACCGACATGAAACTGCAGTGCCGCGTGGCGGTCAAGGAGTTTTTCCTCAGTCAGCAGTCGATACGCGCCCACGACCGCTACAGCGTCACCGTGACCAGTCCTGCGTCGCAGAAGCTCTTCACACATTATCTGGAGAAATTCAAGACCGAGGCCATCCGCATCAGTCAACTGCACAACGACCGTATCGTGCGCGTGACAGACCGTTTCGATGCCAACGGCACGTCATACTACGTGATGGACTACATCGAGGGTGCCTCGCTCAAGGCCACCCTGCGACAGCGAGGACCGCTCACCGAACAGCAGGCCATCGACGTGACACGACAGGTGATCAACGCGCTCAGCGCGGTGCACGCTGCCGGACTCTATCACCTCGACATCAACTGCAACAACGTGATGCTCACCCCAAGCGGCAAGGCCATCCTCATCGACTTCGGCGCATCCAAGCAGATGGGCGACGACGGCGGTGTCACGCTGCACAGCCAGATGATACACACGCCGGGCTTCGCACCGCCAGAGCAGACCGACCAGAAAGCCACGCACGTGGGACCGTGGACCGACTTCTACGCCCTGGGAGCCACGCTCTATGCCATGCTTACAGGCGAAAAGCCCCCCACGTTCAGCGACATCATCAGCGAGGGCGGAAATGCGTTCCACTTCCCACCATCCGTCAGTCTGCAAACACGACAGGCGGTGATGAGCATGATGACGCCCGCTCACAAGAAACGCCCCAAAGACACCCGCGAGGTGCTGGCTCTGTTGGGCTATGCCTATGAAGAGCCCTTCGTAGTGATACCCGACACACCACATGGACCCGGACCCGGACCTAAACCCGGCTTAGGATCAGGATTTGGATCAGGCTACGGACCAGGACCCCAACCCGGACCAGGACCTAAACCCAGCCCCGCACCCAAGCCGTCGCACAAGTGGTTATGGCTCTCTATAGCGGCTTGCGTGGTCATCGTCGCCGTCATCTTCCTGCTGCCTATCCTCAACAAGGGAGGCGATTCGTCGTCATCCTCACTATCGCCAATGGCTGAAATCGTTGAGAAGGCAAAGATTGAGGGCGACAGTTGGAACGAGCGGCAATGGGAAAAAGCCATCACCGACTTTTTCGTTCAAGGTAAGTCACTGTTGTTGGAGGCGCAAACGCTGAAAGAAGAAGTAGATGCTGCCACGACCGAAGAGGAGCAACAAGCCATCAACGAGAAAGTCATTCAATGGGGGATAGAGCACAGTTTGGAATGTGAGCAAATCAATGCCTTTGACAGCATCATTGAAAACAACGCCACCGCCCAAAGCCTCGTGAATGACGAAGAGTTTATAGAGAGGCTCAGTCAAGAGATTGGAGTGAACTTCCTTGAATGACACACTATTTTAAACACCATACAACAATGAAAAAACTATTTTTTACACTGCTGCTCATGCTATGCACTTGCATGGCCACACAGGCAGCCACGTACAGCGTGAACGACGACCCCGTGAAGAAAATCGACCTGACCGAGATGATCGAGAAGGCCAAGGCCGAAGGCGCCAACTGGAACGAAGACCAATGGAAAGACGCGTTCCGGCAAGTCTTGGGTATGATGGTGCCGATGATCACCGAGATGACCAACCTGACCCAAAAGATGCAAGGGCTGGACGAGAACGACGTGGAGGGCATGACAGCCTTGATGGAAGAGGCGAAGACCCTTGAGGAGAAATACAAGGGGGTGGAAGAGCAAATCGATGAGTTTGGCAAGGTGGCCGACTCCTTTGAAATCGGCAAGCGGCTGGGAGAAGACGTGACGTTCCAGGAAGAGCTCTTCAAAGAACTGGGTATAACAGAGCTGATGAAAGGGGTAGAATGAGGCGAATGTTCTTCTGCCTGCTGTCTGCTGCCGTGCTTGCCTGCGGATGCCAACGGCAAGACCCCACGGCTTTGGCACAACAGTCGGTGTTGCTGCAACTTGACAGCAACACCGACTCGCTGCGCGCATTGGTGCAGCAAGCGCGCGACGAGGGCAAGAAATGGAAGACCGACCGCTGGCGCTCCGCCTTCAGCCGTTTTGCCGAAGCCGAAGCACCTATCTACCCGCATCTGAAGACACTGCGCCAGGCTTCCGAGACGCTGCCCTACCGACCCGAGCAAATCAAGGCGTGGCTCGACCAGTTGGCCGAGCGGCGCATGAAGATAGACCGCATCAAGAATGAGATGACCGAAGTGGCCCGGAAGACAAAAAACGGCAAAGCGGCTATCGGCGCACCCGCCGCAACCACCACGCCAACAAAAGAAACAACGCGTAAATAGCCCAGACATGCCACCTCGAGAGCACGATGCCCTCGATATGACTGCCAGGCAACGACGAGATCCACCCCACGGCACCATTCTGCCATCCCACCACAGCCGACAGCGCGCCGGCCAACCATATCTGTACTGACGGCCAGAGCGAGAGGGCAAACAGCAGCGCCGTGAGCAACAGAATGGCATACGCCAAGGGTATCACCACAAAATTAGTCAACAGGAAATAGACGGAGAAGCGCCCGAACACGTACATCGTGAGGGGTGCGGTGCCTATCTGCGCACATACCGACACCACCACCATCGCCCACGCCCAGCGCAGGGGATAGATGCCACCCCACCCCACGCAGTCGAGCACACGGACGGGTATCAACCCGAACAGCGGTTGATACAGCAATAAGATAGACAGCACCGCCAAGAACGACAGTTGGAAACCGATGTCGTACAGGCTCATGGGGTTGAACGCCAACATCAAGATGGCCGTGAGCGCCAGCGTATTGAGCGACATGCGGTCGCGCCTCAGCAACGACACCACCGAGTAGATGGTCAGCATGGTGGCAGCCCGCGTGACCGACGGCGACAGGCCCGTGAGAAAAGCGTATGCCCAGATGCCGAGAATGAGTAAGGTCTCGCGCAGCACACGCCAACGTCTGTAGCCCACCAGCACCACCATGAGCATATAGATGATGCCGATATGCAGTCCGGAGAGGGCCAGCACATGCGAGGCGCCCGAGATGGAATAGAGGTCGCGCTGCGAACGGGTCAGATGCGACTTGTCGCCCAACGTCATGGCCAGGGCCACAGCCAGTTCGTCGCGCGCCATGCCCAACTGCGCATAACGGTCGATGAGTCCTTGACGGAACTTGAGCGCCTCCAGCCGCGTGCGCTCCAGCCTGCCGAGCGACGCCATGCTCACCTCGGCCTTGCGCCAATGGCGGTAGAAGATGAAGGTGGTGGCGGTGAATCCCTGACATTGCAGATAGAGCGGATAGTCGAAATGCGTATCACCAAATCGCTTGGGTTGTTCAAATACTGACGTGGCTACGATGCCGTCGCCCAGATGCAGATGTTCATACCGGCGGGCCACGGTATCTTTCAGCAACGCGGCTTTCACCTGACGCCCCTGCATGCTGCCGCTCACGATGCGCAGGTCCATCTGCATCACCTTGCCCCGCTCACGCGGTTCGCTCACAATGACGGCCTCGTAGTTGCGGGGGCCTTCGGGCAGGGCGGCAGACAATGCCTCGCGCTGCTGCGTCATCAGGAAAGCACCGAGACAGAAGACAGCCGTCAGGATGGCGGCTCCCTGCGCCGTCGCCTGACGTCCCGTCAAGGCCGTAGCCACAGCCGCCACACCCAGGGCAGCCAACCACACCCCGGACGGCACGCCCCCACCCCACTCAAAGGCCGCCACCATGCCGGCAATGAGTGCCACTACCACCCGCATGAGCGGAAAGAGTTGGGATATGTGCTGACCATTCATAGTGGAAAGATAGAAGTGATTGGAGGCTGCAAAGATAACAATTTTGACGAATAAATAAAAAAAAATTTGCTTTTTCGCCCGCTTCATCGTACCTTCGCATCAGTTTTAAAGACAAAAGCGATGAATCCTATCAACGACCAAGAAAAGAACACTACAGAGAAACGGATGAACATCGTAGGACTGCTGCGTAATATCATCCCCTTTGTCAAACCCTATAAATGGCTGGTGGCCGCCACACTCATCCTGACGTTCGTCGGCTCGCTCATGGCACAGGTCAATGCCGTGGTGCTCGACCGTGCCGTCGATGCCATCAACGCACTCATACAGACCGACTTCGCATGGACGGCTGCCGCCAAGATCCTCATCACCATCAGTGTCATCCTCCTAGGCAAGGAACTGCTCGCGGCGGTGGTCACCTTCGCACAACGCTTCCTGGGGCAGAAGATGCGCATCTACATCAGCCGCGACCTGTCGCTGCGCGTGGTCGAGCGCATGCTGTCGTTCCGCATGGCGTTCTTCTCCGCCGCCGACAACGAGACGGGCAAATTGCAGTCGCGCATCGACCGCGGCGTGATGAGCCTGAGCAATACGGTCAACAACCTGTTCATTGAGATTCTGCCACTCTTCACCAGTGCCATCCTGGCCCTGGCCTTAATGTTCATCGCCAATGTGTATGTGGGGCTGGTGGCTCTGTGCATCGTGCCCATCTATTTCTACATCACCTACCTGCAGGCCAAACGGCTGAAGGGATGGCGCCGCGGCGTGTTCGGCAGTCACCAGGCGGTGAGCCAGGGCATCCTCAACATCATCGAGAGCATCAGCGTCATCAAATCGTTCAACCGCGAGGAGATAGAGTCCTCGCGGCAGGCCGACATCCAACGGCAGATGACCGACCAGCAGATGAACACCCGGCGACTGAGTTACATCTTCGACGGGGCGAAGAGTTTTCTCGAACAGATAGGCACGGTGCTCATCATCATCCTCACCGCCTATCTGGTGCTGACCGACTATCCCGGCATGACCATCGGTAAGATCATGTACCACGTGCTGCTGTTCAACAACGTGAGCGCGCCCATCCGCCAACTGCACCGCATCTACGACGACATGAACGACGCGCTCATCTATGCCGAGGGCTTCTTTGGCATCCTGCACGCCGACAACGAGGTGGAAGACAGCGGCGGCTACCGGCCCGAGCAGGTGAAGGGCGATTTCTGCATGCAGGGGGTGACGTTCACCTACAGCAACGGCACGCAGGCACTCACCGACGTGAGCCTGCGCATCCGACCGGGCAAGATCACGGCCTTGGTGGGTCTGAGCGGCGCCGGCAAGAGCACCATCGTCAACCTGCTGGATAAGTTCTACCACCCCGACAGCGGCAGCATCACGCTCGACGGAGTAGATCTGCGCGACTGGGACACGCAGTGGCTGCGCGACCATGTGGGACTGGTACTGCAGAAAAACCATATCTTCAGCGGCACCATCGAGGAGAACATCCGCTACGGCAACCCCAAAGCTACTCACGAAGAGATAGAGGAGGCCGCTCGCAAAGCATATATCTACGACCAGATCATGGCGCTGCCCAAGGGGTTTGAGTCGCAGGCCCTGCAACTGAGCGGCGGACAGCAACAGCGCATCGCCATCGCACGTATGTTTCTGAAGAACCCGCCCATCATCTTCCTCGACGAACCCACGGCCAGCCTCGACGCCATCGCCACCGAACAGATCAAGGCGAGCATCGACGCCATCAAAGCGGGACGCACCGTGATCATCATCTCGCACAACATCGGGCAGATTATCGACGCTGACCAGATCTATGTGCTGCAACAGGGTCGCATGGTGCAGCAGGGCAGTCCCGACGAGGTCTATCGGCAGGGCGGACTCTACAAAGATATCTTCGATGCCAGCGCGCGCAGCATGAATGCCGACAAAATTGCCCGCACGATAATGGATGAGGATAAGAGTTAGCGTGGCGCGCTGTTGGGGCTGGTCATTGTGCCCGTCCGCACATTTATTTGACTGGGTATGCCATCATATCTATCTTTGTTTATTCAGTTCATTGCATATCTCCTCCGCCATCGCGTTCAGGGCCACACAGTCGGCACGGCTGATGCTCCGTTTGTTGCTATCGTACCCCCAAGGGCTAAGGATCAGCACCCGCCCGGCGGCACAGACGTCGAACAGGGCATCGGTGGGTTTATAGTAGTCGCGAAAGCCATTGTCAGCAAGAATAATGAGGGGGCTCAGCTCGTGCAGGAGCACTTGCATCACCTGCTTCTCGTCGGGCGAGATAAAGGGCGACACCATCACATCACCTCGCCGGGCCTTCAGCACACATGCGTTCTTGTAGTCGCGAAGGGGCTGGTTGTTGCCATGCCGGGCCTGCTCCACCATCCACCGGCGCACATGCACAGCAGCGAAGTTTGCTTGCATCAGTAGCTCCACGTTTCCCACACCATCATAGCTTCTATTCCCTATCTCTATCCCCCGCTGCACACGGAAGAAACCAGGCATAAGGCGTTTAGTGGCCAACCGCTGTGGGTTCAGCCGTACATATCGAATCATCGTGTTCAACTGCCCACGATGTGACAGTGGGCGAATGAATGGCCGTTCAGTAAAGATAGGAAAAGGAAAGCCCCCTTCGTCCTCTGCCGCCGAATTAAATTCGGCAGAAATAGACAAAGTATATGCCCTGCCCAGCTTCTTCACGCCCTGCCAGTATCCACGGATGACGCTGCGGATGCTTGTGTCCATCGCTCGTGTCACATAGATTACGGCATGTAGATGGTCGGGCATCAGGCAGAACTGTAGGATGCGGACAGGCGGATAGTGCCTGCACATCACGTAAAGCTCGTTCACAACGGCATTGCCTAGAACTGTGCGTTCAACTCTTGCCTTCGAAGGGTCGTTGTCCGGAATCACCAATGTACCGAGCAGCTGCTCACGCGACGGCACCGTCAGTGAGACATGATACACCCCGATGCCTTTCCATGCGGTTCCCGGCTCCTGCCATTGCCATTTTTCGTGTATCACCTCTGGCATAAATCTATTCTTGCTCGTCTTTGAATAAGCACAAATTGTCTTTAATTCAGAATGAATAGCGCAATCCACAGGACTGACACCCGACGAGATAAGAAACATTTAAAGATATTCTATCTTCGCCTTCTCTATGATGACCCAGCGGCCGCGGTCTAAGCGGGCGGTGCCGGGGGCGCAGGTGTAACGGCCCGACTTGGCGGAAGTGAACGAGCAGGCACGCTCGATGTATTTCTTTGAACTGTTGTTGGCCTTGCTCAACTGCGTGTCGCTCATGGTGACAAAACGGAACTCGGCATGAGTGGCATCCGTCAGGCGAAACTCATAATAGGTGTCTTCCGTCTGTGCCGGTTGGCGTGTCGTGTCGTCGAAGGTGCCGTCGTCGGCGGGCCAACGGAAATAAAAGACATTCTTATCAGTCGGCGGCATCTGCCGTGCCGTCTGTGGCTGCTGTCGCGACGAGGTGACAGGCTGCTCGTAAAACATTTTTTTCTCCATCGAAGCCAGACGCTCATCAAGCAGGCGCAGGGCTTCGCGCCGCTCGGCTATCTCGCGGTCGAGCTGTTCTTTCAGTTCTTTCTTCGAGGCGAAATAGTCGGTCGCCTCTTTCTCATACGCCTCGTTTTTCTGACTCACCGAACGGAGCCGGAATTCCACGTAGGCGATGGCTGCGGCAAAAAGGATAATTACAATGGCTATCATAGATAAAAGAGGTTTTTGGGGGCAAGGGGCAAGGGGCTGGGAGCAGGAGATATGCCAAGAACACTAAACACTAATCTTAGAGGTGAGAGGGTGGGTCTGCCTCAAGCGTGTTCCGCGATATGGTAGGCCAGTCGGCTGATACCGCCGGTGAGGGGGATGAAGAAGAGAGAGTCGTTGAGTTCGGGGTTCTCCTCGCCTGCCATGTCGTCGCGGCGAGCAGCGAGCACCTTGTTGAAGTCTTGTTCAGCCTTCTCGGTGAGAATCGTACGGAAGTCGGCAAACTCCCGTTCATTAGCCACACCGAAATACTTCGCGTAAGAGTAGGTCTGGTTGAGGTCGAAGAAGAGGTTGATGAAAGCGCGGTAGTCGTCGAGCACCTCGTGCCTCACCACATCGGTAATGTCTTTGTAGCGTGGGTGAGCAATTGTGTCGAGCGTGGCAGAACCCGTGCAGAAACGCGTCAGCTCCTCCACATCGGCCACCACAAACCGGTCTTTCATATTGAGTCCGCCCTTGCAGGTAATCTCCTTGGGGTTTTCCACCTGTTTGATCTCCACCCGTCCGTCGTCGCCGAGCACCGTATTGAAGATATGGCGTGCGAAGGCTTGCAGAGCGTCGATACTACCGATGAGCGAGAGCACCTTCGATGCCGTACCGCTGACGGTGATGTAAGCGGGTGTGGGCAGCGACTTGGTCTTGAGCAACCGCGCGGCATAGTAGATCTCTGCCGCATAGAAGAGCAGGAGCACCACACGCAGTTGGGCGTTGGCACGCAACTCCTCCGAGAACGACACGCCGCGTCCAGCCATGCGCGGATTGCTGTCGAGCGAATAGAGGAACGACACGAACTCGGCGCTGGAGCGTTTCGACTTCTCATAGACGTCGCTCACCCCTGTGATGTCGCGCAGACGCAGGTCGAAGTCGGGTGCGAAGGCACGCACGAAACCATTGTATTCGGTGCCGCGCCCCAGGAAGTCGCCATAGATATTATTACCGGCAAAGCGCACAGATGAGATGAGCACCGCCTGGTTGTCACGGTGATAGACCACGAAGTCGGTGGTGCCGCCTCCGATGTCCATCGACACCACGGGGCGCGTCTCGGCATCCACATCCTCTTTCTTGGTGTAGTAATAGTAGGGTGCGAGCGACTCAGCCACCTTTTGCAGGCGTGCGCCTTGCGGTGCGATGAGTTTGCGGCATAGCTTGTTCCACGACGCTTCGAGCGCAGCTATCTGGTAGGGCTGCATGCAGACGGGATAGAACCATGTGATGCCTGTGCGCGAGAGCATACCGCCCGAAAGGAGCACTTTGTTGCGGATGATGAGCAGCAGTTGCTCGAAATAGGCCTCCACCAGCAGGTTATTGCCACGGCTGTTGTCCCATTTCAGGTCGGGCTGTGTCTCGTTATAGTCGTAAGTGTCTTCTTTCTCGTAGTGGAAGCCAATGTTGTAGTCGGCCATGGGCAGCACGTCGCGCCCCTCCACCAGATGTCCGCTGCGGTAGCAGAGGTTGGTGCGCATGGGGAACCGTGCTATCTCGCCCTGCCCCACCGCCACGGGCATGAACTCCTGCATGAAGGCTTGTGCCGTGCCGCCGTAGAAGGTCTCCAGTCCCTCGCTGTCGAGCATCTGGATGGTGCGTTGCGAGAGAGAGTTGAGCGGCAGCACCTGCGCTTGGTCGGGAGCGATGGTCAGCGGTTGCGGTTCGCTGTCGGTATCGCTCTTATATTCGATATGGGTATTGGTGGTGCCGAAGTCGATGGCGAAGTCGAACACCTTGTTGCCCATCTTCACCTCGCGGTATCGTGGAATGAGGATGCCCTCGGCCTCGCCGTTGCTCACGCAGATGAAGTCAAACTCTTGGTCGAGGCAGAAATAGCGTGACGAGAGGAAGTGTTGCGACTTGTCGGCCCTGTCCACGCGTGTGGCATCCAGCGGCTGTGCGCCGTAGTTCTGATAGGCGCTGACGGTGTATTGATATTGGGTCTTCTTGTAGCCTGCGGTGTCTTCATCCACCAGATAGACGCGCTGCGGACGGGCTATCGTGGGCTCGTTGATATGATACGAGGGGAAGAGGAACAAGTCGAAGCGTGCATCGACCACGGGCCATAGTCCGCGCTGTGCGTCGGCCTGTCCCTGCATGGGTGTGTAGTCGCGTCGCAGGGCGATGAACTTCCCTTTCTGCACGGGTATGTTGACCACGGCGCGCAGGGTGCCGTCGGGCAGTTCGGTCAGGGAGAAGACGGGTTGCGACGAGGCGCCCGCATAGCCTGCGATGGTCTTCACCGACAGGTATTGGAAGAGCGTCGGGCGCAGCGGCATCAGATAGCGGCAGTCGTCGGTCGTAGGCCGTCCGTCGCGGTAGAGCGAGGTGACGTAGGCTCTCTCATTGACAGGATAAGGCAGACGGATGAGAGACGGCTGAAACACATCGTCGGCGGTGAGATACGGATACTGTGTGCTGTCGTATGGCAGTGTGCGCTCGTCGAGGGGCCGCTCGTCGGCGGGTGGTGCCACGAGTTGTGCATTCCAATCGGCGGTCACATAGCGCATGCCCGTTTCGAAATAAGGTTCGGCGGGCAGCACGAGAGGCGGTCTGTCGCACGGTGTCTCGCTGAGGATGCGGAAGTCGCTCTCGGCGACGATGGTGTCGCCACGCAGGCACATCAGTGGTATGCCGCCCGGCAGTTGCAGTTGCGAGTTGCCGGTCTGCAGGGGCATATACATGCTGTTGTAGAGTCCTGGTGCGTATGTGTTGAGGCGGTTTTTGAACTCGGTGTCAGTGTCGGCCCGGAAGCAGGCGTCCACGTAGGCGTAGAACTCATGGTAGAGTGCGTTGAACGCGGGCTGTTTGGCGAGCAGATAGACATACTCCCGGAATGCGCGGTCGCGGTCGATGAGCGAACGGAAGGTGCCGTCGGCATCGGCATGAAACGCCTCATGGTAGCATCCCAGATACACGCCGCTGACATAGGTGAGGTCGTTGGCCGACGCCATGGTCACCGACGTGGGTGATGTGCCGCCCACGATATTGATCTGCCCCACGGCGCCCTCGCCGATATAGTTGAGCATATAGACGAACTGCATCTGGTCGAAGTGGAACGACTGTGCATCCTGTGCCAGAAAGAGCGAGAGGGTGCGTGCCACGCTGGCATGCTCGCTCACGCCGTCGGCAGAGAGTGCTTGCAGGTCGCGACTCTTGTCCCACGCCACGATCTGAAACAGTTTCTCGTATTTGGCCTTGTAGCCGAAGAATATCTCCAGCACATCGAGTGCCTGCGCCACCAATTTATGATAGATGGTCGATCCGCGCTCATTGCCACGCTCGGCACAGTAGGCAAAGGCCGTCTTGGTCAGTTCATAGCCTGCAAAGGGGGTGGGTATAGAGGTGATGGGCAGCGAAGCCTTCGCGCCGTTGGGGTCGTCGATGGCCTCTATGTCCTTAGAGCCTATCTGGGCGGTCTCCTGCCACCCGTCGACTGTCTCCGTACCTTTATGGAATCTGAATACGTAGGGCATGTATCTGTTTAGATGTTATATTTACGTTTGATGACATTGTTGATGGCCGTCTCGTGTACGGTCATGAAGAAATTATAGGCGTCGAGGCCTTTGATGCGCTTCATCGACACATCCGAGATCTCGGTGTCGATGGCGGGGTAGCCTTTGAGATTCTTTCCGAAGATGCGGTCCATCATCGATGTCTTTTTGGGGTCAATGCCGATGATGGTGTCGAAGATGTCTTGTTCGTTGGAATAGAGTTCAAAGGGCTGGAACGACCGTTGGTTGTCAGACATCTCTTTGAGCCACTGCGAGCGGAAGGCATCGACAAACTGCCCCAGGTCGATGAAGAAGGCATCGCTATACGAGGTGTTCTTCATGGTCGATGTCTTGGCCCACGCATAGTTTTTCGTGTCGTTGAAATGCTCCAGGAAGAACCGTGCGAAGATATAGAAACTCATCATCTCGCGGCCCATGACACTGAAGGTAGAGGCGCCCAGGTCGCCTAAGGAGAGCGGGTTGAGGTCTTGGCGCACGGCAAACTCGCGGAACGACGTGATGGAGCCCTGACGTTGATGTTCCATCCGGCTGCGTGCGAAATCTACGATGCCCAGCGCCGCTGCCAGTTCCACGAAGTGTGCTTTGTTGCGCTGTTCGGTGGCACCCTCCACATTGTTATATCTGTTTTTGATGGCGTCGCACACGTAGTAGAGGGCATCGACATCCAGATTGCCGATGTAGTATTTCAGGGCGGCCTTGGTCTTTGAGATGAAGGTCTCCATCTTGATTTGGCTGTCCTTGTCGTCTTTCAGTCCGAAATAGGGCAGCACCGACACGGCACCGATAGGTGCGTTGGCGATGGCCGACGAGTTGGGGATGTCGAGGGCCTCGGCCTCGCGGAAGGTCTTTTGGAAGAGCGGGAAACCGGCTGCTCCCGTGCCTCCGAAGATACTGGAAATGATGAAGATGCGGTCGCCTGTCTGGAAGTTGTTGAGCAACTCGACCAGCGCCTCGGTGTTCATGGGGTCGTTGAGCACGATGGCGCCCATATTGGGATTGCCCTTGAAGCCCACGTCGAGCGGGCAGTTGAGGTTGCTGTCGGAGAAGAGCAGCGAGAGCAGCGCTTGGTTGGGGTCGACATGTCCGTCTGCGGTGAAGCGGTTGTAGGCGATATAGTCGCCGAAGCGCATATTGGCCACATTGTTCAGATGCAGACGGAAGTTGGTGCCCATATCGTCGATCTGGGTATAGAAATAGCCGCGCTTCTCGGGGCGGTTGTCGAATTTTAACTGCGCTCTGATTTTCTGATAGAGTTGCATCAGTCCGACGGTGCGTGTGAGGTCGCCATTGGATGTGTCGGGATCGACGATAACCGGCACGATGGTGTCGATGTCAGGTCCGAGCGACACGCCGGAGGCCAACAGCATCGTCAACGAGCGCAACACACGTGCGCCCGTACCACCGATGCCATAGACATATAGTTTGCTCATTATTGGTCGTTTAGGGAGTTGGTCGTTTTTTGGGGGGAGTTTGGGAGTTTTTTGGGGAGTTTGGGAGTTTTTTGGGGAGTTTGGGAGCTTGGGAGTTTAGGAGTTTGGACATTAGTTATCGTGATTGGGTTATCGTGTTTGGAAATAGGGACAGGGCGTGCCCTGTCCGCAAGCAGGATGAGCGCCATTCGAATGGCGGACAGGGCACGCCCTGTCCCCACATGGGTACCCCCGGAAGGCCTTAGGGCCTTTCTTAGAAAGGTATGTTCCTGCAGCGGCTGCTGAAGGATTTGAGCAGGAGCGAGGCAATGAAGAAGATGATGAGGGCATAGACCAGCACGATGACGCCGAAGGTGACATAGTCGGCCGTAGCGATGTCGGCATCATACTGGTTATTGCGGAAGATATAACCATTCAACTGTGCGCGTGCGATGACGGCCGAGACCACCCCGGCCACCACGCCCGTGACAAGCCCGGTGACGGCCCACTTGCCGGTACGGGCCAGCAAGATATGGTCGAGCACGATATAGTAAACGAACGCCACCGCCACAGGCAGCAGCAAGGTCACGTAGAACACGGTACTATAGCTATGGGCCAAGTACATATATTTGGAGAAGTCGCCCAAGTTGGCGGCTCCCCATAGTTCAAACAAATCGGTTAAAAATTCCATATTGGTCGTTTGGTCGTTTTTTGGGGAGGGGTAGTTTTTGGGGGGGTGGGAGTATGGGAGTATGGGAGTGTGGGAGTCTGGGAGTTTAGACATT
>CAMVAT010000026.1 GCA_947165505.1 uncultured Prevotellaceae bacterium | reverse complement strand
CAAAGGTACAACGATACTACAACTGCTACAACGTGTATTTCAACGAATGCTTACTGTTAAAGCACAGGCATGGGCTTCGCAGAAGGGCTATTATGGTGAGCATTTTGTGGAGATAAGTCCGACACTATCCGAAAAATGAGGATAGTGTCGGACAAATGATCTGGAGAGGTAATCCTTCGACAAAAAAGCGCACGGCCTCATGGCCGTGCGCTATCGTTCATTCATAAAGAATCCTTTTCTTACTTCACCTCCTCGAAGTCGGCGTCTTGGATGGTGTCGTCGCTGGAGGGCTTTTGCTGGCTGCCGCCCTGGAATCCGCTGCCGTCGGCCTGCTGGCCTCCGAAGCCTGCGCCTCCGGGCTGTGCGCCGCCTGCCTGACTGTACATCTTGGCCGAGGCTGCCTGCATCACCTGGTTGAGGTTGTTGATGGCATTGTCGATGGCTGCGATGTCGCCTGCCTTATGGGCGTCCTTCAGCTGTTGCACGGCCTGCTCCACATTGGCCTTGTCGGCACCCAGCTTGTCGCCGTTCTCGTTGAGGAACGTCTCGGTCTGGAAGATCATCGAGTCGGCCTGGTTCATCTTGTCGATACGCTCGCGCTCACGCTTGTCATTCTCGGCGTTCTGCTCGGCCTCGGCCTTCATGCGCTCAATCTCTTCCTTGCTCAAGCCAGAAGAAGCTTCGATGCGGATGGCCTGCTCCTTGCCTGTGGCCTTATCCTTGGCAGAGACCTTGAGGATGCCGTTGGCGTCGATGTCGAAGGTCACCTCGATCTGCGGGATGCCGCGGCGTGCGGGAGCAATGCCGGTCAGGTTGAACTGTCCGATGCTCTTGTTCTGTGCTGCCATGGGGCGCTCGCCCTGCAGCACATGGATGGTCACCTCGGTCTGGTTGTCGGCTGCTGTCGAGAATGTCTCGCTCTTCTTGCAGGGGATGGTGGTGTTGGCGTCAATCAGTTTGGTCATCACGCCGCCCAGCGTCTCGATACCGAGTGTCAGCGGGGTCACGTCGAGCAACACGATGTCGCCCACGCCGCCTTCTTTGTTGAGGATAGCACCCTGGATGCAAGCACCCACAGCCACCACCTCGTCGGGGTTCACGCCCTTAGAGGGCTCTTTGCCGAAGTAGTTCTTCACCAGCGTCTGCACGGCGGGGATACGGCTCGAACCGCCCACGAGAATCACCTCGTCGATGTCGCTCGTAGAGAGCTTAGCGTCGCGGATGGCGTTCTGACAGGGAGCCAGACAAGCCTGAATGAGGTCGTGAGCCAGTTGCTCGAACTTAGCGCGTGTCAGGGTCTTCACCAGGTGCTTGGGCACTCCGCCCACTGGCATGATATAGGGCAGGTTAATCTCTGTCGAGGTACTGCTCGAAAGTTCAATCTTAGCCTTCTCGGCAGCCTCTTTCAGGCGCTGCATGGCCATCGGGTCGGCAGTCAGGTCGGCACCCTCGTCGTTTTTGAACTCTTGCACCAGCCAGTCGATGATCACCTGGTCGAAGTCATCGCCGCCCAGATGGGTGTCGCCGTTGGTGGAGAGCACCTCAAACACGCCGCCGCCGAACTCCAGGATAGAGATATCGAATGTGCCGCCGCCCAGGTCGAACACGGCGATCTTCATGTCTTTGTTGGCCTTATCTACTCCGTAGGCCAGTGCGGCAGCCGTAGGCTCGTTGACGATACGTTCCACTTCGAGTCCGGCAATCTGTCCGGCCTCTTTGGTAGCCTGACGCTGTGAGTCAGAGAAGTAGGCGGGCACGGTAATCACGGCCTTGGTCACCTCTTCGCCCAGATAGTCCTCGGCGGTCTTCTTCATTTTCTGCAGCACCATAGCCGAAATTTCCTGCGGAGTGTATTTGCGACCGTCGATGTCAACGCGCGGATAGCCGCCTTCGTTCACCACGGTGAAGGGCACGCGGGCAGCCTCTTTGCTGCTCTGGGCGTATGTTTCGCCCATGAAGCGCTTGATGCTATATACCGTGTTTTTCGGGTTGGTGATAGCCTGACGCTTGGCGGGGTCGCCCACCTTGCGTTCGCCGTCTTTTACGAATCCCACTACCGACGGAGTGGTACGTTTACCTTCGCTGTTAGCGATCACTACCGGTTCGTTGCCTTCGAATACGGCCACGCATGAGTTGGTAGTTCCTAAGTCGATTCCAATAATCTTTGCCATAGTTGTATTGTTTTTTATTGTTTATATATTTTTTTCTTATGGAGATTGGGAGATTGGGAGTTTTGGAGTTTTGGAGTTTGGACAATAGTGAACTAATCACAAAGTTCAATGTTCAAAGTTCAATGTCCAACGTGACTATAGCAAACGTTATGCCAAATGGAAAGGAAAAGCAAAAAAACTGCCACGTGATGTGACAGTTTGTCAGAGGGCGGTGTTTAGATTTCAATCAATTCTCACATTTCCACTCCGTGATGTTGCGCTCCTGGCTGCTGAAGCTCATGCCCACGAGCCGCACGGGGCGTGCGTCGCCCTTGAAGCCGTCGGTGTAGCCGCGGTCGCGTATCTGCTCCAGGGCCTCGTCGGCGGTGCCATCGTATTTCAGTTCGATGACGTAGATGGTCTCGGGCATCTTCAGCACGATGTCGATGCGGCCGCGGTTGGTGGTCTGCTCGGCCCGCACGTCGGCGCCGAAGGCCACCAGCAGGGTGTAGAGCACGCTCTGGTAGTGGCGCTCGTTGTGGTTGGTGATGTCATAGGGATAGGCGGCATAGAACACCTGCAGCGCCTCGACGAAGGCCGTGAGGTCGTCGTCCTCGTAAAACTGCCAGTAGGCGTCGGCGATGTAGCTCTTGTTGGTGTTGCCGTAGCCGTTGACATAGTCGATGAGGCAGTCGGCGAACCCCGTGCGCACCTCTTGGTTGGGGAACCCGAGCGTATATCTGTAGCGGTTGGCTATCTGCTTCACGGCCTTGATGGTGAGGTATCCGCTCTGGTAGATGACGGGCACAGGGTCTTCGATCGACTCCTCCACGGGACGGTCGAAGGCCGAGGCATCGAGGGTGAAGCCCTCCAGCTCGGGCAGTTCGCGCTTCCTCTTCCTGAGTATCTTGATGAGTGATGTGGGCGTGGCCGAGGCAAACCAATAGCTCTCCAACTCGCCCGAAAAGAAGCAATTGAGCAGGCTGAACGGGTTGTAGATGTCGGTCATTCCCTCGCTGAAGTGATAGCCGTCGTACATCGCCTTGAGGTCGGCGTGTGCCTGCTGGGGCGTAGTATGGCGCATCACGGCCAGCTGTTCGATGTCGGGCCACAGCTGTGTGGTCAGCTCCTCCTCGGTGATGCCGCAGATAGCCTCGTAGCGGGGCAGCATCGAGATGTTCATCAGGTTGTTGAGCTCGGAGAAGATGCTCATCTGCGAGAATTTGGTGATGCCCGTGAAGAGCACGAAACGCAACATGGGGTCGGCCTCCTTGATGGGCGAGAAGAGGTTGCGCATCTTCACGCGCACGCTGTGCTGCATCTCGGGTCTGTCCACGTTGTAGAGCATGGCCGAGTCGTATTCGTCGATGAGGATGACCACCTGTCGGCCCGTCTGCTCGTATGCAGCCCTTATCAGTTCGGCCATGCGCACGTTAGCGGAATACTGTGACTGCTCCAGACCGTATTGCCGCTCATATCGCAGCAGTTTTATGTTGATGTCGTCATCCAGCAGTTTTTCGTTCTCGTACTTGCCTGTGCTGAAGTCGAATCGCAGTACGGGGTGCTGCTGCCATTCGGTCTCGAGGCTGTCGATGGCGAGTCCGCGGAACAGGTCTTTGCGCCCCTCGAAGTAGGCTGCGAGGGTGCTGATGAGAAGTGACTTGCCGAAGCGGCGCGGGCGGTTGATGAAATAGTACTTCATCTGCACCAGTTCATATATCAGCGCCGTCTTATCTACATACAGATAGCCGCCGTTGCGTATCTCCTCAAAACTTTGTATTCCTACGGGGTATTTTCTTCTCTCTGCCATGGCAAAATCATATTTTCGGCAAATTTAAATATAATTTTCGAATTATGCGCCCTGTAGTATCAACAAATTTGTTTTTTCTTGATGCGCAGCGGGTCATGGGGACTGGCAATTATTTTTGGCGCGCTTTTTGCAGGTATGTTTTATTATTTCATTTTAAATAGAATAAGAATATGAACGACAATAAGAAAGACCTGAACCTGGCCGTGCTGTTTGACGCCGACAATGTGCCTTACTCGCATGTGCAGGAAATGCTCAACGAAATCACTAAATACGGCGTACCCACCATCAAGCGCATCTACGGCGACTGGACCAAGCCCACCGTGGCGGGGTGGAAGGGGGTGCTGCTCGAAAACGCTATCACGCCCATCCAGCAATACAGCTATACCACGGGCAAGAACGCCACCGACTCGGCGATGATCATCGACGCGATGGATATTCTGCACTCTGACAAGGTGGACGGTTTCTGCCTTATTTCGAGCGACAGCGACTTCACCCGTCTGGCCACCCGTCTGCGTGAGTCGAGCAAACTGGTCATCGGCATGGGCGAGCGTAAGACCCCGCGTCCTTTTATCGTGGCGTGCGACAAGTTCGTCTATATCGAGAACCTGGGCAATGACGATAGCGAGGGCGATTCCAATGCCGAGACCGCTGCCGAGGTGAAGCGTGGCGAGACGGCGGCGCCCGCCCGGCAGACGGCTCCGAAAGAGAAGATCAACGCTGCGCTCATCAAACTATTGCGGCGCACCATCGACGACCTGGCCGACGACAACGACTGGGTGTCGCTCTCCGAGGTGGGCAGTCTGATACTGAAGAAGCGTCCCGACTTCGACCCCCGCAACTATGGTTTCCAGAAGCTCACACCGCTCATCGAAGCCTGTCCCAAGCATTTCGAGATTGAGAAGCGCAAGGCCGAGAACAGCAATGCCAAACACGTCTTCGTCAGGGTGAGACACGTTGAACGGTGAGGAAGACCCGCCCCCGGCCCCTCCCTTGGATAGCAGACCCGCCCCCGGCCCCTCCCTTGCAGGGAGGGGAGTGATTACTCTTCAAAAGGGATTCACCACGCAAGTAGGGACAGGGCGTGCCCTGTCCGAGGCACGGGAAAAGGGGATGGAGGTATGTTCTGTACACTAAAAAACTGATGGTGTGGTAAGATTGCTTCCGCAAGTAGCAATAGAGTCGTGGAGTGTTCCGACCGAACGTGGAAAAATGATAAAAAAAGCAATCGTTTGCGGCAATATATTTAAATAGGTGTATGGCTATTTCAGATATTTGCATTACCTTTGCCCACATGAAAAACAAATCATCTAAAAACTAACTGCAAATGACATCATTGACAACAGCCATCGTCATTCTTTTCGTGGTGGGCTACCTCTGCATCGCCCTCGAGAGCGTGACGAAAATCAACAAGGCGGCCATCGCCCTGCTGATGTGTGTGGGATGCTGGACGCTGCTCATGCTCGCGCCCGGCTCGTTCTATCCCGACGTGCCCGCCGACGGCGTGGTGCACAAGATAGCCGAGGTGATAGAGCATCATCTGGGCGATGCCGCAGGCACCCTCTTCTTCCTCATGGGAGCGATGACCATCGTAGAGATTGTAGATTCCAACGGAGGGTTCAACTTCGTGCGCGACGCCATCAAGACGCGGTCGAAGCGCAAACTGATGTGGCGCATGGCCTTCATGACCTTCTTCCTCTCGGCCATCCTCGACAACCTGACCACATCCATCGTGATGATTATGGTGCTCCGCAAACTGGTGCAGGAGCGCAAGGAGCGGCTCATCTATGCCGCCATGGTCATCATCGCTGCCAATTCGGGCGGCGCCTTCTCGCCCATCGGCGATGTCACCACCATCATGCTCTGGATCAAGGGCGTGATTACCACTCAGGGCGTACTCACCGAGATTTTCATCCCCTCGCTCATCTCGATGCTCGTGCCGGCACTCATCCTGCAACACTCGCTCAAAGGGAAGTTCGACAAGGAGCAGAACCTGCCCTCGGCCAGCGTGAGCCAGTTTACCAAGACGCAGCGCGACATCATCTTCTGGCTCGGCGTGGGCGGACTGGTGTTCGTGCCCATCTTCAAGACTTTGACGCACCTGCCTCCGTTTATGGGCATCCTGCTCGTGCTCGGTGTGCTCTGGACGGTGACCGAGATATTCCACCACAACACCGACGAGGACGACACCATGGCCAAGCGCGTGAGCGACCTGCTGTCGCGCATCGACCTATCGACCATCATGTTCTTCCTCGGCATCCTCATGGCCGTGGCGGTGCTGCAAGAGATAGGCGTGCTGACGGCTCTGGGACGCTCGCTCGATGAAATGTCGGGTGGCAACCACTACTTGGTGACGGGCATCATCGGCGTGCTGTCGTCGATCGTTGACAACGTGCCGCTCGTGGCGGGCTGCATGGGCATGTATCCCGTGCAGGCGGCAGGCGACCTGGCCGTGGACGGCATCTTCTGGCAACTGCTGGCCTACTGCGCCGGCGTGGGCGGCTCCATCCTCATCATCGGCAGTGCCGCCGGCGTGGTGGTCATGGGCCTGGAGAAGATCACCTTCGGATGGTACATGAAGAAAATCTCGTGGGTGGTGTTTGTGGGCTATATCGTCGGCATGGCCACCTACTGGGTCGTTGACCAGGTGGTACATTAGTTCTTAGAGGTGAGATGGGGGCAGGGGGCGAGGGGCAGGGGGCAGGAGATATGCTCCGAGCACCCCGGAATAAATCCGGAAAATCCGGAGAACCCGGAGAACCCGGAGAACCCGGAAAACCCGGAAAATCCGGAGTGCCCCGGAGCGCCCCTGTAAGAACACTAAACCCTCAACCCTCAACCCTAAACAAAATACAAATCATGAAAAAACTACAACTGCTATTGATGGCCTTCGTGCTCGGAATGAGCGCCATGGCGAAAAACGTGAACAAGAGTTACCAAGTGTATTCGCCCGACGGACGGCTCGCGATCACCGTGGAGACGGGCGACCAACTGCGCTGGAGCATCATGCACAACGGCACTCAGGTGATCACCGCATCCGATATCTCACTGACCGTGAACGATGGCAAGAAAGAGTATGTGTTTGGCACCGGCATGCGTGTGAGCGACGCCATCAGCGACAGCCATCAGTCGGCCTTCGACACGCCTTTCTACAAGAAAGCACGTGTGGAAGACCACTACAACCGGCTGGTCATCTACGACAAGAAATACGGCGTAGAGTTTCGCGCCTACGATGATGGAGCCGCCTACCGCTTCATACCCACCACCGGCAAGATGATGGCGGTGAAGGGCGAGAAGGCGGAATTCAACTTCTCCGCCGACTACAAGGCGTTCATCCCCTACGTCAACGACAACCGCGGCGGCGAGCGCTACTGCTTCTCGTTTGAGTCGCTCTACGACGAGCAGGCACTCAGCGAGATGTTTGCCGACTCGCTCGCCATCACGCCTCTGGCCGTTTGTCTGCCCGACGGCAAGAAAGCCGTGGTGATGGATGCCGGCGTAGAGAACTACCCGGGCATGATGCTGCTCAAGGGCAAGAGCCACGGACTCAAGGCCGACTTCGCCCCCGTGCCCACCGAGGTGGAGTATGGCGGATTTAACATGCTCAACGTGATGCCCGTTCGCCGCTCCGACTACATCGCACAGATAGACAACCGGCGGCCCGTGACACTGCCCTGGCGCGTGGTGCTGGTGAGCGAGCGCGATGCCGACCTGCTCAACTCTGACATGGCGCAGCGGCTGGCACCCGAATGCCGGCTGAAAGACACGTCGTGGATCAAACCCGGCAAGGTGGCGTGGGACTGGTGGAACAACCTCAACCTCACGGGCGTGGATTTCCAGACGGGCATGAACACACCCACCTATAAATACTACATCGACTTCGCGGCCGCCAACCGGTTGGAGTATATCATCATCGACGAGGGATGGAGCACCGAGGAGTCGCTCACCGAAAAACTGAACCCCGACATCGACCTGCCGCAACTCATCCAGTACGGGCGCGACCGCGGCGTGGGCATCATCCTCTGGGCCAGTTGGCGCAACTGCCAGAACAATATCGACGCTGTGTTCGACCACTATGCCAAGATGGGCATCAAGGGATTCAAGGTCGATTTCTTCGACCGCGACGACCAGCCCGTCATCCAGGGCGCCTATATGCTCGCTGAGTGCGCCGCCCGGCACCACCTGCTGCTCGACCTGCACGGATTTAAGCCCTTCGGCATCCAGCGCGCCTATCCCAATATCGTCAACTTCGAGGGCGTGAAGGGACTGGAGAACAACAAATGGGAGCCGCGCACCGCGCAAGGACCCCTGCACGACTTCCCCCGCTACGATGTGACGGCGCCCTACCTGCGCATGCTCTGCGGACCGATGGACTACACTCCCGGGGCGATGATGAACGCCACGCGCGACTGCTACTTCGGCAACAACGACCACCCGATGAGCCAGGGCACACGTGTGCACCAGATGGCGATGTACGCCCTCTACGAGGCACCGCTGCAGATGCTGGCCGACAGTCCGACGAAATACCAGAAGGAGCAGGAGTGCACCGACTTCATCGCACGCATACCCACCACCTTCGACGAGACCGTGGCGCTCGACGGCGAGATGGGTGAGTATGCGGTCGTGGCACGGCGCAAGGGCCATGTGTGGTATGTGTCGGCGCTGACCAACTGGACACCGCGCGACATCACCATCGACTGCAGCTTCCTCGGCCAGGGCAGTCACCGCGCCGTCATCTTCACCGACGGCACTAACGCAGCCAAAGAGGCCACCGACTACAGACGCACCGAGCGCACCCTCACACCTGCCGACAAACTCACGCTGCATCTGGCACCCGGCGGAGGAACAGCGATTTACGTTGAGGGTTGAGGGTTTAGGGTTGAGTGTTGAGGGTTGAGGGTTGAGGGTTTAGGGTTTAAGGTTGAGGAAAGGACGGCCGAAAACGGGGAAGATAACGGGAAAGGACGGCCGATAACGGCCGTCCTTTTGAAAAACGGTGGTAATCACCCCCTCCCCTCGGGGAGGGTTGGGGTGGGGACTTTACAGTGGGTATTCGTCGAAGGCGTAGAGCACGGTAGAGAGGTAGCGCTCGCCTGTGTCGGGCAGCAGCACCACGATGCGCTTGCCGGCATTCTCCGGGCGCTTGGCCACCTCGGCGGCGGCATAGGCGGCGGCACCGGCCGAGATGCCCACGAGCAGACCTTCTTGCTGTGCCAGTTGGCGACCTGTGCGGATGGCATCGTCGTTCTCCACGTCGAACACCTCGTCGATGAGGTTGCCGTCGTAGGTCTTTGGCACGAAGCCGGCACCGATGCCCTGAATCTTGTGCGGACCGCTGGCCCCGCCGTTGAGCACGGGCGAGGAGAGGGGCTCCACGGCTATCACCTTCACCTCGGGTTTCTGTTCCTTCAGGTATTTAGCCACACCCGAGATGGTGCCTCCGGTGCCCACGCCCGCCACGAAGATATCCACCTCGCCGTCGGTCTGCGCCCATATCTCCGGGCCCGTGGTGGCATAGTGCTTGGCGGGATTGGCGGCATTCTCAAACTGTTGCAGGATGATGCTGCCGGGTATGCTGTCGCGCAGTTCGTTGGCAGCCTTGATGGCGCCCGGCATACCGTCCTTGCCGCTCGTCAGGCGTACCTCGGCGCCGTAGGCCTTCACCAGGTTGCGGCGCTCGATGCTCATCGTCTCGGGCATGGTCAGTATCAGTTTGTAGCCTTTCACCGCCGATACGAGGGCCAGTCCCACGCCGGTGTTGCCGCTGGTGGGCTCGATGATGGTGGCTCCGGGCTTGAGCAGTCCCTTGGCCTCGGCGTCTTCGATCATGGCCAGTGCGATACGGTCTTTGACCGAGCCGCCCGGGTTGAAATACTCTACTTTGGCCACGATGGGTGTAGCCAGTGATTTACTCTCTGAAAATTTGCCCAGCTCCAGGAGCGGGGTGTTGCCGATCAGTTCGGTCAGTTGTTTTGCTATTTTTGTCATGATTTTCTGGAGCCTCCCCCGTACCCCCTCCGAAGGAGGCGGGCACGAGCTTGGGTCGTTTTTTGGGGGTTGTATTTTATTCTGTTGATGGATGAGGTCTTTTGTACTGCTGTGGCACAGCCGTAAACGGAACGAGGGTGCACGGAGCATATCTCTCACCTCTTACCTCTCACCTCTTATGCCAATGCCTGTTCCAGATCGGCGATGATGTCGTCGATATGTTCGGTGCCGATGCTCAGGCGTATGGTCGAGGGGTAGATGTGCTGCTCTTCCAGTTCCTCGGGCGATAGTTGCGAGTGGGTGGTGGTGGCAGGGTGGATGACCAGACTCTTCACGTCGGCCACGTTGGCCAGGAGCGAGAAGATCTCCAGTCGGTCGATGAACTGCCATGCCTCTTCCTGTCCGCCCTTGATCTCGAAGGTGAAGATGCTGCCGCCGCCGTTGGGGAACAACTTCTGGTAGAGTGCGTGGTCGGGGTGCGAGGGCAGCGACGGATGGTTGACGCGAGCCACCTTGGGGTGCTTCGACAGGTATTCCACCACGCGGGCTGTGTTGTAGGCATGGCGCTCCACGCGCAGTGAGAGCGTCTCCAGGCCTTGCAGCAGGATCCAGGCGTTGAAGGGTGAGATGGCGGCGCCGGTGTCGCGCAGGATGACGGCACGGATGCGTGTGACGAAGGCTGCCGGTCCGGCCACGTCGGCGAAGACGGCACCGTGATACGAGGGGTCGGGCTTGGCGATAGAGGGATACTTGTCGGCGTTGGCCTTCCAGTCGAACGTGCCTCCATCGACGATGACACCGCCGAGCGAACTGCCGTGTCCGCCGATGAACTTCGTGGCGGAGTGCACCACTACGTCGGCTCCGTGCTCGATGGGCCGGATGAGGTAGGGCGTGCCGAAGGTGTTATCGACGATGACGATGGTGTGGTGCTGGTGAGCAATCTCGGCGATGCGGTCGATGTCGGTGACGCTCGAGTTGGGGTTGCCGAAAGTTTCTATGATGACAGCTTTGGTGTTGGGGCGGAACAGTGTGTCGAGGGTGGTGAAGTCGGCCGGGTCGAAGATGGTCGTCTCCACGCCTTGGTTGGCCAGCGTGTGCGCCACAAGATTGTAGGTGCCGCCGTAGAGGTTGTTGGCCGCGAGGATATGGTCGCCGGCGAAGGCCACGTTTTGCAGCGCGTAGGTGATGGCAGCGGCGCCCGAGGCTACGGCCAGTCCGGCCACGCCGCCCTCGAGAGCAGCCACACGGTCTTCAAACACCCCCTGTGTGGAGTTGGTCAGTCGGCCGTAGATGTTGCCCGCGTCGCGCAGTCCGAAGCGGTCGGCAGCGTGTTGCGAGTTACGGAACACATACGATGTGGTTTGGTAGATGGGCACCGCGCGGGCGTCGGTAGCGGGGTCGGCACTCTCTTGTCCTACGTGCAGTTGCAGCGTCTCGAAGTGTAATTTTTTGTTGCTCATAGTCGTTTTGTTTTTTTGTTATGATGATTGATATTGTTATTTCTCGTTTACCTCGTTTTCCCTCTTTCCTCGTATTTTAATTCTTAATTCTTCTGCTGCAAAGGTACGGCGGTTTCTGGGTACCCCAAATCACCCAAATGGGGCATTTCGCATACCACGTTTGTGGTATATGGGTGATACAAGTGCTTTTTTGCGCCCTTTTGTGGCATGAAAACATAGATTTCTGTCCCGATTTTTTGGTATTTTCCATTCAAAAATGTATCTTTGCACAAAATAGGAAGAAGGCACGCATAGCAGCCCCACCCCCCAAAAAACAAGAACGATATGACCAAATACGCAGAATACATCGAGCAGATAGAGATTGACTCGCTCTGGAGCGGGAAGAAACACATCAAGTGGGACCTGGACCGCCACGTGAATATCCTCAGCGGTGTGAACGGGGTGGGGAAGAGCACCATCATCAATAAAGTGGTGAAAGGGCTGGCCGCCGGGGGCGAGTTTCCCTTGCACATGCTCAAGGGCGTGCACCTGCGTGTGGCACCCGCCGAGGCCAAGTGGATACGCTACGACGTGATACGCTCGTTTGACCGGCCGCTCATGAGCAACGAGATGATCGGCAAGATGGATCTCTCGCTCGCCACCGAGCTTGACTGGCAGCTCTTTCAGTTGCAGCGCAAATACCTGGACTACCAGGTCAACGTGGGCAACAAGATCATACAGGTGCTGCAGAGCGGTGCCCCTGACGCCGCCGTGCAGGCGCAAGACATCTCGGCGCCCAAGAAACGCTTCCAGGACATCATGGACGAGCTCTTTGCCGACACCGGCAAGAAAATCGTGCGCACCGAAAACGAGATACGCTTCTCGCAAATAGGCGAGACACTCGTGCCCTATCAGTTGTCGAGCGGCGAGAAGCAGATGCTCGTCATCATGCTCACCGTGCTGGTGCAAGACGCTCAGAACTACGTGCTCTTCATGGACGAGCCCGAGGTGTCGCTGCATATCGAATGGCAGAAGCAACTCATCGACCTGGTGCTCGAACTCAATCCCAACGTGCAGATCATCCTCACCACCCACTCGCCCGCCGTCGTGATGAACGGATGGGTGGACAGCGTGACAGAGGTGTCGGACATTACAGACCAAGACTGATGGCGAAAAGGCTCAGAGATAATATCTCGTCGGACTATATCAGCGCGGCCAACCGGCTACGGTCGAAGCAGGCGCGCCGGCGTATCGTGGCTTACGTGGAGAGCTACGACGACGTGTATTTCTGGCGTATGGTGCTGAGCGAGTTTGAGAACGACAAACGCTATTTCGAGGTGATGCTGCCCTCGAAGTTACGGCTCACCAAGGGCAAGAAACAGGTGCTGATGAACCTGGTGAAGAACCATGTGGGCGAGGATATGATCGCTTGCGTGGATGCCGACTACGACTATCTGGAGCAGGGCTCCAACCCCATGTCGAAATATATCATCGACAATCCCTACGTCTTCCACACCTACGTCTATGCCATCGAGAACTATCAGTGCTATGCGCCCTCGCTGCACGATGTGTGCGTGATGGTGACACTCAACGACCATCTGGTGTTCGACTTCGCCGACTGGTTCACTCAGTTCTCGCAGGCCGTGTTCCCGTTGTTTGTGTGGAGCATCTGGCACTACCGGCGCGGCACACACAACGATTTCTCCATCTCTGACTTCAACCGCATCATCGAGACGGGCAACTTCAACCTGCAAGACCCCTACAAGGGCATCGCCAACGTGAGGAAGAAGGTGGGGAAGCGCATCATACAGTTTCACCGCGAATACCCCGACGCCAAAGAGTCGTACATGGCGCTGAAAGAGGAGCTTAAGACCCTGGGCGTGACACCCGACACCACCTATTTATATATACAAGGGCACCATATCTTCGACAAGGTGGTGACGCCGATGATGAACAAGGTGTGCGAGAAACTGCGTCGCGAGCGCGAATACGAGATCACGCACCGCGCCCTGCACGGCACGCAGCGGCAGAATGAGCTGTCGTGCTACAACCACAGCATGGCGTCGGTAGAGCAGATGCTCAAGAAAAACACAGGCTATTTCCGCTCGGCACCCTACCAGCGGCTGAAGTCCGACATCGAGCGGTTCCTCTGTCCGCCACCGCCGTCAGCTCAAGGCGAGGGCGCGGTTGCCCCCGTCGGAGGGTAGGGGTGTCATTATATACCGCTGACGGTGCGGAACTTCTTCCATCCTTTTGCTTTCTTGTAGGCCTCTACCGAGGCGGCCGGCACCACCAAGGCTGTCTTCTCATTGGTCACCTTGCTCACATCGGGAGGGGTGGGGCACAGGCAGATGAATGTCTGGAGGCGTTCGCAGTCATAGACCATCTTGTCAGCCATCGTCTGTACACCCTCATAGATTTTCATCATCGTCAGGTTCTTGCAGCCGCGAAACGCCTCTTCGCCAATCACCTTCGTGGTCTTGGGCAGCGACACCTCGGTGAGCGACGTGCACTTGTAATAAGCCCGTTGGCCGATGGTGGTGATGCCCTCGTGCATCTGTGTGGCCATGAGTTTGCTGCACCCGGCAAACAACTCGTCGGGGATGGCCGTGAGTTGTAGGGGCAGTTGCACGCTCGTGAGCGACTCGCATCCGCTGAACGCTTTCTTCCCTATTTGCGACACCCCCTCGGGCAACAGGACGGTGCCGAGCGACGTGCATTTGCTGAAGGCGCTGGCACCCACCACCGTCACGCTGGCGGGGATGCTGACCTCTTGCAGTGCGCTGCATTGATAGCACAGTTCGTCGCTGATGGCTTTTATGCCGGCGGGCAGTGCCAGGCGACTGATACCTGTTCCGGCAAAGGCACCCGCCCCGATGGATGTCACGGTGGCAGGGATGTCTATCTGGTTGATGCCCTTGCATGAGTTCAGGGCTTTCTGCTCAATCTGCCGCACCCCTTCAGGAATGCTGAAAACACCACTGCGCGTTGTGGGCACTTGCAGCAGCTGCGCCCCGTCGGCACTATACAACACGCCGTCTATGTCGGTGAAGTTGGGATTGCCCTGCTCCACAAAGATGTTTTGCAGGCGCGGGCAGAACCGCAGCGAGTTGACCGAGATGTGGGTGAGTGTGGCAGGGATGTGAAACGTCGTGATGGGTGTGGAGGTGAAGGCGTAGTCGCCTATTTCTACGATGTTGTCGGGTATCTCAATGCTTTTCAGCGCGGTGTTGGCAAATGCCTTGGCAGGGATGACGCTCAGCCGGTAGGGTATGGATACCAGCTTCAGGCTCCTGCAGTCTTCGAAGGCACTTGCCCCTAAGGCCTCCAGCGCGTCGGGCAGATAGACCTCGGCTAAGTCGTCGCACCCCTTGAAGCATCCGTCGCCGATGGCGAGCAGGTCGCGTGGCAGGGTGATGTGCCGCAGGTGGCGGCAGTAGATGAAGGCTTCCGCCTCGATGGTGGTCACATCACGCGGCATATCCACCTGTTCCAACTGCGGGCAAGAGGCGAACGCCCGTTCGCCCACCACCTCGGTGGTGTAGGGCAGGATGACACGGCGCAGCAGACGCCAGGAGGAGAATGTCGAGGCGGGGATGGTCGTGACGGTCTGGCTGCCGCCAAACAGTCCGCGCTGTGCCAGCCGGGCTTCGCTCAGGTCCAGGTCGAGGTATGCTTTCACGCTCTTGCCTGTGGCATCGACCACCTTTAATCGGTCGGCCAGCCGGCGCAGGAATCGCATGTCGTCGTTGTTGAGCGAGCCGCGCAGATGCAGCACGCGTACACGGTCGGTCATGTCTTTCGGAAAGTCTTCCGCCAGTTGGCCCGGGCGTCGCACCTCGAAATACAATTCATCGGGTTCGGTGCGTCCGTGCCGGAATTGTGCGTACAGGCTTTGCACGCCCGCCAGCAATAAGAGTGTCAGCGTCAGTTTGGTGATGAATGAATGTTTCATATTGTCGTGATTATTATTTTGCGTATCATGCCGATGCAAAGATAGCATTTTTTCAGGAAAGAAATACCTCGGCGGCGCATTTTTGTGTGTCGTGCCGTCTTTTTCATTCAGAGTGCAGCGTATCTGGCCTGTTATATGGCATGCAAACAGCCCGGCAACGGTGCTGATATACCGTTGCCGGGCTGAGTATGTGAGGGTATGTGATGGCTGGCGCAATTGTGATTTGCCAGCAGGCAATCCTTCTTACTTTTTCTTGGGAGTGATGTTCTCGACGATCTCTTTCAGACGCTCGTATCCCACCTGTTTGTGATTCTCGTCGGCAAGATTGCCCTGCAGCTGCAGTTCGATACGTCCTTCATACCCTTTAGAAGCACCCTCAAGTCCGATGATGGTGGCGGCACGCAGCACATAGCCTGATTCGCCTTCTTTGTAGTAGGTAGAATAGGTATATCCCTGACCGGTTACATCTTCGCCGGCTACCATCTTATCGTCGGTCTGCAACTTCTTCCAGAAGTCCAGGTCGCCCTGTTTGCCGGCTGCTATGCTGATGCTGATGTTAGGCATGTGAGCTGTGCTGATATACACGCTGTTGCCGTCTTGCACTGAACGCTCCTTGAAATTCTCAGTGAGTTTGTAGGTGTAGAACTCTGTTTCGTAAGTGCCGGGGGCAGCCTCGGCTTTTTCTTCGGTCTGCTCTGTCTGCTGTTTCTCTCCCTCGGCTGTAGCCTCGCCAGCTGCTGCCTTGTCACTCTTGTTGCCACACGATGCCAAACCGGCCACCATTAAGGCTGCCATGGCAAAACTCAAAAACGTTTTTTTCATAACTGTTAGAAATAAATTGTTAAATGATAAATGATGTCTTTCTGACGGTGCAAATTTAGCAATAGACAGTGTAAACCCACTTATCATTTCGTGAAATAAAATTATCATTTCGTGCAATTTTTTATCATTTTGTGCAATCGTAGGAAAAAACGTGCGCCCGCATGAGGTCAGATACCATCAAAGATGGTACTTTGCACCCAGGGCTTAGTGTATATGTAAACCAAGACAGAAAACCGATTGATAAGATAACCCGTTAGAGAATGTGGCCGTTTAGAGCATGTTGTAAAGGCTGTCTCTATAGGGCATTAGAGTTCATTCCTAACGTCATATGCAAATAGTCCGGCATGAACCCTGATGAGATTTAGTATTTCGGCTTTTTAACGTTTTTTTCCCCTTTTTTCTTCCCTTTTTTCTTTGCGTTCTGAAATACATGTCGTATCTTTGTAACCTAATATAAGTCTCGTTGTGATGGAGGGCATAGACGGGAGGGATGAAAGCAAAAAAGCCTGTGTTTTTTGCATCTATTGACCATAAAAAAACTTTATAAATAACCAACAGAATTCTTATGAAAAAGACATTCATTTTCCGCAGTTTGGCCTTCGTATTCTTCATGATAATGGGATGTATGGCCATTAGTGCCAAGGTGATTATTCCGCTTGGCAATAAGTATCAGACGCCTTGGGAGGCTAAGTTTTTCTATGCACAGCAAGGGGCAGACGGCCCTGCAAATGATTGGTATTCTGCTGATTTTGATGACTCCTCATGGGGAACGTTACAAGGCCCTATCAGTGGGAACAATAGCAATGTCACCTACTTCAATACGACTTGGGCCGATGAACGTGGACGGTATTGGGTCCGCCACCATTTCAATATTGATAAGGTGAACACAGACCATAATTATTTTCTGCTCTACAGTCATGATGATGAGTGCATGGTATATATTAACGGTGTTCTGGTCACTAACCAAAGCGGTGCGTATGTAGACCAGACGGCACAACTGTCGTCAGAGGCCGTGGCCGCGTTGAAGAAAGGCGACAATGTACTCGCTATGTATGTAAATGACAGCGGTGGCGGTGGTCAGTATCTTGACTTCGGTCTTTATGAGGATGACGGGACGTTACAAGATGTTATAATGAGCAGTGATGTGAAGACAGCCTTTTCCAACGACCAAGATAACCCATGGTGGCAAAATGGATGGGGTGAGCTATATAACGGCAACCGTGGCAAAACATACAGTACATCTTGGCTGCAGATGACATATAGTTCCACTTTGCGAACGGAGTTGAAATTTGACTGGTATAGCAACTATTACAGTGACTATCATGCTCCCCTGCAATTGTTTATTGATGGTGTGAAAGTGAGTGAAGTTCAGAACGGCAGTTGGACGACTACTCGTTTCTACTTAGAGCCGGGCGATCATGTCGTCGCGTTCCGCGACAGCGTCGGACGTAATACATATTGCAGCGACTGTGGCGTTCGGAATATCAGTCTGCGCCAGTTGCACCCGTTAGAGACTGCAGTGCTCACTGCGAACTCTCAGCCGCTGACATTCATCAACAATAGTGCTACTCCATGGACAATCGAGGAAGGATATATCGAACACACGAATTTTGGCATAGCGAATACTGCTTCTTCGTTCTCGACAACTTTTCATGTCAACCAGACATCCAAACTGTCTTTTGACCGCCGGGTAACACGAAGTGATAATAACTACAACTATGAAGACCGACACAACTTGTGCTTGTATGTGAATGGGGTTTTATACAAGAAAGACTGGAATCTGACCGAGTTTACTCCTTTTGTCGTTTCACTTGAACCTGGTGATTACACAATAGAGTGGATAGACACCATGTATAACAATACGGCTACTTACTATTCTCAGATTAAGAATGTTGAATTGTCGAATAAATGGGTGAGCGTTGAACTCGCCACCGCTGGTACATTGGGCTATGAGGTGCTCTATAGCCCGGGTGTGAATGTGCTGACCGATGTGGAGTTCTTGAAGATAAAAGGCCCGATGAACGCTTCAGACTGGACGGACATTAAAAATATGACCAATCTTCTGGCTCTTGACCTGAGCGAGGCTCAAATCGTGGAGCTGCCCAATCAGGTGTTTGATGGAAAGAGCCTCTTGTCGAGCGTTATTCTGCCCGAAGGTCTGAAGACTATCGGCGAGTATGCTTTCCGCGGCACTGACATAAGAAAGATGCATGTGCCCTCAACCGTGCAGACCATCGGCAACAATGCTTTCGCCAGTACGCCATTGACATACCTGACATTTGCTGACAACTCGCAGATGAATGCTATCAATGCGTATGCTTTCAATAACTGTACAAGTTTGCAGAGTGTTGATTTCGGCGATAACTCTCAACTTGTGACAATAGGCGAACGTGCTTTCTCTTCTTGCACCGTATTGAAGAGCGTAAACTTCGGAAGCAATTCTGCACTTACCACCATCGGTAGAGGTGCTTTCTTCAATTGTTATGCCCTGCTTGAAATGCAGTTGCCTAACACCGTTACAGACGTAAGTTACGGAGCATTTCAAAACTGTACGTCGCTTAAGAAAATCGTGTTCTCCGATGCTATGAGCGTTATTATGGATCATGTATGTTATGGATGTTCCGCGCTTGAACAGGTACACTTGCCTAATACATTGAAAGGTATTTATATGCGCAGTTTCGTGAACACTACCAGCTTGAAGCAAATAGACCTTCCAGCCACAGTCAACGAAATCCGGGCACAGGCATTTGAGAATAGTGGCTTAGAGTCTGTAGTGCTGCCAATCACCATGCAATATTTATATCGCTATGCCTTTAACAACTGTAAGAGTCTAAAGTATGTAGAACTTCCCTCGTACCTTGAGAGAGGCGCCACCTTAGGCTATTATGATTATACATATTCGGCTGATGGGTCAGAAAGGTTATATGATAATTATCGCCATTATGGCTATCGCTACAATTTCCAAAACTGTACGGCTCTTGAAACTGTTGTGATGCGTTCTGCCACACCACCCGTGATAGACGAGGAACCATTCAATAATGCACGGGCCAAGTCGGAAATCACGCTCATCGTACCCTCGTTCGCGGTGGTGAGCTACAAACTCGATACCTATTGGTATCAATTTGGCAGCATTGTTGAGGGTGATGACGTAGATTACTGGAAGATAACCTCTCCACTTATGCTGACCAACAACAGACGTATGCAAGGAAAACCCGACGTGGACCTATACTACGGAGGGCAACTCACAGTGGGCGGCAACGCCCCGTTCCCCATGGGAAAGTTCAATCTGTTTGTCAATGAGAGCAATCCCGGATGCCTGCTCAATACCTGCGAAGCCATGACCGCCGATGGCGTCAACACGATACTGGCTGTAGAGGCCAATAAATGGACGTTCTTCACTCCGCCTTACGATGTGAATATTGCCGACATTGAGGTGAGCGACGATGCCTCATACGTGTTCCGCTACTATGATGCCCAAAGCCGTGCTGCGAATGGTACTGGTGCCAGCTGGAAGAACGTTGACAGTGACAAACTCATCGGCGGACAGGGCTATATCTTCCACTGCAATAAAGCCTGCACCATCACCTTCCCTGCCAATGCTACAGCAAAAGCAAGGCTCTTCGATACTAACGACGTGACATGCGGACTGACGGTCAACGAGGCTGCTACCACCGCTAACCGCTCGTGGAACTACATGGGCAACCCGTACCCGAGTTACTACGACATTTACTACATGGACTTCACTGCACCCATCACCGTGTGGAACGGAAGCACTTACAAGGCATACTCTATAGCCGATGATGATTTTGTGCTCCGTCCCTTGCAGAGCTTCTTCGTCCAAAAACCCGATGCTGTTGATCAGATTGTCTTCCACAAAGAAGGACGGCAGGTCACTACTTCTATTGCTCATGCCGCCCCACGTCGGGCATCACAGAACAGCGACCGTCACATCTTTAACATCCAAATTGAAAACGGCGAGATGAACGACATGACACGTGTGGTGATAAACAATCAAGCGTCTTTGGACTATGAACTGGAATGCGATGCCGCCAAATTCATGAGCTTCGATGCCAATGTGCCGCAGATATTCACCATGGATGTAAACGGTAATGGCTACGCCATCAACGAACGGCCGCTTGCCGACGGCCAGGTGCAGATGGCTTACTATGCAGGACAAGATGGACATTACACCATTCGTGCCCTGCGTACCGACGGCGAACTGTGGCTTTATGATGCTGAACAGAACCAGACCGTAAATCTCACTACAGAAGATTATACCTTTATCAGCAGTAGCACCGGCGAAACAAATACCAATCGCTTCACATTGACATTCAAGGTAAACGGCTCAGGGACAACGGCTATTGAGAATGTTTCAACCTCTGATGGGCAAAACGCTATCCTCTATGACCTGCAGGGACGTAAGACTACTGCTACTCAGAAAGGCATCTACATACAGAATGGTAAGAAGGTGGTGCGCAAGTAGTAACGAGTTGCGTTCTTCCTTATTGTTTAAGTGTATTTTCGTAATTAGTAATGACTATGCGAAGTTTCAAGTATATACTCTTCGTGCTGGCACTCGTAAAGAGTGCTGGCGCGTGGGGCCAATACAACCCTTCAAACCCGGCCGAGCCAGGAGCACCAGAGAGGCAATATACTCTGACGCTCCAGGCCGACCCCTCGGGAGGGGGCAGCTTCAACCTAAATGCCACGACGAATCATTTGGAGGGAGAGACGTTCTGGGTTCAGGCTAACACTGCATCCAACTTCTCGTTTGTGGGGTGGACGCTGGATGGTGAGGTGGTTTCTACCAACTACCGTTTCCAGTATATGATGCCCGCCCACAATGTGACGCTTGTTGCCCATTACCGTTATACCCCTTCAAATCCTACCGAGCCTGCCGAACCCAATATCCCGGTGAAGCCAGAGTATTCAAATCTATGGCTTCAAGCGCAGCCAGCCGCAGGAGGCAGTTTCAATATCTCATCCGGCACAAGTTACGAAGTGGGAGCATCGGTGCGCGTTCAGGCCAATCCCGTATCCAATTTCACCTTCGTCAACTGGACACAGGACGGCGAGGTCATCGCTGAGAGCCGCGCGTTCGACTATGTGATGCTTCCCGGAGCCGATGCTAACCGTTTGGTTGCGCATTTTGCCTACACGCCGGGAAATCCAGGTGAACCGTCTGAACCGGCACCCAAGAAAGTTTATCATCGTGTCTATCTGATGGCCGACCCTGTGGGTGGTGGATACTTCAATACTGAAAGTGGCAACCAATTTGAAGAAGGGTCGCAGCAGACATTCCGAGCCTACAACAATCAATGGTATACCTTTGTTAACTGGACCATGGACGGCGAGGTGGTGTCAACGGGTAATACATACACACTGATGATACCGGCAGAGGACGTAACGCTTACGGCTCACTACGTGTATAATCCAAGCAACCCCAATGAACCCAGTTCGTCAACCGATAAGTACCTGAATGTTTATGGCATGACGGCCAATGGTGTGAGGGGCCAGCAAGTATTATATCCTTTGTTCTTAGAAAACACTGAAGACGTTTACGGTGTCACTGTGGTGGCTCACTTCCCAGAAGGCTTTGCCGTGAATACTGGCAATGTCGCTTTGGGAGAGCGTGCGGCCGGACATACGATGAAGGTAGAAGCTCTTGGCGGAAACGCTTACCGGTTTGATCTGACAGGCAACCAACCTCTGACGGGGAAGAATGGAAAAATCTTTGACGTACCTGTTACTGTCAGTCCCGATGCCGAAGTCAATACCAGTTATTCCGTAGTGCTGACAAATGCAGCCCGTATTAACCTTGACGGTTCTAAAGAGGTCATCAACGCACGCAGTGGCTATATCTTTGTTGAGGAAATGAAAGAAGACGGACTGTATGCACAATTCTCTTACGAGAAGTTGCAAGGACGGGTGATGTTCACCAATCTTTCTGCTGACAAGGCTGTTAGTTATAAATGGGACTTCGGGGACGGCACGTCTAGTACAGATAAGTCACCTCTGCATATCTATAATGCCTCTGGCTATTACGACGTGACGCTTACTGCTTACGGACAGACAGGGGCTGATATAGCCAAGATGACTGTACTCATTAACGATGAAAGTACTTGGCAGGTAGAAGGCGCTTTCTTCCTTGATACCGAGGTGCTGGGCGTACGGTATTTCACTGCGGCAGAAGAACTGTTTTCTTTCATGTCGGCAAACCCCGTCTGCAATCATCTGAAAGTGGTGATAAAGGCAGGAGAAACATTCAATCTTGAATTATCCAGGGAAAATGTTGACGCCTTATCAAACTTATTGTCAGCATTAACCGAGAATAACTACACCCTTACTTTGCAAAGTAGTTCTCCCATAGAAGAAGCGCCGACTTTATGTTTTGGCCATGAAGGGGAGGCAATCGACGAGAATGTGGTTAATCTTTTTGTGGCTTTGGGGCATCATATGATATGTGATGATGTGCACTTGCAATTGTGGGGGATAGATTTCAATCCTTCGAAGTTGGCTGGGATAGAGGCCGGACAGACGGTGCTCAGTGGTGAACCCACACAAGAGATAGACTTTTCAACCATCAGCTCTGACCTCACTTTCATCTGGACTGGCACTACTGATGTCGGCACTGCTGCAGGATTCCTGACGGAGGGTGAGGGCAACATCCCGCAGATGACGGTTACCAGTGGATGTGCCGAGGATGCACACCTTATATATAATATAATAGCCACATATGGTGGAAAGTCTTTCTTCTCGACGTCGCACACCATCATATTGAAGCCAGCACTTGAAGGTTCATTTACTGACTTGTCTCCTGCCGACGGAGCGCAGCTTGAGACGACCACTATAACACTGACGTGGAATAGCATCACTAATGCAGTATATGATGTATATCTGTGGAATGCAGCCAATCAACGGCCTTCTACTCCCGTAGCAGAAGGTATCAGTGACCTTAGCTATACCTCGCAGAACTACTGTCAGAACATGAAGAGTTATAAATGGCAAGTAGTGGCGCGTAATGCTTTTCAAGAGTTGCCAAGCGACACGATGTGTTTTACTGTTCATATGCTTCCAAACTTGCATGTCTGTAGTGTACGGCAGATAGGTGACTTGGAGGCCGGACGTAAGGCTAACATTGAATGGACGGTAAGAAACGACGGCGACGGGTCCACTCTTGAACAGACGTGGCAGGACTGTGTGTGGCTTGTACCCGATGTCTATGGAGGCACCAACCAGAATAACTGCAAACTATTGGCCACCGTGCCCAACGCCAAATCTTTGGAGGGCGGACAGCAATATACCAATCAAGTAGAGGTGACACTTGACGAACAGTCTTTCGGGAATTATTACATTTTAGTTGCCAGCGACATGAGCACCGTCACCAACATAGAATGGTCAACCGTAGGTGGAACAATTGTCACACCTTATAATCCTGTGCTTGAGGGGGAGGGCATAGAAGGGGCTTATGCCTATCTCTTCGCCAAGACCGCAGCCACAGGCAACAAGGTAGAAGAGCATGGTGAGACTTCCACAAGAAGTGATAATTTCTTTTACTTGAAAGTGGACATCGGTATGCCTACGATGGACGAAGAAGACTGGGTTATCCTCAAACGGGCTTATGAACAGATGGGTAACGGCGAGGGATGGATTAAAACATGGAATTTCGATGTGGATAAACGAACCGTACAATCCTTACCCGGCGTCAGTATCCTTGAGGGGCATGTGACGACAATAGACTTGTCTCAGAACAACGTTACAGGTTCATTCCCTTATCAACTGATTACTTTACCGCAGTTGCGCTCATTAAACTTGTCGGGTAATCAATTGACTGGTGAGCTGGGAGGCGATGCTACAAACGCGGCCTTCAACGCAGTGTTTGCCGATTCGGAGCTAACGGCTCCTTTCATTACCGCACTGAATATTTCTAATAATCAGTTCTCAGGCAATATTGGCAGTTTCGCGTCATCATTCCCGAACCTGAATACGCTTTATGCCGATAGGAACAGCTTTACAGATGTGGAACCAATGATAGCACCAGCGGTAACAACACTGACTTTAGAGAGTCAGACGCTGAATAACATCCTGAACTTAGACTTGACAGATATCTCTGCCTCTGAGTGGGTTCAACAGATACCTCCCATCCTGTTTTACCATCATCAACAGCAGGCGTTTGATACAGGGATAATTGTGACAGCGAGTGCAGACGATGGCTGGCAGGCTGTTGTCAGTATGAACCCCGATGGCGTGTCGTTCACCAAGAAGAGCGAAGAGAATGCTTATCACGGAGAGAGCGGCGACATAATGCAGGTAGAGGTTGAAGGCGGAGATGCTGACGGTTCAACACTCAACATGAAATTGGTTTTCGACCAAGGCGATGCAAACTTCAGCGGTCGTGTTGATGTGGTTGACTTGCAAACACAGATTAACTACGCCTTTGAGGATTATAAAGATAAACCTTTTAATTTCTCGGCTGCAAATCTTTGGAAAGACGATGTAATCAATGTACAGGATGTAGTAAGAATGACAGACCTGTTGCTCTCTATTGCTGACAATGCCCCAGCCAACAGACATGGCTCTTTTGCCACACCTGTAGCATCTGCCCCGTCTGTCATGTCAGAGTCATCAGAGGCGATGCTTTATGTTGGGGATGGGAAGGTGTGGATTGATACCGAAACACCCGTGGCTGCTTTTGAACTCACACTTCATGGCTCCCAATATGTTGTCACTAATACATTGCTGAAAGAAATAGGCTTTACTTGCCGAAGTAATAACAAAGGCGGTGTAACGCGGATTGTGGGCTATTCGATGAATGGGGCTGTACTACCAGTGGGAACGACAGCTATTTGTGAAGTGGTCGGATACCAGACCGAATTGGTCAGTGCCGTGCTTTCGAACATCGACGCAGAAGAAATATCAGCCGGAGTGCTCTCCAGAAGCGAGACGACGGGGATTGACAATACGCCAAGAACGGGAAAAGAAGACTCGTCAGCGGACTTTTATGATTTGCAGGGCCGTAAATTCTTATATGAAAATTTGTCTAAACGCAGAGGGGCAAAGAACATTTATATACAGAATGGCACGAAGGTAATCAAATAATAACAAAAGTACTATGGAATTTATCAACAGAGCTAAATACTGTTTGTTGGTTGTCGTTTGTTGGATGTGGACTGTTGGCACACGAGCTCAGCAGAGGAATGTCCTCTGTGTACCCGATGCCAAAGTCTCGATTGGCCAGGCACAATTGCCGGTAGCCATCGAGAATACCGACGAGATTATTGCGGCACAATTCGACCTGACGCTACCCTCGACAATCATGGCCGGCACAGATGCGGTGTTAGCTAACCGCTGTGACGGGCATACAGTGTTGATACGCAACATAAGTGCCACGCGATACCGTGTGATGCTTTATAGCCATGAAAACAGGCCTCTGATAGCACAGAGCGGCACCGTGTTCTATATACCGTTGACCATCCCGCAAACCGTGAAAGAGGGCAGCGAACTGCCATTGGTCATCAGTAATGCCACGCTCACGGTGGCGGGTGGGGCTAATGTGCTCACCGACACGAAAGCAGGTAAACTTATCGTCTCCTCACTGCCAGATCTAACTGTAAAGAGTATCATGCCTGGCACACAAGAAGGGGCGGATGCTAGGACCATTATTCCTGGAGAACGCCTATCGCTGTCATGGCAGGTGCAGAACGTAGGCGGTTCTGAGACTGGAGGCGGATGGAGCGAACAGATACTCCTCGTGAACAAGCGTGGTACGGTGACTAAACTCATCGGCACCGTTTATCAGCAGGAGAAACTGCCCGCCGGAGCCGTGATGAGCCGTCAGGCCGACATCATAGTGCCACAGTTGCTCGGCATTGAAGGCGAGGCTTACATGCAGGTGAAAGTGATTGCTAACAGTGAGACGGGTGAATCGGTTTTAGCAACGGGCAACAACCTCCTGCAAGCCGATGAAGCGTTTCATGTCGAAAAACGGCTGTTTGTGGAGCCTAATCCCTCACGCATTGTGGAAAACTATGGCCGGGACATTGCTGTGAAAGTGAGCCGTAGCGGTGATTGGAGCAGTGAGCAGACTTTCACGCTCTCTGCCTTTGGAGGTGACACGGAATCATCTTCCACTGACAGTCGCATTACACTGCCCTCACAAGTCACCTTGCCTATAGGACAATCGGGAGCTGTCGTATATATGAAAGTGGCCGATAATCAAGTACTTGATGCTGACAGTGTGGTCTATATCACAGCAAAAGGTAACAACTATGCTGAAGTGGTCAGCCAGTTTATCATCGAGGACAATGAATATCCCGACTTGTCGTTGACGGCTTCAAATTCAGTTCTTACCGAAGGAGAGACGTTTCAGTTGACCGTCTCGACCCAACGCGTCTCCACACAGCCTATTACCGTGACTTTAAGCAGCGAAAACACCAAACGTTTCTCTTTTCCGCAGACTGTCACGATACCCGCTGGTGACACATCGGTGATTGTCGATGTCATTGCTATAGAAGACGATGTGCCAAGTCTCGACTTGTCAAGTTCCTTCACCGCGTCGGCTCCCAAATTTAATAGGGCCGAGGTCATTGTATTGCTGAAGGACAACGACTTGCCAACCCTCGAATTGCAGCTAACGCCGACAACTGTCAGTGAGAGTGCTGGACCCGTTTCTGTGATGGCCGTGCTCAGACGGTTGACACATACCGATCAGAGTATTACTGTCAAACTGACTGACAATTCTCAAAATGGTGACATCAATTACGGGCATTTTTCTTCTATATCCATGGCAAAGGGTGTGGAAAAGGTCTCATTCACGATAGGAGTCAACGATAATCTCATCGTCGATGGCAATCGTGATGTGATGATTACGGCTGCCGTTTATATTCACTCTTGTAGTTGCAGTGCCGAGACAGCAGAAGGGGTGGGGGCAGCTAACCAAACAATCCATATCGTGGACAACGACGGGCCTTCACTGTCTATCGCATCAAGTAGTTCCATGTTGTTAGAGGGCGCAGAAGAGGCTACCGTGTTGACTGTTACGAGAAATACCTCTTTGGCAGAACCCCTCAACGTGAAAATCAGTAGTAGTTACGACGAGGGGTTGGTGTATAGCCATAGTGTTGTCATACCTGCAGGTAGTAAATCTGTTACGGTAAAGGTTCAGGCGTTGGCTAATACGACGGAAAACGATAACGTCACTGTTACCTTTACCGCCTCTGCCGCAGGACATAATGACGGAACGTGTTGGGCTATGATTAGTGACCAAACAATGCCTGATGCCATTGTCAGCACAATAGAGTTGTTGACTGAAAATGGTGAAGCTATCTCAGATAATAAAGTCATGGTCAATTCCAAGGTGAAAACCAGTTTCACGGTTAAGAATATCGGTGTCATTAACCTCCCCGCTGGGGCCGTTGTCACTCTCTACCAGAATTCCAAGCCTGTTGCGACGATGACGACATCCCAACCGCTCGCCCCGCAAGAAAGCACCACGTTTACATATACACTGGCCGTCCCGAACCGCATAGGAACTATCAGTGTATATGCCGTAGTGAATGAAGATGAAAAAATAAGTGAACTGCTTTATGTCAATAATACATCACCTACCGTTTCAGCACAAGTAAGCGCATCGTTCACTGCCATTGTGAATGTTGATAAGAATATCATTCAATACGGTGACAGCTTGACCGTCAGTGGTCATATCACCCCAATAGGTGGAACTACATGGCAGTCTGATTACACCACACCTGTTGATCTTTATCTCATTGCCGAAGGCCAACGTTATGTACAGCGAGTACAAGCAGATGTCAACGGAACATTCTCTTTCCGTTGGGGGCCTGCGCGGTATCAGATGGGGCATGTGAGTATCGGAGCGTGTTATCCTGGAGAAGACATCAGAACAGAAATGGCCGGGGTTGATATTTACGGAATGCGCTGGGCATCTAATTATGAGGTTTCGTTCTATACAATATTAGACCAGCCTTATCAGGGGTCTTTCGCCATAACCAATCCTGGACGGCTGCCATTGACCAACTTCGCCATAGAAGTGACTGGAAATCCAGACGATGCAGATATCACGTTTGATGCACCTGAGACTATTGAAGGTGGACAAACGGTTTACATTGGTTACACATTAACTGGTCATCAAATAGGCGGAGATAATGAATGGCAGACGGTCCGCTTCTCAATGACTACCGCAGAGGGGCCGAATCTGGAACATACCTTGTACTATTACACACGTTCCCCACAGGCGCAACTCAGTTGTAGCATCAAGCAGATTAACACTACGATGACCAAGGGGAACACACGCGATATCTCGTTTGATGTGGCTAATATCGGTTTAGGCAATACAGGGCTTGTGACGCTTGCTCTGCCCGCCTGGATGCAGAGTGTCACTCCCAAGCAAATGGCTTCGATGAGTCAAGGCGATACTACACAAGTGATCATCCGTCTGGCGCCTACAGATGATATGCAATTGAACGTGCCTGTTACGGGCCAAATCGCAGTCAACTGTGAAAATGGCAACGGCCTGACCATCCCGTTCGTCATAGAACCTGTCAGTGAAAGTACGGGAGGCTTGGTGGTCGATGTCTGCGACGAATATACCTATTATACTGATGAAGCGCCACATGTCAGTGGTGCCACCGTCAGCATCTTACATCCCTCGACAGGTGCAGTCGTATCCCGTGACATTACTGATGACAGCGGTTGCTATAGCGTAATCCTGCCTGAAGGCTATTACACCCTTTTGGTGACACATCCTAATCACAGCAGCTATCGCGCAAACATTCAACTTGACCCAGGAAAGACCACATACAAAACTGTCAATTTGTCTTATGATGCAATAGAGGTGAACTGGGATGTCGTAGAGACTACAGTGGAAGACGTCTATGATATCGTCACTACAGTCAATTACGAAACGCAAGTACCAGTACCTGTGGTGACGGTGAATATGCCGCAGAGCATAGAGGCTCACAAATTGGATGTGGGTCAGTCGCTTATCTTCTATGCCGTAATGACCAATAAAGGAATGATTGCGGCGCAAGATGTACAGTTTAGTATGCCTGAAGGATTTGTTGAGCTCTCATTTGAGCCTTTGGATAATGCCGATCCTTTTGAGCTGGCACCACAGCAGAGTGCCATCATGCCCATCAAGGTGACCCGTTTGCCCAAGGGTTCTCGACAGAGCAATATACGACGTGTACAACCGTTGAGTGAAAACGATTGTTATGCGCAATTTCCTCTGGCTTACTTCTATGAGTGTGGTACTGACAGAAAGTATCATAAGTATTACAATGGGCTGCGGGTAGCTGAATGTGAAGGTAAAACGATTCCTCTTAATACTTCTGTTGAAACGGGTTCCGATGATTCCGATGGAGGCGGAGGATGGGGATTTGGTGGTGAGGGCTCTCACGGAGGAATGGGACGCCCCAATAGCCCAGGTAATATTTTCGGAACAAGTGTCACAAATCAGTCGAAGGTCTCAACTGGTGAGCCTTACCAGTGTTCGCCCTGTTCTAATTCCGCTTTTATGGCATTGGCCAAGATGATTCCTTTAGTGGGCGTTATATTGGATGGCGCAGAACTGTTAAAAGATGCTTATAATTGTGGCATGGCGTTCCAGTTGGATGATGGCCTGCATGACAAACTTGCCAATTGTAAATTTACTGCCGGAGTCGTCAATAGATATGATAGGTTTGTCAATAAAGTACATGACATATATGATGATGTCGAAAATGTCAAGATGTATGGTAATCGCATTGCCAACCATATTGTTAATAATCAGTTCTTCACAAAGGATTGCTTAGATGACTGGAAAGGCATATACAATTCTTTTGCCCAGGCCCGTTCCGATGTGATGGATTTATCCGACCAGACTCTTAGCTTAGTTGATGATGTCAGTGACATGATGAATAAAGCCGATGAAGCTATTACTGAATGTCAAGAGACTGAAAGAATAGTTAAAGATGGTCTTAATAGGACGTTCGATGCTTCTGAGGATGTAATCATGAACAGACATTTAGATCTGAATGCAGCAGGTCTGACCTCAACGTCATTGGCGAAGCAGGAGGCTGATGCCCAGAAAAACATGTCTGAAGTACACGAGTTGTTAAAAGCAGACATCGCTGGCTTTGAAGACTACAAAGGCTTCTTGGGAGACACGTATAGTATGCTTCAGGGAAAGACCTTGAATAAGAATCAAAGGACACAGATGACAAAAAAAGGTATCAAAATATTCAGCGATTTGCTCTATCGAAGTCATAATGCCACAAATGCTAAGTCTGTAGGCTTCTCACAGGATCAGTTGAAATTGGCATACGTTGACAATACCAACAAACTGCTTGAAAAGGCAGAGGAAATAGGTGACCTGATCCATTATTCATTTGGTGATTGTGAATATGAAGGTACTGAATCAGCTGGCAGTGGAGATGAAACAGAGGCAGCAGAAAGCTTAGGGGCTTTCGGTGATGATGTGGATAGAAGAAAGAGCCATAGGAGAGCGATGTCTATCAATTTCAATTCTATACCGGCTTCCTATAAGGAACTCGTCGGACAACTGTCTTCCACTGTTGATGCCATTCGGAGCCGCCATGCCTATGAGCTGGAGTATTTTGGCGCGCCGGAGTGGCTCGAAGTACCATATCTACAAATGGCACCAGTGTCATGGGCCATGGAACTGGTCGAGAAAGAGGGCATTAGTGCCATTGAAACCCATGACATGGGAATATATTGTCCGGATGGTATCAGCGAAGAAATGCTGAACACGTTCTTACGCAGATGGTACTATTCGATTGTAGCACCTAATCATCTTTCGGGTGACTCGTCTGCATCGGCAGTTGGCACTGAGGGTAGAATAGATACCCGATATTTGGATGAACTCAATACCTCCATAAGGGAGAGCCTTAATGAAATACTAAAAGGCAAGGAAGAGTCTATCGAAGAGGCTATCTTGAAACAGTTCGAGACGGCTTATGGCGATTTGACCGAGAAGACCAACTCTGTCTGTGCCAGCATTACGTTGCAGTTTAACCAGACCATGACGATGACTCGTCAGGCCTTCAGGGGTACACTCAAAGTACATAATGGTAATTCGGGAGGATCCATGGAGAACATTATTCTCCAACTGGAAGTCCGTAACACCAGCGATGGACGTGTTGCTACAAGCCGGGAGATGTACATTGGTGCTGAGTCTTTGCAAGGATTCGAAGGGCCGCTCAATCTCACCGACGGATGGACTTTGGCTCCTAATGGTGATGGTACAGCTACGATACTCTTCATACCTAGTAAATACGCCGCTCCTACAGAACCCGTAGAGTATTCATTTGGAGGTAGTATCAAGTACCTTGATCCATATACGAATACTGTCGTGACGCGTGAACTAAGCCCTGTCACCCTCATAGTGAAGCCTTCACCCGAGCTTGACCTCACTTACTTTATGCAGCGCGATATATATGGTGACGACCCGCTGACGCTCGACGTGGTGGAACCTATAAAGCCTGCCGAGTTCGCTCTGATAATCAACAATAAAGGGTATGGCGACGCAACGAATGTGAGGATGGTGACGCAACAACCCGAGATTATTGAGAATGAGAAGGGGCTGAAGATAGACTTTGAACTGATCAGCTCGCAGTTGAACGGAGGTAATGCCAATCTTTCATTCGGTAAACAGATTGCCAATGATTTCGGCACGATTCCCGCTCATTCGCAGATGTATGCTCAGTGGTGGCTGACCAGCTCCCTCCTCGGGCACTTCACTGATTATAATGTGGAGGCCACACATGTGACGAGTTATGGCAATGAAGACCTGTCACTGCTTGATCAGGTGACAATCCATGATATGATACACAGTTTCGACATGCCGGAGGGCAGTCTGGATGGTGGGCCTGAGATAGCAAGGGCGTACCTTGTTAACGACATTGTTGACGCTAACGATATGCCCGATAAACTGTATTTTACCAATGGCGACACCGCCCGAGTGGTCGTCACAACAATAGCGACTGTTGAGCGCACATCGGCTACCACATGCCTGCTGACGGTCACTCCTACAGAAGAAGGATGGAACTACGGTTCGCTGCTTGATCCGACATATGGCTATGCAGAACTGAAAAGTATCGTGCGCCAAAGCGATGGTCAAGAATTGGGCAATACCCGTTTTTGGCAGACAGACCGTACACTTCGTGACGGAAAAGACTGGCTATATGAGTATCGGTTGCATTTCGTTGATGAATTCAAAGGAACAACTCCCGAAACTTATTTGCTAACTTTTGACCCGATGCCAGAAGTATTGCTTGAAGTGACCTCTATAGGCGCTATTCCAGAAGAAGGACAGATAGCCGAGGAGCCTATCAACGCACTATCTGTTGTCTTCAACAAGCAGATTGATGCATTGACGTTTACAGGTGACGACATCTTGTTCGCTGTTCAAGGGGTGAAGCAGGATGCTGGCCAAATAGTAATCAGTAGCCAGGATAACAAGGTGTTCACACTTGACATGAGCGCCATGAATGAACAGTTGCCCAACGGATATTACACACTTACAGTGCAGACCTCCGACATCATCGATGCCGAGGGCTACAGTGGAAAAGAGGGTAAGCAGGTTAACTGGATATTGTTCCGTGGAGGACTCGTGCAGTTACTCACCTCTGCTTGGCCCGAAAATGCCGGGACTGTCAATCGGACGATAACCAACCTGCCTGCTGGGGCACCTCGGCGTGCCTTGGCATCTGCCGATGGCAACACTGCGCCTTACGGCTCGAATGTCACCCTTGTTGCTGTACCAGAGAATGGCTATATGTTTGCCAACTGGTCACTCAACGGTGAGGTGGTATCTACAGAACCCCAATACACCGTGGCGGCATTGGGCGACATGAATGTGGTGGCCAATTTCACCCGCCGTTCTGTCTTCATCGAAGTGGCTGAGAGCGAAGGCGGCCATATCGAGGGGCTTGGTACTGGTTATTATCTTCAGAATTCAGATTTGGTGCTGACCGCCGTAGCCGATGAGGACTTTATGCTGACGGGGTGGGTGGTTAATGGTGAAAAGCTTGGTGAGACATCTGCTGCGCTGAGCATTCAAGCCGATAAGGAAATGACTATCAAAGCCTTATTCGAAAGAGAATACTACCGCCAGTCGATGATGCTGACACGCGGATGGAACTGGGTGTCAAGTTATATCTACGAAGCATGGCCGATAGAACAAATCAACAAATATGCCAAACGTATCGTGGGGCAGTTTAATGAATTAATTAATGACCCGGAATACGGACTGGTTGGCAATCTGAATGAACTGACCGCCGGAATGGCATATAAGGTGGAAACCCAGCAGCCTTTCACATCGGATTTCCGTGGGCATTTGCTGACTACCCCCGTTATTCTTAAGAAAGGATGGAACTGGGTGCCATATCCGTGGACTGACACCCGGCTGGTGAGCCAAACTATCACCAATGCCGAAGAGGGTGATTATATCGTGTCTCAACAAGGCTTTACCGAGTATGCCGATGGTTATTGGGAGGGCAGCATGCAAACCTTGACTCCTGGTTTTGGATATCTGTATAAGTCTGTTGGCGACAAGGTGCTGAAATACGATTTCACGGATAAATCCCCAGATGGTCGCATGATTATGAGAAGGTCACAAAGTGCATCTGGCTTTGATGTGTCAACAATGCAACTTGTCCGTTCGTTGTCTCATTCCTATCCTAACAGCATGTGTGTCACGGCTTGCATCGAACAAGACGGTGTAGAGTTGAAGAATGGCGACTATATAATATATGCTATGAATGGTGATGAGATGCGAGGCGTCGGAGAAGAAATAGACGGACGCTACTATGTGACGGTCTTTGGCGATCTGCCTGTAGGCATCACCTTTATCGTTGAAAATGTCGTAACGGGCGAACAGCAAGTGGCACAAGAGCAACTTTCCTTCCATGATGATGTTGTGGGAAGCCGTAAGGCTCCGTTCGTCATCCATGTCGGGGATGTCACAGGTATCGAATCGATATCCCCCGACGAACGCCCGATGACGGTCTATAGTATAGAAGGAGTGCTGATCAGCCGTGATTCAACTCTAAAGGCACTAAGGCGGTTGCCAAGGGGGGTATATATCGTTAACGGTCAAAAGTATTACATCAAATAGAAAGGGAAAAATGAGTGCTAATCATAGAATCATAGTGGTGCTGATGTGTTGTGTGCTGCATTTTGCTGCACACGCACAAGGCAGCCATTGGCAATATGACGCATACGCCTATCAGTATGACATGACTGTTTACTACTCTTTAGAATACGAGTTTGAGGATGTTACAGACCTTTCATCCTTTGAGGTGGCGGCGTTATGTGGAGAGGAGTGTAGAGGTATCGGAGAGGTTCAGACGGTGTCGAAGTCTGACGGTAGTAGCGTGAGTTATGGATACATGAGAATCCGTAGCAACCAGGCGAAAGGGGAGGAAATCAGCTTCATGGCATATAATAAAATGCTCGATGCAGAAAGTCATGTCAATGAAACGCTGACGTTTACCGATGATGCTTTGGCCGGCATGCCCAGCAGCCCGGTGAAACTGACGTTCCGTGATGAAAGGCCTGTGACTGTCACCGTGATAGATTGTTCGCGGGAATATTATGATGCCAATCCTGTTTTTGAGTTTACCGTCGATGGTCCTGACTTGAAAGGAAGCCCCGAGATTGTATGCGAAGCTACAGAAGCATCACCCGTGGGGGATTATCCGATTGTGATTACAAAAGGAAGTGTCACTAATTACAATGTTACTCTTGTTGGTGGAAAACTGACCGTCACCAAGGCTCCGCTGACTATAAGCGGCGGGAAATACACCATCGTGCAGGGTGATGAATTGCCTGTATTTGTGCCCGTCTATTCTGGCTTCAAAAACGATGAGACGGAAGAGGTGATGACAAAGCCCCCCACGCTAACGACAGAGGCCACATCTGCCAGTGCGCCGGGAGTCTATGACATTATCGTGGCAGATGCGGAAGCCCCGAATTATGAGATCGCATATGTCAATGGGTCGCTGACCATTTTGCCGCCTGACATGATGAAAGGTGATGTCAATATAGATGGCGTAGTGGATATTCTGGATGTCGTCGCTACCATTAACATCATGGCAGGCAAAACAGGTTTTTATTCATTGGAGGCTGCTGATGCCAATAGCGACGGGGAAGTGAACATTGTTGACGTGACGACGATTATCAACATCATAGCCCAAAAATATTAAAGATATTATACCATTATGGAATGTATTAAAAGAATATGGTTGACAGGCTTGCTTTGCACGACTGCATTATGTACGTTGGCAGACGAAGTGATTGTCAATGCACAAAGAATGATCCCTGGAGAAGACTGTGAAATAACCGTGGAATTACAAAACGACAACCAAGTGGCTGCATGCCAATTGTCGCTCTATTTGCCCGAAGGTCTGTCATTGGCCAGAGACGACGCTGGCCGGTTTGTCTATACACTTTCAGATGTCCGTAAGTATGACCATGTGATGACTATTGTCGAGGCTGAGGATGGTAGTTATCTATTTGCCATCTATTCTCCTTCTAATGCGTCCTTGGAGGGGAGTGACGGTGAGTTGCTCAAGGTGACGCTTAAAGTGGATGCTGCCGTGGATCACACTCTTCAGGCGGCATATAAACGAATTATGACTTCGACAGCTGACGGAATAGGTACGAAATTGCCGGATGTGACATTTTTCCTTGAGATGGGAACGACAACAAGTGTCCAGACCTTGCAAGATATGCCAGACTGCACTCAACAATTCTATCTTCTTGATGGGCGTCAGTTGGAAGGCGTCCCCTCAAAGAAAGGACTATATGTTACTAATGGCCGTAAGCTTTTCGTTAGAAGCCAATAGTTAGTCATACATACGTCTCCAAGAACTTCACGGTGCCCTCCACTTGCACGGTCTGGGTGGTGGCGGGCAGCAGGACGGTGTCGCCCGTCTGGAAGGGGATCTGCTGACCGTCGGGGGCGGCGAGGGTGCCGCTGCCGCTCAGGGCGATGAGGATGACAAAGCTGTCGAGCTCGCTGTAGTCGAGCAGCATCGGTTCGTCGAGGTCATAGACGGCGGTGCTGAAGTAGGGGCACTGCACCAATGGCACGCCCTGGTTGCGGTGAGCCACATAGTCGGTGCGGTAGTCGCTCTCCACATGGAAATTGATGCACTCCGCCGCCTCGCGGGTGTGCAGCTCGCGGTAGTGGCCGTCTTTGTCCTTCCGCTTGAAGTCGTAGATGCGGTAGGTCACATCGCTCGTCTGCTGTATCTCGGCCAGGAAACAGCCGGCGCCGATGGCGTGGATGCGGCCGGCGGGCAGGAAGAACACGTCGCCCTCCCTGACCTGATACTGCGCCAGTGCGTCGGTGATGGTGTCGTTCTCTACACGCTCCTTGTATGTCTCAGGGGTCAGTTGTTCGCGCAGTCCGCTGTAGAGCTTGGCATCGGGTGCGCTGTCCATGATATACCACATCTCGGTCTTGCCGCGTGGTTTGCCCTGCCGGTGCGCTATCTCGTCGGTGGGGTGCACCTGGATGGACAGGTCTTGACGGGCGTCGATGAATTTGATGAGCAGCGGGAACTCATTGCCGAATCGTTTGTAATTCTCTTCACCCACGAGTCGGTCTTGCAGCGTGGCCACCACATCATTGAGCGAATGTCCGTCGAAGGGACCGCCGCACACGATGGTCTCGTTGTCTTTCACTCCGGATATCTCCCAACTCTCGCCCACCTGCTGCTGGTCGCTCTGCAAATGTTTGAAAGGAACGATTTTGTCGCCGCCCCAGAGCGTCGATTTCAGTAACGGGTGGAAACGGAAGAAGAGGGCCTCCCCCGTAGAAGATTTCGTCCGCTTAAGGACTAAATCGCCTCCGAAGGAGGGGGACTCAGATTGCGTTTTTGTTTTCATTTCTATCTTGTTTTTGTTTAGTGTTGAGTGTACAGTGTTTAGTGTTCTACACGGTTTCGTGTTAAGGGTTCTTTTGGGGAGTTTGGGAGTCTGGGAGTTTGGGAGTTTAGACATATCTCCTGCCCCCTGCTCCCTGCCCCCTGCCCCGAAACTATTCTCTCACCTCTCACCTCTTACCCCTTACCTCTTAATTATCCTTCCAGAACGCGCGGGTGAAGAGCACGATGACGCTGAATATCTCGAGACGTCCCATGAGCATGAGCACAGAGCAGATCCATTTTGTGATGACGGGCAGGGCACTCCAAGTGAAGTCGGGCCCGATGACATTGAGCGGCAGTCCCACGTTGCTGATGCAACTGAGCGAGATGACCATCGAGTTGGCGCCGTCGAGTCCGATGCTTGTCATGAGCGCCGCCGTGCAGGCACAAGCCATGATATAGATGGCGAGGAATGCCAGCAGGTTGGTGATCTGCGCATTGGGCACACTCTGTCCGTTCACCTTCACGGGCAGCACCGCCTTGGGGTGCAGGATGCGCAGCAATTCGTTTTGTATCACGCGGAAGATCATCAGAGCGCGGATGCTCTTGAATCCGCCGCTGGTGCTGCCGGCACAGGCCCCGATAAACATCACGCTGGCCAGGATGAGCCAAGTGAGGTGGGGCCATGCACCCACATCGTCGCTGAAGATGCCGGTCGTAGTCATGAGCGACACCACTTGGAACAGTCCGCTGCGCACCGCCTCCTCCAGGCTGTAGCCATTGCGTGTCATCAGCAGATAGCCTATCCACACCGTGGCGATGAGCACCATCAGGCAGTAGAACTTCACCTCGGAGTTGTGCAGCATCGTCTTGATCTTGCCTTTGAAGATGCTCAGGTATATGACAGTGAAATTGATGCCCGCCAAGAACTGAAACAGGATGCCCGTGTATTCGATGACCGGCGAATGAAAATGGGCGATGCTGTCGTTGTGGATGGAGAATCCGCCCGTGGCGGTGGTGGTCATGGCATAGTTGATGCTGCTGAATCCGTCCATGCCCCCCAAGAGGAAGGCGATCGCACAGGCGATGGTCAGTGCCAGATAGACCGTCCAGATCCATTTGGCGTTGGTGCTCAGCCGCGGGTGCATCTTGGCACGGATGGGGCCGGTGGCCTCGGCCGAGAACACCTTGACGCTTCCTCCCACCATCGAGGGCAGGATGGCAATGGTGAAGAAGACGATACCCAAGCCGCCCACCCATTGCGATAGCGAGCGCCAAAACAGGATGGCATGGGGCAGGCGGGCGTCCTCCACGTCGTTGATGACCGACGCTCCGGTGGTGGTGAATCCCGACATCGTCTCGAAGAAGGCATCGGTGGGGTTGGATAGAATGCCCGAGAAGAGGTAGGGCAGTGCGCCGAAGACAGAGAAGACGATCCAGGTGAGCGTCACCACGAGATAAGCGTCGCGGCGGTTCATGTTGTTAGATGCGTCGCGGCCTAAGTATTTTGCGCCGAGGCCTCCGGCCACCGTGATGGCGGTAGAAGCGATGAAGGCCATCAGGTCGCGTCCTTCGTAGCAGAACGACATCACCACGCACATCAGCATAAAGACGGCTTCGAGCAGAAGCAGCGAACCGATAATCTTGTATATGAGGCGCTTGTTGATCATACCCGTCAGTCTTTGAAGAATTTCTCTAACTTGCTCATGTTCACCTCATAGCAGAATACCACCACGGTGTCGCCAGCCTCTATCTGTGTGCCGCCGCTCACCAGCTGTCCCACACCTTGGCGTACCAGTCCGCCGATGGTGGCTCCTTTGGGCAGTCCCAGTTCAAACACTTTCTTTTTGGTCACCTTCGACCCCGGTTGTGCGATGAACTCGCCCACGTCGGCATTGGCCGACATGAGGAATCGTATGTTTTGCACATCCACGTCGAGCATCATCTGATAGATATAGCTGGCGGCCAGTGCTTTTTTGTTGACGATGGTGCCGATGTCGAGGCTCTCGGCCATGTTCACATAGTCTAAGTGCTCCACCATGGCCACCGTCTTGCGCACGCCGAGCCGTTTGGCTGTCAGGCATGCCAGGATATTGGTCTCGGCGTTGCCGGTGAGCGCCACGAAAGCCTGTGTGTTTTTGATGCTCTCCTCTTTGAGCAGTGCGATGTCTCGTCCGTCGCCGTTGATAACCATCGTGTGGCTGGTGTCGAGCAGTTCGTTGAGCCGTTCGCATTGCCGCTCGTCGCTCTCGATGATTTTCACGTCCATATATTCGGGCATGGTCATGGCCGCGCGTATGGCGGTGCGTCCGCCGCCCATGATCATCACGTTTTTGACATCCACGTAATGTTCCTTGCCTACGATTTTACGGATATAGGGGATATAGTTTTTCGTGGTCATGAAGTAGGCCAGGTCGTAGAGTTGCAGCATGGTGTCGCCGGTGGGTATGATGGTGTCGCTGCCCCGCTTGATGGCCACCACATGATAGGGGTCTTGCGGTCCGCAGAGCTCTTTCAGTGGCCGGTCGAGTATCTCGCAGCTCTCACGCAGTTTGATGCCCAGCATCACCAGTGCCCCGTCGTGCACGTCCCACCGCTGTCTCACCCACGACATCTTCAGTCCGTTGGTGATGTCGCGTGCCGCCAGTATCTCGGGATAGATGAGCGAGTCGATACCCAGGTTTTTGAAGAAATCGCGGTATTCGTCAGAGGCATATTCGTAGTTGTCCATGCGTGCCACCGTGCGTTTGGCCCCCAGCGTATGAGCCAGGATGCAACTGTTCATATTGAGGTTCTCGTCTGGCGTGGCGGCGATGAAGAGGTCGGCCTTGCCGGTGTCGGCGTCTCTGAGTGTTTTCACGCTAGTGGGCGAGGCGTGCATGGTCATCAGGTCATAGTCGCTGCTCACACTGTTCAGGCGGTCTTCGTCATCGTCGATGAGTACGACATCTTGATTGGTGCGTGCCAGCAGTTTGGCCAGGTGTGTTCCGATGGCGTAAGCGCCTGCGATGATGATTTTCATGACTTCAATATTACTTGTTGGATAGATTCGGCGTCGATGCCGGTAATGTGTTGCAACTGGCTGATGCTGCCGTGCTCCACAAATTCGTCGGGCAGTCCCAGGCATGTCACGTGGCGTTGGTAGCCGTGTTGCGCCATCCATTCGAGCACGGCGCTGCCCAGTCCGCCTTTTTTCACCCCGTCTTCGAGGGTGATGATGCGGTCGAAGCGCTCGGCCACCTCGCGCAGCAGTTCTTCGTCGATGGGTTTGAGAAAGCGCATGTCGTAGTGTGCCACCGAGATGGGGTTGCCCTGTGCCTTGAGCGTCTCGATGGCCTTCACGGCGTTGTTGCCGATGGGCCCGAGCGAGAGGATGGCCACGTCTGTGCCCTCGCGCAGACAGCGTCCGCGCCCTACGGTCAGCTCCTCCATGGGGCATCGCCAGTCGGTGAGTGAGCCGCATCCGCGTGGGTAGCGTATCACGAAGGTGCCCTTGCCGGGCAGTTGTGCGGTGTACATCAGGTGCCGCAGTTCGTGTTCGTCCATGGGCGAGGCGATGGTCAGGTTCGGTATGGGTCTGAGAGCCGCCAGGTCGAAGGCCCCGTGGTGTGTGGGTCCGTCTTCGCCCACCAGTCCGGCTCGGTCGAGGCATAGCACCACGGGCAGCGACAGGATGGCAGTGTCGTGGATGATATTGTCGTAGGCGCGCTGAGCGAAGGCACTGTAGATATTGCAGAAGGGTTGCAGTCCCTCTTTGGCCAGTCCGGCGGAGAAGGTGACGGCGTGCCCCTCGGCAATGCCCACGTCGAAGGCCCGGTGTGGCATGGCCCGCATCAGGATGTTCATTGAGCATCCCGACGGCATGGCGGGCGTGATGCCCACGATGCGATCGTTTTGCCGTGCCAGTTCGAGTAGCGTCTCGCCGAACACCACTTGGAATTTCGGCGGTTTGTTGGCCGTGTCTGTTTTCTCGCGTTCGCCCGTCTCGGCGTCGAATTTCCCGGGAGCGTGCCAGATGGTGGCCTCTTGTTCGGCGGGCTGGTATCCTTTGCCTTTGATGGTGTGCAGATGCAGCATCTTCGGCCCCTTCATGTCTTTGAGTTGCCGCAGCAGTCTGACGATGTTTTTCACGTCGTGTCCGTCGAACGGTCCGAAGTAGCGGATGTTCATGCCCTCGAACACATTCTGCTGGTGACTGATGGCCGACTTCAGCGCGTTGTTCAGACGGATGAGCCCGTGCCGCCGGTCGTCGTTCATCATGCCTCGTTTGTTGAGCCATCTCGACACCTTGAATCGTATCTTGTTGTATGTCTCGTTGGTGTTCAGGCTCAGCAGGTATTGTTTCATGCCTCCCACGGAGCGGTCGATGCTCATGTTGTTGTCGTTGAGGATGATGAGCAGGTCGTTGGGTGTGGATGAGACGTTGTTGAGTCCTTCAAAAGCCAGTCCGCCGCTCATGGCTCCGTCGCCGATGACGGCCACCACGTGCCGCTCTTCTTTTTTGAGTGCCGCCGCCACGGCCATGCCCAACGCGGCCGACACCGAGTTGGAGGCGTGTCCGCAGGTGAAGGTGTCGTATTCGCTCTCGATGGGCGAGGGGAAGGGTCGCAGTCCGTGCATCATGCGGTTGGTGCAGAACTGGTCGCGCCGTCCTGTGAGTATCTTATGTCCGTAGGCTTGGTGTCCCACATCCCATACGATGCGGTCGTCGGGTGTGTGATAGACGTAGTGCAGTGCCACGGTTAGTTCCACCACGCCGAGGCTTGATGCCAGGTGTCCGGGATTGACCGACAGTTCCTCAACGATGTCGCGCCGCAACTCATCGCAGAGTTTCGGCAGTTGGTCCACCTTGAGTTTCCGTAGGTCTTCAGGGTATTTGATATGGCTTAACAGTTCGTATTTCTCTTGTTCCATAGTATGCGAGGTGCAAGGCATGGCCGCTTGATGGCGGCTTTTTTGTCTTCCACGCTGCAAAAGTAGAAAAAAATACTGAATAACGCAATAAAAGTGTTGAGTTTTGAATGTTGAATGTTGAGTTTTGAATGTTGAATGTTTAGTTTTGAATGGTCGCTTCGATATAATTCCCACAATTTTTTTGTGTTGGGAGTATGAATCAACAGCTCCATGTCTGCGACGCGGCACGAATAGGCCTACTTGAGGATGACATGCAGTAGGGGCGGGTCTCCGTACCCGCCCGAAAACAGGCATTTTTGGAATCATTCATGGCCATTTTTGGGCATTCGTGTAGCGTCGCAGACATCCCTTTATGACGAGGCATTGTTGTTTAATACCTATATTCCGTAGAATAGCATCTGTTGAATTAGTTGTCTCCTAACAGTTTCTTGGCCTCGTCGTTGAGGTATTGACGGATGTCGTCGATGTCGATTTCGGCCTCGATGATACCCACCACGTAGGGCGCAATCTCGTTCTCTTGATAAACGAACTTCATTTCATTGTCATCGCTCATGTAGGGTGCGGTGTAGGGCAGTCCGCTTTCGCGTACAAACTCTTTCTCTTCGTCGTCCACATCATTGGCGATGCCGTTTTTGATGACCTCCTCCGGCACGACGTCGAAGAACCTCTTCACGCGCTTGCCGTCGGCAGCACGGAAGGTCATGCCCGTCTGAGTGCGGTTGGGGTGTGAACCGCCCATGAATTGGAAGAGTTTCACCTCGTAACTGACGAAACGTTGGTTGGCAGCCTTGCAGTCGATTTCAAACTCCGTCTCCATGTGGGTGCCGCGTGGTGGACGGTCTTCGGCCAGATACTCCAACCATGCTTGCATGTAGAAGTCCACCAACGCCTCATAGTCATTGGTGTCGCCGGTGTAGTGGGGCTTCTGGCGGGTGGAGTTGGC
>CAMVAT010000025.1 GCA_947165505.1 uncultured Prevotellaceae bacterium | reverse complement strand
GGACAGGGCACGCCCTGTCCCTACATTCCAAGCACGACAACTAATGTCCAAACTCTTATACTCCCAAACTCCCAACCTCCCAAAAATCTCCCAATCTCCCAATCTCCCAAACGACCAAACGACCAAAAAATATATACATGGAAAAGAAAGAAACAAACATTCGACCCGCTGAGGGCAAACTCGGCATCATGGTGGTGGGCTGCGGCGCCGTGGCCACCACATTCATGACTGGCGTGCTCATGGCACGCAAAGGACTGGCACGCCCCGTCGGGTCGATGACACAATATGATAAAATACGTGTGGGCAGAGGATACGACAAGCAATACCTCTCATACGGCGAGATCGTACCCCTGGCAAGCTTAGACGACATCGAGTTCGCCACATGGGATGTGTATCCGCAAAACGCCTACCAGGCGGCGGTATATGCACAGGTGCTGCAACAAAAAGACATCGACCCCGTGCGCGACGAACTGGAGCAGATCGTGCCGATGAAGGCCGCCTTCGATAAAAACTACGTGAAGCGCATCGACGGCGACAATATCATGCAGGCCGACACACGCTGGCAGATGGCAGAGAACATCAGGGCCGACATACGCCGGTGGAAGAGCGAACGACAACTGGCACGCGTCGTGGTCATCTGGGCCGCCTCGACAGAGATTTACGTGCCCTACTGCGAACAGGTGCACGGGTCGCTCGACGCACTCGAAGAGGCCATGAAGGAAAACGACACACAGCATGTGGCACCCTCGATGTGCTATGCTTATGCGGCACTCTGCGAGGGGGCTCCCTTCATCATGGGCGCGCCCAACACCACCGTCGATATACCTGCGATGTGGCAACTGGCAGAGAAAAACCGACTGCCCATCGCCGGCAAAGACTTCAAAACGGGGCAGACACTCGTGAAAAGCGGCTTCGCACCCATCATCAGCACACGCTGCCTCGGACTCAACGGGTGGTTCTCGACCAATATCCTCGGCAACCGCGACGGACTGGTGCTCGACGAGCCGGCCAACTTCCGCACCAAGGAGGTGAGCAAACTGTCAACACTCGAGACCATCCTCGATGCCCAGCGGCAGCCCGACCTCTATACCGACTATTATCATAAAGTGCGCATCAACTACTACCCCCCGCGCAACGACAATAAAGAGAGTTGGGACAATATTGATATCTTCGGTTGGATGGGCTATCCCATGCAAATCAAAATCAATTTCCTCTGTCGCGACTCCATCCTGGCGGCACCCCTGCTGCTCGACCTCTCGCTGCTATCCGACCTGGCGGCCCGGGCCGGACGCTACGGCATACAGCGATTCCTCAGCTTCTTCCTCAAGAGTCCGATGCACGACTTTACCCGTGGAGAACAGCCTGTCAACAACCTTTATCAGCAATACACGATGTTGAAAAATGCCATCCGTGAGATGGGTGGATATGAACCAGATGAAGAGATCGATTAAATATTTTTTACTGACATTCCTGATGGCTCTTGTTGCCAGCCACGCGGCGGCACAGATTACAGGAGTAGTGCTCGACGATGAGAACGGCGACACCATCCCCTTCGCGTCGGCTTTTTACAAGGGCAACCATATCGGTGTGGCCAGTGATGCCAGCGGACGCTTCTCTATCGAGAGGCACGACGGGTGGCATCTCACCGTCAGCGCCGTGGGTTACACCCCCCAGCAGATACCTGTTAAAGCAGGTATGAAACTGCCTCTCGTGGTGAAACTCAAACCCGAGGCGCAGGCGCTGGCCGAGGTGGTGGTCAAGTCGAAACGCTCCAGGTACAGCCGAAAGAACAATCCCGCCGTGGAACTGATGAAGCGCGTGGTGGCTGCCAAGAAGAAAAGCGACCTGGCCAACCACGACTTCTATCAATACAACAAGTATCAGAAAATCACGCTGGGTGTCAACGACATCTCGCCTGCCGAACTCGAGGACGCGCAAAACAAGAAACAGCAGTGGTATATCAACCAAGTGGAGCTGTGCCCCCAGAACGGAAAGCTCATCCTGCCCATCTCGGTGGATGAGACGGTCATCAGGCATATCTACCGCAAAGACCCTAAGGCAGAGAAAGACATTGTGATGGGACAGGCCTCGAACGGCATCAACCAGCTCATCGAGACGGGCAATATCCTCAACAACGTGCTCAAGGACGTGTTCACCGACGTTGACCTCTACGACGACCAGGTGCGGCTCTTGCAGCACCCCTTCACCAGTCCTATCGGGCGCGATGCCGTGGCCTTCTACCGATACTATATCGTAGATACCGTGTATGTGGGCCCCGACCGGTGCATACACCTTCAGTTCTATCCCAACAACCAGCAAGACTTCGGATTCAGCGGCGAGATATGGGTGCTCAACGACAGTACGCTGCACCTGAAAAAGGCGTCGCTCAACATACCCAAGAAAAGCGGTGTCAACTTCGTGGATAACATGAAGGTGGAGCAGGAGTACAAGCAACTCCCCAATGGCGAGTGGGTGCTCACCGTGGATGATATGCTTGTAGAGATGTCGCTCGTCAATTTCCTGAGCAAAGCCATCGTCATCAGGTCAACACGCCTGAGCGACTATGCCTTCGACGAACTGCCGAAGAGCCTCTTCAAGGGCAAGGCCAAGACTCGATACGAGGCTGAGGCGAAGATGCGCGACGACAAGTTCTGGACGCAGTACCGGTCGGTGGAACTGACCAAGAGCGAGTCGTCGATGTCGGCCTTCATCCACCGCATCGAGCAGACCAAGGGATTCAAGTACCTGCTCTTCGGATTCAAAGCACTGGTGGAGAACTTCGTGGAGACGGGCACCCAGAACTCAAAAAGCAAATTCGACATCGGCCCCATCAACACCATCATCTCGCGCAACTTCGTAGATGGATTCCGCTTCAGGGTCTCGGGGCAGACCACGGCGGCACTCAATCCGCACCTCTTCTGGAAGGGATTCTATGCTTACGGCACCCGGAGCCATGAGCATTACTACAGCTCGCTCGTCACCTATTCGTTTAATAAGAAAGAGTATCAGCCCTCTGAGTTCCCCATGCGCTCCATCTCGTTCGAGACGGCCAAGGATGTGATGTCGCCATCGGATAAGTTCCTCTATACCGACAAGGATAATATGTTCTCGGCATTCCGCTGGCAGAAGGTCGATCAGATGTATTTCTACAACCGGCAGAAAATCAGTTTCGACTGGGAGTCGGAGTGGGGACTGCACACCATGTTTAACATCAAGACCGAGAGCAACGAGCCCACCGGCGAACTGCACTTCAACCGTGTGGCCGACGGGTCGCCCGTCAATAAGATACGCACCACGGAGATGACGCTGGCCTTCCGCCTCTGTCCCGGACGCACCTACATCAACACCAAGCAGCACCGCTTCGCCATCAATTTCGACGCACCTGAGTTCTACGCCAGCCACACCATGGGCTTCGACGGGTTCCTCGGCGGACAGTATAAATACAACTTCACCGAGTTGGGACTGTTTAAGCGCACCTGGATGAAAAGCTGGGGCAAGATCGACTTCCGCTTTAAGATGGGCGCGCAGTGGAACAAAGTGCCCTTCCCGCTGCTCATCATGCCCGCCGCCAGCCTCTCGTACGTCATGCAGGAGGGTACCTTCGCGCTGATGAACAACATGGAGTTTCTCACCGACCGCTATATCTCCACCGAGATTATCTGGGACCTGAACGGAAAAATCCTCAACCGCATACCGTTCTTGAAAAAGCTGAAGTGCCGCGAACTCATTGGCATCCGAGGCATGCTCGGCAAGTTGACCGATAAAAACAACCCGTTGCTTGAGATGAACGCTAACGACCCGATGCTCTTCCAGTTCCCGGAGAATATCCATTTCTTCAACAAGAATGAACCCTACTGGGAGTTTGTCATCGGTCTGCACAATATCCTCAAGTTCTTCCAGATCACCTATGTACGGCGACTCTCCTACACCGGACTGCCCGGTGTGAAGCGCAACGGTGTGCGCTTCGGATTCGAACTGTCGTTCTAATAGAAAAAAATCATGCGTAAAATCATCAACCCCTGGCTCAACAAAGAGGGCTACAACTGCTTCGGATGTGCACCCGGAAACCCCGTAGGCCTGCATCTGCAATTTTACGAAGAGGGTGACAACATCCTCAGTTACTGGCGGCCCGGCGACTACTATCAGGGCTGGGTAGGCACCCTGCACGGCGGCATCATCAGCACACTCATCGACGAGACCGCCGGGTGGGTGGTGACACGCAAACTGCAGACCGCCGGCATGACGTCGCGCCTGTCTGTCAACTTCAAGAAACCGGTCTCGTCGTCAGACCCGCAATTGTCTATCCGCGCATGGATTGCCGACCGCAAACGCAATTTCGTCAACATACACGTTGAACTGCGCAACGCCAAGGATGAGCTCTGCGCCGAGGGCGACGCGCTCTACTTCGCCATGGGCGAAGAGAAAGCACGCGAAATGGGGTTCACCGAGTGCGGACTCGAAAACGAAGAAATCATGCCGTTTTGAAATCATGCTTTTCCTTTTAGCCGACAACCAAGATATTACACGCACCGGCTTGGTTCATCTGCTCCAGATGATGAACTGCGAATACAAAGAATCGTCAGATAAGGCCGGACTCATCGAACAACTCAAGACCGTGGCGCCCGACGGCGAGGCCGCCATCATCCTCGACTATACGCTCTTCGACATCAACGATGCCGACGAACTGCTCATCCTCTGCCTGCGCTTTCCGCGCGTCAGGTGGATTCTCTTCAGCGACGACCTCAGCGTAGAGTTCATCCGCCGTGTGGTGGTGTCGTCGCCCATGGTGAGCATCGTGATGAAGGGGTCGCCCCTGAACGAGATACGTGACAGCATGCGCGCCGCCGTTGCCAGTCAGCGCTATATCTGCCAGCAGGCGGCTGAGTTGCTCATCGCCCCCGCGGCCGTGCCCGAGGAGCGCATCAACCTGACCAAGACCGAGACGGAGATACTCAAAGACATCGCGCTGGGACTGACCACCAAAGAGATTGCCGAACGGCGTTTCTCCAGTTTTCATACTGTCAACACCCACCGCAAGAATATCTTCCGCAAACTCAACGTCAACAATGTGCACGAGGCCACCAAGTATGCCCTGCGTGCCGGCTTGGTAGATGCCGCGGAGTATTATATATAATAAGGTTTGAGATTTGAGATTTGAGGTTTGAGGACTATTTTTGTTGAGTGTCGAGTGTTTGGTGTTTAGTGTTCTACACGGTTTCGTGCACTTTAATTTTTACTTTTAGTCGAGGTTTGAGATATGTGGGTTTATAAGTAGGGACAGGGCGTGCCCTGTCCGCCATTCGTCGCGATCGTCGTGCTAACTACTCCCTCCCCTCGGGGAGGGTCGGGGAGGGGGCGTGTGTCTTCAAACACAGTGCAACTTCCCGGCAAACTCCTCTTGCAGTGGCATCAGTTGTTGTTGCCAAGGTATTCTATCAAACAAATCCTTTTGCTTATAACAGAACTGTAGCAAGGAAACCGCTTGTCATTCTACAGGCGTAACTGTAGAAAACTCATTACTTTCTGCTGCCATCATCCATGTGACTTCTTCATCATCACGCACATCATTCCGTTTGGTCTGACGTTCCACATAGTCTCTAACAACGTGATACCAGTCACCAACCTCCATTGTGCAGTAAGTCTCACCGTATTTTTCTATGCAAGCCTGCTGTAGTTTCAATATAGAGATGCCTTGGAACGCTTTCATCATATCGTTGGCAAAAACAGATAACTCTGGCGCTTGCAGGAAAGACGAAACCTCGGTTCTTGGCTGACAAATACGCGTCACATTTATCCACGCAATTAAGATTTATGTCAATGTTCATTGAGATTTTCGGAAAAATCCATATTGCCGAGTAAAATTAAGCCAAATCACCGAATGAAAGCAATCCAAATTACCGAAAAATACTCGGCCAAATTACCGGATTTGAATAAAAAGTATTATTTTTGCAGCGGATTTCTATAAAAAGGACGTTACAATGTACAAGAAAAGGATTCTCGACAAGTTGCTTGAACGTAAGCTCAAAGGATGTGGTGCTGTACTTATGGAAGGCCCCAAGTGGTGTGGTAAAACGACAACCTGTGAACAACAGGCAAAGAGTACACTATATATGTCAGACCCAGAACATAAAAGTCAATACCTGAGATTGGCAGACATCAATATAAAGAAATTGCTCGAAGGTGAAACGCCAAGACTTATTGACGAGTGGCAAGTAGCCCCCAAATTCTGGGATGCAATACGATATGATGTTGACCACCGTGAGGGTGATGGCTTTTATATGCTGACAGGTTCATCAGTACCCCCAGAAGCCAACAAAGGCGAAATGGTACATTCCGGAACAGGGCGTATTGCAAGATTGACAATGCGTACAATGAGTCTGTTTGAATCAGGAGAATCTAACGGCGAGATAAGCCTCGACGCATTGTTTAGGGGTGAGACAGAAGGCCTTTACAGCGAAAACAGCCTTGACCTTTCACGCATTGCTTATCTTATATGCAGGGGAGGTTGGCCCAAAGCCACTTTGCAAAGTGAGGACATTGCCCTTGACAGAGCGTTGGAATACTTCGATGCCGTGGCAAATATTGATGCTTCGAGAGTTGACGGTGTTCAGCGTGACCCGGAAAGAGTCAAGCGGCTCATGCGTTCATACGCACGTCAGCAAGGTAACCAGACAGCTCTTGCCGTAATACGGGAAGACATGCTAGCTAATGACAGCAGTACCCTCGACGAGGACACCGTAAATAGTTATATAAAAGCTCTTAGAAAGATCTTTGTCATAGAAGACATGCACGCATGGAATCCCAATCTGCGTTCTAAGACAGCCATACGTACAAGTGACACGCGCTATTATGTAGATCCGTCAATAGCTACAGCGGCACTCGGACTCGGTCCTGAGGATTTAATCAATGACCTTAACACGATGGGATTGTTTTTTGAGACCCTATGTGTAAGAGACTTGCGTGTATATGCCGACGCTTTGGACGGCGAGGTGTATCATTACAGAGACAAGACAGGTTTGGAATGTGACACCGTGCTTCATTTACGAAATGGACAATATGGGTTAATAGAAATTAAACTTGGTGGTGATGAACTCATCAATGACGGTGCATCTGCATTGAAAACTCTTGCCGATAAGATTGATACGACAAAGATGAAAAAGCCTTCATTCCTCATGGTACTTACGGCTACCGGCGATTTTGCCTACCAACGAAAGGAAGATGGTGTGTTCGTCATACCTATTGGTTGCCTAAGGAATTAAAGCGATAGTGACAGGTGTTCAAAAAACATATCGTTCTACGCTACCAACCGCCGCTCGACCCGCCGCCGTCGTAGCTGTCGTCGCCGCCGTAAGAACCCCCGTCGTCATCGTCGTAGTCACTGCTGCTACTACTGTAGTCGTCATCGTCGTCGTCGCTGTCGTAGTTGTAACTGCCGCTGCCCGACTGGCTGAGACCGTTGTAACTGTGTGAGCTGCGGAAGGGGTTGGGCACAAATTTCTTGAAGATATACCAGATGATGCCCCCGAAAATGATCACCAGGAACCCAACCACCACCGAGGTCTTCTCGTCATCGCTCATCTTTTTCTGCGGTGCCTGGCTCATCGCCTGCGTGATCTGTGCGTCGGCGATTGAGTCAGCGAGATGCGGTTCACCGTCCTTGAGTGTGAAGTAGAGCGCCTCGCACGTCTGCATCACGGCGGCGCCCGTGTTGTCGGCCTTCATGTTGGGGATGATATACCGGTCGGTGATGCGTCCGCATTTGAGGTCGGTCAGTTGCTCCTGCACGCCCTGCGAGGTGGAGAGCGAGAATTTCCTGTCGGCCACGGCGATGCAGATGGTCACGCCACGGTGCGTGTCAGCTGTGCTGATGCCGTATTTCTTGCCCAGGTCGATGGCGAAGCGCTGTGCGTCTTTGTTTGGCACGCGTCCCACCACGATGAAGGCCGACTGCACGTCGAGTTGGTGCTCAATCATATAGAGGAAGCTGTCAGCACGCGCCCGTTGCCAGTCGCTCATGTATCCGTCGGGGTCGCTCACGTATTGCCGTTTGTGCTCCAGATGTGCCATCGGCACATTGTCTATCGTCCACTCTCGTGGGGTGGGGTGCACCTCCTGTTTAGCATAGATGTCAACCCAAGCAACATCGGTACTGTCATTAGCCAGTACCTCCGTGCTGTCGGTCTCAAACTGTCCAAGCGTGTGTCCACCTCCTTCGGAGGGGGTCGGGGGGAGGCTCGTCTGTGGGGTGCTCGTCTCTTCATCTTCAAGCAACAGTCCAATCACGCCCAGAATCATGAACAGTCCGAAGGAGATGAGGCACCCCAGTGCGCATCCCTTCCACTTCTCATTTTTCGGTCGTTGGGGCGTGTAATGACGATGGGGTGGCGGCGTCTGCCCGGCCGCCGGCTGATAGGGAGGCTGTCCGTAGGGTTGTCCGTAGGGTTGCTGCGGCTGGTAGGGTGGCCGTTGTCCATAGGGTTGCTGTGGCTGTTGCTGGCCGTATGGTTGCTGTCCGTTTGCGGGCCGGTAGGGTGGAGGAGTGGTTCGTTTTTTCATAGATGGTCGTGTAAGCGGCTGCAAAGTTAGGCATTTTTTCTCATACAGCCTTTATTCTTGCCTTTTTTTCGCAGTTCAAGGAAAAGTAGCGGGTCAAGGGGCATTTGCCGCGCTGTAGGGGCGGGTCACTGTGCCCGCCCGCACGGCCCTTTGGGCCGTTCATCTGAGAAATTTGAATAAAATTTGTAAGATTTCCCGCCGCAGGCGGCGACGGGATCTGGCACGCTTCGCGTGTAAATTTTTCAAATTCGATTCAAATTATTCAAATTCGATTACGATTATTCAAATTCGATTCCGGTTTTTCAGAACGCTTCGCGTCATGTTCAACTCGCTGTCGCTCGTTCGGGCGGGCACGGTGACCCGCCCCTACGGCGTGGCGAGGCGGGCACGGTGGCACCACATCAATCGGTCGGCACGACCGATATCCTCCCTTCCTCCATACCTCCGTAGATGAATTATACTACGGAGTAGATGGAGTAAAGGAGGCAGGCAGGTTGAACAGCGGGTCATGGGGACAGATTTTAAACAATATATTATTGATGAATCATTCGTGTTTTATTCATGCGTATTTATGTGGCGTCGCAGACAAAATATAATATTGTGTGGCGTCGCAGACAATTTTTCCGCTCTTTCTTCTTTCGTGTCATGATTCTGTATTACCTTTGCACAAACAGATCATGACCACCCACGCTGATGTTCTGGAGAAGAATCCGACACCGCACACTTACCACACATATTGATACGACCCTGGAAAAATGAACACTTGGAAAACGAATCTCGAAGACACCAAACGCCACTATATCGACTGGTGGCAGCACAAAGGCACCATCGTCAATATGTGGGAGCACTTCCAGCAGGGAGTGGCACCCCATGCTGACATACCCGCACCCGAACCGCCGCGCGACAACCACCAACGGTGGTTCGACCCTGAGTGGCGCGCACGCTACCTCGACTGGTACGTGGCACACTCATGCCTCAAGGCCGACATCCTGCCCGTGGCCAACACCCAACTCGGACCGGGGTCGCTCGCCGCTATCCTCGGCGGACGCTTCGAGGGGGGCGACGACACCATTTGGATACATCCCGACTCGGATTTCCGCGATGATATCATCTTCGACGACCAACACCCCAACTACCAGCTCCATAAAGACCTGCTGCGCGCCTGCAAACGGTTGTCGCAGGGCCATTACTACGTGGGCATGCCCGACCTGATGGAGGGGCTCGACGTGCTGGCAGCCCTCAAGGGCACCGACCAGGTGCTCATCGACACGGTGATGCAGCCCGAGGTGGTGGAACGGCAGATGCAGCAGATCAACGGCATCTACTTCCGCGTCTTCGACGAACTCTACGACATCATACGCGAGGGCGACGAGATGGCGTTCTGCTACTTCTCGGCATGGGCACCCGGCAAGATGACGAAATTGCAGAGTGATATCTCGACCATGATCAGCGAAGATGACTACCGCCGCTTCGTGCAGCCCTTCATCCGCGAGCAGTGCCAGCGCATCCCCTACACGCTCTATCATCTCGACGGGGTGGGGGCGATACGCCACCTGACGGCGCTGCTCGAGATCGAAGAATTGAATGCCATACAATGGACACCCGGCGTGGGCGAACCGCAGGGCGGATCCGCGAAGTGGTACGACCTGTACCGGCGCATCCTCGACGGCGGCAAGAGCGTGCTCTGCTCGTGGGTCACGCTCGATGAACTGCCCCGCCTGCTCGATGCCATCGGTACCGACGGCGTGCATCTGGAGATGGACTTCCACAACGAGCACGAGGTGGAACAGGCTCTCGACATCGTAGAGCGCGCCCGGCAGAAGGGTAGGGCCGCAGAGGTACAACAGGTGGACACTCCCGTGCGCGTGTCCCCCTCCTTCGGAGGGGGTCGGGGGGAGGCTCCCCTTCTACTTCTCGACGGCGCCATGGGCACGATGATTCAGCAATACCGACTGGGCGAGGCCGACTTCCGCGGCCAACAGTTCAAAGACCATCCCACCGACCTGAAGGGCTGCAACGACCTGCTCACCCTGACGCGGCCCGACATCATCGCCGACATACACCGCCGATACCTCGGTGCCGGTGCCGACATCATCGAGACGTGTACGTTTAATGCGCAGCGCATCTCGCTCGCCGACTACGGCTTGCAGGCCTACGTGCGCGACATCAACCTGGCGGCGTGCCGTATCGCACGTGCGCAGGCCGACGCTTTCAGCGACATGCGGTGGCGCTACGTGGCGGGCAGCATCGGACCCACCAACAAGACCATCACACCCACCAGCGACGCCTCGCAGCCGCTCCGTCCCGAGGTGCTGGCCGAGGCCTACCGCGAACAGATCGAGGCACTCATCGACGGCGGCGTAGATGCGCTGCTTATCGAGACTATCTTCGACGTGGAGAACGCCCGCGTGTGTATTGATGTCGCACGGCAGGTGATGGAGGAGAAGCAACGGCAGTTGCCCGTCATGCTCAGTTTCGTGGTGAGCACCCCCGACGGCCACAACATGCTCGGACAAGACATCCTCGACTTCATAAAGCATATCTCCTGCCCCCCGCCCCCTGCCCCCTGCCCCCTTTTCTCCGTCGGCGTCAACTGTCATGCCGACGTGGCGGCCATCGCGCCCCTCATCCGCCGTATGGCACGTGAGTTGCCCTACCGCATCAGTCTCTATCCCAATGCCGGACATCCCGACGCTAATGGTCGCTATGCGAAGACGCCCGAGCAGTTGGCCACCGACCTGGCTCCGCTCATCGACGACGGCACCCTCGACATCGTGGGCGGCTGCTGCGGCACCACCGACGCGCATATTGCTTTTCTTGCTGGAGTATTTAGGGGCAAGGGGCAGGGTGCAAGGGGCAGGAGAATAGTGGGCAGCATGGAGAAAGAAGCAAGGGGTATAGATGGGGGCAAGGGGCAGGGTGCCGGGGGTGAGAGAATAGCTCAGCGCGATGACATATCTCCTGCTCCCTGCCCCCTGCCCCCTGCCCCCCAAAATAACTATTCTCCTGCTCCCTGCCCCCCGCCCCCTGCCCCTCAAGGCGTAGCCACCTCCATCCTTCACGGACGCGAGCAGGAGGCGGTCGAGGCGGTGCGGCAGGCGCTGGCCGACGGGGCTGACCCGCAACGGCTCATCGACGACGAGATGATTGCCGCCATGACCCAACTCGGACAGCTGTTTGAAGAGGGCAAGGCATTCGTGCCCCAACTGCTCATGGCAGGGCGCGCCATGAAAGCCGCCATGCAGGTGGTCAGACAATTCACAATTGACAATTCACAATTCACAATTGACAATTCAACACTCAACACTCAACACTCAACATTCGGAACGGTTGTTATCGGCACCGTCAAGGGCGACCTGCACGACATCGGGAAGAACCTGGTGGCGGCCATGCTCGAGGGGGTGGGCTTCCGAGTGGTCAACATCGGCATCGATGTGTCGGCGCAGACATTCATCGACGAGGTGAAAAAACACCAGCCCGACGTGCTTGCGCTCTCGGCACTGCTCACCACCACCATGCCTTACATGCGCGAGGTGATCGACGCACTTGAGCGTGAGGGCCTCCGACAGCAGGTGAAGGTGATCGTGGGCGGGGCGCCTGTCAGTCAGCGCTTTGCCGACGAGATAGGCGCCGACGGTTACAGCGACAATGCCAACAGCGCCGTGGCCCTGGTGAAGAAACTGTTGAAAAGATGACATTCCGCTCCATCACATACCACGAACTGCAGATCACGCCCGCGATGGTGTATCGGCAGATGGGCTACGGCGGCGCGCAGCCCGCTGGCGACGTGGCAGAAGAGACGCTTGAGGTGATGCGGCTGGCGGCTGCCACGACCCGTCCGGCCTTCTGCTACACCGTGCTGAGGCAGTTGCCCGACTTCCGGTTGGGCAGGGTCATCGCCGGTCAACTGCGCGGGGCGGTGGCCTACGCAGTCTTCCTCTGCACCGCCGGCGACGACTTCGCGCTGTTGCAACGACGCCTGGCTGACGATATCCTCCGTGCCTTCATCGCCGATGCACTGGGGTCGGTCATCGCCGAGCGCACCGCCGACTGCATGGAACTGGCCTTGCAGGCGTCGATAGATAAACTGGGATGGCGGCGCACCAACCGATACAGTCCGGGCTACTGCGGGTGGCACGTGGCCCAACAGCAGCAGCTCTTCGCCCTCTTCGGCCCCGACAACCCCTGCGGCATACGCCTCACCCCCTCGGCACTTATGTTGCCCGAGAAGAGCGTCAGCGGCATCATCGGCCTCGGACCCGAAGTCAACCGACAGCCCTACACCTGCCATTTGTGCAACAAATATGGCGAGTGTAAAGCCTCCCCCGTACCCCCTCCGAAGGAGGGGGACACAAAATGAGGCGAATGGAGCAGACCCACCTTGAGCAGACCCACCCCCGGCCCCTCCCTTGTAGGGAGGGGAGTGGTTAGTCATGAAATGGGGGATGGCGGTGATGATGACCCGCTGTCCAACCTGTCTGCCCACGCCTACAAGCGAGTTATCTCATCGCGCAAGTAGGGACAGGGCGTGCCCTGTCCGTCAAGAGGTGGTGTTATTTCTTGCTTGCGGACAGGGCACGCCCTGTCCCTACATACCAATCACGATAACTAATGTCCAAACTCCCAAACTCCCACACTCCCACACTCCTCGTTTATCATTTATCATTTATCATTTAGCGAAGCGCCAACCCATGTTTACCATCCGACAAGCCACTACCGCCGACTGCCAGCTCATCCACGACCTGGCATGGCAGACATTCCCACATACCTACCGCGACATCCTCACACCCGAACAAAACGACTATATGATGGAGTGGATGTATTCGTTGGCCAACCTGCAAAAGCAGATGGCCGACGGGCATGTCTTTTTCATCGCCTACGATGAGGCTAAGCCCGTGGGCTACGTCAGCGTGCAACAAGAGGACGAGCACCTGTTCCACTTGCAGAAAATTTATGTGCTGCCCGACCGGCAACGGCACCACTATGGCGAGCGCCTCTTCGCGCAGGCCATGGCATATATAAAAGAGGTGCACCCGCAACCCTGCCGCATGGAACTGAACGTGAACCGCAACAACCCAGCCGTTGCCTTCTACGAGCGTATGGGCATGCTCAAAGACCGCTCTGGCGACTTCCCCATCGGTCACGGCTTCTACATGAACGACTATATCATGGCGATGGAGTTGTAAGACCCAACCCCCCGGCCCCTCCCTTGGATAGCAGACCCACCCCCGGCCCCTCCCTTGTAGGGAGGGAGTAGATAGCTTCGGAGCAGGGGGCTTTCTCTTTGAACTTTGAACTTTGAAATTTATGATATGCCACGAACACTCAACACTCAACACTCGACACTCAACAAAAAAGATTACCTCGCCACGCAAGTAGGGACAGGGCGCGCCCTGTCCGTAGCACGGTGAGCGTAGCGAACACAAAAATCGCAACTCTGTTGCGTAAAAAATAACTGCGACCGGCAGAAAAAGGGAGCAGTACCTTAGTGAACGAGCGACGGGTAGGAGCGGTTAAGTCCCTTCCCAAGGATTGGGAAGGGATTTAGGGATGGGTTGGAAGCCCTCCCATGGGAGGGTTGGGTGGGGGATGACATAAAAGTTATTTTAGTGGTGGATTACAAATCCACTTACTCTCTGCGGGGGGATTGCAAATCCCCCCGAACGGAGATTGCAAATCCCCCCGAACGGAGAATTGTGTATTGTGAATTCTGAATTCAGAATTCATAATTCCTCTGTGTTCGCACACAACAATTCGTTGTTTTTCCTTTTCTTTTTGTGTCTTTCTGCTAAAATGTTACAATTTGCGAGTGATTTGAAACAAATTGTAATGTATGAAACCTATTTATATGTTACCTTTGCAGCGCAAAAATGTTTCATCCGTGCCTTGTGGCATGACACCACATCGAAACAAAGACTAACAGACCACACTGACATCTCTTTCTACAAGAACATCTAACTAACATAAAATATAACATAACTTATTATCAACTATTCATTGTTATTTACTCACATGCGGAAAATGTTACTATCTTCTTTCTTGGGATTCTTCTTTGTAATGATATCCCAAAGCGTGAATGCCGCCGCGACGGTGAATTTCAGTACTGACGGCTCGGTCGTCACCATCACCACCACACAAGTGGGCGATCTGGCGGCATACGTGCAATCACTCACCGAAACAGAGAAAAACAACCTCAAGGTGAGCGGACTGGTGCTCGTGGGCGAATTCAGCGAACAAGACCTGCAGAAGCTGCAAAGCTTCCCATACACCTCGGTGGATATGGGAGAGGCGAAAATCAAATCTTCCGACGGTTCGGCCGACAACTACAGTGCGATGAAATTCTCGTACTGGAAAGATTCCATCCAGAAAGCCGTCACATCGAAGTATGCCGACAGCACTATCTCCAACGATATCTTCAGCGACTGCAAGCAGCTCACCGAGGTCGATTTCAAAGCTGGCGTGGTCAAGGGATTCAACGACCATGATACAGCGCATGGCTATGCCACCGGACTGAAGGTGAAAGTGGGCAAGAACGTGTCGGCCATCAACGGCGGTGCCTTCACCCGCTGCGACGTGCTCACCCAGCTCACCTTCGACAAAGACTATACCAGCGGCAATGCCGACATGCTCCAGGGTAAGACCTATCCCGTAGAGCTGACCATCGGCGACGGTGCCTTTCTCAATTGTGTCAACCTCAGCGGCGTGGAGTTTCCCAACCGCACAGTGGCCATCGGCAACAACGCCTTCGAACACGCCGGCAACAACACCAGCGAGTTTTCTATCTCGTTTGAGAGAAGACGACAGGCCGACGACCCCAATGTGAGCATCGACTTCGACCACGACCTCACCATCGGCAACAGCGCATTTAATGAGTGCACGAAGCTGAAAGAGCTATCGCTGCCCATCCGCCTCTCGTCGATGGGCGAGGGTGCCTTCGCACATACATCAAACCTGCACACCATGAAGATACGAGAAGACAAGGCGGAGGCACGACTCAAAGTGATACCGGCCAATGCGTTCCTTGAATCGGGCATGACTGAGATCTCCATTCCCCGCAGTGTGACCGAAATCAAGTCGGGTGCCTTCCAGGCTTGCACCCACCTCGAGACCGTCACCTTCCAGGAGCAGAATCATACACCCCAGGAACCGCTTATCATCCGTACGGGTGCCTTCGCCGGCGGCAGCGAAGGTGACTATAGTTTGAAAGATGTGTATGTCAATATCTCGCCCCAAAAACGACTGCTCGTGTGTGAATACGATGCGTTTAGCTTCACTTCGATGGAGATGCAGACGGATATAGATGGCACTCAGTTAACTACGCTCCATTTCCTCGAAGAAGACTTCGACTACTATGCCGGTGAATGGAAGAAGGGCATGGTGTTCAGCCAGTCAAACCTCAACAGTATGAAAGACGGTTATGAAGGTGAGAAAAACAACATCACATACGAAGGTAGACCCAATCAGCAAGACAATCCCCAGATCAGCACCTCATCGGGCTATTATGAGCCCAGCGGATACCCAACCACACGCTATGCACCCGCCAACGGGTGGCAGCAGTTTGCCAAGACCGCTTCCGACCGAGAGATCCTCGTCGTGGGCAACCTGTATATGACCTACAGTACCGACACACCGCTCGGACTGCCCAAGGGCGTGCTCGCCTTCCGCGTCACTGAATATTATGCTATGGAGACCAATGCCGAGGGCAAGACCATCAACGGAAAACTGCGTCTGAAGCATGTGCAGGATGTGCCTGTCAATACGGGCGTCATCCTCATCTCGACCGACCAATATCTCATCAAACCCAATCAGAACAACAGCAACGGGGCTGAGGGCGAGGTGTCGAAGTTCTATTTCGACGACCCATCGACTCCTAATCCCACGCAGTTCATACACAACGAAGTGGTGGGTGGCGATGCCACCAACTATTTGGTGCCGGCCGTGCACGAAGTGCAGGTGGGCCCGGTGAGCAAGGGTCCGGCCAGCGGCACGAACACTTTCCAGTTGCTCGGCACGTCTGACTTCGACCACCGCAACTTCGGCATGCACAAAACCACGCACCAGTTCATTCGCGTCAAGGACATCACCATGCCCGACAACCGCGCCTTCCTCAGCCTGCCCACCACGCTCTTCACCAACGACAACGAGGGCTACGACGAGGGTCCCACACCCATAGAGACATCGGCAGGACTGTCGGCTACGGCCTACGACCCCGACTACCAGCAGGCCAACGCACAGGTCATCTACGACTACGACATCTACTCCTACGGACTGGTGTGGCCTCTGCTGCGTGACCATGAGTCGGTGAGTGTGGTCGATGGCATCGACAATACGCTCAGCCGGCAGGACGACCAGACACCCAAGGGCATCTACACCCTGCAAGGTGTGAGGGTGGACCGCCCCACGGCCAAAGGCATCTATATCGTGAACGGCAAGAAAATGGTGTTACGTTAACAGGAAAGAAAGGGTAAAAAGATGAAAAAGACATATCAACAACCAATGATAGAGCGTCATCAGGTCAAAACAGAAAGCCTCTTGATCACCGACACCAAGGGATGGATCGATGAAAATGATATTGGCGCCAACCGCCTCGGACTCGCATTCGACGTAGAGGAAGAGAGCGACGATGAATACCAGCGGCCACAGCTGTGGGACGAGGAATTCGACCCTCAACAATAGCAATGATAGTTTTCTCTTGGCAGGATGCGACGTGATGTCGCATCCTGTTTATGAATGCAAACGTTTGACTTGATTTTTCTGCCGATTTGCTGAAAAAGTTTGGTTTCTGCTTACAAATCATCGTATCTTTGCATCAGAAAAAAAATTCACATACATAGGTATTCAGTAGCATGAGTTAGAAAATGTTTTTAGGTTAGTTAGTAGATAGGTTTTATTTTAGGTTTTAAGATTGTTGATAATATTCAGGATTGAAATGACGAGAGGCGGCATCCGGGTAGTGACCCGAATGCCGCCCCTTTCTTGGCATGTATTGATCATGATGCCGGTGTGTTGTGGTTACTCTTCCGCTTCCTCGTCGAGCCGGCCCTGCCACAGGTAGCGGCGCGTCTCGCTCACCAGGATGCCGCTCAGGAAGATGAGCGACAGCAGGTTGGGTATGGCCATCAGCGCATTCATGCAGTCGGCGAAGTTCCACACCACAGCCAGATTGACGATGCTGCCCACGAACACGGCTCCGATGTAAAGCACGCGGTAGGCCAGCATCCATTTGCGCCCTTTCAGGTATTCCACGGCACGTTCGCCGTAATAGCACCACCCTAATATCGTGCTGAAGGCGAAGGTGAGCAGGCCGAAGCTCAGTAGCGGTTCGCCCACCACGGGTATCTTGCTGAACGCCATCTTCGTGAGCGTGGCGCCGTTGTCGTAACTGATGTCGGGATAGGCGATGATGCTGCTCACCACCACCAGGCCCGTCAGGGCGCAGATCACTACGGTGTCCCAGAAGGTGCCGCTGCTCGACACCAGCGCTTGGCGCACGGGGTTGCGTGTCTGTGCCGCCGCCGCCACGATGGGGGCGGAGCCCAGGCCCGACTCGTTGGAGAACAGGCCGCGGGCGATGCCGAAGCGGGCGGCCATCATCACCGTGCTGCCCACAAAACCGCCGCCGGCGGCCTCGGGCGTGAATGCCGAGGTGCAGATGAGTTGGAGGGCGGGCCACACATACTGGCTGTTGACCACCAGGATATAGATGCAGCCGGCCACATAGAAGAACGCCATGAACGGCACCAACATGCCGCACACGCGCGCGATGCTCTTCACGCCGCCCAGCACCACGGCACCCGTCAGGGCGCACACCACGGCACCCGTCAGGTAGGGCGAGATGCTATAGGTCTCGTCAGCGATGGTGGCGATGGCGTTGGCCTGCACCGTGTTGCCGATGCCAAACGAGGCGATGGCGGTGAACAAGGCGAAGAGCACAGCCATCCATTTCCAGCCCAGACCCTTCTCCAAGGCATACATCGGACCGCCCAGCATGCGGCCGTCGGGTGTCTTCACGCGGTATTTGATGGCCAGCAGGCCCTCGGCATATTTCGTGGCCATGCCAAACACGCCCGTCAGCCAGCACCACAGCACCGCGCCCGGACCGCCCAGGGCGATGGCCGTGGCCACACCGATGATGTTGCCCGTGCCGATGGTGGCGGCCAGGGCTGTGGCCAAGGCACCGAACTGCGACACGTCGCCCGTGGCGCCGCGGTCGCGCTTCACCGACAGGCGGATGGCGGTGAAAATCTTGCGCTGGGGAAAACGCAACCGCACCGTCAGGTACAGGTGCGTGCCCAACAGCAGGATAATCATCGGCCAGCCCCACAGCAGGCTGCTTAATTCACTGAACAGTTCTTCCATTGAATGTGTTTAGTGTTGAGTGTTTAGTGTTGAGTGTTCTTGCACCTTATTTTTACTTTTTTACTTTTTTACTTTTTGTTGCGTGTTGAGGGCTTATCTGTAGGGACAGGGCGTGCCCTGTCCGCAAGTAGCCGCAATGTGATATTCTCACTGCGGACAGGGCACGCCCTGTCCCTACTTGCGTGGTGGGATGACTTTCTTTACTTAACTCGCTGACGCTCGTGCGGGCGGGCACAGTGACCCGCCCCTACTCGGCGTGGCACATCTCCTGTCCCTTGCCCCGCAGAAAGCCCCTTGTCCCAAAAACTATTCTCCTGCCCCTTACCTCAAAAACTATTCTCCTGCCCCTTGCCCCTTGCTCCTTGCCCCCTGTAACTTCACTTCCACGTGCTCAAACCCCATGGCACGTACAAACTGGGTTAATTGTTCCTTGGCATTGTCGCGGGCGGTCTGTAAGTTTTCTTGGGTGTAGCAGCGTTCGTACATCAGTCGTTTTGCTTTGCGGTACAAGGCCTCGCGGTCGGCCTGGCTCCATGAGCCCGTCTCGTAAAACGGGTCGCTGTCGGCCTCGTCGATAAAGTTGTCGTCGAGCAGGTGCACGTCGGGCAACTCCACCACGGCGGTGTCGCCCCGCAGGTGTATCCAGTCGTCTTTGGCTTTGCTCAGGTCGATGCCGATGCGCAGGGTGCCACGGTAGATGCGTATCAGTTCCTTGTTTCTCCACCAGTGCTCATGCAGCGTATCCACCAGTTCCTCGTCGGCGATAGACAGAAACTCCCACTGTCCGATGTCGCGAATGTCTTGCACACGGATAGGGGTGATGTTGATGCGCTCGCTCTTCGAGATGCGCATCGATGTCTCTGTGCCTGTGATAATCAGGGTCAGCACCATGCCGATGAGTATCATCGCCGTGACATCGCTCAGCAGTTTGATGCCGGTGTTCTCTCTATTGTCTCTTCTTCTCATAGGCTGTTGTCCGTTCGGTCAATGACGCGGATGGAGTCAGGGTTCATATCTTTGCGGAAGGAGATGGTGATGTCTTCTTCGCGATAGCCAAACTGTTTGAGGATGGGCACGAGCATACGGGCGGCGCTGGCGCGCGTGCGCTCATGGATGTCGAGCTTGGGGATGCTCTCGATGATGCTCTGGCGGCCTTGGCGCTCAAAGGAGCTCAGCTCTTCGTCGCTGAAGCTTGAGCGGAGCAGTGCCACACGGTCCACCACACGCCCATGGTCTATTTTGCTGCTGGTGAGCACCACCTCGGGGTCGGGCAGGATGATCTCGATGTGGGTGCTGTCGCGGCGCACGTTGTCGGCACTGAATCCGCCGAAGTCGATATACCCTTTCAACGTGGCAAACATCGGGATAGCCACCTTGCGGCTGCCTGCCGGAATCTTCCAATTGAATGAATGGCCGAATATGGTGCCGTTGAAGGTCAGCTCATCGTCGTGCGTCACTATCTTATGTACTTGATACTCTGTGGTATATAGGCGTGAGCACGTCTGTATCTTCGTCACAAGGATGGGCAGAGAGTCGGGCTTCTCGGTGTTGCCGTTTGTGCGGTCGCCTGTGCAGGCCACTGCCAATACGAAGCAAGCTAATATGTAAAAGACGACGGCTCTCATCCTGGGTGCTTTTAGTTTCGTTCAAATATTCTTGGTGAGTGCAAAGATAATGTCTTTTTGCAGAATAGACAAATATATTCCTTTTTTTTGATTTTGTCACAAAGTTTTTATATCAAAGATTTTTGCCGTTCAAAGGATTTTTAGTACTTTTGCCAGTCAATTATCCTATTTACGAAATGAAACGCATGATACCTCTTGCCCTGGCTGCCGCGGTGATGGCCCTCGCCATGGGATGTTCGAAAGAAAAAAAAGATCCGGGTTATTATAAAATTCCCAAACAACCACAAAAAGAGATAGACACGACCCTGCACGCCATGGAAGGGCACGATTTTGAGACCAGCATACCATGGAACGACTCGCAGTATCGTATCATTATCGCGCGTGCGCCCATCGATTCGATGCCTGAGATACATACGGGTGATGGTGTGCGCTATAAGGACAACCGCATCCGTATCAAGATACTCAGGCACGACAGCAGCGTCTTCTTCAACCATGCTTTTACCAAGCGCAGCTTCAGCGACATCCTCACGCCGCACTTCAAGAAAGAGGGCGCACTGCTCAACCTTGTCTTTGAACAGGATCTGACCGACAAAGACCATCTCTACTTCGCTGGTAGCGTGGGCGACCCCGATGAGTTGAGCGATGAGATGATTCCCTTGCAGCTTGTCATCGACCGCTACGGCATATTCACTTATAAGGTGGATGACATCGACACCCACAACGCCCATGCCGACACCACCTTTATCGACGACAGCTATAAAAAAGAGGAGGAAGACCGCCTGCGCAATAAGAATGGGTTGTAAAAAAATAGCGAGGAGCGATACCATCTGGTATCGCTCCTCGTAGCTTTTATAAGATTTAAGTGGAGTCTGACATATCTCCTGCCCCCTGCTCCTTGCCCCCTGCCTCCAAAGATTTTAGAACTTCGCCATCTTGATGGCATCTACGGCGCACTCGTCGCCTTTGTTGCCCAAACGGCCGCCACTGCGGTCTTGGGCCTGCTCTAAGGTGTCGGTGGTGAGGAGCCCGTAGATGACGGGCACCTCGCTCTCGGCGTTGAGGCGGGCGATGCCGTATGTCACCCCCTGGCAGATATAGTCGAAATGGGGCGTCTCGCCGCGTATCACGCTGCCCAGGATGATGATAGCATCGTAACCGTCGTTGCGTGTCATCTGGTGCGCACCGTAGATCAGCTCGAAACTGCCGGGCACCGTCTTCACGTGGATGTTCTCGGGCAGCGCACCGTGCTTCTCAAGGGTCTTCACCGCTCCGTCGAGCAGTGCGCCCGTGATCTGCGGGTTCCATTCCGACACGACGATGCCGAAACACATATTACTGGCGTCGGGGACTTTCGCGAAGTCGTAGTCCGACAGGTTGTGCATCGCCGTAGCCATTATTTCACAGAGGCGTATTCGATGAACTTGTCTATGTCGCTATAAACGGGCGACTGAGGATATTTCGCTTTGATATCTTCGAAGAGCTCTTTGGCTTCGTCTTTCTTGCCTTGGTCTAAGAGGATGATGCCGGCTTTGCGCAGAGCCACGGGAGCCACGGCATTGTTCTTGCCGTCGATAGATGCTTTGTTGGCGGTCTCGGCAGCACGCTTGAAGGCGCTGACGGCCTCGTCAAATTTCTTTAGGTTGGCATAGGCGTCGCCCAAGGCCACGATAGCCATGGGGCTGATCAGCAGGTCTTCGCCCGGCTCAAAGGCCTCGAGATATTTCACTGCGTCTTCCCATTTCTCCTGTCGGGCATATTCCAGACCGGTGTAGAGGTTGGCCAGATTGCCGGCTTCGGTGCTGCCGTATTCGTTCACCACATTGATGAAGTTTTTGAGCGATGTGCTGTCGTTGGGGTTGCCAAAGGTGCTCTGAGGCTTCGACAGGGCATAGTTGGCCTTTGCCTCGCGGGGCTTCACGATAAACTGCTTGTAACCGATGATACCGACGATGATCAAGAGGATGGCGCAGATGCACCCTATAATCATCTTCTTGTTTTTGTTGAAAAACTCTTCCGTTTTGTTCGTCACCTGAGTTGCTTCCTGCTCATTGACGTTCTGGATCTTTTTTGCCATTATTTGTTTAGATTTTTAAATTTTTTCCATGCTTTTTGCACCTGGTTTTGGGGGGTGCCTATTTTTTGCGTGGCAAAATTACGACTTATTTTGCATATAGTGAAATTTATTGCCTTTTTTTTTCAAACAGAAGTACAAAACACCCTTTTTGACATGAAAAAAAAGATGTCTTTCTGTCTTTCTGTCGAAAAAATCTGTTAACTTTGCAAACCTAAATCCGACATCACAAGATGATTCTCTCACACATATCCATCGTCAACTACAAAAACATACTTCTGGCGGAGCATACTCTCTCGCCCAAGATGAACTGTCTCATCGGGCACAACGGGGTGGGGAAGACCAATTTCCTCGACGCCATCTACTATCTGTCGTTCTGTCGCAGCGCTTACCATGCCCTCGACTCACAGGTCATCAGTCATAACCAGGATTTCTTCATGATCGAAGGCACCTACCTGAATGAGAACGGCGATAAGGAAGTGATCTATTGTGGCATGAAGCGCGGACAGAAAAAGCACTTCAAACGCAATAAGAAGGAATATAAACGGCTGTCGGAGCATATCGGACTGCTGCCGCTCATCTTCGTCTCGCCGTCTGACAGCATCCTCATCGAAGGGGCGGCAGAAGAGAGGCGTAGGTTGATGGATGTGGTCATCGCGCAGTACGACCCGACGTATATCGAGGCCTTGAACCGTTACAACAAGGCGCTTCAGCAGCGTAATGTGCTGTTGAAGATGGAGCAGGAGCCCGACCCCCTGCTACTCGATGTGTGGGAGCGGCAGATGGCCGAGGAGGGCACCAAGATTTATGTGAAGCGTGATGAGTTCGTGCGCAAGATGACACCCGTGTTTCAGGATATTTATAATACCGTGGCCGACGGGCGCGAAGAGGTGTCGCTGCAATACGTGTCGCACGGTCAGCGGGGCGACTTGCTCGACGTCATCCAGCGCGACCGTTTCAAAGACCGTGCCGTGGGCTACTCTCTACACGGGGTGCACCGCGACGATGTGGAGATGTCGCTCGGAGGATACCCCATGAGGCGTGAGGGAAGCCAGGGGCAGAATAAGACCTTTGTCATCGCCCTTAAACTGGCGCAGTTTGACTTCCTGCGCCGCACCAACAGTCAGACCACGCCTCTGTTGCTCTTGGATGATATCTTCGACAAGTTGGATGCCAAGCGTGTGGAGCAGATCGTCAACCTCGTGGCGAGCGACGCCTTCGGACAGATTTTCATCACGGACACCAACCGCGAACACCTGGATCAGATTCTCAGCAACAGCCCGTTCGACTACCGGCTCTTCCACGTTGAGGATGGGGTCATCACACTGTAGTCCCATGATTCATCGCTCACCTCTCACCTCTCACCTCTCACCTCATACCTCTCACCTCTCACCTCTTACCTCTAATAAAACCTCACGTCGGCGATGACCATGCTGCCCACGTGTTGGTTGAGGCGTGTCACCAGTTGCGAGCGCATCATCGACAGGTCGGCGCGCAAGGCGGGGTTGGAGATACGCACCATCAGTGTCTGGTTGCGGATGAATTTCTCTACGGTATAGGATGCCACGATGTGTCCGGCCACCTCCTCCCACGCGTCTATCAGACGTCGCTGCAGCAGGGGCGTCTCCAATCCGTTGTCGCGTATCACACGCGGCAACAGGTCGTCAATGGATTGTACTGGGCGCTTAAACACGATTCTCTTACCTCTCACCTCTAAATATCGTTCAACGTGGGTGTGGCTTTCTCTTTCTTGAGTATGTCTAATGCTTTCAGCACGGTGGGGTCGTCAGTGTTGAGGTATTGTATCCACGGCTCTTCGTCAAGAATGTTGTAGATGATGCGGCTCAGCACGAACTTCTCTATCAACGAGTGCGACGTGGCTATCATCAGGTTGCGGCGCCGGTGGCCGTTGGCCTCGCCATACTGGGCGAATTTCTCTACCAGGTTCTGACCTTGCAGGTAGTGCAGCAACTGATGGTAGTCTTGGTCTTTGTATTTGCTCAGCACCTCGCGGTTGGCATCGGTATATTCGAAGGCAAACTGGAAGAACAGTCCTTTCATGGCAGCCTCCTTATAATAAGAGGTGACGCCTGTGGTGTCTTCGGGCACGAAGATGTCGGGGGTGATGCCGCCGCCGCCATATACAGTGCGGCCGATGCTCGTCTTAAAGGCAGGACCCTCGTTCTTGATGCTGTCTTGCGAGAAGAACTCGCCATGCTGATAGCGCAAGAGCAAGTCTTCCTCGTACTCCAATCCTTTGCCGGGAGTATAGGGCTTCTGTATGCAGCGCCCCGACGGGGTGTAATAGCGGGCGATGGTCAGGCGCAGCATGCTGCCGTCGCTGAAGGGTATCTGCTGCTGCACCAGGCCCTTGCCAAACGAACGGCGGCCGATGATGGTGCCCCGGTCGTTGTCTTGTATGGCGCCGGCGAATATCTCAGATGCCGAAGCTGAGGTCTCGCTGATGAGCACCACCAGCGGCAGTGACTTATAGTGGCCTGTGCCCGTGCTCATGTAGTCTTCGCGTGGTGCGCGGCGCCCTTCGGTATAGACAATCATGCGGTCGGCCGGCAAAAACTCGTTCACCATCTGGATGGCGATGTTCATGAAACCGCCCGAATTGTCGCGCAGGTCGATGATGAGGTTCGTCATCCCCTCTTGCGACAGCATCGACAGGGCGCGCAGCATCTCCATGTAGGTGTTGTCGCCGAAATTCTTCACCTTGATATAGCCGGTGTTGTCGTTGATCATATAGGTGGCATTGATGCTGCTCACGTAGATATCGTCGCGGGTCACCTCAAACACTTTGGGCTCTTTCTTGCCATATCTCATCACGCCGATTTTCACCACGGTGCCCCGTGGGCCTTTCAGCCGGTGCATCGCTTCTTCGTTGGTCACTATCTCACCTACAAAGGGCTCACCGTCGATGCTCACGATCTTGTCGCCGGCTATCAGTCCGGCCTGCTCTGCCGGACCGTCGGTGATGACGTTTTGTATGCGCACGGTGTCTTTGCGGATCACGAATTCGATGCCTACGCCCGAGAACGAGCCGCGCAGGTCGTCGGTAGCCGACTGCACGTCTTTGGCGGGGATATACACCGAGTGGGGGTCCAGTTCGGCGATGATGTTGGGTATAGACCGTTCCACCAAGTCGTTGACATCCACGTCATCGACATACTGGTCGCTGACGATTTTCAGCAGGCTGTTGATGCGGTTGGGACCTTCGCCGGATATTTGCAGACGGTTGCCTGAGGCTCGTTTGGCATAAAACGTGCCGATGACTACACCCAGAATGACACAGGCCGCCATGATGACGGGCATCCATTTATTATTCGTTTTCATTTGTTTCGTTAGGGTTGATGTATGTTACTTCGATACCGGCTTTGCGCAAGAGGTTGATACCGTCTTCCAACCGGTATTTCTCACCATAGACCACTCGGCGGATGCCGGCCTGGATGATGAGCTTGGCACATTCGATGCAGGGCGAGGCGGTGACATAGAGTGTGGAGCCGTCGCTGTTATTGCTGCTGCGGGCCAGTTTGGTGATGGCGTTGGCCTCGGCGTGTAGCACGTAGGGCTTGGTCACGTTGTTGTCGTCTTCGCATACGTTCTCGAAACCGCTGGGCGTACCGTTGTAGCCGTCGCTGATGATCATCTTTTCCTTCACCACGAGGGCTCCCACGCGGCGGCGCACACAGTAGCTGTTCTCTGCCCATATCTGCGCCATCCGCAGATATCGGTGGTCCAGGGCGGCCTGCTTATTCATCTTTTCTGTTAATGAGTTATTAAGTTATTTTCGTTATGTCGATACCTCTCACCTCTCACCTCTAAGAAAGCATATCTCCAGCCCCTTGCTCCTTGCCCCCTGCCCCAAAACATACCTCTCACCTCTCACCTCTCACCTCTTACCTCTTACCTCTTACCTCTCTTGATACCATTGCGCTTGATCAGGGCGTCGATGGTGGGTTCGCCGCGGCGGAACCGCTTATAGAGCGTCATGGGGTGCTCGGTGCCGCCGCGAGAAAGCACCTCGTCGCGGAAGCGCTGCGCCGTCTGCTGGTTGAAGATACCCTCGCGCTTAAACACGCTGAAGGCGTCGGCGTCGAGCACCTCGGCCCATTTGTAGCTGTAGTAGCCGGCGGCATAGCCACCAGCCATGATGTGCGAGAACTGCACGGTCATGCACGTGTCGGTGCGCTGGGGCATCACAATGGCTTTCTTCCAGGCTGCCTTCTCAAAGGCGATGATGTCTTCGTCGAAAGGCTTGCTCTTGGTGTAATAGGCCATGTCGAGCAGTCCGAAGCTCACTTGTCGCATACAGGCGTAGGCGGCCATGAAGTTGCGGCTCTTCACAATCCGTCGGATCAGTTCGTCGGGCATCGGTTCGCCGGTCTGGTAGTGGAAGGCGAAGGTGCGCAAGAATTCTTTCTCCACGGAATAGTTTTCCATGAATTGCGAGGGCAGTTCCACGAAGTCCCACAGCACATTGGTGCCCGAGAGACTCTCAAAGCGGGTGTTGGCGAAGATGCCGTGCAGGGCGTGACCGAACTCATGCAGGAAGGTCTCCACCTCGCCCAGCGTCAGCAGGGCGGGTTTGTCGGCGGTGGGTTTCGTCAGGTTCATCACCACACTCACGTGCGGGCGTATGTTCTCGCCTTTGCGGTCTATCCACTGTCCTTGGTATTCGGTCATCCAGGCTCCTCCCTGTTTGCCCTTGCGGGGATGGAAGTCGGCGTAGAGCACAGCCAGATATGACCCGTCGCGGTCGAACACCTCGTAGGCTTTCACGTCGGGATGATATACGGGGATGTCGTCGTTCTGGCGGAAGGTGATGCCATACAGGCGGGTGGCCAGTCCGTACACGCCGTCGATCACACGCGACAGCTCCAGATAGGGGCGGAGCATCTCTGCGTCGAGGTCGTATTTCTTCATTTGCAGCTTGTAGGAGTAGTAGGAGAAATCCCACGGCTCCATCTCGAAGTCCTTGCCCTCCATCTGCCGGGCGGTCTTCCGTATCTCTTCCACCTCTTTGATGGCGGTGGGCTTGTAGGCGTCAATGAGTTGGTCGAACAGATGATATACCGTGCGCTTGTTGGTGGCCATGCGGCGCTTGAGCACGTAGTCGGCGTAGGTGCGGTAGCCCAGCAACTGTGCCACCTCGCGCCGCAGGTTGATGATGCGCTTGCAGATGTCGAGGTTGTTCTCGCTGTTGTCGTGCATGCACAGGGTGTTGTAGGCCATATACATCTGGCGGCGCAATTCGCGCTGTGTGGAATATTTCATAAACGGCCCCATGCTCGGTGCGTCGAGCGTAAACAGCCATCCCTCTTTGCCTGCTTCCTGGGCAGCCAGTGCCGCCGCTTCGCGGGCCGTGTCGGGCAGTCCGTCGAGTTGTGCCTCGTCGGTGATGTGCAGGGTATAGGCTTTGCGGTCTTTCAGCAGGTTCTGCGAGAACTGCAGGGTCATCATGCTGGCTTCCTCTGTCAGCTGTCGCAGCCGTTCCTTGTCTTCGTCGCTCAGCAGTGCACCGGTGCGCACGGCACCTTCGTAGGCGTCGTCGAGCAGTTTCTTCTCCTCGGGGGTCAGACGCCGATGGTGCAGGTGTACGGCCTTGATGCGCTCAAACATGCGTTTGTCCAGGCGCATGTCGTTTGCATGCTGTGTCAGTATGGGCTGCATCTTCTGTGCCAGGGCGTCCATCTCGTCGTTGGTCTCGGCACTCAGCATATTGAAGAACACGGTGGTCACCCGTTCCAGCAGGTCGTAATAGCCGTCGGGGTCTTCGGGTTGTGCTATCATCGTGTTGTCGAAGGTGGGGCGTGCGGGGTTGTTCACCGTCTTTTCCAGATACTCTTTGTCACGGCGTATGCCTTCCATCATGGCCTCTTCGTAGTCTTCCAGTCGGATACGGTCGAAGGGCACCGTGTGGTGCGGCGTGTCGTAGGGTTCAAAAAAGGGGTTCACTCTCTTCGCTTTCTCTGCAGTCTTCTCTTCTGTCATCGTATTGTGATCGTTCATACCAACGTGTGATTACTCTAAAAACAAAGTCGTTTCGCTTTTTAATCTTGCAAAAGTAGCATATTTCTTTGTTAGTCGCAACACTTCCTCCTTTTTTTAAGATTTTTTTGATAACAAGGCCATTCCTGTCGCTACTTAGCACCTTACTTCAAAAGGTATTGTCTAAACTCCTAAACTCCCAAACTCCCAAACTCCAAAGAGCAAGCAGAGCTTGCGAAAGTTGAAAACCTTTACGTTTAAAAAAACGCAAAAAAACGATTTTTTTCTTGTCGGGTCACGCCTTTTTCCCTATTTTTGCAGCATCAAACACATCACATTTATCAACTATAAAAAACAAATCAAAATCATGGCTAAAGTTTTTGTTATTGGCGACAGAGAGAAAAGTGAGTGGGTGTCGGTGTTCGACACTGAACAGAAGCAGATGGCATTCAAAAACGACCTGGCTGCCGCAAAAGAGTTCGCCGCGCTCGACGATGCGAAGGCCGCACTGGCTAAAATGCAAGAGACAGGTTATTTCTTCGACCTGCAGGTGTATCTCAAGGAGGCCGACGGCAAGGCTTATACCGCTTTCGAGCGCGACAGCTTCCACGTGTAATTTTGTAATAGATTAGCGACACACGTCGACCTCACTCGAATCACGGCTTAGGTTTTTAAAAAATCATTTAAAATCTCGCAAGAAACTGAGAATAAAGCGCTTGCGAGATTTTCACTTTTATATAGGCTGTTAATCTCCACATTGGCTCCACAAGCCGACTCTCTATGCAAACTCTGCTCAGTGGCATCAGCCCCTAAGAACCCTATCTGCTTATGTGCGAGCCTATAGTTTCTATTATTCGCATATCGGTAAATTTCTTTCGGTATGGATCGAACTTCTGCATTTTTACAGCATTAGGACTAATACTCCATGTTGGCCTTTGCTCTTTGCGGAAAAAAGATAGTCTGTGCTGCTGTTGGCAACTGTCTTTTCTAACGATATCGTAGTTGCACATAACATCCCGCTGGCATATAGAGTCAGTTCTAATGGCTATGCTGTCTTGCTTGACCGTTGTTCTGTCCACACAGTTTTGGCCAACGGCGAAACAAGGTATAAACAACAGGACGATTACTCCGAGAGATTTCTTTAGTACAATTATTTTTGCCATATTTTCTGCTGCATTACAAACTTTGCTGCAAAGTTACAACTTTTCCACCAATAAAGGCAACTTGCCATATTAAAAAAGTACTATTTACTCCCGAAATACAGCAGCAGCATGCTGAGCAGCACCAGCGCCAGGTCGATGCTCTTGGAGCGCAGGTTCTTCTCATGAAACAGCCATGCGCCGAACAGGAACGAGACGACCACGCTGCCGCGGCGTATCATCGACACGATGGAAATCATGGCCCCAGGCAGACTCAATGAATAGAAATAGACAAAGTCGGCCGTGGATAGAAACACACTGACGAAGATGATAGACCAATGCCAGTGAAACGGGGTGGTGCGATTGCGGTGGGGCCACCACATCAGCATCAGTGCCATGCCCATCATGGCGCATTGATAAATCAAGTACCACGACTGCACCAACATGCGGTCGAGTCCCACGCCGCCATCGGCTGGCGATGCCATCAGATATTTGTCGTACAGGCCGCTGACGGCTCCCAGCACCGCCGAGAGCACCACGAAGTAGATCCAGCGGTCGTGCTTGAAGTCGATACCCTCTTTCTTGCCGGCCTTGCTCAACAGAAAGAACGAGATGATGGCTATGAGCACACCTGCCCATTGCCAGAGGTTGAGTTGTTCGCCGAACACAAGCATGGCACCCACCAACACCATCACCGGGCGGGTGGCATTGATAGGGCCTACGATGGTCAGCGGCAGGTGTTTCAGTCCGAAGTAGCCAAACAGCCACGACGACAATACGATGACGCTCTTGAGCAGGATAAAACAGTGCTCATGCCAACCGCCCTCAGCCATGCTGAAGAGGGTGCCGTCGAGCACGTCGGTCGTCGCGTTGATGACGATGAACGGCAGAAAGATGAGCGATGAGAACAGCGTGTTGAGAAACAGCACGGGTATCACCGCGTTGTCTTTGAGTGCTGTCTTCTTAAATGAGTCGTAACAGCCCAGCAGGGCAGCCGACAAAAATGCTAATATTAACCACATTTAATATTCTATTTTTTCCAGGAAAAGGGCTTGTGGGGGCATGCTTTCACCGGCATCGGTGCGGTTGTGCGACTCGATGATGCGACGGAACTGGTCGAGGGTGATGCGCCCGCGCCCCACATCGATGAGCGTGCCAGTCACGGCGCGAACCATATTTCTGAGAAAGCGGTTGGCGGTAATCACAAAATACCATTCGTGGTCGGATGTCCGTACCCATTCGGCACGGGTCACCCGGCACAGCGTGGTCTTCACATCGGTGTGCGTCTTGCAAAACGAGGCGAAGTCGTCGTATTCCAACAGCAGCGATGCGGCACGGTTCATCGCGTCGAAATCAAGCGTATAGTGCATCTCGCATGAGTAATGGCGCAGGTAGGGGTCTTTGCGGGTATGGATATAGTAGTGGTAGGTGCGCCAGCGGGCACTGAAGCGGGCATGCATATCGTCGGTCACCTCATAGACAGACTGCACGGAGATGTCGCGGGGCAGGATGCGGTTCAGCTTATAGGCCAGTTGACATCCATCGATGGCTTGCTCCACATCGAAGTGCGCGATCATCTGCCGGGCGTGCACGCCGGCGTCGGTGCGCCCGGCACCCGTCACTTCGGTCGGGGTGCGGAGTAGGGTAGAGAGCGCCTGCTGCAAGCGTTCCTGTACCGACATGCCGTTGGGCTGTATCTGCCACCCGTGATAGTTGGTGCCGTCGAAAGATAAGTCAATAAAGTATCTCATATATTTAGAGGTGGGAGGTGAGAGTTAAGAGGTAAGAGAAATGTTTAAAGATCAAAGTTTAAAGATCAAAGTTTAAAGATCAAAGTTTAAAGTTTTAAAGTAATAAGGTTTCTGCTCATTTTGATGGTGCCTTCTTCTGCCCAGCGGTGCAGTTGTCGCGACACATTTAGACGGCTCTCGCCGATGTAACGGGCCAGTGTCTGCATCGTGATGTGCAACTGCTTCTCGCCTGTGGGGTGCAGGCTCCGCGAACGGACAAAGTGAATGATCTTGGCGCCGATGCCCTCCACCGGGGGCAGCCACGGCTCGTCGGCGGCACGTTGTGCCTGGGTGGTGATGGTGTTGAGCAGGTTGATACGGAAGATGTCGAACTTCGCTCCCAAGCGCACCAGTTCCGTCTTGCTGATGGCGAGTATCTGACATGAGGTGTGCGTAGAAAAAGTGCGGGTGTAGGTCTGCGTGAGTCCGAACAGCCGTTCGGGTTGCAACAGCAGCGGCCCGTTCACCACTTCTTGCAGGTGGTAGGTTCTGTCTGCCGACTGCGTCGTGACCGACAGTTGTCCTGCCACTAAGATGAGCTGGTGTGTGCAGCGGTCGCCGCTTCGCACCAGCACGTCGCCCCGTTCGTAAGTCTCAAAGCCCAGACGGGTGTGTGCCACCGCCTCTTGCATGTCGGCGCGGCTCATGCCTTGAAACAGCGGCAGCGTAAGCAGCAGATTGAATATATTTCCGTCAGACATTGTTTGTTTAAGGTTGAGTGTTTGGAAGTAGGGACAGGGCGTGCCCTGTCCGCAAGCAGCCGCCATATGATATTCTCACTACGGACAGGGCACGCCCTGTCCCTACTTGCGCGGCGAGGTGATCTCCTGCCCCTTGCCCCCTGCCCCAAAACTATTATTCACTATCGTTCAACAACTCGTCTCTCACCTCTCACCTCTATAGAACCTTTCACTCCTTTTTTATCTTTTTCTCTAACGACGGCGAATACCATACTTGATACGCTCCCTTCTCGTCGGTGTAAATGAGGTAAGCCATCAGTTCGGAGTGCGCTTCCAACACCTGTTGAGCCCTCTCCAACCCCATGACCATAAACGAGGTGGCGTAAGCGTCGGCGGTGGCGCAGTCCTTGGCCAATACCGTGGCAGAGAGGATGTTATGCTGCACGGGATAGCCCGTCTTCGGGTCGATGGTGTGCGCGTATTTCTTGCCGTCTTTATAGTAGAAGTTGCGGTAGTTGCCGCTGGTGGCCATCGCCATATCGGTCACATTGATCACCGCCTCGTTCTCCGTGTTGACAGCCAGCGAGTCGTCGGTGGGCTTTGCCACCCCTATGCGCCAAGGGTTGCCCTGTGTGTTCTTGCCGCGTGCCACCACCTCGCCGCCTATCTCAACGATGAAGTTCTCCACATCGTGGTAGCGCAGCAGGCGTGCCACGGCGTCGCAGCCATAGCCCTTGGCGATGGCACCGCAGTCGAGCATCATGCGCGGGTCGGCTTTCTTCACGTGTCCGTCGTTGGTCATCGACACTTTCTCATAGCCGATGAGGGCACGCAGGCTATCCACCTGTCGGGCGTCGGGCTGTGTGCCGTTCTTGAATCCGAAGCCCCAAGCGTTGACCAGTGGTGCCACGGTGATGTCGAAGGCGCCGTCGGTGGCTTTAGAGATGGTCATGGCTTTCTCAAACACCTCGCGAAACATCTTGTCGTCGCCAGCCTTCACATCCTCATTGTTGTTCACTTGCGTGATGGTCGATGCCTTGTTGAAGGGCGACAGTGCCAGATCTACCTTCTTCAGCTCGCTCTCGATGGCATCTTTCAGTTCTTTGTCCGATTGGTAGGTGATGTGATACACCGTGCCGAACACCATGCCTTCGGCGCGTTGGTATGGCATGTTTTTGTGCTGCCGCACAATCAGCACGGTGCCGATGACCAAAACCAATAGAAAAGGCAACTGCCACAGCAGTTGCTTCTTCGGTACGCGTATGTCGTCTTTTTTCTTCATTCTTGTTCTTTTGTTGAGGGTTTAGGGTTTAGGGTTTAGGGTTTAGTGTTGAGGGTTTAGGGTTCTTACACTGTTGAAGTGTTGAGTGCTCGGAAGTAGGGACAGGGCGTGCCCTGTCCGCCAGTAGCCGGCATTTGATATTCTCACTACGGACAGGGCACGCCCTGTCCCTACTTGCGTGGCGAGGTATTTTTCGCTGTCGTTCAACAACTCGTCTCCTGCCCCCTGCCCCTTACCCCAAAACTATTCTCTCACCTCTTACCTCTTACCTCTCACCTCTAAAGCACCTCTCACCTCTAAAAACTATATATCAATCGACACGTTGAAGGTGCCACCCAGATTGGTCTGGTCCGACAGACCGTAGCCCGGCACGTACCACACATTGCCCATCGTGCCCTTGTCGATGGCGATGCGTCGGCGGTAGCGTACCGACCATCCCAGATGCAGCGGTCCCCAGATGCTGGCATCCACACCAAACACCACCTCGGCCCAGTGCTGGCTGCATTTCACATCGTAAGCACTGTACTCCGTCAGGGCGCCGGTTACCGGGTCTTTCAGTCCGGGGTGCCATACGTCGAATTTAAATGAGGTGAACGCATAGCGCACACCACCATACAGGCGGTATTTGTCGTGTTTGTTCTTCAGCAGGTTATAGTCGATGCCGATACGTCCGTAAGGGGCTTTCGAGCGGTACGAGAGGCGTGTCACGTCGTCATCGTCAGAGGCGCGTCCGTAGCCCAGTTCGATGATGGGGAAGTAGCGGTCTTTCAGGTTCAACCGCAGGGCTGCCTCGTATTGTCCGTAACTGCCCAATGCCATTTGCAGCGGACCCACCAGATCGACCGACACGGCAAAGCCGTTGAACCACGGCACGCTGTCCACCGTCTCGGTTACGGTCTTGCGGCCATGGCTTTGCGCGCTGGCAGGCATCGTTGCCGTCAGACTAATCGCGAGGCTTAAAAGTAATAGTGATATTCGTTTCGGTATCATTGTTGACAAGTGGCTTGGAGATGGTCACGGCTTCTATGGTGTGCGTGGTGTAGCTCACATCGGTCAGTGTGTGGAAAAAGACGGGCGAGCACTCCATCGACTCGAAATGTGGCACGCTGGTCTTGAGCAGGTGCAGGGTGTCGGTGCGCGTCACGTGATTGGTGTCGGTCATCTCGAATATCAAGATATCCTCGCCACCCGTATAGCTCATCGGCACATCAAACGTGCTGGCGTTTACCTTGCTGTTGAGCAAGGTGGTGTCGGCGGCGTTCTGCCGGATGGCGATGACGCTCAGCGTGTCTTTCAGCGGTGCGTTCTCGCCCTCCATGGCATAGTGCGCATATACCGACTGGTTGAGTGGACAGTCGATCGACGAACAGGCACACATGGCCGTCAATAACGCCAGCAACGGGATTATTTTTCGCATCTGATCACCTCCTCGATCTGGTAGTCATTGCGGTTTGACGACGAGCGGCTGATGAGGTCGCCCACGAACCCCGCCAAGAACAGTTGGGTGCCGATGATCATCATCGTCAGGGCCAGGTAGAAGTAGGGCGAGTCGGTGATGAGTCGCATGGGCACATGGTTGGCCAGGGCGATGAGCTTATCCACGCCTAAGATGACCACGGCCACAAAGCCGATGAAGAACATGATGCTGCCCAGGAAACCGAACACGTGCATGGGTTTGCGGCCGAAGGTGCTCAGGAACCACAGCGTGATGAGGTCAAGATAGCCGTTGATGAAGCGGTTCAGGCCGAATTTCGACTTGCCGTACTTGCGTGCCTGGTGGTGTACCACCTTCTCGCCGATTTTGTCGAACCCCGCGTTCTTCGCCAGATAGGGGATATAGCGGTGCATCTCGCCATACACCTCGATGTTTTTCACCACTTCGCGTCGATAGGCCTTCAGACCGCAGTTGAAGTCGTGCAGGTTCTTGATGCCGCTGATCTTACGGGCCGTCCAGTTGAACAGCTTCGTGGGAATCGTCTTTGACAGGGGGTCGTAGCGCTTCTGCTTATAGCCCGACACCAGGTCGTAGCCGTCGTCCATGATCATGCGGTACAGCTCGGGTATCTCGTCGGGAGAGTCCTGCAGGTCGGCATCCATCGTGATGACCACATCGCCCTGCGCTTCCTTGAAACCGCAGTACAGGGCAGGGCTCTTGCCGTAGTTGCGACGGAACTTGATGCCTCGCACCTCGTCGTGCTCGGCACCGAGACGCTCGATGACGTCCCATGAATGGTCGGTGCTGCCGTCGTTGATAAACAGCACTTCGTAACTGAACTGATGCTCGGACATCACCCGGGCTATCCACTCGTACAACTCAGGAAGCGACTCTTCCTCGTTGTATAAAGGTATGACTACTGATATATCCATATATGGTTTGAGATTTCTTACTTTCTGTTTTGTCTTCTTGAAATCAATGCGATGGGCAGGCTTAGTATCATGGTTGCCATGATGTTGGAGTAAAGCAACTGCAGCGACAGGTCTATCGGGCGCATGTCTTTCATCAGTTGGATGGTCTCATCCACCATCTCCGTGGTCAAGCCGTAGCCTTTGAGCAGTGCCTCTACCTCGGGCGTGGAGAAGAGCTGCGCATACTGGCTCACGATGAAGCCGTCGTCCATGAACTGGAAATAGACAAACTGTGCCGCTGCCAGAATGAGCGAGGCATTGAACATCGTGAAGAGCGAATAGCCGTAGGCGCGGCGAAAGGTCATCACGCCGTCGAGCACACGGTCGCGGAAGCGCATCGTGCGCAGCGTCACCCATACCGGGGTGCCCACCAGGGTCAGCATCCATAGCGGTCCGCACAGGGCATAGCTGAACTGCCCGACGAAGCATGCGAAGCTGCCTATCCACAACAGCCCCAGTATGGCGCCGTCGATGCGTGCAAATGCCTGCAACTGAGAAAGTTTTTCTGCAAATGTCATGTCGTCTGTTGAAAATCGCGTGCAAAAATACGAAATAATGCTGATGTGGCAAAGTGATTTGGGAAGATTAACGCAAAAAGCTCATGGATAGACCTGTTTTGGTTGTAAAAAAAAGTTAAATATATGGTCGTTTTACGGCTACTTCATTTTTTTTGCCTACTTTTGCACTCGCTTTTCTGAAAAGCAGTAAGACGGGCAAGTCTTACACGGCCAGCTCCCTTCGAATCCTCCAGGACGGGAACGTAGCAAAGGTAGTTGGTTGTAGCGGCGCGATGTAAGTAGCTTGCCCACCCGCCTCTTTAGCTCAGTTGGCCAGAGCACGTGATTTGTAATCTCGGGGTCGTTGGTTCGAATCCGACAAGAGGCTCAAAAAAATCATCGTCATTTGTCTGCGAAAGTTTGCTTTCGGTTGGCAAATGACGATGATTTTTTTGCTTGCCTCTATTTCACCACTACCTTGTGTCCGTCTTTGATGTAGATGCCGCGCACGGGTTTGTCGATACGCCGGCCCTGCAGGTCGTACCAGATGTTGTCGTCGGCTACCTCTTGGCTGATGTTGTGGATGGCCGAGGGATTGTCTTCACCATACACGCCCACGGCATCCCACGCCTTAGCCACGGCTTCGGCCTCGCTGCCCTCGCCATAGAGGTCTTTGGCAGACTGGATAAATCCAAGCCGGATGTCGGCGAAGCGTGACGACTCTGTGGCATATTGTGTCAACGTGCGGTAGGCTATCTGCCGGCTTTTCTCCAGTCCTATGCCTGTCAGTTGATAAGCGTCTCCGTTGTCGTTTGTGCCCGAGCCGCCCTCGCACAGCAGGTAGTAGAAATAATTCTGCACGCTGCAGTTGGTGTGTGAGGCGTCTTTGGTAAACTTGGGCCTGCTCGAATCATACCAGTACGTGCCCATATACGTGGTGGGCCCAGGCTCCTTGCCATCCCTGCAGTTGGCAGGGTCGGCCAGGTCGCGCAGATTAGACACCCCTTCAGTCATACCCCTGCCTCCCACGATCCAAGGCGAGTCTTTTCCATAGCCGTATTCATCCGTTTTTACCATGCTGATAGCCATGATGTCTGAAAATGACTCATTGAGCGCCCCCGTCTCATCGTTGCCTTCGCTTAATAAATGACCGGTCACTAAATGGGTAAACTCATGGCATAGGATCGACAGTTCGGTAAGTGGACGCATATCGGCCGAGATCGTCGATCCACCCAAGCCATACATCATCGCGAATGGCTTGTAGCCTTTCACCGCAAAAGCATTCATGGTCGAGGTGGAGAAGGCGTAATGGCCGCTCAGGTGGTAGTCTAAGTCGCTGTCCGTCTGGTCGATGGTGTGCGACAGCATCGCGTCATTCTCATCGTCGTCATCATCGTTGTCGTCGAACGTGATGTCGTCTTCGTTTATATTCGGCATGATTTCAAGCAGGGCAGTCTCGTTGGGCAGGTAAGTGAGGTTGTAGATGGGAGCGCCATGACCGTCGTAACTGTCGCGTCCGAAAACATTCTTGTAGTAATCGTAGGTACGCTCCATGCCGGCATGGATATCCACGATGGGCGAAACGGGCGATTTTTCATACGTGAGTGTCACCTTGGCGTCATCATTCTCCCACACCATCAGTCCGCTCTCATCGGGTGTCATGCGCATGGTGTATTGGCGGGTGATGGTGGATGGCTGTTCGCTATCCTGCTCTGTGATTTTCATGGCGATGGCTACCAGTCTCACTCCCTCTGCCGGTATCAGCCGGCACAGCTTTTCCTGATTGTCTAAATGCAAGGAGTTGCCTGTGATGTTGTGCAAACCGTCGTACAGGGCGCACTCGGTGTCGCCATAAAACAGTTGCAGCCTGACCATGTTGTTGCCTGACTGATCGAAGAAGTCAAAGCTGTTGCCTTGTTCGTCGGTACCTTTCAAAAGGTCAATGTGGATGCTTTTCACTCTGTAGTCGCAGAATTTCCCGTCGGTACTGTTCACGAATCCGCCCAACATGATATAGTCGGTTAAATCGTCATCTGTGGTCAGTCTGTCAACGACATCGCCGAAATCTTTGTCCGTTGGCTCTTCCGGGAGTTCGTTGGTCTTAGGGATGTAATCAGAGAGTTTTCCTTCCGCAAATAACTGTTCGATGGAGGGTATCTTGTTGCCGGAAATCGTGTAAATATTCCGTTTTGAGTCGTAGAGATGATAGGTGTCGCCCGTTTTCGTGACGTCGATTGTCACGTCACCCAGATACAGGCCTGTCGCCGCCACACTCACGGGCTCTCCCTCATTCTTGTCAAAATGGCGGATCAGGGGTTCGCGGCCCAGTACTTGGTTGGTCTCCACATCGGTATAGACCCTTTCACCCTTGACCGACAGGGTCTTTGTGGCATACCGATAACCGTCGGGCGTCTCGAAAAGGCACAGCTCCTGCCCCATCTTGTCAGCCAGGGCTTTGTTGAGCACGACCGACGAGCGCCGCATGGTGGAGGGCATCCGGTGGCTTTCCATCACTGTGCCGTTGGCGGTGGTCACCTTGCCGTCTTTCACGTGTACGATGACCTGCGCATGAGCCACTTCCACGCCGCCCACGTATTGTTTGTATTCAATGCGTGTCATGCCCAGTTGGTCGGTCGAACGGCTCAGTTCGCGCCATTCGGTTTCTGCGGGCACGTCAAACCATTCGCCAAAATGCTGTTCCACAGCTGCTGCCGATATGCCTTTCTGTTGCAGCGACAGGAAAAAATGTCCTTCGCTCAGCCGGGGTCGCTGGGCAGCCAGGTACTGGAACCCGCACATCAGAAGCATGGCAATCATACCGGCGATTTGTGATTTCATTTTCATATCAATGTAGTTGAATTATTTTACTTGGATATGGAGTCGTACAAAAGTTGGATATGGAGTCGTACAAAAGAGTGTAGAGAAAATCAGTCAAAGTGCGGTGCAAAAGTAAAATAAAAAAGGGAAAAACACTCATTTATATAATAAAAATATGCAAGGAAACAATATCTTCGGTATCGTTTTGACTCTTTTTCCCCGCATAACGGCAGCAGAGAGCAAAACTCAGGCCATCCACTCCCCGATAGCAGCAGCCAACTTGTCGTTCTCTTCGGGCGTTTGTGCAGCCACACGGAAATAATGAGGGTCTAAGCCCTCAAAGTTGGATGCGTCGCGGATGAGTATGTGGTGTTTTTCGGCCAGATGGGCCTTCAGTTCGGCCGAGGTGCTTTGGGCGATACGGCACAACATGAAATTGGTAGAAGTGGGCTGCACCTCGATGCCGCGGATGGCCATCAGCGCTTCACGAAGCCGTTGAGCCTCATGCAGATAGCGCTCTTTTTCGGTGATGGCTTTCTGGTCATGGCTTATCAGCCATCGTCCGCTCTCGATGGCCAGGGCGTTGACCGACCAAGGACGCAGATACCTGCGTAAAGTGGCGGCGATGGATGGTGCCGCGATGATATAACCGATGCGCAGGCCCGGCACGGCATAGGTCTTGGTCATCGAGAATAGCTGGATGATGCGCCCGTGGCGGATGGCCTCGGCAGGCGACAGGAGGGGCGCGTCGGTATAATCCTCGTACGACTGGTCGAGGATGAGCCACCCATACGCCGTGGCGAGTCGCAGCACGTCGTCGGGTGGCAGCACGTCGCCTGTAGGATTATTAGGGTTGCACAGCCACAGGGCCGTGTGCAGCCTGGACTCCTTGGCCCCGGCATCTTTCTCTTCGAGTCTCATATCATCTTTCGACCCGAAAACCTCCTCTTCCAGTCCGTACATCCTGCAAGCATCCGCATATTCGCAGAACGTGGGCCGTCTCACCGCAAATCGCATCCTGCCGCGCGCCTCCATCAGGGTTCCCTCTCCTTCGGAGGAGGACAGGTGGAGGCCCAGACCCAGCCATTGCGCGATGAGATAGATGGCGTCGGTGGCTCCATTGGTCACGATGACACATGCTGCCGGCACTCCTCTCGCGCGGGCTATCTCACGCTCCAGCGTCGCTGCCTCGGGCTCGGGGTAGTGACCTATCAGGTCGAGATGTCGTCTGAGATGCTCTTTGAGTGCCGACAGGTCGGCATGGCTGTAGATATTCGAACTGAAATCCATCCGAATGTCGTCATATTGATAGGCGTCGTCGCCATGGCCGTGTATCATCTTGTGGTAAAATTATTTCTTAAACTTCACTTTCAGTCCCACGACCAGCATCCGGCCGGGATTGTAGAGGGCGTATTTGCGCAGGTTGGAGTCGATGCGGCGGTCCACCCGGTCGAAGATGTTGTCGATGCCCAGGCTCGGTTCGATGAGCACCTGGCGGGTCAGGTCGATGGTGTGTGTGGTGTGCAGGTTCCATACGCCATAGCCGGGTGCATCTTCATAGCCGGGGTAGTAGGTCTTCGACTGCATGCGCCCGTTGAGGTTGACGTTCAGCCCGTAGCCGCGCCATGAGCGGTGGTAGTTGGCCGACACGGTGGCGGCATGACGCATACTGCGCTCCAAGACGGTCCATTCGCCGTCGCTCTTGGTGCGGGCGTAGGTCCAGACGTAATTGGCCGACAGGTCCAGTCCGTCGATGACTCGTACCGAGGCATTCACTTGCAGCCCCTTCACATCGCCTTGGTCGCTGTTGCGGTACAGTGAGTAGCGCTCCAGTTTGCCGGCCTGTTCGGCGGTCATCTCAGGAAACTCGGTTTGCAGCATCGCCATACGTGTGTCGTCGATGTCGATGTTCTGCCGTACCACCATGTCGTTGATGCGGTTGATGTAGCCCGTCAGGCCCACGGTCATGCGGTCGCTGCGGTATTCGGCATTGAGTGCGAAGTAATGGCTCTTCTCGGGCGACAGGTCGGTGTTGCCGAAGATAATCTGCGGTTTGCCGCGGTTCACCGAGAAATAGTGGTAGTACAACTCGTCGAGTCCGGGAGCGCGGAAGCCTGCCGAATAGGTGGCGCGGAAGCGGAAGTCGCCGGGGGCGTACATCACCACGGCCTTGGGGGTGAAGTGGTTGCCGAAGGTCTCGTGGTGGGTCAGGCGTGCGCCTACGGTGGCGGTGAAGTGGCCGAGGAAGTGCTGTTCGTGCTGGGCGTAGGCGGCCAGCGTGTAGGCGTCTTGGTCGATATTGCCCGAAGAGGCTTTCAGCCGGTCGTTGCGCCAGTCGGCACCTATGATGGTGGTCGATTGGCGGGTCAGGTGCAGGATGGCTTTCAGCTGTCCCTCCATCAGCCGTTGTTTTTTCGACTGCACGTAGTCGCCCACGGCGTTGTTCTTCGTCTCTACGTCATACTCCTTGCCGTAGCGGAACTTATCGACGGTGAAGTCGGCTTGCAGCGAGTTGCGTCTATTGAACTGATACACGCCGCCCACGTTCCACCGCAGGCCTTTGTAGCGCATCTCGTAGTCGGTGCCGCCGCCGATGTCGGCACGTGTGTCGGGGCGGTCGGTCATCTTATACGAGTAGCTGATGCCTGCATTCAGGGCCAGGTGCTTGTCGGGCGACCATGTGAAGCGCTGGCCGAACACGTTAGAGCGGTAGCCCGTGAACAGGGGTGCCAGCGTTTCCTGCGTCTCGGTGTCCGACCCCTTCACATATTCCAGATGGTTGGTCTGGTAACTGTCGGCCTGGTCGTGTACGTAACTGGTGTAGGAACCGAAGCCGTGGCTATAGACATCGACGTTGACCGACTCCGTCAGCTGTCCTTCGCCCGAGATACGCGTGCGACTCGTGGCACTGACCAGTTGGCTGGTGGGTTGGTCGGTGATGATGTTGACCACACCGGCGATGGCGTCGCTGCCGTAGAGCGACGAGGCTGCTCCGTCGAGCACCTCGATGCGCTTCACGCGCGACAGGTCTATGCGCGACAGGTCCACGTTATTGGAGATGTCGCCGTTCAGCTTCTGTCCGTTCACCAGTATCAGGATGTATTTATTACCCAGACCGTTCAGGCGTAAGAATGTACCCATCGAACTGGGAGCCATCGACATCTGCGGCATCATGCGGGTCAGGGCCCCGTCGAGGGTGGTGATGCCCTGTTCACGCATCTCCGTGCCCGACAGCACGTGCACGGGCGTGGCGGTCGATTTCAATCGCTGGTGGTGGCCCGAGCCGGTCACCACCACGGGGTCGAGCTGATAGGAGCGCATCGTGACCGAACTGTCGCGGTGCTCCATCTGGTGTATCTGCGCAAAGGCAGTGCTCTGCATGCAGAGCACTGCCATCAATATCCATTGTCTGTGTTGATGCATGAGCGAATAGGTTAAAAGTCCCTCACCCTCAATCCTTTAGGATCCGGAAAATCCGGAAAATCCGGAGAATCCGGAGAATCCGGACCAGCCCAGAAGAAGGCCTTAAACTTTAAACTCACTCCTCAGGATACATCGAGTGGTAGAAATCGACCACCTCAGCCTGACGGGTGTGAGCCTTGTAGAGGGCGCGCACGTTGGCATACTCCAGCAGACCCTTCACCAGGGCTTTCGAGCCGTTGTCTTTATAGGTGTCGGCATCGATGGTGTAGCCCATGTGGTCGAAATACATCTTCCAACTGGTGTCTTCCACCTCGCCGTCGCCGTTCAATTTGAAGCCGTTGTCCCAGGCATCATCATCGCCGGCCATGTCGTTGTGGGCGTGGTCGCCGGCAATCGACATCAGCGGAGCGCA
>CAMVAT010000024.1 GCA_947165505.1 uncultured Prevotellaceae bacterium | reverse complement strand
CCTCAACCCTCAACCCTCAACAGTGTAGAACCCTCAACCCTAAACCCTCAACCCTCAACAGTGTAGAACACTAAACCCTCAACCCTAAACCCTAAACCCTCAACCTTCAACCTTTAACCTCACCTCGTGAGCGAGAATTTCAGACTGAGACCGAAGTCGCTCGTCGTGGTGGGGTAACTGCTGGCTGAGAGGAGTGGCGTGTTGGTCTGGCGGTCGAAATAGAAGGTCATGGTGAGCAACTTAGACAGCGTATAGTCGGCTTTGAACGAGAACTTAAACGCTGAGTTGCCCGATGAGGCGCTGCTCACCATCGAGGCGATGTCGCGGCTGATGTTGGCCTGCTTGCGGTAGGAGAGATCGAACCGCAGGTTGAGGTCGTGGTTGAATCCCGAGGTGTTGCGGCTGTTGGTGTTGCTCTTCGACGCATTGCCCTTGCTGTCATCATCGTCGCTGCCGCGGCTCTTCTTCGCATTGTTCTTCACCATGCGCTTGCTGCCGCCAAACAGACGTGCGAAACTGAAGTCGTTGATCTTATACCCCATGCCAAAGACCCAGTCGTTGGAGGTCGCCTCATTGATCTGCACGCTCGTCATACTGAGGTTGATGACACGCGTGCTGCGATACTCCAGCTTCAGGCTCATGTTGTTGTGCAGCGTGACCTCGAGACCCATCAGCGGCGTAAACGACTCGTTGATGCTGACGGTAGAGACGTTGAACATGCTGCTGGGCACGGGATTGCCCGTGGTGGCATCGGTGACGAAGCCGAGACCATCCATATACTCCTGCCACGTGCTGAACGACGCGTAAGAGCCGACCGTGTAGATGCTCTTATACGCATGACTCAGGGTGACACTCTTGAAATGGTCGCGGAACCACGGCAACTTACCCAGACCGCTGTAGCGCAGCGACCAGTTGGGCAGCAGCTTGGCCAGCGCGGGGAAGATGCTGAGCGAGTTGCCACTCATCGAGGTGTAGGCCGAGAGGAAGGCGGGCACCATCACATCGGCGCTGTAGGGGTTGACGCCGCCGTTCTGGACGTTGAACGTCTGTCCGGCCAGGGTGGTGCCGTTGGGATAGACGGCTCCGGCATAGCGTGCCTCTACCCGCTCGCGGAAGGCGGCCAGCGACTTGCAGAACTTCTCGAACGTGGCCGAGTGGTAGCCGTTGTTGGCGTCGCCGGTGCTCTCGAAGGCGCTGCCCAGCGAGATGGTGGTCATCGAGAACATACCGCTCTGGGTGGTGGGCATGCCCTGATACATGTATTGTATGCGGCGGGCGGTGGTCATGGAGCGCGAGGCGTTGAGGTCGATCTTGAGCTCGCGCACGGGCTCGAGCGTCATGCGCAGCTGCAGGTCTTCGACCTTGTTGGTCGTGGCCGACTCGGCCGACAGTCCGTCGGTATAGAGCCACCCGTTATCGACGGCCTTGTCAAGGAAACTGTCGTCGATGAAGCCGAAGGCGAAGTCGAGACCCGGTGAGAGCACGTCGCCGCGCCGCTGTCCGAAGGCGTCGCCGATGGTGTGCATGAATCCCGGCAGCGTCATCACGTAATGGTTGCTGTACGAGAAACTGACGTTGCGCACCATCATCAGCACGCGTGCCAGACACTGTGCCGTCTTGTACCATGCCTTGTCGTCGAGCGGCTCTTTCGGCGTGACGGTGATTTTAAACGTGGCGGTGCTGTCGGTGTTGTTATACACCATGATCTTATTGTCGTCCACCTTCTTATACTTCACCTTCACGGTCTTGCCGCTCTTGTCCTTGGCGGTGACGGTGAGCCGTTTGGTCTTTTTGTTGTGCGAGATGATGGTCGAGGTGTCGGCCTTGATGGTCACCTCTTTCTCAAAGCTCTTCTTATTCTTGGGCAGTGCCTTCTTAGGGTCGTCCTTGCCGTCTTTGGCATTTTTGCCGTCCTTGCCGTCTTTGGCATTCTTGTCGTCTTTGTCGTTCTTGCCTGCCCTCATTTTCTTCGCGGCCGTTTTGTTTTCAGGCCGCCGCGGTGTCTTGTTAAAGCGCTCGTTGGTCTTCTTGAGGAACGGCACGTGGTCGTAGAGCTTCTGCATGTTGAAGGTGCCGTTGAGCTTGAACGTGCGGTCTGAGTTGATGGTATGCCCCAGCGAGGTGCCATCCTCGAGGTCGGAGCCGCGCACCCAGTTATAGGTGGCCTGGTACGACGCGTCGGCATTGAGCCAGTCGAACGCCGGCAGCAGGTTGAGCGGCAACTGATAGGTGACATTCAGGCTCTGGGTGTAGTCTATCGGCGTACCTAAGTGCTTGATGGAGGTCCACACCGAGTCTTTCCATGCCTCGTACTCGTCGGGATAGAGGTCTTTGTTGACGGGTGTGTAGGGCTCTTCTATCTCGGCGTTGGTGGCGCTCTGGAAGTTGGCGTGCAGATTCTTCGTCAGGTCCCACCTGATTGAGAAGTGGCGGTTCCACCTGAACTGCTCGCTGAACCGCAGCGGGATGCTCGATGTCTGCATGCTCTCCATGTCGCGCTCTTGCAGTTCGTAGTAGGCGCGTGTGATCTCGGTGTCGAACGACACGTTTTGGGGCAGCCAGTTGAGTCCGAAGCGCTTGAAGATCTCCAGCCATTTCGACTTGCTCTTGATTTTCTTGAAGGGCTCCCAAGCCTTATAGACGGGTGTCCACGAGTAGTTGAGCGCTCCCCGCCACTGGTCGTCGTTCTCATAGACGGTGGTCTCGCCGCTGGTGTGGCGGTGCGAGTGGCTGTATGTGAATGAGAAGTTGGCGGGGTCGTAAGGCATGGGATGGCGTTTGTTGCCGATGCCCACGCGCACGTTGGTGAGCGAGAAGTTGGTGTTGACCACCTTGCTCACGGCGATGTCTTCGATGCTGTCGCGCTCGTGTGCGCTGCCTGCCGCGTCGAGCGCGTCTTTGAGTTGCATGTCGGTGTCGAGCGGGTTGTATTTCGGGCTCTTCCACTCTTTCGACACGGAATAGTAGAGGGGCAGCGACACCTTGGCCTTGTCGGGGAAGAACTTGCCCAGTTCGAGACTGGTGGTGACGCTATAGTTCACCTGGTTGTCGGTGGAGCGCTGCATGACGTTCTCTTCGAGTCCGCCGAAGCCCTCGCTCATATAGCGTCCGGTGACGTTGAGCGAACCGAAGTCGGACAACTGCATGTTGAGCACGCCCTGTGCGGCCCATCCGCCTTCGTTGTTATATTCCTTCAGGCGCAGTTCGTTGACCCACACCTCGCCCGACTTGGCCTCGCCCGAGAGGTTGCGCACACCGATGATCATGGTCTTCACCTCGCCCAGGGTGGGGTTGCCCACGATGCTCATCTTATTGCCGGGATGGTCTTCGTCGTAGGCGGAAAAGACCTGGTTGAAGGATGCCTGGCCGTCTGCCTTGGCGATGTTGCGCTGTTTCTTCAGGGCGGTGAAGACGCTCAAGGGGATGTCGAGCATGTTGGCTTCGGGCCACACCGACTGCCGGTCGTTGGTGGAGTATTTGTTATATACTCCGGGGTCGGTCAGTTTGAGCGGTATCTCATACTCGTAGTAGTTGTTCTTGTAGTCGCTGCCCAACCGGATGAAGACGGCCAACTGGTCATCGGAGAGGTGGGTGGTGTTTTCGAGCATGGCGTTGGCATGCACGAACATCTGCAAGCGTTTGTACTGGCGCAGGTCGAGCGTGGTGTTTTTATAGACGCATTTCGACTCGCCGGTGCCCAGGTTGGTCACCACCATGTTGAGGGCCTGCTCGTTGCTCTCTACCAACTGCGGCTGTGTGGGGTCTTGCTGTCGCGAGATGCCCGGGGGCAGCACGTAGTTGACGGGCAGCTTCTCGCTGTTCTCCTCGATATTGACGGAACTCACGGCCATGTGTCCGTTGTTGGGCGCGGTGGTGCTCAGGTTCTGTGTATATACGCGCCACTCGCCCCGCACGAGGTCGAGCGTGCCGAAGCGCAGCACGATGGGCTTCTGGAATCCCGTGAGGAACATACGCATGAAGCGGATGGACGAGAAGTCGGAGATATTGCCCTCGCGCTTCTCGTACTGGTCGAGGGGGATGCGGAACTGATACCACGTGACGTGGAACGACTCGCCGTCGCGCCCCTTGCCGCTGTATTCGCGGCTGTCAACGATATAGTTGCGCCCCACCACCATGTCTTCGGGCCGCAGCGACACGTGATACTGGTAGTATTTCTCGTATTCGTTGAGCGTATAGTCCTGGTTAATGTCTTCCACGTCGGGCGTGGTCTTGTACGAGGTGTCGTAGCCCTCGGCACGGGTGTCGGAGTCGGGCGAGTTGCCCTGCGGGTTGTTGATGCGCTTGTAGCGTTGCAGGATCGAGGCCTGTATGTCGTCGTAGTCGCTGCCACGGAAATAGTGGTAGTTGTCGTTGGCGGGGTCGGCCCAGATGGAGTCGAAGACGGCTTGCGACACCTTGCCCTGGATGGCGGTGAGGAACTCTTGATATGAGGGGTATGCGCGCTCCTCTTCGTCGTTGAGTCCGTTGAATCCCACATCCTGCAACTGGCGTGAGCCCGACGAGGTGGCGAAGCCGTTGGGTTCGGTGGCCTGTGCGGGCACCTTACCCCACTGCGTGGTAGAGAACGAGCTGCTGCCATCGACGGGCATGCAGCTCTCGCTGAATTTCTTGCCGTCGCGCAGCACATCCTCGCACACCTCGCCCAGGTTGATGTAGAAGTCGCCGCCATATTCGTGGGCGTCGGCCTGCTCGTTGGTATAGACGAAGGGGTCCATGAGCCAGAACTCCACATACTCGATATTGGCGGCCTCGAAGTCGTTGGTGTCGAGCTTGCGCATCATGCCGCCCCAGGTGTTTTGCGGGCTGAGCAGCCGTCCCTGTACGCTGAGGTCGGGATTGAAGTTATAGGGTCCGCGCTCGTCGGGATAGAAAGCCAGGTTGAGCACGGGCTGCGGCGTGGTGGCGCCGCTGTAGCTGCTCTGGTCGCGGTTGGGGAAGAGCTCGCGCACGTATATCTCGCGCACGTAGTGGTTGGACAGCTGTTTGAGGTCGCTCTTGATGTGCCCGGGGGTGAGCGACGAGGAGCGCCGCGTGAAGAGGGGGTCGATGTTGTACCATGCCAGGAGCGAACGGTTGAAGCCGGCGGTGAGGCCGCTCTTGTCTTTGTTCTCGGGAAACATCGAGGGGGTGCTTGAGATGATCCACGAGGTGGGTCCTGACACGTCGATGGCGTTTTTGGTGTTCTCGAAGTCGTCGAGATACGACGCATTGTCTTGCGTGCCGCTGGCCTGCCCGGCGATGAGTTGTGCAAACTCGGCCTTGAACGAGATGTTGGAGGGCTGTGTCAGGTGCAGCAGGGGTATCTTGTCGAGCATGTTGGTGAGCCACTGGCTCTCTTTCTTCCAGTTGAGGTTGAGGCCCCAGATGGTGTTGTTGAGCGGCTCGGAACCCATCGTCACCTTAGTGGTGAGGGCCTGCTCGCTCAAGTGCAGCAGCGAACCACTCAGTTGGAAGTCTTTCGAGAAGTCGTACTGCCAGTTGAGGCCTACCATCGTCTTGCGCTGTTGGCCGTAGTCGGTATTGCTCTCATACGTGGCGCTCACGGGTGTCTGCGCGTCGATGATGCTCTGGTTGATGATGGTGACCTCGCCCGCGGAGTAATCGACGGTATAGTCAGAGCCCTCGTGCAGATCCACGCCGCCGGCGGTCACCCTGACCGAGCCTTGCGGCACGTTGTAGGCGCCGAGCGAGATGACATTCGACGATGAACCGCGGAACTGTCCCACGAGCAGGTACTTATCCTTCTCGGCTGTCTGCTTAGCCACGGTCTTGGTCGAGTCGTAGAGTTCGTAGAAGCAGTATTTGTCGGCCACATCCGAGGGCACGCCCTTCGACACGAGGAATTGGTAGAGGTAGTCGCCGAAGGGTTCCGCCTCGGGCAGGAACACGCGCCCGTTGCTCACGGTATAACCCTCGACGAAGTCGAAGAAGCCGTTGGAGTGCGCCTTGAGGTTGTTGTCGAGCCGGTCGGCACCTAAGTCTTGGATGATGGAGAGGTCTTTGACCTGTGACTCGGGAATGTAAGAGAGATAGACGCCGGCGGTGTCGCTCTGGTACTTCACGTCGAGGCGGAACTTGTCTTTCTGCACCTGAGAGGCCAGGTAATAGACGTTTTTCATCATCAGGTCCCAGTTGCCCTGGCTGGGGTTGTTGCTGGTGTTTTTGAGCGCCTTGACGAAGAGGCATTGATTCACGTCGGTGACGTCGGAGGCGAACTCACCCACCTGATAGGTGACGCCGCCGGAGGTGTATTCGAAGGCCACGGCGAGCACCTGATCGGTCTGCAACGGCGTGCGGAGCGAGATATAGCCCAGGGCGTCGTTGAGGGTGTATTCCGAAGAGGTGAGCAGGCGGGCGCGCTCCAGCTTCTCGTAGTCGGTGCCGCCCACAAAGCCGCCGATGCCATCAAGCACGGTGGTGGTCTGGTTGATGTCGCGGGCGGCGGCATACGTGCTTACGATCTCGCTATACTCGCTGTTGGCGGCATTGGCGGGCACGGGATAGCCTGCCTGGCTCCACCGCGGGTTGCGGATACGCGAGTTCTCGCCCAGGTCGGCGAGTGCCACGATGCTGCGTGTGTTTGAGGTCGTGCCGGTCTTGTTGGTCACCCATACCTCCACACGGTTGATTTTAATGCCTGTGGTGAGGTTGGGCAACGTCTTCATGGCGGCGTCGTAACGTGAGCGGAACTCATGTGCGAGGAAGAAGTGGCGGTTTTCCTCGTAGTTGGCGGCATCGATCTCAAAGGGGGTGAGCTGCACGCCGCCTTTCGACGACACGCTGTTTGAGTTGGACTTCTTCTGCGAGAAGACGGTCTGCAACTTGAGTTTGCCGAACTGCATGTCGGTGCGCAGACCGAAGAGCGACGAGGCGCCACGGATGAGCGTAGAGTTGGTGGGGAATGAGATATTGCCCGCCTCTACCAGTTTGATGATCTCGTCTTCTTTTCCCTCGTATTTCAGTTTCAGGTTTTGCGTGTCGAAGTCGAACGTGGCGTCGGTGTTGTAGTTGAGGTTCATGTTGACCTTGTCGCCTACTTTACCGTTGACGTTGAGGTTGATCTTCTCGTCGAAGTCGAACGTGGTGGTATTACGATTGCGGATGGGCAGCGAGGGGTTGTCGATGCTCTTGAGGGTGGCGCCCATCTTGAGCTCTGCCGTACCCTGTGTCTTGATGCGCACGCCGCCGGGACCGAAGATCTTCTCTGCGGGACCGAGGTCGAAGTGCATGTCGGTGAAGTCGAATTTCTCCTTGCCTTTGTTGGCCACCACCTCTTCGTTTTTCGATTTGAAGTAGCGATAGAACTCCTGCCGGTCGCGCCATTTGAAATACTCTTCGGGGGTCATCATCAGGGGCGCGTCCACCCATGTGCCACCGATTTTGTTGCCGATGATATACCGGTCGATGGTGTCGTTGTAGATGACTTCCAGCTTCAGGTTCTCGGGTCTGTTGAGGTCGGCGGGGTTCTGGTCGAGGTCGTCGATGCTGACGGGCACGGTGCGCTGTATCTTCCATCTGGGGTTGAGCAGCGAGTCGGGGATGTCCTCATCCTCGATGATCACGTCGGGCATGGTGATGCGCTTGGTGCTGTCGGGGGGATCGGCAAGGGGGGCCCAAGCGGCGCCCCCCTCCTTCGGAGGGGGTACGGGGGAGGCTGCTGCTGGCTCATGGGCTAAAGACATCTGTGCCGGGGCTTTTCTGAGTCCCGACATCATGTTGCCGGCCATCACGGTGATGGCGCAGAGCAACAGTGATAATGTTTTCAGCCTACGATTCATTGTTTGTTGAGGGTTCTACACGGTTGAGGGTTGAAGGTTGAGGGTTTAGTGTTCTACACTGCTGAGGGTTTAGTGTTCTACACGGTTGAGGGTTGAGGGTTCTTTTGGGGAGTTTGGGAGTTTAGGAGTTTGGGAGTGTGGACATTAGTTGTCGTGATTGTATGTAGGGACAGGGCGTGCCCTGTCCGCAAGCAGGATGAGCGCCATTCGAATGGCGGACAGGGCACGCCCTGTCCCTACATGCGCGGCATATCTCCTGCCCCCTGCCCCTTGCCCCCTGCCCCGAAACTAACCTCTCACCTCTTACCTCTAAGAGCACCTCTCTTATTTAATCATCTTCAGCGCCTGCTTCACCACCTGCTCCACGGGCAGGTCGGGCTGGGCTTTGAGGATGTCGGTGACCACCTTGGCCGAGGGCGCGGGCGAGAAACCGAGCATGGTGAGCGCGCTCACCGCCTCGTTCTTCACCTCGTTGTTGACAGCCGGCCCTTGTACGGTGCCTGCGATGGCGTGCAACTCGTCGGCGATGCCGCTGGCCACGATCTTGTCTTTCAGATCGACGATGATGCGCTGTGCGGTGCGCAGACCGATTCCCTTGACGCTCTTGAGCATCTTCTCGTCGCCGGCAGCGATTACATTGCACAGGTCTTTGGGTGTGGTGGCCGAGAGGATCATGCGCGCGGTGTTGGCTCCCACGCCCGACACGCTGACGAGCATGCGGTAGAGCTCGCGCTCCTGCTTCGAGGCGAAGCCGTAGAGCGTGAACGCGTCGTCGCGCCCGCCGGTGGTGAGCTGTTCATGTACGTAGAGTTTCACCTCTTTCTTGCCTTGAACGGCCGAATACGTATTGAGCGAAATATTAAGTGCATACCCTACCCCAGCCGCCTCGATGACGGCCAGAGCCGGGGTCAGTTCTGCCAGTTCGCCCCTGATATAGTCTATCATTATAACCTTATTTTATTTGTATATACGTTATGATAAACGCTTTTCGGGGCGGTTTATTGCATTTTCGGGCGAAAAGTAGGAGATGAAGGGCTTATCAATGAGCGTCTGCCACTTTTATGAGGGAATAACAGCCGCTTCTTGCCAATTTTATGGGGAATGACTACGAAAAAAGTCGTAACGAAAAAAGTCGTAACACAAAAAAGAACGTTGCAATATGAATATTTTTCCCCAAAAAAACAAATAAAATGCAAAATAATGATTACCTTTGCACCGACTACGAAAAAAGTCGTAACGAAAAAAGTCGTAACACGCATAATAACAGCTCACATGGAAAATCCTTTTAAATTTGGAACAATTGTTGAAGAAGAATTCTTTACCGACCGGGTAAATGAGGTAGCTTATATCTGTCAGTTTGTGAAGAGTGCCAACCATCTGATACTCATCAGTCCACGACGCTTCGGCAAAAGCAGTGTCGTAGCAAAGGCTGTGAAACAAACAGGCCGTCAGCACCTCACTGTCAACATGCAACAGGTGACGTCTGTGGCAGACCTGGCCGCAAAACTGTTGAGGGAATTTTTCAAAGTACACCCCATGGAGCGGATACGGCATTTGATTACACATTTCCGCATCATTCCCACTGTATCGACCAATCCAGTGACAGGGTCGATGGATGTTTCATTTCAACCTACCGCCAACGCATCCATTCTGCTTGAAGACGTGATGGCCTTGATAGAGAAAGCCCATACTGAAGAAAACAGAATCATCGTGGTACTCGATGAATTTCAAGAGATAAGGGACATTGCCACGGGATTGGACAGGATATTAAGAGCCATCATGCAGGCACAGAAACACATCAACTATATTCTATTGGGCAGCCAAGAAAGTATGATGACCGACATCTTTGAGAATAAAAAGTCACCGTTCTATCACTTCGGTGAACTGATGCGACTGGGAAAATTGCCTCGCGACGACTTCTACCAATACCTCACAGAGCGTCTCAGCAAATGTTTTCCTGACAAAAGCGATCAATTGGCCAACCAAATATTAGACTACACCAACTGCCACCCCTATTACTCACAGCAACTGGCTGCCAATGTATGGCAGACAGGGATGTTGCAACCTGCCGAGAGCGACCCGGTAAGCCTGGCCGTTACACATATCGTGACAGCACACTCTTTGGATTACGAACGTTTGTGGATGAATTTCAAGCGCACCAACAAGTGGATTTTACAACGTCTGGCCACAGGCAGGCCCCTGCAAACGGGAGAGCAGCGCACCAGCACGATTTACAGTGCGCTAAAACGATTGCAGAAAGAGGGCTATGTCATCTACAGCAACGGTTACGAAATAGAGGATCCGTTTTTCAGGAAATGGATTATCGAACAATCGTAAGGCGGCAAGCCACGTCCCTCACATCACCACCTTCACTGTCTGGCCGCCCACGCGCAGCACGTAGGCGCCAGCGGGCAGCGGGGTGCTCAGGGTGGCTCCCGTGGCTGTGGCACGCCAGCGCAGCATGCCGCCCATGTCGTGGAGCGCTACCGGGGTGCCCTGGGGCACGCCGTCGAGGGTGAGCACGCCGCCTGTGGCATGCCATGTCCACGTGCGCTGCGGGGTCTCGCCGATGCCGGTGGCGGCGCCGAACTTCGCGTTGACCACCATGCGGTAGCACACGGGCGTGGTAAACGAGCAGGTATTGCCGTCCACCTCGTTGATGCTGACGCTGCCGCTCGCCTGTATCGTCTGTATGGTCCATCCCGTGACGGCCTTGGCTCCGGTGCTCTCGCCCCGCAGCGTGACGACACGGTTTTGGAAGAACTTGCCGTCGAAGCGCCCCTGCGTGAGGGGGATGTCGTTGAAATAGACGGTGATGCCCTCGAGGTCGGCATCAGCGGCGCCGGCATTGACCTGCATGGTGACCAGCGAACCCAGTTTGTAGTACGTCGCGATGTGCTGGTAGCAGTAGTTGGTGCGCTGATCCAGCCACCGGCGCGCGTTGCTCAGCTCTTCATCGTATTTGGGCCACCACTCGTTGATGAGCTTGCGGTGGTAGGGGTATTCAAACTTGATTTTCTCGTACATGGGGTCCCAGATGGCGCGCACGCCCTTCGAGTTGAGGAAGTCGCCCATATACACGGCGGCGCGGTCGATGAACTCGCGTTTGAAGTCGTCCACCTCCTCCAACCGGCGGAACAGCCGCGTGTGGTCGTACTGGTTGGCCCAGTTGGTGCTGGGGTCGTAGTTGGGGTTGTGCAGCCACTCCAACGTATTGTAGTTGGAGGAGTGGCCGTAGAGGCCCAGGCCGAAGTCGGTGTCCTTGGCTATCCAGCGCCAGCGTCCGCCCTCGGTGCGTGGCCGCCACATGATGATATTGTTGCCGGGGAAGTCGCGGTTGCTGTAGTAGAGGTTCATGATCATCAGGTTCATAAACTCGGTGCAGTCCATCCACTGGTCATATTCGGCCTTGGTGTGTCCGTGCTCGGCGTAGAAGTCTTTGAAACGGTTGTAGTTGTCCCAGTCGCCCTCTTTCAGTTCGCCCCAGTTTTCAAACAGGTCGATGTCTTCCAGTCCGTCGTAGTGGGTATAGACATTGTCTTCGTTGGCCCGCTCACGTATGTTGAGCATGCCCTTATACACGCCGTTGATGTAGATGATGGCGGGGCTCCATGCCTGCCAGTCAAGATCGACGTGCTCGGCCACGGAGCGCTGCATGATGGCGTCGCGCTGGTAGAGGTAGTCGAAGTCGTTGCCGGAGTTGCGCAACACGAGCGACTTGAAGTCGGTCACGCCGGGCCGCTGGTCGGGGAAGAACTCGTATTCGAAGCGTTTGGTGCCGAAGCGCTTGTGGGCGTAGATGGCGAGCGACTTGAATTTGCTGCCGCGGGTGGCACCGCCCTGGATGCGCGTCTCGCACAGTTGGTTGAGTGCGCTCGGTGTGCCCTCGCCTTCGAAATACTCCAGGTTGATGGGGCGCCGCCAGTCAAACTCATAGTTTTTCTTGCTGCTCTCGTAGCTGCCATCTACATAGATGCCTATCTTCTGGTCGTTGAGGTATCGGTTGTCGGTGACGATGGAGATGACGGGCAGGGTGACCTGCCGCGGGTGGAAGATGTACGACTGCGTGGCGGAGCGGGGCGACAGCCAGCCGTCGCAGAACAGCTTGGCGCGTACCACGCGGCTGGTGCTGATGGGGATGGGCGCCATGTATTTCGAACTGGTGCGCGTGGGTTCGCTGCCGTTGAGCGTATAGCGTATCTCGGTGCCCTCGGGGGCACCCTCGGGCAGCGACAGGGTGAGCGAGAGAGAGCCCGTGCGCAGCACCCGTCCCTGCTCGCTGAACACGGGGTCGCCGAGCACCTTCGAGCACAACTGTCCGCAGTTGGGGGCTCCGGGGGTGGGTGTGGCCTGATAGCCCATGGTGGCGTCGGTGGCGGAGAGACGACCGTAGGAGATATTGGGTGCCGGTTGCTTCTTCAGTCCGGTGATCTGATCGACGACGACGCCGTTTTTAAAGAGATAGACCTCGCATCCCTTGCCGCTCTCCAGTCGGAAGGGGGTGTGCAGTTCGGTGGCCTGCTTGTCGCAATACACCAGCAGGTGCTGCTGGGGGGCGATCCACCGGTTCTCGAGCTGCCACGCCTCGGCGGGGTCGGGTGTCACACCCAGGCTATAGTCGTCGATGCTCACCGACGAGGCGGAGTTATTATACAGCTCGACCCACGAGTCGGGAAACTCGTTGAGGTCGTCCATCACACAGTCGATGTTCGACTGCATGATCTCAGAGATGACCAACTGTGCCCGCGCCGTGAGGGTGCCGGCTGTCAATAAGGCAGCGAAGAAGAGTTGACGATATTTCATACGTTTCATCCGTTATGCGTGTGCAAAGATAACGACAAATTTCATTTCAGCCACCTTTATTTATAAAAAATAACACGGATGTAACATTTCATCAAGAAAATGACAGAAAAAGCGTTGAACGATTGATCTGGCTATTGCATACGTTGCAGTAAATCACGCAAATAGGCATCTCGTTCGGTCGTTCGGATTTGCGACCTCGTTCGGTCGGATTTGCAATCCGACCGCATGGAGTATAAGCATTTGCTATGCGAGATTGCAAATCCGCCCGAACGAGTGAGAAAGCGCACCCTGTACTATCAATCCGTAACTTCGTGCCAAAAAGTTGTTTTTTTTAAGACAAAAACAGCACGGTGTCATGAAAATATCGTAATTTTGCGCCCGATTGAGAGTAATATACCCATAAAAACTGAGATACAATGAAGAAAATCAGAGCCGCCGTAGTGGGCTACGGCAACATCGGGCGCTATGCCATCCAGGCCTTGGAGGCCGCTGAAGACTTTGAAATCGCCGGCGTGGTGCGACGCAACGGAGCCGCCGACAAACCCGCCGAACTGGCCGCCTACGACGTAGTGAACGACATCACCCTGCTGAAAGACGTGGATGTGGCTATCCTGGCCACTCCCACCCGCTCGTGCGAGGAATATGCGAAGAAGATCCTGCCGCTGGGCATCAACACCGTCGATAGCTTCGACATCCACACCAGCATCGTCGATTACCGCGCCTCGCTGATGAAGGTATGCCAGGAGCACGGCACCGTGGCCGTCATCGCCGCCGGATGGGATCCGGGGTCGGACAGCATCGTGCGCTCGCTCATGCAGAGCCTGGCACCCAAAGGACTGTCATATACCAACTTCGGACCCGGCATGTCGATGGGACACTCGGTGTGCGTGCGCTCGAAGGCGGGCGTGAAGAACGCCCTGTCGATGACCATCCCCCTGGGCGAGGGCATACACCGCCGCATGGTGTATGTAGAACTGGAAGAGGGCGCCCAGCTCGATGAGGTGACCGCCGCCATCAAGGCCGACCCCTACTTCGCACACGACGAGACGCACGTCTTCGCCGTGGAGTCGGTGGATGCCGTGCGCGACATGGGACACGGCGTGAACCTGGTGCGCAAGGGCGTGAGCGGACAGACGCAGAACCAGCGCCTGGAGTTCAACATGAGCATCAACAACCCCGCCTTGACAGGTCAGGTGCTGGTCAACGTGGCACGCGCCTCGATGCGTCAGCAACCCGGATGCTACACCATGATCGAGATTCCCGTCATCGACATGCTGCCCGGCGACAAAGAAAAACTCATCGGACAGTTGGTGTAGCCCCCTCCCCGACCCTCCCACGGAAAGCCCCCTCCCCGACCCTCCCCGAGGGGAGGGAGTAGTTAGCTTCGGAACGTGGCAAGGTTGCTAAAGCGGGTCAGGGGGACTGGTACTTTGACCCACTTCTGGGTCAAAGTACCAGTCCCCCTGACCCGCTCACCAAATGGGAATCATCACGCATGTAGGGACAGGGCGTGCCCTGTCCGCAGCACGGTGAGCGAAGCGAACACAAAAATCGCAACTTTGTTGCGTAAAACACTACTGCGACCGGCAGAAAAAGGGAGCAGTACCTTAATGAACGAGCGACGAGTAGGAGCGGTTGAAACCCTTTCCCTGGAGAGGGAAAGGGCTTGGGATAGGGTTGAAGCCCTCCCATGGGAGGGTTGGGTGGGGAAAAGAGAAGTAAGAGGTAAGAGATAAGAGGTGAGAGATATGCTCCGAGCGCGAAACCGTGTAGAACACTAAACCCTAAACCTCAAACCCTCGACCTTACGTTTTAACACAAAAATGGTATTTTTAATAAAAAATTCTCATTTTTATTTGTTTTTTCGCAAAAATCCGTTATTTTTGCACCAAATAACCAAGAAAAGGCACAGTTGCCACTAAAAAAGCGCACCCGAGGGTGCATGATGTCGCGTATTTTTACCATAGATTCTATATATTCATTAACCTATTCATTATATCATTATGAGAAAAGGAAAATTACTATTCATGATGTTGATGGCGTGGCTATTGCCGACGGCCATCAGCGCACAGGTGGATCTGTCGCAAGGACCTTACACCTGCGGATTTGAAGAGACCGACGACATGACCGTGTGGAGTTTCTACAACGTTACAAATGGAGGTGGCTTCTTCGACCAACAACAGCACAGCGGCAGCCGTTGTTTCGGTTTTTATTACACCACGAACCCGCCGCAGTACATTATCTCGCCCGAACTCTCCGGCACTCAGAACGGTGTGGAATTGGAGTTCTACTACAAATCTTACAGCACCACGTATGGACCGGAGACATTCAAGGTGGGCTACTCGAAAAGCAGCAGCACCGTGACCGACGACACCTGGGTCTGGGGCGACGAGGTGACGGCAAACAGCACCACCTATCAGGCCTATAAAGAGGCCCTGCCCCCGGGCACGAAATACGTGTCGGTGCAGTGCACGTCGTACGACAAGTTCTATTTCTTTATCGACGACTTCACGTTCAAGGCCGCTGAAGCAGGAATCTGCTGGAAGCCGGCCAACGTGAGCGTGGCCAACATCACCTACCACAGCGCCGACATCAGCTGGACACCGGCCGACGAGGATCAAGACCTATGGCAGATCTCGTTCTACACCGACGCGAGTGAGACACCCGACGACGGCGACATCGTGGTATCGGGCCGCACCACCTATACGCTCGACGGCCTGACACCCGAGACCACCTATTACATCGCTGTGCGCACAGCCTGCGGCGGCGACAGCTATAGTGCCTGGACCAGCGTCAGCTCGTTCACGACCACCGCACGCTATGCCGCACCCACCGACGTGGCAGCCAGCAACATCACCGACAGCAGCGCCGACATCACGTGGACAGCAGCAGCCGATGCCACCACCTACAACCTGCGCTACAAAGAGGGCGTCGACGTGTCGCAACCCGATGCCATACCCGATGGGTGGACCCTGCTCGACGAGGACGCCGACGGCAACAACTGGATAACGGTAACGTATGATGACGGCGAGAAAGCCTTCGTGTCGTTCAGCTACGACAATTCCACTCACACGGCACTCACACCCGACAACTGGCTCATCACGCCGAAGATGACCTTAGGCGGTGTATTCACTTTTAAGGCCCGATCGCGGCAAGACATATATCCCGAGAACTTCGCCGTATATGTATCCACTACGACCCTCAACGCCAGCAGCTTTACGCAGGTGATGGAGGAAACAACCTCTGAAGCCGAGTTGACCACATACTCCATCGACCTGAGCGACTACGCCGGGCAGCAGGGCTACATCGCTATCCGCCACTACGATGTGACCGACATGTTCTCGCTCATGGTGACCGATATCGAATACTCGGCCGGCGACTGGACGGTGGTCAACGGCGCGCGCAACCCCTACCCGCTCACCGGCCTGAATCCCGCTACGCCCTACATCGCCGAGGTGCAGAGTGTCTATGGCAGCGAGGGCACCAGCGCATGGGCAGGCACCTCATTCACTACCATTAACCTGTTTGCACCGCCGACAGATGTCGTGGCCGACAACGTGACCGCCACGAGTGCCGACATCGACTGGACCGTGAATGGCATAGAGACGAAGTGGAACCTGCGCTACACCCCCGTGGCTGATATTGACACCGAGAGCTTCGAGAGTGGCTCGCTCAACGGATGGACCACCATCGACAGCGACGGCGACGGCAACGACTGGGGCATCTTCCCGACCGCTGGATATGCCAGCAATGCCTTCGGCCACAACAGCGTCAGCTGCATGTCATCGGCCAGCTACGACAACGCCACTTACAGAGCACTGACACCCGACAACTGGCTCATCTCGCCGAAGACGGCACTCAAGGGCACCTTCCAGTTCTGGGCCAAGGCGGCCGACGCAAGCTACCCCGATGAGAAGTTCGCCGTATTTGTCTCTACCGACAGCAATACCGACGTGAGCGACTTCGCCATGGTGTCGGAGCAATACACCGCCACCGGCGACTGGAAGCTCTACACCGTCGATCTGAACAGCTTCAAGGGTCAGGAGGGCTATGTGGCCATCCGCCACTACGACTGCACCAACATGTACTTGCTCTTTGTTGACGACATCGCCTTCGTGGAAGAAAAAGAGGTGGTATGGACCGAGGTGAACGGCGTGACCGAGCACCCCGTGGCACTGAGCGACCTGGAGACGGGCACCACCTACAGGGTCCAGGTGCAGGCAGTGTATGACGACGGCACCACGTCGGAATGGGTGGAAGGCGAGTTCACCACCGTGGCCGAACTGACACTGCTTGACAACGACTACGACCTGCCTGCCGACCAGAAGAACACCGCTCTCCTGGCCAAGTACCTCTACAAGGAGGCCAACGTGACCCTGAGCGGACGCACCTTCTATAAAGACGGCAACTGGAACACGCTGATTCTGCCCTTCTCGCTCTCGCCCAACCAGATGGCCGCCTCGCCCCTGGCTGACGCCGAGGTGCAGTATCCCGGTGGAGAAAGCACCGTCGAGGGCACGCACGTGACACTGAAGATGAACACTTTCACCGATGGCATCGTGGCGGGCTACCCGTTCTTCGTGAGATGGAGCAGCGGCGAGAACATCACCGACCCGACCTTCAACGGCGTATTCATCGAAGAGGCACAAGACCCGCTCTTCCCCATCAACAAAGACTACACCATCTACACCATCGGATACTATAGCGCCGACATGCTGCAGCCCGAGAGCGCACTGCCAGAGGATGAGCCGCTCATCTACTACCTGAGCACGGACAACAAACTGCGCTTCACCGGCACGCCGCGCCTGATGGGTGCCTTCCGCCACGGCTTCGTATTCCGCAAGACCGAGACGGGTGCGCTCGACTTCACGCTCGACTTCGACGGCGATGAGGTGACGGGCATCACCGAGGTGGACGGCGGCAAGGTGCAAGGCGCACCCGAGGGCTTCTACAACCTGCAAGGCGTGAAGCTCAGCGCACAGCCCAAGCAGAAGGGTGTGTATATCCAGAACGGCAAGAAAGTAATCATCAAATAAAGTAGGGAGGATACCATTATGAAACGACAACAGACCAATCTTTTGAAACGCGCATATATCCGCCCCGACATCAAACGGGCAGCAGCGATCACCGAGTATGGAACCCTGGCCGACCACTTCAGCGGCGGCACCGACGATGAGTCGATGCTCATCGAGGAAGAGGAGGACACGTCCGACGAGCAGCCCCGCGCTCACAAGTACTCCGTCTGGGATTACAATATCTGGTATTAAGGATAGAAGACCCACCGCCAGCCCCTCCCTTGTAGGGAGGGGAGTGGTTAGCTTCGGAGCAGGGGGCAGGGTGCAAGGTGCAAGGGGCAGGAGATATGCCACGAACACTAAACACTGTACACTAAACACTCAACAAGCGCCATGTAGGGACAGGGCGTGCCCTGTCCGCAGCACGGTGAGCGAAGCGAACACAAACAAGGGGTGTGTCAAAACACTAGGATTTCTCCTCAACAACGGATTCCACGGATTTCACGGATTTACAAATTGCTGATGATCAGCAATAACATAAATCTGCGAAATCCGTGGAATCCGTTGTTTGTTATATTTGGCACGCCCCGTCGCTACTTTTTAATGGTGACTTCTGTCAGAAAAAACATGTCCTTTTGTTCTTCTGTCAGAAAAAACATGTTCTTCTGTCAGAAGCGGAGGGTGACACCTCCCATCATCGTGGCGCGGGGCATGGGGTAGCCCAGGTTGAGCTCGTAGCGCTGTGCCAGCAGGTTCTCGCCGCGCAACCACAGTCCCACCTGCGGGGTGAGGGCATAGCTGACGGTGGCGTTGAGCAGCACCACGTCTTCTTTCTGTTCGTTGTCGCCCACGGAGGTGTAGAGGCCGGAGAGCACTTGCAGACCTGCCACCACCGCCCACTTGCGGTAAGCGTAGTTGGCACCGACGAATCCCTTGTAGGTGGGAGCGGCCACCATGGGGTGCTCCATGCGCAGCAGCGAGTGGTTGGTGCTGAGGCTCCAGTGGTCGTTGACACGCCATGAGGCCTCGGCCTCGATGCCGTAGTTCTTGATCACGCCCGTATTCACGTTCTGTCGGTTGACGGTCTGTATCATGTTATCGCCCTGGATGAAGAAGAGGTTGACACCGTAGGAGACGCTGGCCAGGCGGTGCCGCCACGACAACTCGTAGTTCCACAGCCGCTCGGGTTCCAGCTCGGTGTTCGACGGCGGGTAGAGGTACATCTCGCGCATGGTGGGGTTGCGGAATCCCTTGCTCACCATGGCCTTCACCTCGCCGTTGGCCAGGGGCCGCACCACGAGTCCCGCCTGCGGTATCCATTCGGTGCCTGTGATGCTGTGGTGGTCGATGCGCACGCCGGCGTCGAGCGTGAGCCACGGAGCCACATCCTGCCTGACATCCACATATCCGGCTATCTCGTTGCGGTATGAGAGTCCGCTCTGTTTGTTGGGTGTGTCGAGTGTCTCGCCCGTCTGCTTCGAGGTATAGTAGGCGCGTCCGTAGATATGCTGGTAGTCGATGCCGAGGGTGAGGCGGTTGCCCTCGAACAGCTGTGCGCTCTGATACCAAGAGATGCCGGTGAGCGCGTCTTTCGAGCGGAAATAGCGCTGTGTGGGCTTTTCGGGGTCGGCGGTTCCGTCGTCTATCTTATGCCGTCCGAAGTTGCAATACACGCTCAGTGCGCCGCTCGTGCGGTCGTAGTGGTTTTCGAGGGCCGCCGACACCACGCCGCGCGTGATCCACTGGTCGGCATCGTAGAGGGGACTGTCCGTGGCACCCGGATGCGAGGCGTTGAAGTGTGTGATGTCGGCATCGACGTATGCGTTCCAATGCGCATGGAGGTCGTAGCCCAACTTCAGGTAGCCACCGTACTGTTCGAAGCCCATGCGCGGGCGGTGGTTGTCGCTGCGTCCGTACTGTGCCGACACGGTAGAGCTGAAACGGCCGCTGCGCAACTGGTTAGAGGCCTCGGCCTGCACCGTGCCGTAGCTGCCGGCACCCAGGTTGACGTGCGTCTGCACCCCGTCGGCGTGCATGGCGCGTGTCACGATATTGAGCACACCGCCCATGGCATTCGAGCCGTAGAGCACCGAGGCGGGTCCGCGCACCACCTCTACGCGGTCGGCCATCATCGTCTGATAGCTGTCGCTGATGGGGTGACCGTAGATGCCTTGATACTGCGGGTGACCGTCGATGAGCACGAGCAGCTGTCCGGCGCCGCCGGTGATGCCGCGCATGTTGATGCCGCCGGCCGCCCCGCCCGACACGCCGTAGCCCATCATGCCGCGCGAGGTGACGAACACACCCGGCACCTGTTGCAGCACCGTGGGCAGCACCGATGTCTGATACTGCTCGGTGAGGCGCTCGCGCCCCACCACGTTGACGGTCATGGGCAGGTAGCGCACATCCACAGCGTTGCGGGTGCCTGTGACCACCACCTCGGGCAGCGTGTCGCCGACTTGTTCCACGGGTTCGTTATTGTCGATAGCATACGCCGGGGCGGTCGCCAGCATCAGCATGGCGGCGGCCGCCGACAGGTAGTTCTTCTTCATTGTTCTTTTTTCTCTATTACTATGGTATCTACATTGCGCACGGGCTGCTGTGTCTTCAGGTGCTCGGAGAAGATCCACGCCGCCAACAGCAGCAGGGCTCCGATGATGCAAATCACCGCCAAGATATGCTGCCGCCGCCTCACCACGCGGTCGCGCGTGCGGAACTGCGTCTCCAAGGGCTGGGCCTTGACGGTGCGCTCGCGCGGGGATGCCGGGGGTGCCGGGGTGGCCGGGTAACCCGGATTTTCCGGAGATTCCGGAGATTCCGGATTTTCCGGTGATTCCGGTGATTCCGGTGATTCCGGCATTTCCGGCGACTCTATCATCCCGTTGGCATGGTCGATGACCTCCTGTGCCGACTGCGGGCGCCGGGCGATGGAGGGTTGCATCAGCCAGAAGACGATACGGCGCAACGCCTCCCCCACCCCGTCGGGATAATGAAAGATGCCGGGCGAATACTCATCGCTATCCACCTCGGGCGGACGTTCGCACGAGAGCAGATGATAGAGCGTGGCACCGAGGGCATAGAGGTCGGTCCACGGTCCAAAGCGGTCTATCTGCACGCGTATCTGCTCGGCGGGGGCATAGCCGCGGGTATAACACAGCGACGACGAGGTGGACCCGCCCGTGCTCTGCGCCTGCTTCGAGGCTCCGAAATCGATGAGCCGCACGCGGTTGTCGGCGTCGATCATCACATTGGCGGGCTTGAGGTCCAAGTGCCAGATGCCGTGGGCATGTACGGCACGAAGCGCGTCGAGCAGTTGCATGAGCACACTGCGCGCCTGGTCGTCGGCAAAAGGGTGCCGCTGACGGGTGAGCCGGTCTTCGAGCGTCTCGCCGTCGATATAGTCCATCACATAATATGCGGTGCCATACTCCTCGAAGGCATCGTGCACACGCACGATATGGTCGTTGTGCAAGGAGGCGATGCGCTCGGCCTCACGTCTGAACCGCGCCAGCTGCTTGCGAAACAGCTCCACATTATCGCTGTTGCTCACCCTGACCGTCAGTCCGTCGGCAGCACGGTGGTTCACGCCCTTGACAAAGAACTCCTTCACTGCCAACCGCTGGCCGAAATCGACCGACACCACGGCATACGTGTTGCCGTAGCCGCCCGACGACAGATAGCGCAGCACCCGGTAGTTGCCATGCAACAGGGTGCCTACGGGCAAGAGATGCGACGAGGTGGCGGGCTCAGGTGTGTTCATACGTTAATGATTCTTATTTTTACCCTGCAAAAGTAGCGGTTTTCCTTTTAAAAGCAGTATATTTGCAGCGAAAAAAAACATCAGAATCTATTTTTACGACACGCAGACAACAAATATGAAGAAAAAAACGTTTCTCGCCGCCATCTTCGGCTGCATCTTGACCACCGCCCTCCTGACGAGCGCCATGCCGGGCAAGAACAACGTCATCAGCAAAGAAAACGGGATGACCGTGGTCAACACCACCACACTGGCACAAGACGTGGATGGGTATAACGACGTGACGCCCGTGAAGATATACATCAAGGGCAATAAGATAGTCAAGGTGGAGGCACTGCCCAACCAAGAGACGCCCCGCTACTTCGCCAAGGTGAAAAAAGAACTGCTGAGCCGCTGGAACGGCATGACCGTGAAGAAAGCCCAGACGGCACAGGTGGACGTGGTGACGGGTGCCACCTTCTCGTCGAAATCGGTCATTGAGAACGTGCGCCGCGGCCTGAAATATTTCAACAGCCACAAATAGTCGGATTTGTTTGAAACACTGAAAAAAGCCTGAGGGCTATCGACCCCTCAGGCTTTTTTCGGTTTTGTAAGATTTTGTGTGGGCATCCCCTTCATATCACGCCCCCGGCCTTTCGGCCACCCCCTCTAACTTAGAGGGGGAAAAAGGATAGCTCAGAACCAGAAATGATCCACACTAAATCTCGTAGAACCTTTTTTTATTCAGCTACCGCATCCAGCAGTGTAACAAGCTTTCCGTTCGCCTGCACTTGCTTCAAAGCCTTGATGCGCGCCTCGGCCTGGTCTAAGTCAGGCAGCACGGGTACCTTCTTCTGATAGCATTCAGCCAACTGTCCGGCAGCCTCCGGTGTCAGTTGATTCTGCCCCTCGACTCTGAGCAGCAGCGCGGCCGCCTGCTGGGCATCCACTTTCACCCCATTGCCATTCATATAACGGGCGGCCAGGTCGAGTTGTGCCGCATAGCATTCCATATCAGCGGCTTTCCGGAGCAGCTCCAGTGCTTTTTCCTCGTCTTTCTTCACGCCCCTGCCCTCTTGATACAGCGTTGAAAGCGTGTAGGCCGCCCACGGCATCGTGTCTTGATATTTGGCGAGCATACGAGCAGCTTTCTTGTCATTTTTCTTGGCATAGCTGTCGTCAAGGTAGATTTGCGCCTTCAGCACGTCGGCATCGGCACGGCAAACCTTGGCAAGCCCGTCCAGTTTGCTGACAGCCGCCTGTGGGTCTTTTCCCATGCGCCAAGTGCGCAGGCAGCCGAGATATTGCCTGAACGCGGCATTTTTCTCGTCCTTCATCAACTTGGCAAACTGTTTCTCATTGCCCTTATAAGCCTCGGCATACCACTGAGCGGCAGTGTAATAGTCTTGTGTGAGACCTACGCCCTGCTGATAGTATCCGGCCAACTGCCACTGTGCCTTACGCCTTGTGGCCTGCCGTTTGGGGTAGGTGTCATAGGCCGACGAGCGCAGGTAGGCTATGCCCTTCGCCTCGTTTTTCTCCACGCCGTCGCCCTTCATGTAGATGGCGGCCAGCTGATAGTCGGCGGTCTTCATGCCCATATCCGATGCCCTCCGCAGGTACTCGACTCCTTTGGCCTTATCCCGCGTGATGCCATCGCCTTCGAAGAGCAGGCGTCCGTAGTAGTAAGTGCCGCCGGGATGCCCTTTGTCGGCCAGTCGTTTATACCACATGGCAGCCTTCTCCACGTTGTCGTGGTTGTGCAGATAGAGAGCCAGTTCATATTGCGATTCGGTGTCGCCGGCACGTGCCAGCGTCTCGACGTATGTCATGGCCTGCTTCATATCCTGCTTCACGCCGATACCGTTATTGTAGCACTCGCGCAAGAGATTGCATGCGAACACGTCGCCCTTGTCGGCCTGCGCCTGCAACTGACGCACAGACTCCATGTCCTTGAGCGATATGGCTTTCTTATACATCTTGGCAGAGAGCAGCGAGTCGGCCTTGGGCAGTCCGTAGCCCGTGCGAATGCTCTGTGCCAGCATGCCTGTGGCACGTGGGTGCTTCTTCTCGGCGGCAGTAGTCCACCACCGCATGGCCATCGACGAGTCGGCTTTCACATATTTGCCTGTCTGATAGCATACGCCCAACTGATACATCGCCTCGGCATCGCCCTCCTTGATTTTCTGTTTCAGCACAGCCAGGCTGTCGGCCGCGGCGCTGTTGTTCACCCGCGGTTTCTGCGCCCTCTGCCTCTGAGGCTTTTGGGCACAAGCTGGTATAGCGGCCACCATGCCGATGAGACAGACGGCCAACAATAGTTTCTTCAACATCTATTATTCTGTTTTTTCGGTTTTTGGGGTTGTTTTTTGCTCATGCAAAGGGAGCGGACAGGGCACGCCCTGTCCCTACACGGATGGTGAGCTTGATGGATTCACGGTTCAGTGGAATATCTTTTTGAAGATACCCTTCAGACCGCCGCTTTTCTTCTCCTCTTTGGGCTTCTCATGCGGTTTCACCGACTCCACCTCGTTGGCCGTAGCATTGCTGTTGGGTTTGCGCACCGTCTCCTGCTGTCCGGTGAACACGCGCTCCACCTCGGCCCTCTCGGCACCTACCACATCCACTACGGGTATGAGCGTCGCCGTATTGTTGTCGGTACTCTTTTCGCAGAGTGCAGCAATCTCCTTGATAGCCGACGCCGTGTCGTCGCTCTTGGTGATGATACGCGCCAGCTTGTCGTCATCGACACAGTGGAGCACACCGTCTGTGCAGAGGAAGAAATAGTCGCCCCCCTGCACATCCTTCAGGTTGACCACGGTGGCGCGGCTGCGCGACTCATCATCCTCGACGGGAGCCATGAAGCGGGTGATGACATTCCCCTGCGGGTGATTCTCCACCTCGTCGGGGCTGATCATACCCGAGCGCACCATCTGGTTGACGAGCGAGTGGTCGTCGCTACGATAGATGATGCCCACATGTGGACGAATCTGGTAGATGCGGCTGTCGCCGATATGTGCCGCCATGCATCCCCCGGCATGAAAGGCGACGAAGGTCATGGTGGTAGAAAACTGCACGTCGTCGAGCCGTCGGCTGGTAGCGTCGAGTGCGTCGTAGGCTTGGTCGAGGGCTTGGCTGAACTGTTCGGTAGTGAACTCCTCGCGGAAGTCGGTCTTGGCCAGTGCCTTGGCAAAGGCCTGGCATACGGTGCTGCTGGCCATCTCGCCCATGTCGCGCCCTCCTACCCCGTCGCACACCAGATAGAAAGGGTGTCCTGCCTTAGGTGCATCATCATCAGGGAAACGCGCATCCTCTTGGTTGTTGCGCATTCCCATCTGATGAAAAGAATAAGACTGTCCTATGATGATTTTCATCTACTTCTTTTTAAGTTTTTTAAGTGTAAGCACAGTGTGCCCGATTTTGATTTTATCGTTGTAGTTGAGAAAGGTATAGTCGCCAGTCTCCAACGCATTGCTGTTGACGAACACCGGGTTGGCAGCCGAGAGCACAGTCAGGCGGTAGGTGTTGCCCGTTTTTCCGGGAGCGGGTTTGACTGTGATTTTGATAGACCGCCTGCTGACGAACGAGTCGTCGATGCTGATGTCCGACGGTTTGTTTTCGTCTTTGCGCCCTACGATGTTGTCGCCGTAGTTCAGGTGCTCGGCCTTGCGGAAGAGCAGTCCGCCGAGGATGCCGCCCCACACGAGTGCCCCTCCGGAGTGTTTCTTTCGGCTCACCATCACCACGTCGGTCTCGGTCATCACGCCGTCGCTATCCTCGTCCTCTTTGGGTTTGGGTAGTTCCACCACGTTGAATCCGTATCGGCACTTACAGTTGGGGCAGACGCCCTTGAATACCCCTTTCTGGTCGGGGTGCACCTCATGCTCTTGTCCGCAGTCGGGGCAGGCGATGAGGTAAGACGTCCCGGACAGTGCCTTGTCTTTGAAGATATAGACATGCTCCTTCACTTTCTGGGGCTGTCCGAGACGTTCCTTACTTTGTTCGTTCATGGTTTATTCTGCTTAGTTGATCTTTCTTATCTTGAGATGTGCCGTTCCGGCGCGTCATGCCATCATGTCTCCATCGTCGGCACCGAGGTCGGCATCGGCCAGGTCGCCCTCTTCCTCAGCCTCTTCGTCTTCGTCTTCGTCGAGTTCGGCCAACATCGAGTCGATGTCGTATTCGTCGTCGTCAGTGGCATCGGTGTCGCTGTTGTCGGCTGTCTGTCCCTCCACGGTGGCGTTGTCGTCGCCCACGAGCAGCATGGCGAGTGCCTCGAGCAGGCTGTCGTCATCGTCGGCTGCAGGCTCCGTCTCGCTTTGGGGGGCGTTGTTCTCGGCCAGCACATTCTCAGCGGGTTCGGCTTCCTCCGCAGGCTCGGCTTCCTCAGCAGGTTCGGCTTCCTCGTTGGCAGCCGCCTCGGTGCTTGCCAGGTCGTTCATGTCGCCGCTGCCGTCGGTGTCGATGATGTCTTCCATGGCTGCATCGTCTTCCATCAGTTGCTCATCGCCCACGTTCTGTGCCATATAGCCACCGGCATTGTTCATGTTCTCTTCCAAGTCGCTTCTTGTGATTTGAGCCAAGGCCAATTCGGTATATACCTGGTCTATGCCAATCTCTTCGCCATCGATATAGAGTTGGGCAAGTTGTCCGTCGGGGGTTGTCAGCCCGTCATAAACCCCGTCTCCATCCATATCGACAAGCACCATCTCTACGGCAGGCTCGCCCACACTCACATAAGCCGCCTCGATTTCGTTACCATCCATGTCGTGCTCTGCCTTCATTTCCTGCACTCTGATGAGCGACGCCAGATCAACATCCTGGTTATCTACTTCCGTGGCCGAGGCGATCTCGTTGAGCTGAGCCTCCATGAGTTCTTCGGGGGTGGGTTCCGGATCTTCGGGCTTGGGCTCTTCGTGCTTGGGTTCTTCCTCTTTCTTAGGTTCCTCTTCTTTCCGGGGTTCTACTTCTTCTTTCTTTTCATCCTGCTCCCGTTTCTGTTCCTCTTGGTTCTGTTCCTCATTGAGTATGTTCTGCGCGAGCACATCGTCGTCGGCATCTGAATTCTCCGCGACAAAGACAGTGGCTCCCACACCCACTACAGCCACATTGGTAGCGGTCAGGATTTTGTACATCAACGACTTCTGGTCTTTCTTCTCGTTGTTCACTCTGTTCTGGGCGGGCTTGTAGTTGCCGGCACTCACTCTGATTCTTTCGGTATCCATAATTTGAAGTGTTTTGGTTAATAATTACACTGCAAAGATAAGGGTGAAAAGGGGTGTTTTGCAAGTTTTTTAAGTCATCCTTCACGAAACATGCGGTTTTACCACACGAAATCACCCTCCCTGCCAATGAGTCGCCTTACCACTTGGTGAGTACCAGCTTATGCAGTGAACCCGGACCGATGAGCATAGGATGCTGCTCTTTGCCTAAAAACTCAGACCTCATACTCATGTGCTTCACTACATCATTATATGTATATTTAAAGACCTCTTCCACGGTGAGTTGTTTGTTGTGGTCGGCATCGGCCTTGCCCCTCAATGCTTTCAGCAATGACTTTGTGAAGAGTCCGTTACCCAAAAATCTATTATCTAACGAGGTTTCATCGGCTCGTGATGACGTGATAAACAAAGGTTTAACCCCAGGTGCCTCCCGCATCCTGTCATAGGCAAACTTCACATTTCCAGAGAGACAAGCATCAATCAGCACAACCACATTTTTGGTCTTAGCCTTCGAAAACAAAAAGTATAAATCGTCGTACGACAGGAAATCTATTTTTTCTCCATTTTTGATTACAATGGAGGGTTTCTCGGCCACTACTCCATCATATGTTCCTTCCGTGACACCATGGCCTGAGAAGTAGAAAATGATTTTGTCTTCGGGTTTCGCCAATTCCAGAATAGCGGTTATTTTCTGTACGATATTTTCTTTGTTGGCATTATCTCCGGTCAGCAATGCCACCGTAGTGTTCTTTTGTTTGTCGAATACTTTCTTCAATTCTTTGGCATCAGTGGTTGAATTACGCAAATCGTTTTGATCAGGCGTAAAATCTTCCGTATTAGAATACTTAGACACTGCGGTGAGCAATACATACGTTTTCTGTGCCATCACTTGGGTGGCAAGGCATATCGCGAGTAGCGACAGGATAAATACTTTTTTCATGTGTTGATAGGTTTTAATGAATAGGCAAAATTAGCAAAACGGCAGCAAGAGCAGGGGGTGGCTCCAGCGATTTTTTACGAAACCACGGGGTTTGGCACACGAATTGGCGGGTTTGGCACACGAATCAAGAAAACTGAGTTTATCGTCGGCATATATACACCGCTTATACATTTGGTTGCCATTCTCATGGCCAACGACACAACGACTTGAAAAGTGGCATGATTTATAGGCAAAATGATAAAAAAAAGAGACGAGTGCCTTGTATTTAAAAAAAAGTTCGTACTTTTGCAGTGTCGCTCATGTGGTCGGCATTTCATCTAAAATGTCAACACATGGCCGCGGCAGCCCGGACACTACTACTGGAAACCTGGTAAATTTCTAAGTAAGCAAAGGGTTCGGGCAGGCTGAAATCACACATACAAACAAGCTCCCGCGCCAACACACGAAGGGAAGAGAAGCAGACGATTGTACATCTGCTTCTTGATATGCTATTTGTCAAACACTATAAAAACAAACATCAGCAATGAAACACAAAAGTTCACTTTTCTTATCGCTGGCCTTCTGCTTGACCAGCATGAGTGCCGTGGGTCAGGAGACCATCACCACCATGGCCTACAGCAGCGGCACAACGGCTGGTGAAAGCCGTACGGACACCATCTACTACACCAAAGACTGGAAGGTGATTGACACACCTGAGTTCGCCACCTACTACCGTTCGGCATACTACCCGGCCAACCCTGCCCTGCCGCATCTGTTTCACACCTATTATAAATCGGGCAAACTGCACAGCGAGGGACAGTTTATCTCATTAGGAAAGAACGACGACAAGGACAGCCAGTTCGAGGGTGAGGTGGTGTCGTACTACGAGACGGGGCACGTGATGGAAAAAGTCAATTACCGCAACGGCCGCATCGACGGAGAATGCACCAAGTTCTATGACAGTAAGGAACCCGTGAACGACATGAACAAGGAGGGTATCATCAAAGAGCATATCGAGATTATCGACGGCATGAAAAACGGCCTGTTAGCTCAGTTTGAAACCGACGACGGCAAGACATGCCGCCTGACACCGTATCTGGCCGACACCGAAGAGGGATACTATGTGAAGATGGATATCGACGGCAACTACTCGAAATACGACCTCTATTCTGACCGTCTGCAGCTGGAAACGCCCGTTAAGGACGAGGCCAAATCGGAATACTCCAACGGCATCGCCTGGCAGTACTACAACAAAAACGGCATCATCATCGGCGTATGCAATACCATCATGAAAGAGGTTGACAGCCGCCTAATAGGTGTTTACATTATCAACAAGAGTATGGAAAAGGTGGACTTGAACCCAGAGAATGTGCGCATCTACACCATCAAGAAAGACCGCGAACGCCCCTTTGAAATCTTGAACGAAGAGGAGTTTGAAAAGAAATACAAAAAGATAACGAGAAAGAATGATCAGGCCTATGAATTCAGAACGATTATGATGAAAGTGAATGACCTGGAAAACATCTTCTCGGTGACGAACAAGACTATGACCGTGAGGGAATTTCAACATGAGGTAATCAGCATGAAAAAGCTGAGCGGCGAGAACCGCCTGCGCAAGGGCGAGAGCGAGGTGAAATTCATCAACTACCTGAAACGCACGACAGTACAACCTGGCGAGAAGATTTTCGGCTATCTGTTCTCCGACGACAAGAAAGTGGAAAACCTGCACATCCACATCGTCATCGACGGCATCGACTATCCTTACGAATTCCAGTTTAATAAAAAATAAAGCGTTCTTTTCCCTCTCACAAGGATGGAACGCTTACACGCCACAAGACGATAATCCCGAAACTGAATGTGTCGGTCAACAAAAAAAGGAACAGGAGAAAAACCCGTTCCTTTTTTTGTTTTTTGATTGTCTGTTTTTTGATGGCCTAAATCGGCTACATGGCCAGTCGGAATCCTACCCAAGGCACAGCTTGTGTGGGGCGGTACTTGTCGCGATAGGTGACACGGCACCCTTGCGCATCGTTGTACCAGCCGCCGCCACGCGCCACGCGGAAAGTGCCAAATTCAGGCCCACGCGGGTCGGTCACGGTCTGCTCGGGATATTTGCCGTAGTAATCATTGCACCATTCAGCCACATTGCCGCTCATGTCGTAGATATGCAGTTCGTTGGCCTTATTGGCGGCCTTCACCGGATGCGAGCCCGAGGAGTTGCCGGCATGCCATCCCACGGAGTTGAGGTCGATACTGCCCGCAAAACGGAAGTATTTCTCCTTGGAGTTGGGATCCTCACCACGCGCCACATAGTTCACGCCGCCTCGGGCGGCATATTCCCACTCGGCCTCAGTAGGCAGGCGGAACTTCAGCCCCGTCAAGGCATTCAGGCGCGCGATGAACTCCTTGCAGTCATCCCACGACACGTTCTCCACGGGTTTATCATCGTTTTTGTTGCGCGAGGGGTTTTTGCCGTCCATCACCAGTTTCCACAGCCGTTGTGTCACCTCGGTATCGCTGATGCAAAAGTTGGAGAGGGTCACATCGTGTACAGGCATCTCATCGGGCAGTGCCGTCACGTCTTTGGCACGTGAGGCTCCCATCTTAAACGTGCCGCCCTTGACGCTGACCAAGGTCAGAGGTATGCCCTTGACCAGGATGGTGAGCTTCGACACTTCGTTGCTCTTCAGTTTGTCTATGCACTTGGTGCACCACTCGGCCACAGGGTGTGCGGTGATGTATTCGGTCTGGGCAAAGAGGGGTTCGTTGAGCAGGCGTGAGAAACGGTCGTAGGCTTCCTGCACCAGTTTCTTGTTGAAGGCTGCCACACCCTCTTCGTACAGTTTCTGCGCCTCTTCGTTGTAGTTGACCAAGGCCACCACGTCGGCTTTCGGCCCCATGGCCAGACGCAGCGTGCACGAGCCGTCGTCCTTGTCGTTCACGCGCTCTACCCTGCCCTGCGCCGTCTTGCGGTAGCCCACGATGGCGCCGTCTTTGTCTTCGCACCACTCGGTCAGTTCAAAGTCCTTGAGCGTGGCCGAGGCCAGAACCCATTCTTCTACCGTGGGCAGGCGGAAGTCGAGACCCGTCTTGGCATTCAGTGCGTCGATGAAAGTCTTGCATTCCTTTTCGGAGAGCAACTTGACGGATGTCTTTTCACGATCGATGCGACCATTGACAAAGGCATTGTAGAGGGCTTCGGTCAATTCCTCTCCGCCAAGGATGCAGTTGCCCACCTCTTTCTCGTAGGCATGCATGTCTGTGCCATCATCGCTGATACGGATTTTGCCCTTGCTCAGGTTTTGCATCGAGAACTTGATACGCCAGCACGAGAACTCCATCGAAGCGCTCGTTCCGTTGCGCAGCGGCTCCACGCACTGGCTCATCAGCACATTGATATTCGCTTCCTTCACCACTCTTGTCTGGCCGAAAGTGACCTTGAGGGCAAAAAGCCATCGCCAGGCCTCCTCAAAGCGTCTCGACTGGATCTCTGCCTTTGCTTGCTTCAATGTCTCTTCTGCCGTTTTCTCCGTAGCAGGGTCATTTTGCGCATACAGGCCTGCACAGGCCATACATAAAGCCAACACGACCCCTATCAACTTACGATTCATACTATTCTTGTTTGTCGGGATGAACTCTATGAAAATGATTAGAAATCTTTATGCAACGGATTGGTACAATCCATCTTTCCGCACACAGCACATTTGACATGCGTCTTGGTGCAATCCCACTTGCCGCACGTGGGGCACTTCTTGTGCTTGGATGGATTGCAGTTGTCCTTGCCACACACCGAGCATTTATTGTGGTTGACCGTGCAGTCCCACTTGCCGCAATAAGCGCATCTCTTATGCTTGGTAGTGCAATTGACTTTTCCGCACACCTGACATTTCACGGGGGTGGCTACCACTGGCTTGTCAGCCTCGGGCTTCTCTTCTTCTTTCACGTCCTCTTTTGAGGTTATCACCTCCTCTTCTTCTGCCGGCACCACCTCTATCTCTGTCTCTGCGCTATCCGTTTGGGCAACTTCTGCCGGCACAGGCTGGCTGCTCGACCCGCCGCGCTTGGAGAGCAGCAGCGCGAGCACGATGGCGACCAGCACAAACGACACGCCCAAGCCTATCTTCCAGAAGTTTTTGCGCACGTCCTGACCCACCCGTTTTTTTTCTGTGGGCAGACGGTATCCGCGCTTCACCGCCACATAATAGGTGCCGTTGGCCTCAAAGAGCTCGCAGTTGACCAAGTCTTCGTCGATGTTGCTCTCGCCTATCTGTGAAAGTCCGCACCGCTCCTTGGCCTTCTCGAGGAAACCGCCGAGTAGTTCCTCTTTCTGACGCCCTTTCTTCAGCACCACCGCCTCGTCGTCGCCGCGGGTGAACACGTCTTTCGAGTAGCACTCGTAGATGGTGTATGAGAATGTCTGCGTGGCACCAGCATCACCTTCGCCGTCGCGACTGTCGTTAGAGAAGAGGCGTGCGCTGTACTGGATGCTGTTGTCGGCCGTCTTGCCCACGCTCACGATGCGGTAGGTAGTGTTGGGGCTGGGCAGCACGTAGCCCACGGGCAGTGTGTAGCGGGCCTCGAAGCCCTTGAGAAAGGCGGCGATGCTTTGGGCACGCTCGGTCTTTTCCTTACGCAAGCCCGCCTTCAGGGCCTCGCGCGTCTGTTTCTTAATATCGGCGGGCAGCGAGTTGTCGATATAAGTGGGTGTGATGTCGAAAGCATCGACGGGGTCGTGACCGGTAAGCAGGTAAAACCAGGTGGCGGCAAAGGCATAGACATCGAGCGTGGGCTCGAACTTCTTCACCATGGAGTGCTGCTCGATGGGAGAATAGCCTTTTGACACACCTATCATGGGATGGGTGGTGGTCAAGTTGCCCTTAGAGTCGAAATGGAGCGACACGCCGAAGTCGATGAGCACCGGCATGTCGGCATTGCCATCGATGCCGCTGCGGATGACGATGTTCTCGGGCTTCACATCCATGTGCAGCTGTTTGTTCTGGTGCAGGTAGTCGAGAGCCTGGGCGATAGGCTGCATGATCGACATGGCCTGTTCCTCGGTGATGCCTCCGCCATTGTCGCGGATGAGGTGGCGCAGGTCGCCTCCGTCGAGGTATTCCATCACGTAGTAAGCGGTGTTGTTACCCTCGAACACCTCGTTCACATTCACCACATTAGGATTACCCTTACAGATACGTGCCAGCAGGTTTCCCTCAGCGATGAAGTCTTTCATGCTGTCTTCGACATCCATGGCAGCCTCCTCGGAATATTCCACCGTCACGCCATCGTCGGCACGGTGGCAACGTCCTTTCATAAAATGCTCCTTGACGGCAAACGAAGCTTCGACGCGCAGGTTGCCCACACGCACAGTGCCCTTCACTTTGTAGGTAATGCCAAAGCCGCCCTGCCCCAGCACACTCTCAATGGTGTAGGGGCGCTCGCCGCCCTCAAGCACAGTGCCTACAGGCAATACATATTCATATTTCTTAGGGTTAACAGCCATAATGGTTTATATAATGATAATGATTGTTGAGCGTTGTTTATTTGTTGAACACAGAGGCCTTGCACTTGGGGCACTGCCCGGCATGGATGTCTTTCACCCTGAGGATGTGGCTGCACTCGGGGTTCGGACAGTGACGGAAACGATTGCGGCGCTCCTCCAGTTTCTTCTTCTTGGTCTGGGCATCGTAGAAGGCGGTCAGGCCGGTAGAGACCAAGGGCACGATACGCAGCAGGTTGAGCCGCAAATCAGGACATTTGTCGAAAATGGGCAGGAAACTGGCTACAATGAGCGCGGCATTGAGCACGAAGAGAATAATCTTCTGCTGGCGCACACGCTTCTCAAGACGCTTTTCCTCCTCGTCGAATTGGTCATCCACATCGCTGATGTAAGCAAACATGTCGCTGTACTTGTCGGGATGGAACACACTGTCGGCATAAAAGGTGCAACCCTCAGGAGTGTCATCGGCCAGACAGATGAATGTCATCGGATCGATGACCTGCTCTGTGACGGGCAACAGACGACCGGTCTTCTTATCGCGGATGAAAGTGCCGTTAGACGAGTCGAGGTCGGTGAGCACCCACATGCCATCCTCGATGGTTATCTTACAATGCTTGCGACTGACGAGACGGCCTGTCACCTTGAAGGGTTGCTGACCGTCTTTTCCGATAATGATTTCTTCTTTCATAGCCTTAGATTTTATGGCCGCTCTGCGCCACGGCATCTTTATACACACGCAAGGTCTGTTTTGGTATGCGCACACGAAGGTCGTGCTGGTCGCCGTCGGAGAGGATGAGTTGCTGTTTGTTGAGCTCGATGCGCATCAAATATTTATGGTTGATGATGACGCTGCGCCCTAAACGCAGAAACTTATACTCCGGACCATTAAAACCCTTCAGGGCTTCTTCCACCTTACTAATATTAGCAGTGATCAAAAACTCCCTCTTGGTGATGTAGAGGATACGCGTGTAACTGCCACTGGCTTGCGCCGCTGCAAACAAATCGAGATCGATAGATACCAGTTCGTCTCTTGTGTTGAAGTTTACTCTTGCCATAATCAACAAAAAACAAAATAGCGTGGTCTGCTCGTTACTCTCGCACTGGAGGTCCTGGTAAAACCCGTAAACAAAAGAGTAATAGTGAACATAGCCCACGCCAATAACGTGAGAATCACTATGCTATCTCTTGTTTACTTGTTGAAATTTACCAGATTTCCAGTGACAAGAAAAGCATAACGCTTCTAATTTTCAATAAATTGCGTGCGGGCATTCCCCTTACACGACTGCAAAAATATGACTTTTTTTTTATATTACAAAATTTTAAGCCTAATTATTTTTCAAACTGTACCTTTTTCGCCACCATATACCGCATTTTGCCACATCAAGGCACAAATTGCCGCCCCTCTTGTGACAGCCCCCCACCCAATGCCTTGTTTTGTCGCAAAAAGCAGGGGCGTGTCGCAATGCGAAAGAAAAAAACCGGCGAGTTGTGGCGTATATCAAAAAATAATCCTACCTTTGCGTACAAATACTATCAACCACACATGAAACATATCCTGACACTACTCGCCGCTGTCGGCATCGCACACGCTACATTCGCACAAAACAGCCTCACCGCGGCGATACTCAACGACAGCACCGACAATCAAGCACTCTTCCAAACCGGTTCGGTAGATAAGGTGACCGAAGAACGGATGAACAAAGGACTGGTGGTCAACTCGATCACAGCACTGAGCGGTAAAGCGGCCGGCGTGAACGTGACATCGAGCGGCGCCGACCGCATGGCGATGCTCTCGAGCGTGCGCGTGCGAGGCACCACGTCGCTCACCGGCGGCAACGACCCGCTGGTCATCATCGACGGTGTATCGTCCGACCTGGCCGTGCTCTCCAACATCTACCCGGCCGACATCGAGAGCTTCGCCATCCTGAAAAACGCCGCCGAGACGGCGCAGTACGGGTCGCGCGGCGCTTCGGGCGTGATACAGGTGACAACGAAAAAAGGGCACGGCGGCAAATTCCACATCTCATACGACGGCAACGTCGGATTCCAAGCGGTGTATAAGAACATGGAGATGCTCGACCGCTATGCCTACGCCTCGCTGGCACGCGAGCTGGGACTCAGCTATATAGACGGCGGCTCAGACACCGACTTCCCCGGCGAACTCACACGCACGGGCATCATACACAACCACCATATCGCCTTCAGCGGGGGCACAGAGACGTCGAACTACCGCGCATCCATCGGACTGATGGACAACAACACGGTGATACGCAGCAACGAATACAGCAACTTCGTGGCGAAACTCGACCTGACACAGCGGGCCTTCGACAATAAGATGAAAATAGACCTCGGCGTGTTCGGCTCCTCACAGAAAAACAAATATATCTTCGACCAGCAGACGCTCTTCTACTCGGCGGCATCGCAAAACCCCACTTACCCCAACCACCCCGACGAACTGGGCAACTGGCAGAAAAACTCTTCGGCCTCGCAAATCAGCAACCCCCTGGCTCTGCTGCAAGAGAAAGACCACGAGAAAAGCCTGAGCTTCAACACGCACATCAAGTTTGAATTCGACCTGCTGAAAGACCTCAAGCTGTCGCTCTTCGGCTCATACTCGTTCAACTCGACAGAAAACATGCAATACCTGCCCACATGGGTATGGGCGCAGGGACAGGCCTACCGGGGCGAGCGAAAGACGGAGGACTGGCTGGGCAACGTGATGCTCAACTACCGCCACACGTGGGGCATCCACCACTTAGATGCCACCGCCCTGTGGGAATACCAGGAGAGCCACCGCTCGGGATTCTACACCACCGTGAAAGGATTCACCACCAACGAGTTCGGCTACGACAACCTGAAGGCGGGGTCGCTGCGGCCATACGGAGGCACAGGGTCTGACTGGGAGAAACCCGTGCTGGCCTCGTGGATGGGAAGCGTGAAATACACGCTCTTAGACAGATACACACTCAACCTGACGGCACGCACCGACGGATCGTCGATGGTGGGCGACAACAACCGCTGGGGATTCTTCCCCTCGGTGTCGGTAGAATGGGACATCACCAAAGAGGAATTCATGAAAGACGCTACCTTCATCAGCCAACTCAAACTGCGCTCCGGCTCCGGACGCTCGGGCAACCTGGGCGGCATCGACTCATACAACTCGCTGCAGCTGATGGAACCCACCGGCGTGGTGCCCGTATATGGCACCACCGCCGTGGCCTTAGGCTACCTGAAGAACGCCAACCCCGACCTGAAATGGGAGACGCGCACATCGTTCAACATCGGCATGGACCTGGGACTGTGGCACAACCGACTGGTGATGACCGCCGAATACTACTACTCGAAGACGAAAGACATGCTCTACCTATACGATGTGAGCGTGCCGCCCTTCGCCTACGACAAGCTGCTGGCCAACCTGGGCTCGATGAGCAACAGCGGTTTTGAGATCGGACTGGGCGTGACACCCATCGAAAAGCCCGACATGCAACTGAACATCAACCTAAACATGTCGTTCCAAAAGAATAAGCTCATCTCACTCTCGGGCGACTACCAGGGATTCTACGTGTCGGCGGGCAACACATCGGCCATCGGCCAGCTCAACGGCGCAGGATTCCACGGCAGCAACCGCGACATCGTATATCGTATCATCGGCCAACCGCTGGGCGTGTTCTACCTGCCACACTGCACCGGCGTGAAAGACTACGGCGACGGCACCTATTACTACGAACTGGAAGACCTGAACGGCGACGGCACCGGCGACAGCAACGACCGCTACATCGCCGGACAGGCCACGCCCAAGATGACCCTGGGCTCGAACATCAGTTTCAGATACAAGTCGTTTGACATCTCCGTGCAGATGAACGGTGCCTTCGGACACAAGATTTTCAACGGCACGGCGCTCACCTACATGAACATGGGGTCGTTCCCCAGCTACAACGTGATGGAGGAGGCTCCCAAACGTAACATCTACGACCAGGAGGTGAGCGACTACTGGCTCGAAAGCGGCGACTACCTCAACATCGACTACCTGACCGTAGGATGGAACGTGCCGCTGAAGAAGACACGTTATGTCAGCGCGCTGCGACTCTCGCTGAGCGTGAACAACCTGGCCACCATCACCAGCTACAGCGGTCTGACACCGATGATCAACAGCTTCGCCGTGGGCAACACCCTCGGCATCGACGACAAACGCTCGTATCCGCCCTACCGCACCTACAGCGTCGGAGTAAGTGTGCATTTCTAATAAGTAAAAAAGCCATTGAAAAAGTAAAAAAGTAAAAAAGTAAAAAAGTAAAAATAAGGTGTTAGAACACTAATAAGTAAAAAAGTATAAAAGTAAAAATAAGGTGCAAGAACACTAAACACTAAACACTCAACACTAAACACTCAAATCTCAAACCTCAAACCTCAACCCCGATGAGACATCTACCGAAATATATCATGATGATGGCAGCACTGGCCTTGTGCAGCAGCTGCCTCGACGAACATCCGCGCGACCAACTGAGCGAAGACCGTGTGTTTACCGACGCCGGCAACCTGTATTTGAACACCGTGGCCGCGCTCTATAACTATATCGGCGGCCACGACGACAGCCAGGGGCTGCAAGGCACTTCGCGCGGTGTGTATGACCTGAATACCTTCTCGTCGGACGAGGCCATGCTGCCCACACGAGGCGCCGACTGGTACGACGGCGGACAGTGGCAACAACTGTACTTGCACACTTGGGATGCCGGGTTCTCTATCTCTGACGACACATGGAAATACCTCTACAAGGTGATCGTGCTCTGCAACCAGTCGCTCGAACGACTCGACACGTACAAACACCTGCTCGACGACAGCCAATACAACAACCTGACCGCCGAGGTGCGCGCCCTGCGTGCGATGTTCTACGTCTATCTGCTCGACCTCTACGGCCGCGTGCCGTATATCACCTCGACCGACATCACCGGACAGATGCGCCAGCTGGAGCGCAGCCAGCTGTTCTACACGCTCTACGACGAGCTGCGTATGCAACTGCCCTACCTGGCATACGAGAGAAGTAATGTGAAAGGAGAATACTACGGACGGATGACACAGCCCGTAGCCTATTTCGTGCTGGCCAAGATGGCTCTCAACGCAGAGGTGTGGACCGACGACGTGTGGACCGACGACATACGCCCCGACGGCACCCAGATCATGCTCAGCATCACCGACGACGCCAAGGTGAACGCATGGGAGGCATGCCTGTATTGGTGTCAGAAAGTGCATGATGTAGGATATTCTCTCGAAGAAGACGTATTTAGCAACTTCGCCGTGCACAACTCCAACTCTGTAGAGAATATCTTCACCATCCCGATGGATAAGTCGCTCTATACCAACATCTTCAAAAACCTGTTCCGCTCACGCCACAACAACCATGCCGGTGCCATGGGAATGGCGTCCGAAAACGGCACCTGCGCCACCATCAAAGCGGTGAAGACACACGGATACGGCACTGACGACATCGACCCGCGCTACTGGGGCAACTATTACTCGGGCGAGGTGTATGTAAACAACCAAGAAGTGCTGCTCGACGACGGAACCCCCCTGGAATATGCGCCGTTTGGGGTGCAGCTCGACCTCACGGGCACACCCTTCGAGAAGACGGGCGGGGCAAGGATGAAGAAATATGAAGACGACTTGACGGCGCTCAACGACGGACAGCTGCAAGACAACGACATCGTGCTGTTCCGCCTGGGCGACGTGGTGCTGATGCAGGCCGAAGCGATGGAGCGCCACGGCATGGACGGGTCGTACTACTTCAACCTGATACGCAATCGCGCGCACGCCACACCCAGGGAGTGCACGCTCGAGAATATCCTCGACGAGCGGTTGATAGAACTGGCATGGGAGGGATGGCGCCGACAAGACCTGATACGCTTCGACCAGTTTCACCGGCCCTACGACCAGCGCCCGCAGGCTCCGGGCGAGGCCGACCGCCACACCATCGTCTTCCCCATCCCCGGAAGCGCCCTGTCGCTCGACGAGGGCAACCGGCAGAATCCGGGATATTAAAACAACTACTTAACTACTCCGGAGGGTGTGTCAAAACACTTGGATTTCTCTTCAACAACGGATTTCACGGATTTCACGGATTTATGTAATTGTTGATAATCAGCAAGTTGCAAATCTGTGAAATCCGTGAAATCCGTTGTCTATTTAATATGACACACCCACTTGTCCCCTTGATTCACTTATCCTCCAAGAAGAGCGGGTCTTCGGGCATCACCATCACAGGCTTCTGTTTCTCCATCTCAAGGATGTCGGCGGGCACGTATTTCTTGTTGACCACCAAGCGGAACATATACTCCCTGAACCACGGAGCGGTCATGATGAGACACCCCGCCTGACCGTAACTCGGCCCCCATGAGTTCTCCACCTTCCATTTCTTGGCGTTGCCGTTCTCATCCAGATCCACGGCGGTGAGTGTCATGGCATGGGTCGAACCGCTGTCGAAGGTCTCGATGCGCTGCGCCTTGTTCATGGTGAAGGTGGTGCCGAAGAGCGACTCGTAGTCGTAGTTGCCCAGGTCGAGCAATCCGCGCTTACGGTCAAACTGCTTGCCCACGTCGTACGATGAATACATCTTATGTCCGTCTTTCAGGCAGGCGATGGCCATCCGCTCAATATCTTCCATGGGCAGGTTGATGTATTTCCAGTTGTGACCGTCGTAGGTATGGCGGTCGTACTCCACCTCGTAGGTCTTGTAATAAGGGCGCCGAGGGTCGTTCATGGCCATGATGAAAGTGCCATTGAGCGGGCCACCCACCGTCTCCTGATAAAAAGTCATCGGGGTGTATCGTTTCGGCTCGGTCTGCTGCTTGCCATTCTTGTCTTTGAACGCGTAGGTGAACTCCTTGACGGGCTCGCCCAGCGTGATGGCGAGGATGTGGTAGATGGTGCCGAGCATCTCGGTCTTGCGGGCTTGGATGGCTGCCGCTTTCTTGCCGCCTGCCACCATCCCTCGCAGTTCCAGTCCGAACTCGCGCAACTTCGACTTGATGATGGTAGCCAGGCGCGACGTGTTCTCTGCGCTATACGACTCGGGCATCACGCTCATGGGCACCAGCCCGTATTTCTCGGCCAGGTCGGCCACGCCGCAGAAGGTGCCGCCGTCGCCGATGGGCGATTTGAAGAAGAACTGCACGCGCACATCGTCCATCGGTTTCTTGGCGGTGTCGATGACGCCTTGCAGCATCAGGTTGGCCTTCTCCAGCTGGTCGTAGAAGAAGAGATAGGCCTGCGAATACTCCACGGTGAGCGAGTCGGAGCGCAGGGCGAAGTCAGAGCGCAGCACGTTGAGGCCGCTGAAGAGCCAGCAGCGTCCGCTGCTCTTCTGGTCGTGGATGGACTGTTTTTTCGTCTCGGTAGAGAAATAAGTGTCCAGTTCGCCTTGGTTGCCGAAGTTTTTGGCCAGGTTGTCGATGGAGTTGGCGGCGATGGCATTGAAGAGCGCCTTATTGACGCTGCCTGCGCCCTGCGACTGCTCTATCTGCCGCAGCATCTCGTGCGAGATGCCTCCATTGCCGGTTTGGGCGGTAGTGGTGGCGGCCATGAAGAGGGCGGCCACCAATGTTTGCATGTTTTTGATGTTCATCATATCTTGTTTGTATTATTCAATGGCGATTACGGTGCCTTTCTTTATAAATGCCTGAGAGTACGAAACCGTGTATGAACACTAAACCCTAAGCCCTCAACCCTCCAAGAATCTCAGTTCCGCCTCGAGCATCGCCAGTTTCGGCATGGGGCATCCTGCCTGGGCAGCTATCTCGATAGGGCGCGAGTAGATGTAATGTATCTCCATGGGACGGTGGAAGTCGTAGTCGAGCCTCATACTGGGCGAATAAGGCACCATCGAGCGCGTCATGGACATCATCTTGTCGGCAAACGAAGAGTCGAGTGTCTTGACGCCGCAGGCCTGCGCCGCATGGATCACTTCCATCATCTGGTCGTAGATCAGTTGTTCGGTGGCGGGATGTTTCAGCAGCAGGTCGGTCTGTGTATGAAGTGCCACAGTCATGCCATTGAAGGGCATATTCCACACGGCCTTGCGCCAACGTGCCTCATGGTATTCCACCTCGGCAGCCTCGATGCCCGCCTGTTGCAGTTCGCCGATGAGCGACGTGACGAGGGCCGGGTCGGCACAGGAGTAGTTGCCGATATTGATGCTGCCGTAGCACTGGTGCGAGATACGCCCGGGCTCGGTCTTGGCACTGCAGATGAAGGCCAGGCCGGCGGCTATCCACACACCGGGCAGCATCCGCTGCACATCCTCCTCCACGCCGATGCCGTTCTGGATGAGCACCACTAGGGTGCGACTGTGCAACAAGGGCGGCAGCAGCGACTGCAACAGGTGGTTGTTGATGGTTTTCAAGCCCACCAGCACCACGTCGCACTGCGGCATGTCGGCAGCCGACCGATAGGCATTCACCCGAGGCAGACAGAACGACCCGTCGCACGAATCCACGGCCAGTCCGTTTTGTTTCACATATTCATAGTCGCGGTGCAACAGGAAGTGCACCTCCTGCCCCGCATGCGCCAACTTCGACCCGTAATATCCGCCGATGGCGCCTGTTCCAATCACAGCATATCTCATTTACTCTCAGTAACTCTATAATTTAAGGTGCAAAAGTACGAAAGAAAAATGACATAAACGCACAAAGCAGCGTATTTTCGTTGATTTCATCGTTTTGGAATACCTGCAACAATATTTTTTACAGAATTATCCTTTTATTGGGAAAAAAGTATTATCTTTGTCGAAATAAAACAGACTAACACCATCGCAAATATGAGAAACTTTTTATTCGCATTGCTATTCACGTGTTTTTCCGCAGCGACCCACGCCCAGCTGCTCTACCGCATCAGCGGCAACGGACTGCAACGGCCCTCATACATCGTGGGCACATACCACCTGGCACCCGCTTCGTTCGCCGACTCCATCCCCGGTCTCCGCACCGTACAGGAGCAGTGCGAACAGGTGTATGGCGAACTTGAAATCAACGCCTTGCTGAATCCTGACAGCACGGCGCTGGTGCAACAAGCCATGCTACTGCCCGAAGGAATGAAACTCAGTCAGATACTGACTCCCGACGAGATGAAACGGGTGAAGGATTACACCCAGAAGAAATTCGGTTTTACCGCCTCCATCTTGATGCAACAAGCTGAGAGAATGACACCCATCGGACTGACCACTCAATTTGAATTGCTCAACTGTGTCATGAAAACAGGACAGATAGACGTTTCCAACGTGCTGGATATCTCTCTGCAACGTGATGCGCAGAAAAGCGGGAAAATGACGGGCGGACTGGAATCACTCTCTTTGCAGATGAACGTGCTCTATCAAGGCAAGTCGATGGAACGGCAGAAGCAACTGCTGCTCTGCCTGGTTGACCACTCTGATTTCGACGACATGATGACTGACAGCATCATCAAGAGCTATTTCGCCCAAGACTTGGAGGGGGTGAAGAATGCCATGGATATGAAAATGGACAACGACTGCGACAACACTTCAGATGAGGAAGAACAGCTCATCAGCGGGCGCAATGCCAACTGGATGGTTCAGATGCCGGCCATCATGCAGGCGAAATCCACGCTGTTTGTCGTAGGAGCAGGACATCTGCCCGGCGAGAAAGGGGTGCTCAACCTGCTGCGACAGGCGGGATATCAGGTGGAAGCATGCAAATAAGGCACACGCAAAAAGAATCAACTCACATAAAATATGAAAACACTTACTCACACCGTCATGGCACTGACAGTGACGTGCCTGACACTGGCAGGATGCCAGAAACAGAATAATGCGACTGTTGGCAACACCATCAACGATATGGTTGGTGAGATGGCGAACAAAGCTGCCGACAACACCGATGCAGACAGTGCTGACATCACGATGGACAAGTCGGCCGACATCACCGACGCGGTGACGGTGACGAATGCGGAACGGCTGAAATACAAAGAAGTGAAAGTCCTCAAGACTGATGACACGGGCGACCTGCGCGTGAAGATTGAGATGGACTATCCCATATCGGGTCCCCAGGCGACGGTGGAGAGCGTGCGGAAATACATCATGGAACAGATAGAAGACCCGTTCTACTACGGTGCCAACTCCACCCGCCAGAAGCCCCACTACACCGGCGACACCAATGACTATGAGG
>CAMVAT010000023.1 GCA_947165505.1 uncultured Prevotellaceae bacterium | reverse complement strand
AGGTATCAGCCCTAAATTTTTTCACAAGGGAAATGTTTAGCGGACAGTAATAAAAAAAAACAACCTATTGAAAGTGTTAAACAGAACAAATCTGCTTAATCCTTTCAGGAATGCCTTATGCGAGCATTCTTCGCATATATGTACGCATCTCCTTCCTCGCCTGCCCCAACCTGTTCTCCACACATTTGTAATTCAAGTGCAGCGTCTGGCTGATGTCAGACACCTTCATGCCGTCATAGACATGGAGCTGATACACAGTGCGCTGCCGCTCAGAGAGTCTTTCCATCCCTTTCTCAAGCATCTCGTTTATCTCGACGGCCGAATATACCGACTCCGGCTCCACCGCCTTGTCGGCGTCGCGCCGCTGTATATAATGCTCATACTCGTCGTACGAATGCTTGCGCCGCCAATGGTCAAAGATCAAGTTACGCATGATGGTATAGACCAGACATGGAAGAGTGACTTTTGATATCATCTTGTCAGAAGACAACAAGCGCAGAAAGACATTTTGCACCATATCCTCGGCCATATCCGCATAGCCGAGACGCTTGCTGGCGAATGCCTTTAATTCCTCAAAATGCTGCCGATAGTATTGTGCTATCAAGGAATTACTTGAGTTCTTCTCATTCATATCACACGTATGTGCTTGATTATCTCGATTCGAACGCAAAGATACAATATTTTTATCATTCGGCCATCATAAAAAAACTAAAAAAAACACAAATGAAACAGATTGGATAATATTTGCCACTATTTGCATAAAAAATGCGGGGTGAAACAGACGATTTCCAACAGAGAAGTATCATGTAGTTGTTTGGCACACATTTTGCAGACAAGGGGGCAGAATTTTTAAAAATCATCATATTATGCAAAAAGGTAACATCGGGGTTACAACCGAGAACATCTTCCCCGTCATCAAAAAGTTCTTATATTCCGACCATGAGATATTCCTCCGCGAGATGGTGTCTAACGCCGTCGATGCCACCCAGAAACTGAAGACACTGGCCGAGCGCGGTGAGTTCAAAGGCGAGCTGGGCGACCTGACCGTGAGGGTGTCGTTAGACACCGACAAGGGCACCCTGACCATCAGCGACCGTGGTATCGGCATGACGGCAGAGGAGATAGACAAATACATCAACCAGATAGCCTTCTCGGGCGTGAACGACTTCCTTGAGAAATACAAAGACAACGCCAATGCCATCATCGGACATTTCGGACTGGGATTCTACAGCGCCTTCATGGTGAGCAAAAAGGTGGAAATCGTGACCAAGAGCTATCAGGAGGGTGCCCAAGCCGTGAAATGGAGTTGCGACGGCAGTCCGGCATTCGAGATAGACGAGACCGAGAAAGCCGACCGGGGCAGCGACATCATCCTGTATATCGACGACGACTGCAAGGAATTTCTCGAGAAGCAGAAGATACAAGACCTGCTCAACAAATACTGCAAGTTTATGGCCGTGCCCGTGGCCTTTGGCAAGAAGACGGAATGGAAAGACGGCAAGCAGGTTGACACCGACGAAGACAATATTATAAATAATGTGGAGCCGCTGTGGACGAAAGCCCCGAGCACGCTGAAAGACGAAGACTACAAAGAGTTCTACCGCACGCTCTACCCGATGCAGGACGAGCCGCTGTTCTGGATTCACCTGAATGTTGACTTCCCCTTCAACCTGACGGGTATCCTTTACTTCCCGCGCATCAAGTCGAACATCGAGTTGCAGCGCAACAAGATACAGTTGTATTGCAACCAAGTGTTTGTCACCGACCAGGTGGAAGGCATCGTGCCTGAGTTCCTCACCCTGCTGCATGGTGTGATCGACTCGCCCGACATCCCCCTGAACGTGAGCCGCTCGTATCTGCAAAGCGATGCCAACGTGAAGAAGATCTCCACCTATATCACGAAGAAGGTGGCCGACCGCCTGAAGAGCATCTTCAACGAGAACCGTAAGGACTACGAGGGCAAATGGGACGACCTGAAGATTTTCATCCACTACGGCATGCTGTCACAGGAAGACTTCTACGACCGTGCCAAGGACTTTGCCCTGCTCAAAGACACCGAGGGCAAGTACTACACCTACGAGGAGTATAAGACACTCATCAAAGACAACCAGACCGACAAGAACGACCAGTTGATCTACTTGTATGCCAACAACGTAGATGACCAATACAGCTATGTGGAGGCTGCCAAGGCCAAAGGCTACAACGTACTGCTGATGGACGGCGACCTGGACGTGCCTGTGGCCTCGATGCTGGAGCAGAAGATGGAGAAGAGCCGTTTCACACGTGTGGACGGCGACATCATCGACCGTCTGATTCAGAAAGAAGACGCCCCCAAGAATGAGTTGAGCGAAACTGACAGTGACAATTTGTCAGAGGCTTTCCGTTCACAACTGCCTCATCTTGACAAAGCCGAGTTTCACGTCGAGGTGCAGGCCTTGGGCGAGACGTCACAGCCCGTGGTCATCACCCAAAGCGAATACATGCGCCGTATGAAAGACATGAGCCGGTTCCAAAGCGGCATGGCCTTCTATGCCCAGATGCCCGATATGTTCAGCATGGTGCTCAACAGCGACCACCCGTTGATGAAGAAGGTGCTGAGCGACACCAACGCCGCCACCGAGGAGGAGCTGAAGCCTATCTTGGCAGAGATCCGCGGTCAGGAAGCCCGCTTGGCGGTGCTGCGGCAGGAGCGCGACAAGAAGAAGCCCGAGGAAGTGACCCAGACAGAGAAAGACGACATCAACAACACCGAGAAGGCCATCAACGAACAAAAAGACAAGAAGAAACAGGTGATCGGCGAGCATTCGAAAGACAATGCCATCGTGCACCAGCTCATCGACCTGGCTTTGTTGCAGAACGGCATGCTGAAGGGAGCCGCCCTTGACGCCTTCCTGAAGCGGTCGGTGGAGTTGATACATTAAAAGCCCCCACTGGAGCCCCCTCCCAGAAGCCCCCTCCCCGACCCTCCCCGAGGGGAGGGAGTGGTTACTATGAAAATGGGATATAAAAACAACCCCGTGGTGAAATGTTAAATATCGTTTGGAGTGTGGATACTCTGAAATAGGAATACAGAACAACGGATTTCATGGATGAAACGAAATCATTCGTTTGATTGGTGAAATCCGTTGCTTTTTTCATATTTTCGCCTGCGAAGCCACTTCCGATGAGCATCAACAGGCATGGATAACTCATAAATACGAGTGAAAACGGTGTGTTTTTCATTTTTTCAGCAAGAAAAGCAGAAAAAACAGTGAAAATATTTGGTGGGTTCAGAAAAATGGCGTACCTTTGCACTCGCAATTCAGGAACGACACCGGATTGCTTCTTTGAAAAGTTGCGCTTGTAGCTCAGTTGGTAGAGCACCTGACTCTTAATCAGGGTGTCCAGGGTTCGAACCCCTGCAGGCGTACAAAAAAGAGAGTTACGATGTAACTCTCTTTTTTATTTCCCACAACAGATAGGATTTAACTCACTTTTCCTGCCCTGTAGCTGCGGTAGCCGTATAGAATGATGACGAGGAAGCAGATGAAGGGGAGGATGAACGACACATTGACGGCGGGATGGCCGAAGATGACATTCTGGTCGATGATGAGCCCCTGGAGCGGCGGCATGAGAGCACCGCCGACGATGGCCATGACCAGGAACGCGGCACCGAGCGAGGTGTCCTGACTGTCAACATTCTCAAGGGCGATGCCGTAGATGGTGGGGAACATGAGCGACATGAAGAAACTGATGCCCATCAGGCAATAAAGACCGGCATAGCCCACGATGAGGATAGCCCCGGCTGAGCACAAGGCAGCCCCGACGCCGAAGATGGCAAGCAGTTTGCGCTGGTTGACATAGCGCATGAGGAACGTGCTGATAAAACGGCTGCAAAGGAACATCGCCATGGCTATGATATTATATTTCTGGGCGGTGGCCTTGTTGATACCGAGGTTGTCGGCATACTGGATGATAAACGTCCAGGTCATGATCTGCGCCGCCACATAAAACATCTGAGCCATCACACCCTCGCGATAGATGGTATTGTGCCACAGGTTGCTCAACGTGGTCCTGGCCGTATGGCGCTCACCCACCACTTGCTCGGCCTGCGTCTTGGGCATCTTCGTCACAGCGATAATAACAAAGACGAGAAGAACCACCAATCCGATAGCGACGTAAGGGTCGCGAATCACCGCCAAGTCGTGCACACGTATGCCAGCCTTCTCGGCCTCGGAGAGAGAACCGAAAACAATCTCTCCCGCCGCGTCGCGCCGGTCGGAGATCAGCTGCGGCAGCACGATAAACGAGGCGACCGCCATGCCACAGAGCGAGCCCATGGGGTTGAACGCCTGAGCCAGATTGAGTCTGCGCGTAGAAGTCTCCTTCGCCCCGAGCGAGAGGATAAAGGGGTTGGCCGTCGTCTCAAGGAAGGCCAGTCCGAAAGTTAAGATATACAGCGAGAAACAGAAAAACGTAAAACTCTGTTGCGCGGCAGCAGGAATAAACAAGAATGCTCCCGTGGCATAGAGCGCCAGTCCGAGCAAGATGCCTTTTTTATAACTGTACTTGCGTATGAAGAGAGCAGCGGGCACTGCCATGGTGGCATATCCGCCATAGAATGCGAACTGCACCAGTGATGCCTGCGACGCAGGCAACTCCATTAACGTTTGGAAAGCCGCCACCATGGGATTGGTGATGTCGTTGGCAAAACCCCACAGCGCAAAAAGCGACGTGATAAGTATAAATGTAAGAAGATAACGTTTCTCGACTAAGGGACCCATAGGAAAGTAAAAAAGTAAAAAAGTAAAAAAGTAAAAAAAGGGATGGAGCAGGGGGAGGTTGAAGAAAATAAGAAAGGGAGAAAGAAGAAATAAAAAAGATAAATATAGATAAGATAAAGATAGAATAAGATAAAGGAAAACAGAGGAAAACAGAGGAAAACAGGAGAAGATAGAAGACGACTACGCGACCTTCTATCACCTCCTATCTTCTTCTGTCACTATGAAGCATTACTGATGTTGCTCGCGGAGCAGGTCGTTGACCGTCTTCACGGGATTGAAGGTGGCGAGAGGCACCTCAACAAACACAGTACTCCAATCACTCATGGCACCATTCCACAGGCCGGGCAACTCGAGTGCCTTCAGTTCTTTGCCGCCCTTGCTCTTGCTGCTGATGAACCCGGTGGATTTATCCACATACTTGGGCAGGTCAAACGGCTGTCCCTTATAGTCTTTGACAGCGCAGACGAGGTCAACGGGATTGAAGTGAGTGCCCTCGGTGAACATCTTCTGATATTCGGCGTTGCTCTTGTCTATCTGGCTGCTTTCAAGAATCTGCAGACTGACCGTGCCATCCTGATTGTAGGTGAGGAACGGACCGCCGCCGGGCTCGCCCACATTCTTCACCACGCCGCAGACACGCATGGGGCGGTTCAACTTCTTGCGCAGGTAGATGACCAGCTCGGCATCCTCCAGCTCTTTGATGTCGGCCTTGCGGCAGCAGAGGTCACGCTGCACGAAGCGCACCATCTCGACCAGGTCGTCGTGCGAATAGGCGCCGGAGTCTAATTTCTCCAGATAAGCGAACGCCTTTTTCTGCAGTGTCACGAGGATGCCGGCGATGACCTGCTTATAATCAACGGTCTCCTGTTTCAGTCTGTCGGGCACCACATTGTCAATATTCTTGATAAACACCACATCGGCATCAATCTCATTCAGGTTTTCGATCAAAGCGCCATGGCCGCCCGGACGGAAGAGCAGCGAACCGTCGTCGTTTCTGAACGGCGTGTTATCAGCATTGGCAGCCACGGTGTCGGTGCTGGGCTTCTGCTCAGAGAACGAGATATTGTATTTCACGCCATATTTGCCGGCATAGATATCTTTCTTGTCGGCCACTTTCTTCTCAAAGAAGTCTAAGTGCTCGTGGCTCACAGTGAAATGCACATTGGCCTCGCCGTTGCTGGCTGCATAGAGCGCCCCCTCTACGAGGTGCTCCTCCATGGGTGTGCGCGGGCCTTCGGGATACTGGTGGAAGAGCAGCATGCCCTTCGGCAGTTGGCCGTAGTTGAGCCCCTTGGCTTCGAGCATATTAGCGACCACCGCTTTATAGTTGCCTTCGGCGATGAGTGCGGGAATATCCTTGCCCTCGTTTTTCACGCAAGCGTCGTTGAGTTCACCATAGAAAGCGAAACGTGTGATATTGTCAAAATATTTCTTTTCAAAGTCGGTCGTAGGCACGTCATAATCAGCCGAGAGGAAAGCGAACATGTCTTTGAACATACGGCTGGCAGCACCGGAAGCGGGCACGAATTTGACAATTTTCTTCCCGTCGGCCTTGTACGCATTCCAAGCGGCAATCATCTGCTCTTTCTCCTGCTCGTCAGGCGCGATGATACCGTTATCGACTGCGGCGGCAGCTTCCAATTTCAAGAAAGGGAATCCCGTTTTAAATTCTTCTAACTGTACATTGATTTGCTCCTCAGTGATACCTTTGGCAGCAATCTGTTTAAGATCGTTTTGTGAAAGCATAGTAATTTGATGGGTTTATAATGGTTTTATGGTATTTTGTCACAAAATTACATCATTTTTCCTAAATGAAAGACGAATTGCCAAAAAAATTGTACCTTTGCAAAAATATTTTTCTTTTTTCAGCCCTATCAAGGGCCGCCAACCCCACAAAAGACAACAAAACAATGGCTCAACTGATATATACAGACACCGAACGCACCCAAATGGCAGAAGCCTTGGGACAATTACACCAGTTATTAGGCGACTCGTTCAGCGAAGAAGACGAGAGCAACATCCTGTCGCATTTCGACACAGCCATCGAGCAAGGTCACGTAGGCCGCGACGTGTTCGGTCTCAACCCGTTGGTCTTCGGCTTGCAGACAGCCGTCATCGCCGTGGAAGAGACAGGGCTGAAGCACGATGGCGTCATCGCCATCCTGCTCTATGCCTGCGCCGCGCACCAGTCGATCAGCGAGAAAGAGATGACCGATGCCTACGGAGCCAGCGTAGCGCAGATTATCAGAGGCTTGGTACGCGTGTCTGACCTTTATCAGAAGACACCCATCATCAGCAGCGAGAACTACCGCAACCTGCTGCTCTCCTTTGCCGAGGATATGCGTGTCATCCTGATCATGATAGCCGACCGTGTGAACCTGATGCGGCAGATACGCGATACCGAGGCGGTGGAGGCCAAGCAAAAAGTGTCGGAGGAGTCGTCGTACCTCTATGCCCCCCTGGCCCACAAGTTAGGTCTGTACAAGCTGAAGAGCGAACTGGAGGATTTGAGTTTGAAATACATGGAGCACGATGCCTATTATATGATCAAGGACAAGCTCAATGCCACCAAACGCTCGCGCGATGCCTATATCGAACGGTTTATCGGTCCCATAGAGCAGAAGCTCAGCGAGGCCGGCCTCAAATTCCACATGAAGGGCCGCACCAAGAGCATCCACAGCATCTGGCAGAAGATGAAGAAGCAGAAATGCGGTTTTGAGGGCATCTTCGACCTCTTTGCCATCCGCATTATCATCGACGCGCCATTAGAGAAAGAGAAGATGCAATGCTGGCAAGCCTACTCCATCATCACCGATATGTATCAGCCCAACCCCAAGCGGTTGCGCGACTGGCTGTCGGTGCCCAAGTCTAACGGCTATGAGAGTCTGCACATCACCGTGCTGGGCCCGGAGAACAAATGGGTGGAGGTGCAGATACGCACCGAGCGCATGGACGAGATAGCCGAGCGCGGACTGGCCGCCCACTGGCGCTACAAGGGCGTGAAGGGCGAGAGCAATCTCGACGAATGGCTCAACAACATCCGCGCCGCCTTGGAGAGCAACGACGACCTGCAGTTGATGGACCAGTTTAAGATGGACCTGTATGAAGACGAGGTGTTTGTGTTCACGCCCAAGGGCGACCTGTTGAAATTTCCCAAAGGATCTACGGTGCTCGACTTCGCCTACCGCATCCACTCGCGTGTGGGCAACCAATGTGTGGGAGGCAGGATCAACAACCGCATCGTGCCAGTGCGCGAGCCCCTGCGCAGCGGCGACCAGGTGGAAGTGCTGACTTCGTCGAACCAGAAACCCAAGCAAGACTGGCTGAGCATCGTGAAGTCGTCGCGTGCCAAGGCCAAGATACGTCTGGCGCTGAAAGAGACACAGGTGAAAGACGGCCTGTATGCCAAGGAGATGCTGGAGCGCCGCCTGAAGAACCGCAAGGTGGAGATGGAAGAGGCCACCATGTCGCACCTGATCAAGAAATTAGGATTCAAGGAGACCTCCGACTTCTACCGCCAGATAGCCGAAGAGAAGTTGGACACCAACGAGGTGATAGAGAAATACATCGAGCTGCAGCATGAGAAAACCGCCCAACCACAGCAGGGGGCGGTACGCAGTGCCGAGGAGTTCTCTTACGAGAATCCCGACGAGGCGCTGGTGCGTCAGAACGAGGATGTGCTGGTGATAGACCGCAACCTGAAGGGCATCGACTATCAGTTGGCCAAATGCTGCCACCCCATCTACGGCGACCCTATCTTCGGTTTTGTGACCATCAGCGGCGGCATCAAGGTACACCGAGCCGACTGTCCGAACGCTCCTGAGCTTCGCCGTCGTTTCGGCTACCGCATCGTGAAAGCCAAGTGGAGCGGCAAGGGGTCGTCGCAATACTCCATCACCCTGCGTGTGGTGGGCAACGACGACATCGGCATCGTGAACAACATCACAAGCATCATCTCCAAGGAAGAGAAGATTGTGATGCGCTCCATCAGCATCGACAGCCACGACGGTCTGTTTGGCGGCATCCTGGTGGTGCAGCTCGACGACACCTCACGTCTGGAGCAGCTCATCAAAAAGTTGCGCACCGTCAAGGGTGTGAAACAGGTAGAGCGCCTGTAGGCCCGGCATGGCAGCTCCTGCTATAGCGCCGCTATCTTCTCGTCAAGGATTTTCAGGCCTTTGTCGGTGCAGATGCCTCGGATGAACATCAGTTGCACATTGCGGAATATCTCGGAAAGCGGGAAGTCGTTGTACATCTTGCTCTTCATGACATATTCCATGGAAGCGTTGGCTATGCGCGACAACACCTCGTAGTTGACGCCGGGGCGGAAATATCCCTGTTCCGCCCCCATGCGCAGGAAGCCCACGGCTTTGTTTTTCTGGTCTTCGTGGTGTCTCTCGAGATAGGACAGCACCCCGGGGTATTTGTTGATTTCGATATAGAAGATGGGCTTGGTGCGGCTGAACTCCTCCATCTGCAGCTTATAGATGTCAACCAGTATGTCGATGACCGTTTTCCCTTTTTCTGTCGCTTCCCTGAAGCGTGTCACAGAGGCTTCATGATATGCTTTCACACATTCATAGAGCAGTTCCTCCTTATTCTGGAACAGTTCATAGAGTGTGCGTTTAGAGATAGACAGTTGACGGGCGATGTCGTCCATCTTCACCGCTTTAACGCCTCGTTCGCGGAAAAGAGCCCTGGCCACCTGTAGGATTCGTTCTCGTAGTATCAGTCTGTATTCAGTAGGTGTGATATTTTTCTCCATTATTCTCTTATTTGCACTGCAAAGGTAGTGCAAAAATTTTCAACAAAGAAAATAAAAACGAGAAAAAAGCGTCATACCGCGATCCTTTCGTTTATTATAGACGACGTGTAGAGCGGAAGCGACCAGACGGATAACAGACAGAAAAACATAAAAAATGACAGAAAAGATGGCGGTTTGGCGATAATTTTGTAATTTTGCAGCCGCAAAACTTATATTCAATACATTTATGGTCAAAATATCCAAAGAAGCAGCACTTCAATACCACCAGAGCGGACGCCCCGGTAAAATAGAAGTGAAACCCACCAAACCCTATCGTACACAAACCGACTTGTCGCTCGCCTACTCACCGGGCGTGGCCTTCCCCTGCCTTGAGATACAGGAGAAAGCCGACGACGTATATAAATACACCGATAAAGGCAACCTGGTGGCGGTGATCTCGAACGGCACCGCCGTGCTGGGTCTGGGCGACATCGGCGCGATGAGCGGCAAACCCGTGATGGAGGGTAAAGGACTGCTGTTTAAGATATACGGTGGCATCGACGTGTTCGACATCGAGGTGGATGAGAAAGACCCCGAGAAATTCTGCGAGGCGGTGGAGCGCATCGCCCCCACCTTCGGCGGCATCAACCTCGAAGACATCAAGGCACCCGAATGTTTCTATATCGAGGAGCGCCTGAAGAAGACGCTCGACATCCCTGTGATGCACGACGACCAGCACGGCACCGCCATCATCTCGGCCGCCGGTCTGAAGAACGCGCTCGAGGTGGCCGGCAAGGACATCACGAAGGTGCGTATCGTGGTGAACGGCGCCGGTGCCGCTGCCATCTCGTGCACCAAGCTGTATATGGCCCTTGGAGCCAAGAAAGAGAATATCGTGATGCTCGACTCAAAGGGTGTCATCTCGGTAGAGCGCGACAACCTGAACGAGCAGAAGCGTTTCTTCGCCACCGACCGCACTGACATACACACCCTGGAAGAGGCTGTGAAAGACGCCGACGTGTTTGTGGGTCTGTCGAAGGGTAATGTGCTCACGAAAGACATGGTGCGCTCGATGGCCGCCAGCCCGATCGTGTTTGCACTGGCCAACCCGGTGCCCGAGATTTCATACGAGGATGCCATGGACTCGCGCCCCGACGTGCTGATGTCAACGGGCCGTTCCGACTATCCCAACCAGATCAACAATGTGATTGGGTTCCCCTATATCTTCCGCGGTGCCCTCGACGTGCATGCCCGCGCCATCAATGAAGAGATGAAGATGGCCGCCGTGATGGCCATCGCCGACCTGGCCAAGCAGCCCGTGCCCGATGTGGTGAACGACGTGTATCATGTGAACAACCTGACGTTCGGTCCCTCGTACTTCATCCCGAAACCCGTTGACCCCCGCCTCATCACCGAGGTGTCGGCCGCCGTGGCCAAGGCCGCCATCGACAGCGGTGTGGCACGCACTACCATTGACAACTGGGACGAGTATAAGAACCGCCTGCGCGAGATGCTAGGTCAGGAGACCAAGCTCACGCAGAAGCTCTACGACACCGCCCGCCACCACCCGCAGCGCGTGGTGTTTGCCGAGGGCATTCACCCCACCATGCTGAAGGCCGCCGTGCAGGCCAAGGCCGAAGGCATCTGCAAGCCGATACTGCTGGGCAACGACGAGCGCATCGAGAAGTTGGCCCAGGAACTGGACCTGAGTCTGGACGGCATCGAGATTGTCAACCTGCGCCACGACCGCGAGGCCGAGCGCCGCGAGCGTTTCGCCCGTATCCTGACCGACAAGCGCAAGCGCGACGGCTACACCTTTGAGGAGGCCAACGACAAGATGTTTGAGCGCAACTACTTCGGCATGATGATGGTTGAGACGGGCGAGGCCGATGCCTTCATCACCGGTCTCTACACCAAATACTCGAACACCATCAAGGTGGCCAACGAGGTGATCGGCATCCAGCCCGAATACAAGCACTTCGGCACCATGCACATCATCAACTCTCAGCGCGGTCCGCTGTATATCGCTGACACGCTCATCAACAACAACCCCGACACCGAGGAACTGGTAGATCTGGCCAAGTTGAGCTCCAAGGCGGTGCGTTTCTTCAACGAGAAACCCCATATCGCCATGATCAGCCATTCCAACTTCGGCTCTGACACCTCAGAGGGTTCGCGCAAGGTGCGCAAGGCCGTGGCCGAGCTCCAGCAGTTGTACCCCGACATGGTGGTTGACGGCGAGATGCAGATCGGATTCGCCCTCGACCGCGAATTGCGCGACTCACTCTATCCTTTCACCCGTCTGAAGGGTCTGGACGTCAACACTCTGATATTCCCGAACCTGACCAGCGCCCGCTCGTCGTACAAGATGCTTCAGGCCATGAACACCGACGTGGAGATTATCGGTCCGATACAGATGGGACTGAACAAGCCTATCCACTTCACCGACTTCGGCAGCAGCGTGCGCGATGTTGTGAATATCGTGGCTGTGGCCGTGATTGACGCTTACGTGGAGAAGATCAAGCACAATATCTGGTAATCTCTGGGGGCAGGGAGCAAGGGGCAGGAGGGATGTCCGATTCTCAAGGGGGCAGGGAGCAGGGAGCAAGGGGCAGGAGGAATGAAAGAGCCCGGACGATTTTTTCGTCCGGGCTCTTTATTAGAGGTGGGAGGTGTGAGGTGTGAGGTGAGAGGTGAGAGGTGAGAGGTGAGAGAATAGTTATGTGCTCTAAACAGGGTAAGAACACTAAACCCTCAACCCTAAACCCTCAACCCTAAACCCTCAACCCTAAACCCTCAACCCTCAACCCTCATTTCATCCGAAGTTATCGAACATGATGCTTTCGGGATCGACGCCGAGCGAGTCGAGCATGCCCTGCACGGCCTTCGACATGGGGCCGGGTCCGCACATGTAGTACTCGATGTCTTCGGGAGCCTCGTGGTCTTTCAGATACGTCTCGTACATCACCTGGTGCACGAAGCCTGCGGTATATTTCACGCCAGCGGCATCGGCTGCAGGGTCAGGACGGTCTAACGCGAGGTGGAAGTGGAAGTTGGGGAACTCCTTCTCCAGTTCCAGGAAATCCTCGACGAAGAAAGCCTCGACCAGCGCACGTGCACCGTAGAAGAAATGCATCTCACGGTCGCGTGTATTGAGCGTCTTGGTCATGTGCATGATCTGTGCGCGCAGGGGAGCCATACCGGCGCCGCCGCCCACCCATATCATCTCTTTCTTAGAGTCGAAGATGGGATGGAAGTCGCCGTAAGGGCCGCTCATGATTACCTTGTCGCCCGGTTTGCGCGAGAAGATGTAGGATGAGGCGATGCCCGTGGGCACATCCTGGAATCCCACCTCGGGTTTGGGTTTGAACGGTGTGGTAGCGATACGCACGGTCAGAGTGATGCGGTCGCCCTCGGCCGGATAGTTGGCCATGGAGTAGGCGCGGATGGTATCTTCGGGGTTGTGGGCCTTGAGCGAGAAGATGTTGAACTTCTCCCACGACGGCAGGTAGTCGGGTCCGATATCCTCCTTGTCGAAGTCCTTGTCGTAGTCGATGCAGTCGTAAGCGGGGATTTTGATCTGCGCATACGACCCCGGCACGAAGTCCATGTGCTCGCCCGGGGGCAGAGCCACGATAAACTCCTTGATAAAGCTCGACACATTCTTGTTGGAGATGACGGTGCACTCCCACTCCTTCACGCCGAGCACGCTCTCGGGCACCTTGATTTTCAGGTCGCCCTTCACCTTGCACTGGCATCCCAGCCGCCAGTGGTCTTTGATCTCCTTGCGGGTGAAGTGGGGGCGCTCAGAGTCGAGGATCTCTCCCCCACCCTCCAGCACCTGCACCTTGCACTGTCCGCATGAAGCCTTACCGCCGCATGCCGAAGGCAGGAAGATGCCATTCTCGTTGAGCGTGGTCATCAGACTGCTGCCCTGCGCCACCGAAATGGTCTTGTCGCCATTGATTTCGATATTTACATTACCGCTGGGTGACAGATATTTCTTGGCCACCAAAAGGATGACAACCAAGAGAAGGATGGTCACCAAAAATACACCTATACTGGTTAAAATAAACTGTATCATGATTCGCCTTTAAATTTTAAGTCCTGAGAAACACATCATGGCCATCGCCATCAATCCTACAGTAATAAAGGTGATGCCCAGTCCCTTGAGCGGTGCCGGCACATCGCTGTACTGCATTTTTTCGCGTATGGCGCCCATAGCCACGATGGCCAGCGTCCATCCGATGCCGCTGCCGAGCGCATAGACGATCGCATCGAGTATGCTACCGATGTACTGCGTGTTGGAGGGGTCGAGGTTGATACGCTGCTGCATGAAGAGCGAAGCACCCATGATGGCACAGTTGACCGCGATGAGAGGCAGGAAGATGCCCAGTGCGGCATAGAGCGACGGCGAGTATTTCTCGACGGTCATCTCCACCAGTTGCACGATACCGGCAATGACAGCGATAAAGAGGATGAAGCTCAGGTAAGACAAGTCAACACCCTCGACGAGGCAGTCGGGTCCGAGCACCTGCGTCTGCAGGATATAATCCACGGGAACGGTGACCAGGAGCACGAATGTGACAGCCAATCCGAGTCCGAACGACGTTTTGACATTCTTCGATACGGCAAGGAACGAGCACATGCCGAGGAAGAAAGCAAAAATCATGTTATCGACAAAAATCGATCGAAAGAATAAACTGATGATATGCTCCATGATTTATTTCTCCTTATAAAAATAAGCCCTGTGAATCCAAATAACACATCCGACAAGAATCAGCGCCATGGCCGGCATCGTCATCATGCCATTGTTCATGTAGCCGCAGTCGTAAGCCCCCTGCGGAATGATTGTGAGTCCGAGCAGCGTGCCGCGTCCGAGCAGTTCGCGCACGGCACCCACCACCACGAGGATGAGCGCATAGCCCAGTCCGTTGCCGATTCCGTCGAGGAAGCTGGGCCAGGGTTTGTTCATCATGGCAAAGGCCTCGAGGCGCCCCATGAGGATACAGTTGGTGATGATAAGTCCGACATAGACAGAGAGTTGCACGCTCACATCGTATGCAAACGCCTTGAGCACCTGGCTGACGATGGTGACGAGCGTAGCCACCACCACGAGTTGCACGATAATACGTATGCGGTTGGGGATGGTGTTGCGTATGAGCGAAATGATAACATTGGCAAAGGCGGTGATGACCGTCACGGCAAGTCCCATGACGATAGCGGGTTTGAGCTGTGAGGTGACAGCCAGCGCCGAGCAGATGCCGAGCACCTGTACGAGCACCGGGTTGTCCATGTTGAGCGGGTTGCCAAAGACCTGCTGATTCTCTTTAGAAAACAATTTACTCATAATGTTGCCCCTCCATCAGATTTTAAGAATTCTTTATACTTACCGAGACACTCCTTGAGCATGAGCGACACACCGTCGGATGTGAGCGTGGCCCCGGTGACGGCATCCACCTGTGTGGTGCTGTCATCTACCTTTTTGACCACGCTGAGCGCGATGTCGTCCTGGCCCTCTTTGAAGAGCTTCTTCCCGATGAACAGTTTCTGCCAGTCGGCATTGTCTTTGATCTCTGCACCCAGTCCGGCTGTCTCGCCCTCGTGGTTGAAATAAGCTCCGAAGACCGTCTGCTTATCCTCATCGAGTGCGATATATCCGCTGATGGCGCCCCAGAGACCCATGCCGTAAACGGGAATGACATACTTTTTCTTTCCGTCAACCTCGCAGTTGTAAACGGCCAGTTTGCCCTGCTTATAGTCGGAGCTGTTGAGCTTAAAGCCGTGGTTCTCGTTGCCTTCTACAGCGGGTTCGCCGATGACATCATCGCTCTTGACCACCTCTTTATATTTCTGTTCGGCCAGAGCATCATCGAGGTCACGGATATTCAGCGCATAGAGAATCTGTTTTTTCTTGTCGAGCGCCACGTTCTGCCCTTGTTTCTCCTCCAAAGCCTTAGACACGAAAGCCAGCAGGAAAGCGACGATGATGACAAGGATGACCGAATATACGATGGTATATACATTGGAATTGGTGTTCAATCCCTTTTTCTTTTCGTTTTCCATAACGTATGTTTATTTAGAGGTGAGACGTTTAGCCCGTTTGCTGATGTTACGCTGCACGACGCAGTAGTCGATGAGCGGGGCAAACATATTCATGAACAAGATGGCGAGCATCATTCCCTCGGGGTAGCCCGGGTTCATCACGCGTATGATGATGGCCAGGGCGCCGATGATGAAGCCATAGAAATACTTACCCGTCTCGGTGCGTGCGCTGGTGACAGGGTCTGTAGCCATAAAGACGGCACCGAAGGCGAAGCCACCCAGGATGAGGTGCTCATAGAACGGGATAGGCGTCTGTCCGGTAGCCTGGAAGATCAGTCCCATGACGACACCGCCCACGAAGACACTCAGCATCGTCTTCCACGAAGCGATGCCCGTCCAGAGTAGGATAATGGCGCCCAGGGCGATGGCGATGATGCTCGTCTCGCCGATAGACCCGGGTATGAAGCCCGTGATCATATCGCATACGGAAGCGTCGGGAGTTGCCCCGGCACCAATCTGTCCGAGCGGTGTGGCCTGTGTGAACGTATCCACCGTATTGAGGTCATTTCCCAATCCGAAGATTTTGTCGGAGGCCACCCAGACGGTATCGCCGCTCATCTTCTGCGGATAGGAGAAGAAGAGGAAGGCACGCGCCACAAGCGCCACATTGAAGATGTTCATGCCCGTACCGCCGAAGATCTCCTTGGCGAAGATGACGGCGAAAGCACATGCCAGCGCCAGAATCCACAGCGGACAGTTGACCGGCACGATGAGTGGTATGATGATGCCCGAGACGAGGTAGCCCTCTTGTATCTCCTCGCCTTTCCATTGCGCCCATGCGAACTCAATGCCCAGTCCTACGATATAGCTGACGAGTATTTTGGGCAGCACGGCCAGGAATCCATAGAAGAAGATGCTGAAGAACCCGGCCTCGCTGAGAGTGCCGGCCGCCAGGTAGTTTTGGTAGCCCACGTTGTACATACCGAACAGCATGGCAGGCATCAGGGCGATGACCACGATGCTCATGATACGCTTCGAGTCGATGGCGTCATGGATGTTGGCCCCGCTCTTAGCCGTAGTGTTTGGCACGTATAAGAACGTCTCAAAGCCTTCGAAGATACTTCTGAAGGCATGCAGTTTCCCGTCTTTCTCAAAGGCGGGTTTTATCTTGTTCAGATAATTTCTTAATGCGCTCATATCGTTATGCGTTTTCTTTCCGTAACATATTCAAGCCCTCCCTGACGATGCGCTGCAGTTCGAGTTTCGACGAATCGACAAACTCAGCCACGGCGAAATCTTCGGGAGCCACCTCGTAAATGCCCAGTTGCTCCATCTTGTCGATATCCCCGGCGATGATGGCCTTGATGAGATATTCGGGATAGATATCCATGGGGAACACCCGGTCGTATTCGCCGCTCATGATCATGTGCCGTTCGCCGCCTTTGACACGTGCGTCGAGGGTATATTCTTTCTTTTTGCCGAAGAGCCAGCTGAAGTAGCTTCTGTTGGCAGAGAATTCGTTGAACCGGGGCATGATCCATCCGATGAACTCATCACGGTTGTCGCCCTCGGGTATCACGGTGACCTCTGAGGTATGCGCCCCGATGAATCCGTCGAGCGTGTCGGGCGTACCCGTCAGGGGGTTGCCGTTGATGATGCGGATATGCTCCTTGCCCTCGAGCTGTGTGCCGAGCACCGACTTGAGCGACTGTCCGACCACCGCCTCGACGTATGCCGGCTGCTTGACCTCGCTGCCCGCCACGGCGATTTTCCTGCGCAGATCGACATGCCCGGTCAGGAAGAGCCTTCCGATGAAGATGACCGCGGAGGGATCGACCGTCCACACCGTCTCACCCTTGTTGACAGGGTCGAGATGGTTGACGTGCACCCCGACATTGCCTGCGGGGCAGGGTCCGTCGAACGCCGTCAGTTCCACGTCTTTAGCCTGTGTGAGCGCCGATGCGCTCTGCCGTGCGCCGATGCCCAGATAGGTCTTCGCCATCTTAGCGAGCGCCGTCAGTCCGGTCTGGAAAGCCTCCTCATTGCCCTCCAGCTCGTATTCGAAGTCGGCAGCCAGCGGCATGTCGCGCAGCGTACTGACAAAGATAGCCTTAGGCTGTTTGTCGGGCGTAGCCGTGACAGCGTAAGGCAATTGATTGATCCAGCCGAAGAGGCCGGCCTGCAAGAGGCATTTCAGCACGTCGTCGCCATTCATTTTGCTGACGTCGTTCTTGCCAAAGTCTTTGTAACTGATTTTCTCATCCGCCTGGATGGTCACGCTAAGAAGTTTTCTGCGCTCACCCCTCTTCACGCTACATACCGTGCCGCTGACAGGTGCCGCAAAAGCCACTTCCGGAAATTTCTTATCCACAAACAAAGGGTCGCCCGCCAGCACCTTGTCGCCCTCTTTGACCACGACTTTCGGGGTCAGCCCCACGAAGAAGTCAGGCACCAAGGCGCATAGGCCATCCGACTTGACGTGCAGGCATTCACGCTGAGCCTTTCCCTTCAGATTGATGTCTAAGCCTTTCCTTAATTTAATTACTTTCGACATAAAATACTATTGATGATAATAACGATAAAATCAAGAGTGTGTGGGAGACGGTAAACGTCTCAATCTTTAAAAACTCTGCAAAATTACAAAAAAAACTATATACAGAAAAGAAAAAAAGACGTTTTGTGGTCTCATCACGTTTTTTTGGTGTATTTTTGCAAAAAAAATAAAGCCATCAGACGATTCAGCCATATATTCCGAACGATATTATGGACACTCATCGGGTTCATCGTATTCGTTTATGTATTGCTCCGCATCCCCGCCGTACAAACGTATCTGGGCGGTGTGGCGGCGTCGTATGTGTCGGACAAGATTGGTTCTAAAGTAGAGATAGGCCGTCTGAACATCGGTTTAAGCCGCATCACCATGGACGACGTACAGGTGTACGACCAGTCTGACCAGAAGATGCTTGGCGCCACGCGCCTCTCGGCCAAGGTGGAGTTGCTGCCCCTCTTCGACGGCGATATATCCATCACTTCAGCCCAGGTGTTCGGCCTGCGCCTGCAGCTCTACCGCGACAGTGTGTCGGCACCGCTCAACTGCCAATACGCCCTTGATTCACTGCGCAGCAAAGACGGCAAGCGCCGCCCCCTGCACCTGTCTATCCGCTCGCTGATTGTGCGCAACGGCACCCTGCGCTATGACTGCAAGAACCAGCCCACACGCGATGTGTTCGACGCCTCGCACCTATCCGTGAGCGATTTGAGCGGACATTTCATCCTGAACGAGCTCACCGACGACGGCATCGACCTGAATATCAAGAAACTCGCATTCAAAGAGCGTTCGGGCTTGAACATCCGTTCGTTGACTTTTGATATCAAGGCCGATGCGCACCAAGCCCGTTCAAAAGAGTTGCGTATCGAACTGCCCAACAGCACCTTGGCGCTTCAGGACCTGGTCTTTGACTACCAAGTCAAAGACGGACGACTGCAGACCGACTCACTCACCTACTCAGGCGAAATCGCGCCCTCCACCATACAGTTGTCAGACCTTGCCTTTTTCCGTCCGAACCTGCGCACCTACACCTCACCGTTTCACGTGTCGATGCACTACGACGGTCGCGGGCGTCGATGCGACATCAAAGGATTCCAGCTCACCTCGAGCGACAATCAGATAGCCATTGGCGGCGATGCCACCCTGTCGCTCACCGCCCCCCACCCCACGTGGTCGGCCCATCTGTCGGAAGCGTCTGTCCACGTCCCCACCGCCCTTCAGTTGCTCGACGACATGAACATAGCCCACTCGCTCCCGCCGCAGCTGGCGCGGTTAGGGCATACCACTCTGCGTGGAGATTTCAGCTACGGCGGCAGCGACCGACTCAGCGCAAAAGGCCATCTGAGCAGCGACATGGGCACCGCCGACCTGACGTTTGAGGCAGCCTCGCAGCGATTCACGTCGCAGGTGTCAACGCCCCGTTTTGACCTAAGCGGACTGTTGCCCGACCAGCCGATAGGCACCGTCGCGGCCGACATACAGTTGGCTGGCACGTGGCCCGTGCACCGCGACATGACGCTGACGGCCCAAGGCGACATCGACCTGCTGGAATATGGGGAGCATCGCTATCAGAACGTATCCTTGAACGGCACCTACCACCAACGGTCGTTCGACGGCACCCTGTCGATGGACTCCCCCGATGGCCAGCTCCAATTCAAGGGCCGTGTGAACATGAACGAACAGCCCTATCTGGCCAACCTGGAAGCTCAGGTGCGGCATTTCTCCCCTTCGGCTTTCGGACTGCCCCACCGGCATGCAGACGAGACCTATGACTTCGACATCACCGCCGATCTGAACGGTCGTCGCCTGAGCGACGTCAGCGGCAGCGCCGAAATCAGGAATTTCGCCATGCGTTCGAGCCATTCCGACTTTTCGTTCAACCATCTGTCGCTTCAGGTTCAGCAGCAGAGCGCCCAACATTATTTACGGCTCAGCAGCGACTTCGCCGACATAGACGCCGAAGGGCGGTTTGACATCCAGACATTGCCCGCCAGCATCATGAACATCATTGGCGACCAGTTGCCCGCCTCGCCCTTCAAGAAAAGCACCGGAGGCCCTGCTCCGCACAACCAACTGTCGTTGACTGCCGACGTGTATGACGGCGAATGGCTGCAAAAAGTATTCAATCAGCCCGTGACCGTGCATACCCCCATCCATATCGAAGGAAGCATCGACGATGAGCAACGGACGATGAGCCTGACCGCCACGCTGCCCGACATCTCATACAGCAGCCAGCACTATACCGACGGCCTGATCAATCTGCACACCGCCCTCGACACCATCTATGCAGACGCGACCCTCAAACGGCAGCAAGCCAACGGCCAATCGCTCGACCTGACCGTGCATGCCACCGCCTCGGACAACGACCTCTTCTCCGAGATAGGATTCAACAACCACGGCAGCACGCGCCAGCTTCGCGGCCGTGTGTCGGCCAACACCGCCTTTCTGCGAGGTGACGACGGCCGTTGGAACATGCACGTGAAGGTGCACGAGTCTGACCTGCAACTGGGCAACACCTCATGGACGCTGCTCCCCTCTGACATATTATATGCCGACGACCAGTTGGTGATAGACCATTTCTCGCTCAACAACGAACAGCAGCAGATCACGTTCAGCGGCAAAGTGCGTCCGCACGAAGCCGACAGCGTGAAGATAGACATACACCAGGTTGACCTGAACTATCTATCCAGCCTGCTCAACGCCAAGAATGTAGAATTTGGCGGCATTGCCTCGGGCACCGGTTACATCACCTCGCTCTATGACGCCCCCGAGGCGGCATGCCGTCTGCGAGTCGATCACTTTTCATTCTCGAAAGGCACGTTTGGCGACCTCACGGCCCTTATCGGGTGGAAGAAGAGCGACAACAAACTGACGTTTGACGCCATCGCCGACAACGGACCCTTGTCGAAGACGTTTATCACCGGCGGCATCATCCTGTCGCCCACCACCTTCGACCTTCACTTTAACACCCAAGGCACCAAGATAGACTTTCTGGAGAAATACTGCGGCAATTTCCTTTGCGACATCGGTGCCCACGTGCATGGCCGCCTGCATCTGTTGGGCACATTCAAAGAGCCCAACCTTGAAGGCCAGGTGGTAGCCAATGGCGACATAGGCGTGAAGAGCCTGCATACCACCTATACCATGGTGAACGACACGATCGACTTCACGCCCGACAACATCTACTTCCGCGGCGAGACGCTGACCGACCGCGACGGGCACCGCGCGCGGCTGCAAGGTCATGTGGGCCACAAACACTTAGGCAGTTGGACCTACGACCTCGGCGTACATGCCGACAACATGCTGGTATATGATCATCAAGACTACGGAGGCAACACCTTCTGCGGCACCGTCTATGCCACCGGCGACTGCCAGATACGGGGCAAGAGCGGCGAGGTGGTCATCGATGTGAACGCCACCCCGCAGAAGAACACCGTGTTTTATTATGACGTGTCGAGTCCTGCCTCGCTGAAGAAGCAAGAGTTCATCCATTGGAACGATGTCACCGCCGAGCGTGGCGGCTATACCACCCGCGACGTGATACCCGACGACGACGGCACAGACACCAAGAGCGCCCCGCAGTATCAACTGCCCGCCGACCTGCACATGAACATGCTGATCAATGCCACACCCGATGCCACCCTCCGTCTGCTGATGAACGCCGAGAGTGGCGACTATATCGCGCTCAACGGCAGCGGTGTGCTGAAAGCCAACTATTTCAACAAAGGCGCCTTCAATATTTTCGGCAAATACGAGGTCGATCACGGCATCTATAAGATGACCATCCAAAACCTCATCAAAAAAGACTTCCAATTTCAGCCTGGCGGCACCATCGCCTTTGGCGGCGACCCCTATGATGCCCCCCTCGACCTGAAAGCGGTCTATACGGTCAACGGCGTGTCGCTGTCGGATTTGAACATCGGGCGCAATTTCACCTCGAACAACGTGCGCGTAAATTGCCTGATGAACATCAAAGGCACCGCCAACGCTCCGTCGGTAGAGTTCGACATGGAGATGCCCAGCCTCAGCACCGACGCACAGCAGATGGTGCACAGTCTGATCAACAGCGAAGAAGAACTGAACCAACAGGTCATCTACCTGCTCACCATCGGCCGTTTCTACTCGCAAAACAACACCCAGATGAACGAAGGGGCGCAAAGCCAGACCAGCCTGGCCATGCAGAGCCTGCTCAGCGGCACCATCAGCCAGCAGATCAACAACGTGCTGAGCAGTTTCATCAATAACAGCAACTGGAATTTCGGCGCCAACATATCCACCGGCGACGAAGGCTGGAACAATGCCGAATATGAAGGTATCCTCAGCGGCCGGCTGCTCAACAACCGCCTGCTCATCAACGGACAGTTCGGCTATCGCGACAATGCGAATGCCACCACCAGTTTCATCGGCGACTTCGACGTGCGCTACCTGCTCTACCCCAGCGGCAATTTAGCCGTGCGCGTCTATAACCAGACCAACGACCGCTATTTCACGAAAAACAGTCTGAACACACAGGGGTTAGGCCTCATCATGAAAAAGGATTTTAACGGCTGGCGTGATTTGATCGGCAGAAAGAGCAAGCAACCGCAGACAAAACAAGACGAGAGCCCGAAACAGCAAGACGAGAGTCTGACACCACAAGACGAGACCCCGACACAGCAGGAAAAGAGTCCGGCACAGCCAGCCGTAGCCCCATCCCAAGACGAATAAGCCATGAAGCACACCGACGAAATCATCATCAAACTGATAGCGACCAGCGACGTGCATGGTTGCATCTTCCCTTACGACTACATCAACCGGCAGCCGCTCGAAGGCAGTCTGGCCCGGGTATTCACCTATATCAAGAACGAGAACATACGATACGACGGACAGGTGGTATTGCTCGACAACGGAGATATCCTGCAAGGACAGCCCACCTGCTACTACAACAACTACGTGAACACAGAACAGCCCAACCTGGCCGCAAGAGTATATAACTATATGGGCTACGATGCCCAAACCATCGGCAACCATGACGTTGAGACCGGGCACCCCGTCTATGACAAATGGATAGCCGAGTGCGACTTCCCCATGCTGGGAGCCAATGTCATCGACGCACACACCGGACAGCCCTACCTGCAGCCCTATGCCATAGTGGAGCGAAGCGGCATCCGCATCGCCGTCTTGGGACTGTTGACCGCCGCCATCCCCCATTGGCTGCACCATGACCTGTGGCACGGACTCCGTTTTGAGGAGATGACTACCACCGCCCGCCATTGGACGAAAGTCATCCGTGAGCGCGAGCACCCCGACCTGCTGGTGGGTCTGTTTCATTCAGGCAAAGAGGGAGGCATCACCACGCCCGACTATGAGGAGAACGCCACACAGCACGTGGTGAGCGCAGTGGAGGGTTTCGACCTCGTGTTTTACGGTCACGACCACCTCAGTCACAACGACTGGATAGATAGTCCGTCGGGCCGCCGGGTGCTGTGCTTAGCCCCCTCGTCGAATGCCCATCTGGTGGCAGAGGCCGAAGTGCGCTTCGACCCTTCGAGCCATGCCCTCCGCTCGATGCGGGGCGGTCTGCGGTCGGTCAAGTCGTACACCCCCGACCCCGACTTCACACGCTATTTCCAACCAGATGCCGACCAGGTGAAAACATACATAGAGCGCATCATCGGCCGATTCGCCCACACCCTCTATACCCGCGACTGCTATTTCGGCAGTGCCCCCCTCACCGACTTCATCCACGACGTGCAACTCAAGGTCACCGGCGCCGACATCTCGTTGAACGCCCCGTTGACCTTCGACACCCGCATCGAAGCCGGCGATGTGCGCATCAGCGACCTGTTTAATCTCTACAAATATGAGAATCAGATCTATGTGCTGCGCATGACGGGACATGAGATACACCAACTGTTAGAGATGAGTTACGGTCTGTGGGTGGGCACGATGCACTCGGCCGATGACCATATCATCCTGCTGTCGGAATCAGACACGAGCACAGGCAAGCGCTATCTCTTTGACAATCTGGCCTTCAATTTCGAGAGTGCCGCCGGCATCGACTACGAGGTGGATGTGACCCGCCCTCGTGGCGAGAGAGTGCATATCATGCAGATGAGCAACGGAGAGCCTTTCTCTGCCGAGAGATGGTATCATGTGGCTATGAACAGCTACCGTGGCAATGGCGGCGGCGAACTGCTGACCAAGGGTGCCGGCATTCCTTTTGAGCAGATAGCCGAGCGCATCGTTTACCGCAGCGAGCACGACCAGCGTTATTATCTAATGCACGAAATAAAAGAGAAGGGTGAATTAGACCCGCAGGCCCATGACAACTGGCGCTTTGTGCCCGAAACATGGACACGCCCCGCACTGGAGCGAGATAAGAAATTGCTGTTCGGGGGGATGCAATGACGTAATGACGTGATGACGTGATAGCGTGATAACGTGATAACAAAAGACTAAAAAATCATGAAGAAATATTGGTTTGTATTTTGCCAGAATGAACTGCTGTTGGAAAGACATGCCGACGGCACCTATTCCATCCCATATCAGGAAGAGCCGCCCACGACGATACACCCGTGGACGAAGATCCACCACATCTCGCCTCCGCTATCCGACGGCGAAGTGGAGACCTATCAGATCATGCCTCCCATGACCGACACCCGATATGTGACCATGCCCCTGCGCACCTCGTATCAGCACCTGCCGATGGAGGAATATTTGAAGGCGGGCAAATGTCAGGAGATACTCTATTGGGATGCAAACACCAAATATTGCGGTGTATGCGGCGGCATGATGCGCCTTCACACCGACATCTCCAAACGCTGCGAACAATGCGGCAAGGAGGTGTGGCCTCAGTTGGCCACCGCCGTCATCTGTCTGATATCGCGCGGCGATGAAGTGCTGCTGATACGCGCCAACAACTTCAAGAGGAAGTTTTTCGGTTTGGTGGCCGGTTTTGTTGAGACCGGCGAAACACTGGAAGAGGCCGTGGCGCGCGAAGCGATGGAAGAGACCGGCATCCGGTTGAAAAACATCCGTTATCACAGCAGTCAGCCGTGGCCCTACCCTTGCGGTCTGATGGTGGGTTTCTATGCGGAATACGATGGCGGCGAGTTGCACCTGCAACGGTCAGAGATAGCCGACGGCGGCTGGTTCCACTACCGTTCGCTGCCAGAGATACCCGAGAAGCTGTCTATCGCCCGTCAGTTGATAGACCACTGGCTGGAGGAGAAGAAAGGATAGCGCTTACTTACGGCAGCGTTTGAGCAGGTGCTCTACATCGGCTCTGGCCACTCCGAGGCTCATCGCCTGGTGGATGTCGGCCAGTGCCTCTTTTTTTCTGCCCAGCGAGATGCGCACCTCGGCCCTGTCGAGCCAGTAGTCAGCATTCTCCTCATCGTATCGTATCGCCTCGGAGAAGTCATACTCAGCCAGTTCGTTCAGGCCGCGTTCCAGTTCGATGCCTGCTCGTGCCGCGTAAGCCACGGCGTTGTCGGGAAACATCTCAACCACTCGGTTGATTTGGTCCATCGCCTCGGTGAAATGCTTGTCTTTCTGGTTGAGCAACGCCAGTCCGAGGAGCGTTTCGAAATGGTCGGGCACCTCTTTGAGAAATGCCTCGTAGTCGGCCCTGGCAAAATTGTAGTTGCCCATCCGCTCGTGGGCATAGCCACGGAAGCGCAACGCCGTGAGATTGCCCTTATCCATCCTCAACACTTCTGAATATTCGTCTTTGGCATACTCCCACTGCTGCAGTTGCATGTTGAGCGCCGCCTTTTGCAAGCGCAGGTCCACACTGTTCTTATTCTGCTCTATCTGCCGTATGAGGGTCGAGAGCGAGTCGCGCAGCTGTTGTGTCGTCTGCCCGCAGGCAGGCGACACCGACAGCATCACGAGCAGTATTCTGATGAACCACTTATTCATGGTCAGCAATCCATTGAGCAATCCACTGCCCCACCTCTTTCGTACCGTATTGGGGCTGTCCCTCGACCTGAATCTCAGGTGTCCTGACGTAAACATCGAGGCTGGCATCCACCGCCTTTCTAACCAGTGCGCCCTCCTCCTTCAAGTCGAAGTGTTCGAGCAGCATCGCCACAGAGAGTATTTGGGCCAGGGGATTGGCAATGTTCTTTCCGGCAGCCTGGGGCCATGATCCGTGTACGGGTTCAAACACCGGCGTGCTCTCGCCTGTAGAGGCCGACGGCAGCAGTCCCATCGACCCTGAGATGCAGCTGGCCTCGTCGGTGAGGATATCGCCAAATGTGTTCTCGGTGACAATGACGTCGAAAAACGTCGGTTCGACGATCATGCGCATCGAGGCGTTATCGACGAACATATAATCGACGTTGACCTCAGGGTATTGCGGTTCCATCTCTTTGGCTATCTGCCTCCACAGCCGGCTCGACGCCAGCACATTCGCCTTATCCACGACGGTGAGATGGTGTCTGCGCTTCATGGCATATTCAAATCCCACCCGCAAGATGCGTTCCACCTCAGGGCGCGTATAATAATTGGTGTCGTAAGCCTTGTCATTGTCTTGGTATTTCTCGCCGAAATACATGCCGCCGGTGAGTTCGCGTATGCACACGAAGTCAGCGTCGCGCACCAGTTCCTCTTTGAGCGGACTCTTATGTACGAGGCATTTGAACGTCTGAATGGGCCTGATGTTGGCAAAGAGCCCCAGTTTCTTACGCATGGCGAGCAGTCCCTGTTCGGGTCTGACCTTGGCCGTCGGGTCGTTGTCGTAGCGAGGGTCGCCCACGGCAGCGAAGAGCACAGCATCGGCATCGAGGCATGTTTGGAACGTCATTTCGGGGAAGGGGTCGCCACATTGGTCGATAGCGTAGGCGCCGCAGGGAGCCTCGGTGTATTCTACCTGGTGATTGTATTTTTTAGCGATGGCATCCATCACCGCGATGCCTTGGGTCATGATTTCCGGTCCGATGCCGTCGCCGGCGAGTACTGCGATTTTCAGATTCATATCAGTTTTGTTTTTAATGTGTTTTATTGTAGGGTTTAAGATGTCAGTTGTTGCTCTTCAAACACATTGAGCATTTTCATGGTAGCCTTGATGGCCGCCTCGGTCTGGTCAGCATCCAGTGCGCGCGTACGTATCTGCCTGTTGCCGTTTCTCCATGTGATGACCGTCTGCACGAGCGCATCGGTCCTGCCGCCCGGCGGTATGGAGACCGAATAATTCTCAAGGATGGGGAATGTGCGGTTGAGATATGTGCGGTATATTTTCCTGAGGGCCTTGACAAATGCGTCGTACTGTCCGTCGCCCGTAGAGTCGGCCTCGTATCTGCTGCCGTTGATTTCCACCTTCACATTGGCCAGCGGTTTCAGTCCGTATGCCGAGGTGACGAGATAACTGATGAGTTTCACCTTCTCGGCGGGCACCGCGTGTTTGAGCACATCGCTGACGATGAACGGCAGGTCGTCTTGCGTGACGATTTCCTTTCTGTCGCCCAGTTCGGTGATGCGCTGCGCCACCTTACGGCTCTGTTCAGGCGTGAGCACCACCCCGAGTTCTTGCAGGTTGCGCTCAATATTGGCCTTACCGCTGTTTTTGCCCAGCGCATATTCACGTTTCCGCCCGAATCGTTCAGGCACCAGTTCATTGCAATACAGATTGGCCTTCGAGTCGCCGTCGGCGTGCACCCCGGCCACCTGTGTGAACACATTCTCGCCGACGATGGGTTGGTTGGGCGATACCGCGATGCCGCTGTAGCCCTCTACCAGACGGCTGATGTCGTTGAGTTTCTCTTCGTGTATGTTGGTCTTTGCGTGGAAGAGGTCTTTCATGATGACCTGCACACTGGCCAGCGGTGCATTGCCGCATCGCTCACCGAGTCCGTTGACGGTCACGTGCAGCCCCTTGGCACCGCTGAGCACAGCCGCCAATGAGTTAGACACCGCCAGGTCGTAGTCGTTGTGTCCGTGGAAGTCGAAGTGCATCTCGGGGTATCTCTTTCTCATTTTCCGGAAATACTCAATCACCTGCAGCGGGTTGAGCACCCCCAGCGTGTCGGGCAGCATCACGCGCCTGACATGCGTCTTGGCGAGCGCATCGACCAGCAGGAACACATAGTCGGGCGAATCTTTCATGCCATTGCTCCAATCCTCGAGATAGACATTGACCCCGATACCTTTCGACAGCGCATATTCTATGGTAAAGAGCAAGTCATTGATATGCTCTTGCGGCGTCTTTTTCAACTGCCGGGTGCAGTGGCGTAGCGACCCTTTGGCCAGCAGGTTGATATTTTTGCATCCGCAAGAGTGCACCCAATCGACCGACCTGTTGCCATCGATGAACCCAAGCACCTCGACCTTGTTGATAGCCCCGATGTTTTGCGCGTATCGGCATATCATGGCTACGGCCACTCGTTCGCCCTCAGAGATACACGCAGAGGCCACCTCGATACGGTCTATATTCACCTCTTCGAGCAACATGCGGGCAATCATCAATTTCTCATGTGGCAAGAACGACACGCCGCTGGTCTGCTCGCCGTCGCGCAACGTGCAGTCCATGATTTCGACGAAGGGAGTTACTGTTTGCTGGTCTGTTCCCATTTCACGATTTTATCTTTGTTTTGCACCAGGAAGTCGATGTCGTCGAGTCCGTTCATCAGGCAGTGCTTTTTATATCCGTTGATGTCGAAATGCTCACATTCGCCGGTATCGAGAATGGTGACCGTCTGCTGTGGCAGGTCTATTTTCACTTGGCATGCAGGGTTGGCATGGATAGCGGCGAACAGGTTTTTCAGAAACGCCTCGCTGACCACCACGGGCAGTACGAAGTTGTTGAGTTCGTTGTTTTTATGGATATCGGCGAAGAATGAGCTGATGACCACCCTGAATCCGTATCCGGCAATGGCCCACGCCGCATGTTCGCGCGAGGATCCGGAACCGAAATTCTTGCCGGCCACGAGCACGCACCCGCTATATTTAGGCTGGTTGAGCACGAAATCGGGGTTGAGCGTGCCGTCGGCCCGGTATCTCCAGTCATAGAACAGGTTGTCGCCGAAGCCCTTTTTATCCGTAGCTTTGAGGAATCGTGCAGGTATGATCTGGTCGGTATCCACATTCTCCAACGGCAGTGGTACACACGAACTTACGATAATGTCAAATTTCTGTTTCATAGTCAATTTTCAGATAATAGTCCGTTACTTTCAGATGAGCGTTCTGGGGTCGGTGATACATCCCGTGACCGCCGCAGCCGCCGCCACGAGCGGACTGGCCAATATGGTTCTTGACCCGGGTCCCTGTCGGCCCTCGAAATTGCGGTTGCTGGTCGATACACAGTATTTACCCGCCGGCACCTTGTCGTCGTTCATGGCCAGACACGCCGAGCATCCCGGCTGTCTGATTTGGAAATCGGCCTCTTCGAGTATTTTGTCAAGTCCCTCGTCCTCGATCTGCTTTTTCACTCTCCAACTGCCCGGCACGAGCCATGCCGTGACGCCCGGAGCCCGTTTCTTGCCTTTGACCACACTGGCGAAGGCCCTGAAATCCTCGATGCGCCCGTTGGTACAAGCCCCGAGAAACACGTAGTCGATGGGATGTCCAAGCAGACATTCGCCCTCGCTGAATCCCATGTAGCGCAGCGCTTTCTCGTAAGCGGCACGTCCGGCCTCGCCTGCCGTTTCCGCCGAAGGGATGCTCTCGGTGATACCGATGCCCATGCCGGGATTGGTGCCGAAGGTGACACGCGGTTGGATGTCGGCCGCATCGAAAGCGATATCCTTGTCGAAGACAGCGTCGTCATCACTCTTCAGCTGCTTCCATTCTTCCACGGCACGGAGCCATTCGTCGCCTTTGGGTGCGAAATCGCGTCCTTTCAGATAATTGAACGTCGTCTCGTCGGGTGCGATGAAGCCTCCCCTCGCCCCCATCTCGATAGACAGGTTGCAAAGCGTGAGCCTCCCCTCCATCGACATATCGCGCACCACCTGTCCGGCATACTCCACGAAGTAGCCCGTGGCACCTGCTGTAGTGAGCTGGGCCATGAGGAAGAGCGCCACATCCTTGGGTGTCACCCCCTTGGCGAGTTTTCCGTTGATGCTGATGCGCATGGATTTGGGCTTCTGCTGAAGGATACATTGCGAAGCCATGACCATCTCGACCTCAGACGTGCCGATGCCGAAGGCCACGGCTCCCATCGCTCCGTGCGTAGAGGTGTGCGAGTCGCCGCACACGATGGTCATGCCCGGCAGCGACAGTCCTCGCTCGGGCCCGACGACATGGATGATACCATTGTCGGGCGACATCATGCCGTAGTGTGTGAGTCCGAACTCCTCGCAGTTGCGCTTGAGCGTCTCTACCTGTTTGCGCGACACGGGGTCGGCTATCTCTTTGTCTTGGTCGTGTGTGGGTGTATTATGGTCGGGCATGCAGTAGATCTGTTCCGGCCGGAAACATTTCAGTCCGCGTGCCCTCATCCCGTCGAAGGCCTGTGGCGACGTCACCTCATGGCAATAGAGGCGGTCGATGTAGAGTTGGGTGGGACCATCCTCGATGGTCTGCACCACATGGCGGTCCCAGATTTTGTCGAATAGGGTATTCATTGAGATTTGAGATTTGAGATTTGAGATTTGAGATTTGAGGTTTGAGATTTGAGGTTTGAGATTTGAGATTTGAGATTTAGTTTTTGAATTTGTTGATACAGTCGATATACGCCTCGACCGACGCAGTGACGATGTCGGTGTTGGCGCCGAAGCCGTAGTACACATTGTGATTGTACTCCACCTGCATGTGCACCTTGCCCACATCGTCGGAGCCTTTAGAGATAGCCTGAATGGTAAACTCCTTGAGCGTCATCGTCTTCATGATGATTTTCTTCAGCGCCTTGATGGCCGCGTCAACAGGTCCGTTGCCCGATGAGGCCGCCTCGAATTTCTGTCCGCTGATGTCAAGCCCGATGGATGCCACGCTCCTGACGCCCATGCCCGTGGTCACTTGCAGGAAGTCGAGTTTCACGGCATGCGACTCAGCCGTATCAGCCCCGGCGAGCATCAGGATGTCATCGTCGGTCACCTCTTTCTTTTGGTCGGCCAGCCTGAGGAACTTCTGGTATATCTTATCTACTTTCTCCTCATTGCTCACATTCACGCCGAGCACCCCGAGCCTGTATTTCAGGGCTGCCCGTCCGGAGCGGGCCGTGAGCACGATGGAATTGTCGTCGAGTCCGATGTCTTTCGGATTGATGATTTCGTAAGTGGCCACGTTCTTGAGCACCCCGTCTTGATGGATGCCGCTGGAGTGGGCGAAAGCATTGCGCCCCACCACCGCCTTGTTGGGTTGCACCGGCATGTTCATCAGTCCCGACACCATGCGGCTGATGGGATAGATTTTGGTAGTGTTGATATTGGTGTCGATGGCCAGGTGCTTGTGGCATTTCAGTATCATGGCTATCTCTTCGAGCGAAGTATTACCCGCCCGTTCGCCGATGCCGTTGACGGTCACCTCCACCTGTCGTGCCCCGTTGAGAACGCCGCTGAGCGTGTTGGCCGTGGCCATGCCGAGGTCGTTATGGCAATGCGTAGAGAGGATGGCCCTGTCGATGCCATTGACATGCTCCATGAGATATTTGATTTTCTCGCCATATTCCGAGGGCAGACAATAGCCTGTGGTGTCAGGAATATTGACCACGGTGGCCCCGGCCTTGATGACCGCCTCGACCACCCTGGCAAGGTATTCATTTTCGGTGCGCCCGGCGTCCTCGGCGTAGAACTCCACATCTTCTACGTAGCGTTTGGCGTATTTGACGGCAGCCACGGCCCGCTCAATGATTTCCTCGCGGGTGGAATTGAATTTATACTTGATATGCGAGTCGCTCGTACCGATGCCCGTATGAATGCGCTTATGCTTCGCATATTTCAGCGCTTCTACCGCCACGTCGATATCCTTTTCCACGGCCCTTGTCAATGCGCAGATGGTAGGCCAGGTGACGGCCTTGGATATTTCAATCACCGAATTGAAATCGCCCGGACTTGACACGGGGAACCCCGCTTCGATGACATCCACGCCCAACTGTTCCAAACTCTTAGCCACCTCTATTTTCTCAACCGTGTTGAGTTGACACCCTGGCACCTGTTCCCCGTCACGTAAAGTCGTGTCGAAAATAAACAATCTTTCGCTCATTCTATTGAATATAAAAAAATAAAAGCCCCTCACACATGGAAGTGAGAAAGGCTCTGTACTAAAGAAAACTCTATGCTCGATACACAACACTCATCACTTCCGGCTGTAGAATTGCAGTCGAATATCCAGTGCCAGAAGAATCAAAGACATTGTGTTCATTGCTTTGTGCTTTTGAAATCAGGTGCAAAATTATAGCAAAAATCATAAACAAACAAATAAATCGAAAGTTTTTTGTTGATTTTTACATCAATTTATTATTTTTTCATCGGTTTTCAACACTTTTAGCACTTGTTCGGCGATAGCTTTCATGCCTTTTTGCGAAGGATGCCCATTTTGTTTGTCGATATCATGCAACGTGATGCAAGTGACACCGTAATGCTGGCAAATAGTTTTGCACGACTCTGTGATGTCGTCGCGCAGTTCGGTATTGAGCAGAAAATAGATGCGCACGTTGGGATATCTCCGTGTCATGTGCTGCAGCATATAGGCCATGGCAGGTCGGAAGGTGAAGAAATCCGACTTCTTCAAGTTGTCGTACTTGTACTCGCCTACGGGTTCGCCCGCCCAACTGTCGTTGGTGGCTCCGAAGATGAGAATGATGTCGGGGCACCCGAGGTCGTCCATGCGTGTGATGAACGAACGCGGGCTGTAGTCGTTGCCATCGTAGCCGTGGTAGCCGATGGTGCTGCCGCTGTAGGAGTTGTTGACACAGAATTTGTATCCGCCTTCGTTGATGACCTGCCACCACCAGGTGTGCGTCACATCATTGACATCGTTTTTGTTGCCATTCTCCTCGTAATACCACATCTCGTTGGTTGAGGGGGTGACATATCCTTCGAAGGTGGAATAAGAGTCGCCCAGGATAGACACCGACTGTGCCACGGCTGCGACAGAGCAGAAGAGGGCGACGGCGCAGCCTAAAAGTAGTTTCTTCATATTGATATGATTTGATTGGTCATGATTGTATCTAACACTCACCAAATTGCTTGCAAAGGTAAGGAAAAAAGACAAAAGCCCGTCATTTTTTCAGACAAATGAACATTTTTTTGACCTTAGCCATCCGCAAATAACAGCCAGACATGGGTCAGGATGCACGATTGTGCCCGTTTTTTGTAATTTTGCAGCGATTTTACATGACAATCATGAAAAAGACGATAAGAGATATGGAGCATGTGGATATTGTCTCAGCAAGGCCTGAAGACGCTGATTACATTGCATGGATTGTGGCACAGGGAATGCACATGGACGACGTGCCGTCGTTTCTGAAGAGTGTGGGCGCGCGCGACGACACGCTCTACAGTTGGAGACATACCCGTCTGCTGTGTTGCGAGGGCCGACTGGCAGGGGGACTTATCTCATACGATGGAGCCACGCATGAGGCAGGACGGAGAACCACCTGGGTGATGCCCGATGGGAAGCTGCTCAACTCAGGCGACGTGCCAGAGACCTGCGCAGGTGAATACTATTTAGACTCTTTGGCCATCACCCCGGAGTTTCGTGGCCGTGGCCTTTGGAGGCTGTTGTTTGATGATGCCGTGAAGACGGCCCGGGAAAAGGGTTTCCATCGTGTGACGCTCATTTGTGATGAGGACTATCCCAGATTATCACAACTCTATGCCTCATACGGGTTTATGCCAGAAGATACATTCCTGTATTTCGGCGTCCTCTGCCGCAAGATGTCGCTCACGATATGAATGATGCCACCTCGCTTGCAGAGGATTGACCGGGCGGGCCGCCAGAGGTGCTCGCCGGGGTGCTCGTTGCGTTGCCAGAAGTCGGCTTCGTGGTTTCCGGCTGTTGCGGTTTTTCCTGTTTTTCCGGATTTCTTTCTGGAGAAGGCCCCAGTTGCCTCGTAGTATTTATGCCAGAAGAACCGTTTCATACGTTGTGTGACGATGATTTCGCCCCCTCGTTGTGTATTTCAGCGTAAGGTAGGTCAGTGTAGAAGATGACGGAGTTTTCTGTGGTCTTGGACTTGATGGAGCGCCTTAGCTGCCCTGTGTCGGTGAGGATGGCCCTGCCTTTGTCCCTGATGGGTGATTTGCGTCTCTGCCATGGCTCAGAGAAGAACGCCTGTCGTTCGAAGTTCTGGTCGAACTCGTCGGTGAGTTCTACCTGAATGTCTCGGAGGATGTTTTTGATGATTTTTTGAAAATTTTCGGGCATAATGTTTAAAATTTGTTTGGAGGTTACGGATTTTTTTGTAATTTTGCAGCGTCAGTCAGGCTTTATCGTGAGGTTTAGCTGTGGGGATGCGGGAGTTTTCTCCTTCTTCCCCTTCATACTGACAACCAGCCTTAGTGCTGGTTTTTTTATATCTCATAGTGCTTTATCTCCTCAGCCCCATTTATTACGACATAGACATGATGAATGCGCTGTGCTGTCCCAACTTCAATAACCCGATTCTTATACCATTGTAAATCACGCTGCATTTTCTCCTCTGTGAACATGTCTGGTTGATGGAAATAAAGCATAACCGCATCAGAAATGTCCCCACTTTGTTCTCTTGCGCGCCTCAATTGTGAGTTTTTTCCCATCAAAGCATAACCGTATACGTCCCCCTTAGTAATGGAAGCAATATCCATGATTGTATCATCCAAATCTATGTCGAGACATGATAAAGTTTTTCCTTTGTCACCCTTCTTAGATTCATCCCTTAAAATGGATTTATGCCCCATCCTAAGAGTGCGGTACTGCAGATTGTATCGGTCGCCGTCGTGCATGAAGCCCTCCCACTTGGCCGCCATCGTTGCGGATGTCTGAGCGAAGTTGTATTCCGCTCGGAGGTAGTTGTGGTTGTAGGTGCGGTCAATCTTTTGAACGTCGTTCAAAAACCGTTCGAATGGTTTTCTATTTCCGTTCTCATCGATGAGAGACGGGAACGCCTCGTTGAGCTCATGGAACGTCTTCATGCCGGAGAAGATGTAGTTCGACCGCTGTAGGCGCTGTCGCATGGCATCCGACATTTTGACTTGCTGACGACCAAAGTATGGGTTTGCAGGAGCGCATTACGGTAGCAGCGCCCCAGCTGACAAACAACCATCGCGACAACAAGACGTTGCGAAGCGTTGCCATGCGTGCTATCGGTGATCAGAACGGAGCGGGGCCGCCTGCGTCGGGGAGAGGCGGGGCCTGATCGGGGAAGGGCGGCATGGAGTTGTCGCCACCATTCAGTTTTGAGCCACGGAACTCACCACCGCTGTCGGGTGAGATATAGGTGTCTTCGGGGTTGGAGAACCGCGTGAACTCGCCTTTGAAGTTGAGCAGCACATCACCCACGGCACCTTTACGGTGCTTGGCGATAATGATTTGCGCCATGCCTCGCAGGTCGTTGCCCTTCTCATCCTGATAGATGTGGTAATACTCAGGACGGTGCACGAAGAGCACCATGTCGGCATCCTGCTCGATAGCTCCCGACTCGCGCAGGTCGCTCAGTTGAGGTCGTTTGCCGTCTATTCCGTCGCGGTTTTCCACGGTACGATTCAACTGCGACAGTGCCAGCACGGGGATGTTGAGTTCCTTGGCCAGTCCTTTCAGCGACCGGCTGATGGTGGACACCTCTTCCTGACGGTTGCCAAAACGCGCGCCATTGGCATTCATCAGTTGCAGATAGTCGATCATGATGAGTTGCACCCCTTTCTCACGCACCAGCCGGCGGGCCTTGGTTCGCAGTTCAAAGATAGACAGTGCAGCCGTATCGTCGATATACAGAGGTTTGCCTTGCAGTTTCCGGATATTCTTGTCGAGCCGGCGCCACTCATCATCGTTGAGTTGTCCGTTCATCACCTTGCTGCCGGGAATCTCGCAAGTATTGGAAATGAGACGGTTGACCAACTGCTCATCATTCATTTCAAGCGAGAAGAACGCGATGGGTATTTCGTAATCGACAATGATATTCTTAGCGATAGAGAGTGCGAACGATGTCTTACCCATGGCAGGTCGTCCGGCAATGATGACGAGGTCGCTGGGTTGCCATCCCGACGTGATGTCGTCGAGTTTGGTGTATCCGCTGGGCACGCCGGTGAGACCGCCGGTGTTGGATGCCGCTTTTTGAATGTTTTTCACTGCCCTTTCGAGCACGGGGTCGATCTGCGTGTAGTCACGCTTCATGTTTTTCTGCGACAGTTCGAAGAGCATGCCTTCAGCCTGCTGCATCAATTCATCGATATCAACCGACTCGTCGAAAGCGCGTGTTTCTATCTTACTGGCGAAAGAGATGAGCTGCCGGGCGAGGAACTTCTGTGCGAGGATGCGTGAGTGCAGTTCGATATGCGCCGACGACACCACATGCTGCGTCAGTTCGGCGATATAAACCGCTCCGCCTATCTCCTCGAGTGTGCCCTCGCGCTTCAGTTCTTCGACGACCGTGACGATATCCACCGGTTTCTCCTCCATGTTGAGCGTCTGGATGGCCTGGTAGATTTTCTGGTGCCGGTTTTCGTAAAAGGTATCTGCGTTGATGATTTCGCTGACTACGGTAAACGCATCTTTATCAATCATGAGCGCTCCCAATACGATTTTTTCTATTTCCAGCGACTGCGGTTGCAGATGTCCGAAGTTATGGTCTATGGGCGTTTGGTTTTGCCGCCGACGGTTGTTGTTATTGTTATTGTTGTTATTATTATTGTTGTCTGCCATAAGGAGATAAGGGATAATTGACGTTAAGAAATGAGTAGATTTATGATTCCACGGTGCAAAAATAACAATTATCCGATAATTATCGGCATGTTTCCATGATTTTTTTGAGCGCCACCTCCGCATATTTTCTGCCCTTAAAAAGAGGTGTCATGCCACTCGTTGATAGAAAATGAGGCTTCTTTGCAGGAAAAATGTGTTACGCATGTTGGAAGTGGCAGATTTTTTGTACCTTTGTCGGTTGAAAAGAATTCTTACGATGAAAATGAAGACAAAAACATGCCATCCCTGTGCGAAGATCAATCTGGGTCTGAACATTGTGAGCCGCCGCGCAGACGGCTACCACCTCTTAGAGTCGGTGTTCTATCCGATACCCTTGTGCGACACCTTGACGGTGAGCGAAGGCGATGGAGCGGCCGGCACCTGCACGCTGCATCTGAGCGGGATGGAGCTGGAGGGCAACCCCGAGGACAACTTGGTGGTGAAAGCCTATCGTCTGTTGGCCGCCGATTTCCCATTGCCGCACGTAGAGATCGACCTGCACAAAGCCATCCCCTCGCAAGCGGGACTGGGCGGCGGATCGAGCGATGCCGCCGCCATGCTCAACGTGATCAACGAGCTGTTTGCCATGGGACTTGACGCCGACACCCTGCGCGGCTATGCCGTGAGGTTAGGCGCCGACTGCGCTTTCTTCATCGACTCCGTCGCGGCCTATGCCACCGGCATCGGCGAGGTGCTGACACCGATGGAGCAGGATGTGGCATTGCAAGGCAAGTATATCGTGCTGGTGAAGCCGCCCGTGGCAGTAAGCACCCGTGAGGCTTACTCGCACATCACGCCCCGGCAACCCCGGCATCACTGCGTGGACACGGTATGCCAACCCGTGACGACCTGGCGCGGTAGGCTGACGAACGATTTTGAGGACAGTGTATTCCCCGCATTTCCAGAAATAGCCGCCATCAAAGAGCGGTTGTACGACTTGGGGGCTGTGTTTGCCCTTATGTCGGGCAGCGGCAGTTCGGTGTTCGGCATCTTCGACGAGGAGCCACAGATGAAGGATGATGCTTTTGAGGGGTGCAAGGTATTTAAAGGGAAGTTATAGGGAAGTGAAAGGGGAGTTAAAAACAACGATATGGACAACCAGAATGAATTATTTCCCGTCGTAGATGAAGAGGGGCATGTGATAGGCAAGATTTTGCGGGGTCAGGCCCACGACGGAACGAAGATACTACACCCCGTGGTACACCTGCATGTGTTGAACTCAGCAGGCGCTCTGTACTTGCAGAAACGTCCGGCATGGAAAGACATCCAACCCGGGAAATGGGACACCGCCACCGGGGGGCATGTCAACTATGGCGAGAGCATCGAAGAGGCTCTGCGCCGCGAAGTGTTTGAGGAACTGGGTATGACAGACTACGAACCTGTAGCACTGGGGCATTATGTCTTTGAGGGGAAACGGGAGAGAGAATTGGTGTATGTGTTTAAGACGGTCTATGACGGCGTCATCACACCCAACACCGAGGAATTAGACGGCGGACGCTTCTTCACCCAGGAAGAGATCCGCTTGATGACGGGCAAGGATTTTTTCACGCCCAACTTCGAAAGCGAGTTCGGAAAATATTTTGGCACGCTATTTGCATAACAAATATATCAGTCATCAAATCAGGACAACACACGTCATGGAGGAGATGAGGAACGAGGTAATCACACTAAAAAAGAAAGTTAAGGTAAAAAGAGATGGCCCGACAATTTTCAGAAAAGGTATCAGAAATATTATCGTTCAGTCGTGAGGAAGCCACGCGACTGGCCAGTCACTCAGTGGGTCCGGAGCACCTGCTCATGGGCATTCTGCGCGACCGCGACGGCATCGTAGCCGGCATGCTGGAAAAGATGAACGTTGACATTCCGCAGATGAAGTCGGAGTTGGAGTCGAAGGTTCGCGAGGATGAGATAGGCAGGCCGGTGAACATGCGCGAACTGGTGCTGAACGAGAAAGCGAGCAATATCCTTCGTCTGGCCGTGCTTGAAGCCCGTATTCAGCACACCAACGAAGTGCAGGTAGAACATTTATTCTTAGCCATTCTTCACGACCAAGTGAACAATGGCGCCAAGGAATTATTAGAAAAGAACAATATGTATTACGAAGACGCATTAAAATATATCAAGCAGGAGCAGGCCGCCCCGAGAGATGGCTTAGGCATGCCCGACGAAGATGAAGACGACCCCATCGACGAGGGGCGCGACTCATCCAACAGCGGTGCCAAGACACAGACACGCACTGCCCAAGGGCAGGGCAAGACCCCTGTATTGGACAACTTCTCGACCGACTTGACGCAAGCTGCCGCCGAAGGCAAGTTAGACCCCGTAGTGGGACGCGAGAGGGAGTTGCAACGCGTGACAGAGATACTCTGCCGCCGCAAGAAGAACAACCCCATCCTGATAGGTGAGCCCGGCGTGGGCAAGAGTGCCATCGTAGAGGGTCTGGCCCAGCAGATCGTGAACCATCACACCTCGCCCGTGCTGTTTAACAAGCGCGTGGTGAGCCTGGATTTAACATCGGTGGTAGCCGGCACGAAATACAGAGGCCAGTTTGAGGAACGCATCAAAGCACTGATCAGAGAGATAGAGCAGAACCCCGACACCATCGTCTTCATCGACGAGATACACACTATGATAGGCGCCGGTTCGACACCCGGTTCGATGGATGCCGCCAACATACTGAAGCCCGCCTTGGCGCGCGGCACCATCCAGTGCGTGGGCGCCACCACGCTCGACGAATATCGTAACAGCATAGAAAAAGACGGAGCCTTGGAACGCCGTTTCCAGAAAGTGCTGGTAGAGCCCACCACGGCCTCCGAGACGATGCAGATATTAGAGAACATCAAAGACCGCTATGAAGAGCATCACCATGTGAACTATACCGACGAGGCACTGGTGGCTTGTGTCAAATTGACAGAGCGCTATGTGACAGACCGCGTCTTCCCCGACAAAGCCATCGACGCGCTCGACGAGGTAGGCGCCCGCGTACACTTGCAGCATGCCCAGATACCTCCTGCCATCGCAGAGAAGGAACAGGAGATAGAAGAGGTGAAGCGCAAGAAGCAGAGTGCCGTGCAGAATCAGAACTTTGAGTTGGCCGCCAGTTTCCGTGACAAGCAAAGCCACTTAGAGGAAGAGCTCCGCCAGATGAACGAAGCGTGGACGAACGGTTCGAACGAGAGCCGTGAGACTGTGACCGAGCAGCAAGTGGCCGATGTGGTGTCGATGATGACCGGCATCCCAGTGCAGCGCATGGCTGAATCGGAGAGTGTGCGCCTGCGCACCATGTCTGACGTGCTGAAGAAGGAGGTGATAGCCCAGGATGCCGCCATAGAGAAGATGGTGAAAGCCATCCGCCGCAACCGCATGGGTCTGAAGGAGCCCAACCACCCCATCGGCGTGTTCATGTTCTTAGGTCCCACCGGTGTGGGTAAGACCTATCTGGCCAAGAAACTGGCCGAGCACATGTTTGGCAGTGCCGACGACCTGATCCGCATCGACATGAGCGAATATACGGAGAGTTTCAACGTGTCGCGCTTGGTGGGTGCCCCTCCGGGATACGTGGGCTATGAAGAGGGTGGTCAGTTGACGGAGAAAGTGCGTCGGCACCCCTACTCTATCGTTTTGCTCGACGAGATAGAGAAAGCGCACGGCAATGTGTTCAACCTGTTGCTGCAGGTGCTGGACGAAGGTCGTCTGACCGACGGAAACGGCCGTCTGGTTGACTTCCGCAACACGGTCATCATCATGACGTCGAATGCCGGCACAAGGCAGCTGAAAGAGTTTGGCCGTGGTGTGGGATTCAACGCCGGTGGCGCCTTGGGGCTGAGTCTTGACGAGAAAGACAAGGAGCACGCACGCTCTATCATCCAGAAGAGCCTGAGCCGCCAGTTTGCCCCGGAGTTTCTGAACCGCTTAGACGAGATCATCACCTTCGACCAATTAGACATCGAAGCCATCAAGAAGATCATCGACATCGAGCTGGGCGGTCTTTACAAGCGCATGGCAGACATCGGCTATCATGTAGAACTGACAGACGAGGCGAAAGAGTTTGTGGCCTCTAAGGGATATGACGTGCAATTTGGCGCCCGTCCGCTGAAGCGCGCCATCCAGAACTACATTGAAGACGGCCTGTGTGAAAAGATACTTGGCGGTGAGATCAAAGAGGGCGACACCGTTCGAGTGGATTTCGACAAGGAGAAAGGAGAATTGACATTCAATTAAAAATAAATGGTCATCAAGGTTGCTTGATGACCACTTTTATTTTTGATATACGCCTTTCCTCGATGGCAAGAACCTCGAAAAGGTAGTTTTTATAGGTGAGTTGCTCGTGAACGGCGGGGAACTCACCTTTCAGTTCCAGGATCAACCCTGCCAGCGTGTCGGCATCACCCTCGACGTCGTCGAACTCATCGTCATCAATGCCCAGGACACGTATAAAATCGCTCAGCAGCGTCTTACCCTCAAAAACGTATGTGTTTTGGTTGAGCCGCGTATAGCTTTTCTCCTCCTCGTCGTATTCATCATTGATTTCGCCGACAATCTCCTCAAGTATATCCTCAAGTGTGACCAGTCCGGACGTGCCACCGAACTCATCGACGACGATAGCGATATGCACCTTATTCTCTTGGAAGTCGCGCAAGAGGTCGTCGATCTTTTTCGTTTCGGGCACGAAATAAGGCGGGCGTATCAGGCTCTGCCATCTGAATGCCGTTTTACCGAGGTGCGGCAGCAAGTCTTTGATATACAAGATGCCCCTGATATTGTCGGTATTGTCTTGATACACGGGAATGCGGCTGTAGTTATTCTCCACCACACATTGGAGCACATCGGCGAACGAGCTTCTGATGTCCAGGTCAACGATATCCTGTCTGGAGGTCATCACCTCTTTTGCCGTCTCGTCGCCGAAGCGTATGATGCCTTGCAGCATGCTCTGCTCTTCGCGTATCTCTTCCTTGTCGGTGAGTTCGAGAGCCTGCTCCAGGTCATCGACACTGAGGATATGGTTTTCTCTCTGCACCATCTTTTCTGCCAGCACCCCGCTTCTGAGCAAGAGCCACTCAGCGGGCCAGAACAGTTTTCTGAGTATCATGATGCCGCCCGCCACACGCCGGCAATACATCAATGAATACTGCCGTCCATATACCTTGGGCATGATTTCGCCAAAGAGAAGCAGCAGGAATGTCAGCAAGACCGTGATGCACAGAAATTCGAGCACCTTGGCATTGCCAAAATCGATGAGATGCATGAAGATATAGTTGCACAGCATGATAATGGTGACATTAACCAAGTTATTGGTAATGAGTATCGTAGCCAATGTTCGTTCATTATCATCTCGAAGCAGCTGGATTTTTCTGTCGGCCTCGTTCTTCTCTGGATTGAGCTCGTTTAAGTCGGAGGGCGACAGATTAAAGAAAGCGATTTCCGACCCCGACGCGAATCCAGACAATAAAAGCAGAAAAGCAGCCAGTATGGCTGCTATATATACACCCAACGTAGGTGCTATGAAATGCACCTGCGAAAGGGTATCAGAAATCACGGATAAGTCCACTGTATCGTCTTTTCAAAAATATTGGTCAAAAAGGCGCGTCGCCGTTGTCAGCCGCCGGCATAGGTTGTTCGGCAACTGTGTTTGTGGTTTGCACGGGTTTGGGCGAGAGCAGTTCCATATTCTCTCCATACACCTCGGTGATATATCGTTTGATGCCCTTTTGGTCATCGTAAGACCGCGTGCGTATTTGCCCCTCGATATAGAGTTTGTCGCCTTTATGCACATATTTCTCAGCTACTTTGGCGAGTCCTCTGAACAGCACGATGTTGTGCCAGTCAGTGCGGTCAGGCACCTCGGTGCCATTTTGCAGTTTATATCCTCTTTCGGTAGTAGCCAGTGTGAACATAGCCATCGCCTGGTCGGCATCATAGTATCTCACATCGGGGTCTTTGCCCACATTACCTATTAACATTACTTTATTCATAGCGGTCGTCGTTTAGTAAAAAAAAGATTATTTCCACAATCCGAGATAGCGGAATTTGAAATTTTTCCCTTTGGCAGAGGGGAACTGGCTTCTGTTATCTACTCTCGTCTGCAGATAGTCGATGATACGGTTATAGCAGTCTTGTCCGGAGAAAGCCTTGCAGCGAGCCACATAATGAGTGTCGCGATACTCATGTTTGCCGGTAGCCGGCACGAAGACCACCCGCTTGAAGTCTATTTCGCCCTCATACCACCCTGGTTTCTCAGCCTTCAGTTTGGTGATGACGGGTGCCGCCTCTTTTTTGGTCTCTCCGCCGTTGTTTCTGAGCGCCTTTTTCTGTTTGAAGTCTAACATCGTGGCGGCCTCAGTCTTGATGACGATGAAATAGACGCGGGGACGCACTTTATATCTCTTCGGATACAGCACATCGCTTGCGGCATACTCGCGGATGTCGGCCTCAAGATTAGGGTTCAGTTCTATTTCTGGTATGGTAGCGAGAAACTCAATGGCCTCATCGGGACTATAAACCAAAGTCTCTCTGTCAAAATATCTTAAATATAAATTCATGGAAAAAATGTTTTTCTTATCCTAAAAAAATGAGCGGCAAACGAGACTCGAACTCGCGACCCCGACCTTGGCAAGGTCGTGCTCTACCAACTGAGCTATTGCCGCGTCGCTAGAAACAAACTAAAAATGTGTTTGTCTGATTTGGTGAAGAGGAGGAGACTCGAACTCCCACGTCGCAATTGACACTACCCCCTCAAAGTAGCGCGTCTACCAATTCCGCCACCTCTCCATCAAATTGTGATAACGAGTGAAGAAAAAAGAGTGCCCAGAACAGGACTCGAACCTGCACGCCTCGCGGCACACGCAC
>CAMVAT010000022.1 GCA_947165505.1 uncultured Prevotellaceae bacterium | reverse complement strand
TTGTTAATAATCGAAGGCTATGCGTCTCATAGCGGGTGCAAAGTAACTGCGTGATAGAAGAGTGACCAACTTACCCTTTCATAACTCGTGGATAATTGTACTTTCACGCAGTTGATGCTTATTGTTGGGCGTTATTGGAGCCTGTATGCCCCGAATTGCGCCAGTCTGTTTGCCATTATTCGGTCTAATTCCTCCTTGACGATGAGGTTCTGCACTCCAACTTTCACCTTTGAGAGGTTGTTCGTCTTGACGATAACGCAGATATTGCTCTTTGTCATGCCGTACTTCTCGGCAGCTTCGGCTGTGGTGTAATAGTCATCACTCGCCTTCAGGTCGGGACGGAAGATGTCATCAAGATGTTTCTTTGAATAATAGGTCTTGCCATATTCTCGCTTGGTGGGAATATGGCGGCGATAGGCTTGGGTGCGCAAGGATTCCTTGGTCGTGGAATATAGGGATTCTGCCTCATCCGTTGTCAGCCATTCTGTCAAGGCTTCTATCTCAGCGGAAACTCCGAAGAGCGCATCCATGTGCTTTCGACTATAATAGTTCTTGCCTGCAATCTTGCAAATGGGTACTTGGTTATTCTTGGCAGAAGTGTAGAGCCATGAACGCTTCACTTTGTAGATGCGCATAACATCCTCGCCAGAGATGTATTCAAGTGGTTCTGATGACCTCATACCTATTTCGGGTATGTGGTTATTGGCTTTTCTCGACGAAAGGGAAGAAGATGATGGCTGGGATGATTTCTTGCTTGATGAAGCACCAGGCAATACTCTATGATAAGGATTGCCAGCAAGCATCGTCTCGATGTCTGCCTTACGGACGAATGCCATTCGGCTGCTGATTCGTGATGCAGGAAGTTTACCCTCGTTTACTAATTTGTAAACGTACTGACGTGAGCATCCCATGAGGATGGCAGCCTTGGAGAATGTAAGATACTCCTGGCTGGCGATGTCTATAACAGGCTGGACAGCCTTCAAAAAGTCCTGTTGTCTCTTCTTGCGCTGAGCCTTTGCCGCCTCGGCACAATGTTCTGAGCAATACCTCTGCGAGCCGCTGTTACAAGTGAACTCCTTACCGCAGAAGGCACATTTTCTTGTCTTTCTCATTTGACTCCTTTTTATGTGGTTTTACAATCAATTTCATGCAAACCGCCACGGAGTGAACTTTCGTCAATCATTGACACCCATTGTCAACTCATTCCACGATGTCACGTTCTTCAAATGAGGTCACTTCCTTGCTCCTTTCCCTCTCGTTCATCAGTCAACCGTTGTCCACTCTTGTCAACTTTTGTCAACCTTGTCCACGAGATGGCAAAATAAAAGCCCTCAAAATTCTCCGCGGTAGAAATGCGTTGCAAAGGTAAGCGGATTTTTGAGAACTACCAAAAAGCAAGTCTGAAGTGTTAAAATCTAAAAGTGATTGAAATACAGAGGTTTAACTCTATGTGTTTTTCATTGTTTATGGTTGTTTAGAGGACTCTAAATACATCCTTCGAACGCGTAATTGCCGATGCTAGTCACACTCTCGGGAATGGTCACGCTCTTCAGGATGAAGCAGTAAGAGAACGCGCCTTCGCCAATGCTCGTCACGCCCTCCGAGATGGTCACGTCCGTCAGGAGGGTGCAATTTTCGAACGCACTATCGCCTATGCTCGTCACGCTCTCAGGGATGGTCACGCTCGTCAGGCTGAAGCAGAAAGAGAACGCGTAATTGCCGATGCTAGTCACGCTCTCGGGGATGGTCACGCTCGTCAGGCCCTCGCAACTCAAGAATGCGTAATCGCCTATGCTCGTCACGCTCTCAGGGATGGTCACGCTCGTCATCCGGGAACAGTAAGCGAACGCATAAGAGCCGATGCTCGTCACGCCCTCGCCTATGATAGAATTCTGGACTAGGCCACCGAAAACACCTGATAAAGATGAATACATACTATACGCATCAGACATGATTGCATTACTGTTGATGGTCACGCTCGTCAGGCTATTGCAGTAATAGAACGCATTTTCTCCAATGCTCGTCACACCCGATGGGATGGTCACGCTCGTCAGGCCAGAGTTGAAGAATGCCTGTGCGCCGATGCTCTTCACGCTCTCGGGGATGGTCACGCTCGTCAGGCTGGAGCTGAGGAACGCCTGTTCGCCGATGCTCTTCACGCTCTCGGGGATGGTCACGCTCGTCAGGCTGGAGCCGAGGAACGCCTGTTCGCCGATGCTTGTCACTCGATACGTCTTACCCTCATAATAAACAGACTCTGGAATAACAAAGTCCCCAGAATAATGAGAATAACCATCCTTTTCTGGTTCATTTGCGGTTAGTTCTGCTTCATCCCCGTTGAAATTGTAATAGATACCATCTACTACGGCATCATACGCCATCACATTCACGCTCACCGCGGAGAGGAGCAGGGCAATCAGGCAAGAGAATCTTAATCGTTTCATGTTGTTTTGTGTTTTTGATTGTTGTTGCAAAGATAGGTAATATTTTGATAACGGCAAAATATTTTTGCCGGAATTGAAAACAATCGGTAAGATTTCCCGCCGTTGGCGGCGATGTCGTTGGCACGCTTCGCGTGGAAATTTTTCAAATGCGATTCAAATGATTCAGAACGCTTCGCGTAATGGTTTAACTCGCTGTCGCTCGTGCGGGCGGGCACGGTGACCCGCCCCTACAGCATGGTACAACGTGCGGGCGGGCACGGTGGCCCGCCCCTACAGCATGGCACAACGGGCGGGCGGGCACGGTGACCCGCCCCTACAGCATGGTACAACGGGCGGGCAGGCGGGAACAAGTGGCCATCGAGTAAACGAGAATGTTTGCGCTTACGGACAGGGCACGCCCTGTCCCTACTTAGTGGTAGCTACCCACACAAAAGAATGTAGCACCAGCTGCTTGTAGCAGGATCTTTGATTAGTTGGTGTATTTGCCGGTACCCTTACAGACGGTGCAGGCGTAGCGGCCGTCGGGTGTCTTGCCGACGCCGCGGCATGTGGGGCATTTGCCTTGCTGTTTCCACTTCTCGGCCTCTTTGGCCTCGGCCTTGGCCGACATGTGTGCGCCGTTTCTCTTTTGCGCGTGCTGCAAATCGGTGCTGGCATCGTACTCTAACAGGTCGTTGACCAGCGACCAGCACGAGGAAAGTCCTGCCACGCCACAAAAAAGGAGGATGGCAAAGAATAAGTTCTTGAAACGTCTCACCAGCCCTCTATCCGTTACCTTTCTCTCTGTAAATGACCTTGTTGGCGCCCGAGGTGAGTTTGAAAGCCTCGGGATGCTCTGCGATATACGTGTCGATGTGCCGCACGCGTTTCTCTTCGAGTATCTCATCCACGGCAATGAGGATGCCCGTCTCCTCCACGTCGCCGAAACCGTCGTTGATGGCCGTTCCGAACATCTTCATGGTGGGGCTCAGGCTCATGTAGGCATTGACCAGGGGCGGGATGTTGAATCCCAGTTTGCGTATCTCCTGGTTGAGGATGCGGTAGTCTTCCTTAAAGGTCGGTTTGTTGAACAACCGCGCCAGTTCCATGGGGTCAGACTCGATTTTGAGCGGATTCATCGGTATGATGAGGTTCTCCTTGTCGTCGAAATGTTTTTTCAGGAAATAGAGAATCATGTCGCGCCCTTTGCGCACATACGAGGGATACATCGTCATCTTGCCGAAGAAATATTTCACGTTGGGCATGATCACGGTCAGCGCTCCGAGTCCGTCCCACAGGTTGTCGAGAGCGAACAGGCTTTTCGCCCCCATCTTCGAACTCTGGTAGGGCAGTGTGACGTAAGAGCGCGCCAGTTCGATGGTATATGGCAGATACTCCTTGATAAACTTCTCAGAGAAGCGGAACATGTGTCCGGTGGCCAGGATGGGCTGTCCCTCGCTGTCGAAATCCACCTCCGTGCCCAGCTTATAGCGATAGCCGCCGATGATCTCTTCCTCTTCGGGGTTCCACACGATGAGCTGCTTGTAGCAGTTGTCCATCAGGTCAAACTCGTCGAGATCCAGCTCCTTGCCCGTGCCGCCTCCGGCCTCACGGAACGCCTCTTCGCGCTGCCGTCCTATTTCGCGGAGCACATTGGGAGCATTGTGGATGTCAACGATATAGATCTCATTATGACTTTTGTTGGTCATACGGAGTTGCTTGTCGGGTGTCAGCTCACTTTTCAACAGTTCTTTGCTGACGGGAGGGATGATGGGTACTGCCATGTCGGTATATTGGATAGATGCCTCTTTATGATTGTTCTTTAGGTAGTTGATACACGCGCTCTTGCACATACTGTGCCCACTGTGCTGGTGTCTTCGACTTGTCGAACGTCTGCCAGGGAATGGGTTTGCCGATGGTGACGGTAAACGTCTTGTGTACGTTTTTATACATCTCATCGACCAAGAAGAGCATCGCGATATTGAATTTGATGCCGAGTTTTTTGCAGATATTAGCCAGCCGGTAGAAGAAATTGGAGTTTTGCCCGCTGAAGTGTATCGGCACCACATCGCGTTGTGTCTCCACGCTTTTGGCCACGAAGGTTTTTTTCCATGGCAGGTCGTGTATCTCGCCTTTGATTTTGCGTGAGCAGAGGCCTGCCGGGAACATGAGCATGTGGTGGTCGCTTTTAAATCCCGCCTCGACCATCGCCGGGAAGTTGCGGCTTTGGTTGCCTGTCTTGTTGATGGGGATGCAAAGTGGCGCCAGTCCGGGCAGGTTCATCAGCAGGTCGTTGACCAGATACCGGAACCGTCCGTCGTAGTGCCGTCCGATGATAGCACCGAGTGCCACTCCGTCGGCCCCGCCCAGCGGGTGGTTGCTCACGAAGGTATAGAGTCTTCCGTCGTCTTTGTCGGGCAGGTTCTCCATTCCGTGTATCTCAAGGTGCGCATCCAGATATTTCACGCACTCTTCGAGCCATTCCACGCCCGTCTTGTCGCGGCTTTCCCAGAGGAAAGCATTCACTTGGTCTTGGTGAATGATACGTTTGAGCCACCGCCGCAAGAACCCGGGGACGAATTTCGCTTTCGCCCCCATTTTGCTTTTGAGTATCTGGTCGATGTCTATCGTTTTCTCGCTAATTTCTGCCATTGTGCATTGTCAGACTATCATTGAAGTTGCAAAAGTACTCATTTTTTCAATTTTTAGAGCATTTTATGCGAAAAATGTGTGTTTTTTCTGATTTTTTCAGCATTTTGCTACTTTTTTTCGTTTCGCAAAACGATAAACAAGAGGTGCAGCGCTTCGCTCAACGGCAAAAGAGCCCCACGGAAAAGAGAAATGAGGGACGCGCCGAAAGTTAAAAATCCGTTAACAAACGTAAAGAAAATATATTTTTGAAAAAAAGTGGAGCAAGGTGGGGGAAAATGGGGAAAAATTACTACCTTTGTACCCTCAAACGAGACGAACTAATAAGAAGAGCAAGCGACCGTGAGATTTTTAGGCAACATAGAAGCAAAAACAGACGCGAAAGGGAGGGTATTCTTTCCTTCGGCCATGCGCAAGGTACTGCAGAGTGCCGGCGAAGAGCTTCTTGTGATGCGTAAAGATGTGCATCAGCCCTGCTTGGTGCTCTACCCCGAATCGGTGTGGAACGAGCAGATGGACGAGGCCCGCCAGCGTCTGAACCGCTGGGACGCCCGTGAGCAGCTGCTCTTCCGTCAGTTTGTCATGAATGTGGAATTTATCAGTTTGGATGGCAATGGCCGTTTTCTGATACCCAAGCGTTACCTACAGATGGCCGGCATCGAACAGTCGGTACATTTCATTGGCATGGGCGACTGCATCGAGATCTGGGCCAGCCAGCATCTCGAAGCACCGTTTATCGAGGCCGAGGAGTTTGGCAGGTTGTTCGGCGAACGCATGAGCGCACCGGCAAATACGAACCTATCAAACTCTGACACGCCATGGTAACGACAGCCCCCGTATATCATATCCCCGTACTCCTGCAAGAGAGTGTCAACGGCTTGAACATCCAGCCCGAAGGCACATACGTCGATGTCACCTTCGGCGGCGGTGGTCATTCCAAAGAGATATTGGGCAGGTTAGGGAGCGGCGGACGGCTGTTCAGCTTCGACCAGGATGCCGATGCTGAAGCCAATATGGGAGCGCTGAGCGCCGACGGTCGCTGGACCTTCGTGCGCAGCAACTTCCGCTACCTGAAGAACTGGATGCGCTACTACGGCGTGGAGCACATAGACGGTCTGCTGGCCGACCTGGGGGTGTCGAGCCACCACTTCGACGACGAGACGCGCGGGTTCTCCTTCCGTTTCGACGACTCGCCGCTCGACATGCGGATGAACAAACGGGCGGGAAAGACCGCCGCCGACATCCTCAACGAGTACAGCGAAGAGCAGTTGGCCGACATCTTCTATCTCTACGGTGAGTTGAAGAACGCGCGCCGGCTGGCGGCTGCCATCGTCAAGAGCCGGGCATCCGAGCCCCTGCTCACCACCCGCCACCTGATGAACAGCGTGCAGCGCCTCATCCCGCGCGAGCGAGAGAAGAAAGAGGCCGCCAAGCTGTTTCAGGCCCTCCGCATAGAGGTGAACCAAGAGATGGCGTCGCTGAAAGAGATGCTTGCCTCGGCCACGGCCCTGCTGCGGCCCGGCGGACGGTTGGTCGTCATCACCTATCACAGTCTGGAAGACCGGATTGTGAAGAATATGATCAAGGCAGGCAATGTGGAAGGCAACCGAGAGCAAGACTTCTTCGGGCGCGCCCTGTCGCCATTCGCCCCTACGGGCAAGGTCATCACCCCCACCGCCGAAGAGCAGGCCGCCAACCCGAGGAGCAGAAGCGCCAAACTGAGAATAGCCGAGAAATGTGATCAAGGCGAAACATCAGACGACAACAGATGAAAAAGAGAAAAGACTACATAGACGACCCCGACATCGACCAGCAGACCAACGAACTGCTGGCCGAAGACCTTGTGGCGGAGCCGGGAGCGCCGGATGACCCGGAAAACTCGGAGAATCCGGAGAATCCGAAAAATCCGGAAAATCCGGAGAATCCGGAAAACCCAGATGACCCCGAAAGCCCAGACGACCCAGACGACCCGGACCGGCCCCGGAAAAAAGCCAAGGCCTCAATCAAGGAAGCCATCGAAGAGGCGGCACGCGAAGACGAGAAGCCATCCTCGTCGAGCTACACCCTGCGCGAGATACTCGGCGGCGACATTCTGAGCACCCGTTTCCTGCGGCAGCAGATATGGACCATCCTGCTCGTCACCATCTTCGTCATCATCTACGTGGGCAACCGCTACAGTTGCCAGAAGAAGATGCTCACCATCAACCATCTGAACAAGGAGTTGGTGGTGCAACGCTACAAGATGCTGTCGGCCTCGAGCGAACTCACCGAGAGATGCCGTGAGACCCAAGTGCTGCAAATGCTGCGCGAGAACAACGACACCACCCTGCATATATCCGACCAGCCCCCCTACGTCATAGAAATACCCGAAGAATGAGCAAGCAAAATCATCAGAATTTCCTCAGCCGATACGTGTTTATCAGCGTGGTCTTTGCCGTCTTCGCTCTCCTCATCGTGGGCAAGGCGCTCTACATCATGACCGCCAAACGCGACTATTGGGAGAAGGTGGCCAACAACAAGACCGTCAAGGGCAGGACAATACCGCAGCGCCGTGGCAACATACTCAGCGGAGACGGACTGCTGCTGGCCAGCACGCTGCCCGAATACGGCATCTATATGGACTTCACCACGGGTGGCGAGAAGAAAGACAGCGTGCTCATGGAGAAGATGGACAGCATCTGCAACGGCCTGCACGACATCTTCCCCGACATCAGCGCACAGCAGTTTGAGCAGCACTTGCTCAAGGGCAGGGCAGCCAAGAGCAAATACTACCCCATCATCAAGAGGCGCATCACCTACCGGCAGTTTTCCGAAGTGAAGAAACTGCCGCTGTTCAACACCTCGAAATACTTCGGCGGGTTCATCGACAAGCCCAACAACGCCCGCAGCAACCCCTACGGGCAGTTGGCCAGCAAGACCATCGGCGACATGTACAGAGGCAAGGACGAGCCGCGCCTGGGCCTGGAACTGACCTTCGACTCGATCCTGGCGGGGCGGAGCGGCACGCAGCACTTCGAGAAGGTGCTCAACGAGATGGTGCCCGTGGTAGATGAGGAGCCCGTGGATGGCGATGACATCGTGACCACGCTCGACATCAAGATACAAGACCTGGCCGAGAAAGCCCTGGCCGAGAAGCTCAAGGAGATAGACGCCAACGTGGGTGTGGCCATTGTCATGGAAGTAGCCACAGGCGACATCAAGGCCATGGTCAACCTAGAGAAGAACTCGAAGGGTGAGTATCAGGAACTGCAAAACCATGCCGTGTCTGACATGCTCGAACCGGGGTCGGTGTTTAAGACGGCATCGATCATGGTGGCCCTCGACGACGGCGTGGTAGATACAACCTATAAGGTGAACACCGGCAACGGCGTGATGAAGATGCACGGTCAAGACATGCGCGACCACAACTGGCGCAAGGGCGGCTACGGCACCATCTCGGTGCCCAAGATACTGCAAGTGAGTTCAAACATCGGTGTGAGCTACATCATCGACCACTTCTACAAAGACGACCCCGACCGCTTCGTGCAGGGCATCCACCGCACCGGTCTGGCCGAAGACCTGAAGGTGCCACTGCCCAACTACCACAAGCCCAGCATACGCCATCCGGAGAAGAACTCGCACGGACAATACACCAACTGGTACAAGACCACGCTGCCGTGGATGAGCATCGGCTACGAGACGATGGTGCCGCCCATCTCGACGGTCACGTTCTACAATGCCATCGCCAACAACGGCAAGATGATGCGCCCGCGGCTGGTGAAGCAGGTGATGCGCAACGGGCAAGTGATCAAGGAATACCCCCCTGTGGTGATACGCGAGCAGATATGCAAGCCCACCACGCTGGAGAAGATACGCACCATGCTGCGCCAGGTGGTGAGCATCGGGCTGGGCAAGAAAGCCGGTTCGAGCACCTTCCCCGTATCGGGCAAGACAGGTACGGCCCAGATAGCCAAAGGCAAGAAAGGCTACCACTCGGGCACCATGAACTATCTGGTGAGCTTTGCCGGCTACTTCCCCTCAGACCAGCCGAAGTATTCGTGCATCGTGTGTATCCAGAAACCGGGTCCGAGCGCCTCGGGCGGCGGCATGGCCGGTCCGGTGTTTAAGAAGATAGCCGAAGGCATCATGGCGCGCGACCTGCGTCTGAGTGCCGCCGACGCGCACGACAATCATTCGGCAGCCATCCCCGACGTGAAGAACGGCGACGTGAAAGCCGCCCGCTCCGTGCTCGACAAATACGGCATCGCCTCGTGGTCGAACTGGCAGAAAACCGATGTCAACAACGGCATGGTATGGGGTATGGCCACCACCACGACACAGAATGTGCGGCTCAACAAGTCAGAGCAGTCATCATACGGCACGATACCCGACGTGACAGGCATGGGAGCCCGTGATGCCGTCTATCTGCTTGAGAGCAACGGCGCCAAGGTATGGATAGAGGGCCGAGGCAAGGTGACGTGGCAGAGTCTGCCCGCCGGCCACCGCATCGCACGGGGCGACACCTGTGTCATCCGGCTCAAATAACCCCCGACAAGACAAGACAAACCAAACGACAAAGATATGAAACTGAACGACATCATCACCCACATACATCCGCTCCAGGTGGTAGGCACCTTAGACCGCGACATCACCGGTGTGGATATCGACTCACGTCAAGTGAAGGCGGGACATCTGTTTGTGGCCATCAAAGGCACACAGGTAGATGGCCATCACTACATCGGCAAGGCCGTAGAAGCGGGTGCCGCCGCCATCCTCTGCGAGACGCTGCCCGAGACAACAGCCGAGGGCGTGACCTATATCGTGGTCCCATCGACCGAAGAGGGTGTGGGCCTGGCCGCCACCACCTACTATGGCAACCCGTCGAAGAAGATGAAGCTGGTGGGCGTGACCGGCACCAACGGCAAGACCACCATCGCCACCTTATTATATAATATGTTTCGCGCTTTCGGCCACCGTTGCGGTCTGCTCTCTACCGTATGCAACTACATCGAGGGCGAAGCCATTCCCGCCAGCCACACCACGCCCGACCCCATCGAGTTGAACAGTCTGCTGGCGCGCATGGTAGAGGCCGGTTGCGAATATGTGTTTATGGAGTGCAGCAGTCACGCCATCGACCAGAAGCGCATCTGGGGTCTGACCTTCGCCGGCGGCATCTTCACCAACCTGAGCCGCGACCACATGGACTACCACAAGACCGTGGAGAACTACCGCAACGCCAAGAAAGCATTCTTCGACATGCTGCCCAAGAGCGCCTTCGCCATCACCAACGCCGACGACAAGAACGGCATGGTGATGGTGCAGAACACCAAGGCCAAGGTGAAGACCTACTCGATGCGCACGATGGCCGACTTCAGGGCCAAGATACTGGAGTGCCACTTCGAGGGTATGCTGCTCGACATCGACGGCCGTGAAGTGGGCGTGCAGTTTATCGGCAAATTCAACGTGAGCAACCTGCTGGCCGTGTATGGCGCCGCCCTGATGCTGGGCAAGAAACCGGAAGACGTGCTGGTGGTGATGAGCACGCTCAAGAGTGTGAGCGGACGGTTGCAGCCCGTGCACTCGCCCGAGGGCTATACCGCCATCGTGGATTACGCGCATACCCCCGACGCGCTGGCCAACGTGCTCAGCGCCATCCATGAAGTGCTCAACGGCAAGGGCCGCGTCATCACGGTATGCGGTGCCGGCGGCAACCGCGACAAGGGCAAGCGCCCGCTGATGGCACAAGAGGCCGTGCGGCAAAGCGACCGCGTGATTATCACGAGCGACAACCCCCGTTTTGAGGAGCCTCAAGACATCATCAACGACATGCTGGCGGGTCTGACCCCTCAGCAGTTGAAGAAGACGGTGAGCATCACCGACCGTCGCGAAGCCATCAAGACGGCTTGCATGTTGGCCGAAAAGGGCGACGTGGTGCTGGTGGCAGGCAAAGGGCACGAAGACTATCAAGAGATAAAAGGTGTGAAGCACCACTTCGACGACCGCGAGGTGCTGCTCGAAATATTTCATTCTTAGTTGAAGAGTTGACAAGTTGACGAGTTGTATGTGTCAGAACACTCAACACTAAACACTAGACACTAAACACTCAACACTAAACACTCAACACTAAACATACATATCATGCTATACTATCTGTTTAGATTTTTAGAACAAGAATTTAGTATTCCCGGAGCACATATCTGGGGTTACATTTCATTTCGTGCCCTGCTGGCACTTGTACTGTCACTGGTTATCTCGGCCTGGGCGGGTGAGAAATTCATCGCATATATGAAGCGCAAGCACATCACCGAGGAACAGCGCGACGCAGCCATCGACCCCTTCGGTCGCGACAAGGTGGGCGTGCCCTCGATGGGCGGCATCTTCATCATCATCGCCATCCTGATACCCGTATTGCTGCTGGGCCGCATGCGCAACATCTACCTCATCCTGATGATCGTGACCACCGTATGGCTGGGCATCCTGGGCGGCTTAGACGACTACATCAAGAACATCAAACACGTGAAAGACGGTCTGCGCCCGCGGTTTAAGATCATCGGCCAAGTAGGCATCGGGCTGATTGTGGGGTTGGTGTTGTGGAGCAGTCCCGACGCCGTGATTCACGAGAATGTGGTGACAGAGAAACAAAACCAGACAGAGATGGTGACCCACAAGTCGGCTCCGGAGAAATCGCTGAAGACCACCATCCCCTTCGTCAAGAACCACAACCTGGACTATTCAGACCTGATGGGATTCATGGGCAAGTATAAGACCGCCGCAGGGTGGATACTGTTTGTGATCATGACCATCCTGGTAGTGACCGCCGTGTCTAACGGCGCCAACCTGAACGACGGCATGGACGGCCTGTGCGCCGGCAACTCGGCCATCATCGGCGTAGCACTGGGCATACTGGCCTACGTGAGCAGCCACATCGAGTTTGCCTCGTATCTGAACATCATGTACATACCCAGTTCACAAGAACTGGTGGTGTTTATGTGCGCCTTCGTCGGAGCGCTCATCGGTTTTCTGTGGTACAACACCTATCCCGCACAGGTGTTCATGGGCGACACCGGTTCGCTCACCGTGGGCGGCATCATCGCCGTGTGTGCCATCATCATCCATAAAGAGCTGCTGCTGCCCATCCTCTGCGGCATCTTCTTCATCGAGAGCCTGAGCGTGATGCTGCAAGTATGGTATTTCAAGCGCGGCAAGAAGCGTGGCCGAAAGCAGCGCATCTTCAAGCGCACGCCGATACACGACCATTTCCGCACCGAAGACGACAAGCTCGACCCCGAATGTAAATATCTGTGGAAAAAGCCCCGCAGTGTGGTGTTCGAGTCGAAGCTCACGGTCAGGTTTTGGATCATCTCCATCATCCTCGCAGCACTGACCATCATCACCCTGAAGATCAGGTAAGAGGTGAGATATAAGAGGTGAGAGGTGAGAGGTAAGAGATATGCTTTGAAGCCATATCCGCCATAGGCTATTATCACTATAGACACTATAAAGAGACAACAATGAACGCAGAAAAGAAAAGAATCGTCATTTTAGGAGCAGCCGAGAGCGGTGCCGGTGCAGCGGTACTCGCCCAGAAAGAAGGTTTCGACGTGTTTGTATCTGACATGTCGGCCATCAAAGACCGATATAAGAAGCAGCTCGACGCACACCATATAGAGTGGGAGGAAGGACATCACACCGAGTCGCTCATCCTCAACGCCGACGAGATCATCAAGAGTCCCGGCATCCCCGACAACGCTCCCATCATCCGCCAAGCCATAGAGCGCGGCATACACATCATCAGCGAGATAGAGTTTGCCGGCCGATACACGCAGTCGAAGATGGTCTGCATCACAGGCAGCAACGGCAAGACCACCACCACCTCGCTCATCTATCATATCTTCAAGAATGCGGGCTATGACGCCGGTCTGGCGGGCAACATCGGCAGGAGTCTGGCGTTGCAGGTAGCAGAAGACCCGCACGACTATTACATCATCGAACTGAGTTCGTTTCAGCTCGACAACATGTACGACTTCAAGGCCGACATCGCCATCCTGCTCAACATCACGCCCGACCATCTGGACCGCTACGACAACTGCATGCAGAACTACGTGGATGCCAAGATGCGCATCATCCGCAACCAGACCGGCGCCGACAGTTTCATCTACTGGAACGACGACCCCGTGATCAAGCGCGAACTGGAGAAATACGACATCAAAGCCGTGCAGTACCCCTTCTCGCAGCTCAAGGAGCACGGCAGCATCGGCTACATCGAAGAGGGTCAGTATAAGATAGAGACCCCCACCCCATTCAACATGGAGCAGGAGGAACTGAGCCTGACAGGCATACACAACATCTACAACTCGCTGGCCGCCGGCATCGCCTCTAACATCGCCGGCATCAAGAAAGACGTCATCCGCAAGAGTCTGAGCGACTTCCCCGGCGTGGAGCACCGTCTGGAACGTGTAGCCACCGTGCGCGGTGTGAACTACATCAACGACTCGAAGGCCACCAACGTAGATGCCTGCTGGTATGCCTTGGAGAGCATGAACACCCCCACCATCCTCATCATCGGCGGCAAAGACAAGGGCAACGACTACAGCGCCATCGAGGAGTTGGTGAAGAAGAAATGCAAGGCCCTGGTGTATCTGGGAGCCGACAATGCCAAGTTGCACGGTTTCTTCGACCGCCTGGGTCTGCCCGTGCGCGACACCCACAGCATGGCCGACTGCGTGATGGCCTGCTATGAGATGGCCGAGCCGGGCGACACGGTGCTGCTGAGCCCCTGCTGCGCCAGTTTCGACCTGTTTAAGAACATGGAAGACAGAGGCGAGCAATTCAAGACACTGGTCAGAAATTTATAAACCGTATGGAGGGAACACGTGGATTTTAAAGGAACGAATATATTCAAGGGCAACAAAATCATCTGGATGGTCTTGTTCCTGCTGTGCACCATCAGTCTCATCGAGGTGTTCAGCGCCTCGAGCATGCTGTCGTACAAAGGCGGCAACTACTGGTCGCCCATCATCAAGCACGCCGGCACCATCCTGTTTGGCATGGTGATGACGGTGCTGGTGCTGCACATCGACTGCCGCTACTTCAAGATAGCCACCGTGGTGATGCTGTTCTTCTCGGCCATCACCCTGGTCTATGTCTTGCTCTGGGGTAAGTCTGAGAACGACGCCAGCCGCTGGATCGGCCTGATGGGATTTCAGTTTCAGCCATCTGAGATGGCCAAGGGTGCCCTGGTGCTGGCCACGGCGCAGATACTCAGTGCCATGCAGACCGACCAGGGCGCAGAGGAGCACACCATGAAGAGGATACTGAAGCTCACGCTGCCCTTCGTCGCCATCATCGCCCTGGAGAACCTCTCCACGGCCGTGCTCATCTTCTTGGTCATCTGCATGATGATGTTCATCGGCCGCGTGCCCATGCGCCAGCTGGGCAAGTTGATGGGAGTGCTGATGATCGGCTTGGTGAGTGTCGTGGCCCTGATATGGATCGTGGGCGACGACAATGAAGACGACGGCAAGAAAGTGCTCACAGAGAAAACCGCGCCGGCCCAGACAAGCGCCAATGCCAACGAGGGCAAGAAGACGCTCTCGTGGGCGGAGAAACTATTCCACCGTGCCGGCACATGGAAAGGGCGCATCAAGAAATTCCTCAACAACGAAGAGGTGCCCCCCAATGAGTACGACCTGGCCAACAACCAGCAGGTGGGATATGCCAATATCGCTATCGCCTCGTCGGGCATTGTGGGCAAGATGCCGGGCAACTCAGAGGTGCGCGACTACCTGCCACAGGCCTTCTCCGACTTCATCTACGCCATCATCATCGAGGAGATGGGCATCTGGGGTGCCTTCATCGTGGCCATGCTCTACATCATCCTGCTCTTCCAGAGCGGCCGCATCGCCGCCAGGTGCGTCAACAAGTTTCCCGCCTTCCTGGTCATGGGCCTGGCGCTGCTGATGGTGACGCAGGCACTCTTCAACATGGCCGTGGCCGTGGGTCTGGCCCCTGTGACCGGACAGCCGCTGCCGTTGGTGAGCAAGGGAGGCTCATCCACCGTGTTCAGCTGCATCTATATCGGTGCCATCCTGAGCGTCAGCCGCTCGGCCAAACAGATAGCCAGCGCCACGGAAAACCGTAAGCGGAAAAAGGAAGAAGAGGGTGACGAAAAATTTGACAGACAATAATTTGCAAAAAATTGTGCCATTGAGAAAAAAAGCAGTAACTTTGCACACTATAAAGTATGAGTAAGGCATTAAGAATCATTATCAGCGGCGGCGGCACCGGGGGGCATATCTTCCCGGCCGTGTCAATAGCCAACGCCATTAAAGAGAAACGCCCCGACGCAGAGATCCTCTTCGTAGGAGCCATCGGACGTATGGAGATGCAGCGGGTGCCAGCGGCAGGCTACAAGATAGAGGGTCTGCCCATCTGTGGTTTCGACCGCAAGAACCTGCTGAAAAACTTCGCTGTGCTCTACAAGATATGGAAGAGCCAGCGCATGGCCAAGAAGATCATCCGCCAGTTTAAGCCTATGGCAGCCGTGGGCGTGGGCGGCTATGCCTCGGGACCCACGCTCAACCAATGTGCGGCGATGGGCATCCCCTGCCTGATACAAGAGCAGAACTCATACGCAGGCGTCACCAACAAGCTGCTGGCCAAAAAGGCGCAGAAGATTTGTGTGGCCTACGAGGGCATGGAACGGTTTTTCCCGGCCGAGAAGATCATGCTGACGGGCAACCCCGTGAGACAGGCCCTGCTCGACACCACCCTCACGCGCGAGGAAGCCATCCGGCAGTTCGGCCTCGACCCGCAGAAGAAGACCATCCTGCTCGTCGGAGGCAGCCTGGGCGCCCGCACCATCAATGAGAGCATCCTGCGCCATCTCGACCTGGTGGAGACATCGGGCGTGCAATTTATCTGGCAGACGGGCAAATACTATCATGCCACCATCATGGACGAGCTGGGCAAGCACGACGAGATGCCCATGCTGAAGGTGACCGACTTCATCAGCGACATGGGAGCCGCCTATCGGGCAGCCGACCTCGTCATCAGCCGTGCCGGTGCCAGCAGCATCTCAGAATTCTGCCTGATAGGCAAGCCCGTGATACTGGTGCCCTCGCCCAATGTGGCTGAAGACCACCAGACCAAGAACGCCATGGCACTGGTGAACAAAGAGGCAGCCCTCTACGTGAAAGACGCCGAGGCTCCCGACACACTGCTGCGGCTGGCCATCGACACCGTAGCCGACGATGCGAAGCTGCAATCGCTGAGCACACACATCCTGTCGATGGCACTGCCCGACTCGGCCAGCATCATCGCCGACGAAGTGATCAAACTGGCCGAAGGCCAAGCATAAAGAACGAAAAAAAATGAAAGTAAACGATATCCAATCTGTGTATTTCGTCGGTGCCGGCGGCATCGGTATGAGCGCCCTGGCCCGCTACTTCCTGCACAAGGGAAAGGTGGTGGCAGGCTATGACAAGACCCCGACACCGCTGACGCGACAGCTCAACGCCGAGGGAGCCGCCATCCACTACGACGACGACCCCGCGCTGATACCCGCCGCATGCCGTGACGCACAGACCACGCTGGTGATCTACACCCCCGCCGTGCCGGCCGACCACAAGGAGCTCAGCTACTTCCGCGAGCACGAGTTCGAGATACAGAAACGCGCCCAGGTGCTGGGCGCACTCACCCAGACGCACAAAGGACTCTGCGTGGCGGGCACCCATGGCAAGACCACCACTTCGTCGATGTGCGCGCACATCATGCACCAAAGCAAGCAAGACTGCAACGCCTTTCTCGGTGGCATCACCAAGAACTACGGCACCAACTATATCCTGGCCGACAGCGACTATGTAGTCATCGAGGCCGACGAGTTTGACCGCTCCTTCCATTGGCTGCGCCCCTGGATGACGGTCATCACCGCCACCGACCCCGACCATCTGGACATCTACGGCACCAAAGAGGCCTATCTGGAGAGTTTCCGCCACTACACCACCCTCATCCAGGAAGGCGGCGCCCTCATCTGGCATACGGGCTTGGAGATGACCCCCGACGTGAAACCCGGTGTGCGCATCTACACCTACGGCCTGCACGAAGGCGACTTCCATGCCGACCATATCGTCATCGACAACGGCGAGATCACCTTCGACTTCATCTCGCCGATAGAGAGCGTCGAAGGCATCCGCCTGGGACAGCCCGTGCCCATCAACATCGAGAACGGCGTCGCCGCCATGGCGATGGCACAGTTGGCCGGCTGCGATGCCGACGAACTGCGTCGTGGCATGGCCACCTTCGCAGGCGTGGACCGCCGTTTCGACTTCAAGGTCAAGAACGACCGCCACGTGCTGTTGAGCGACTACGCCCATCACCCGCAAGAGATCTACCAAAGTGCGAAGAGCATCCGCGAGCTGTATCGCAACCGAAAGGTGACGGCTCTGTTTCAGCCCCATCTCTACACCCGCACGCGCGACTTCTACCTCGACTTTGCCAACAGTCTGAGTCTGCTCGACGAGGTCATCCTGTGCGACATCTACCCGGCACGCGAACAGCCCATCGAGGGTGTGAGCTCGAAGCTCATCTACGACCATCTCAAGCCCGGCGTGGAGAAACAACTGATACACAAAGAAGACGTGCTGTCATTGGTGCGCGAGCGCGACTTCGACGTGCTCATCGTGCTGGGTGCCGGCGACCTGGACAACTACGTGGATGCCATGGCCGACATCATCAACCACAAATCCTGACAAGCTGACAAACAAGAACAAGCTGACGATTAAGAAATGGACATCCTGAACAAACGCACCCTATTCATCGCCTTGGATGTGCTGCTGGCAGTATATCTGGGATTCTCGATGACCTCGTTCAACCATGAGGCCAGCGAGGTGGATGTATGTTCAGAGGTGAATATCACCATCAGCGACAACCAGCAAGAGGGCTTTCTGTGTGCCGAAGACATCAAGAACATGCTCATACACGAGCATATCTACCCCAAAGACATGCGTCTGGCCGACGTCAACCCCCGCGAGGTAGAGAACACGCTCAAGAAGAACCCCTATGTCAACGACGCCGAATGCAGTAAGACCAAGAAGGGCACAGTGCATATCATCGTGGAGCAGCGCGCCCCAGTGGCACACATCATGAGCGAAAACGGCGAAGACTACTATGTAGATGAGATGGACAGCATCATGCCCATCAGCAACTACACCGCCAACCTGCTCATCGCCACGGGCAACATCACCAAATGGTATGCCCAGAACTACGTGTCGCTGCTGTGCCGCCACATCAACAACGACGAGCTGTGGCGCGACCAGATAGAGCAGGTGAACATACTGCCCGACAAAGACATCGAACTGGTGCCGCGCGTGGGCAACCACATCGTCAAGATAGGCCGCATGCCCGAATACAACGACAAGGAGAAACGCCGGCAGGAGGTGGAGAAGTTTCTGACCAATAAATTCAACCGCCTCGACAAATTCTACCGCTACGGCCTGAGCCAAGCGGGATGGAACAAATACGCTTACATCAACTTGGAATTTGACAATCAAATCATCTGCAAGCGAAACAGAAAGGAGGACATCACTGCCGCCGTAGAGATGCAGGAACCAGAGCCTGCACCAGTGACGGAAAAGAAGCAAGACGGCAAAAAAGAAGACAAGAAACAAGACGGCAAGAAAGAAAACAAGAAAGAGAGGTGAGGGGCTTTCTGAGGGGCAGGGGGCAAGGGTCAGGGGGCAGGAGAACACCCTCCCAATCACGAAGACTAATGTCCAAACTCCCAAACTCCTACACTCCCAAACTCCTACACTCCCAAACAACCAAACAACCAAACGACCAAAATAAAAACTCAAAATAAACTCAAAATATATGGCATTAAAGGAATTTATCGTAGCCATCGAATTAGGCTCATCGAAAATCAGAGGTATCGCTGGAAAGAAGAACGTGGACGGGAGCATCCAGGTGCTCTCGCTGGTGGAAGAGGATGCCACAGCCTGCATCCGTAAGGGTATGGTGTACAACATAGACAAGACCAGTCTGTGTCTGCAAAACATCATCAAGAAACTGAAACAAAACATCAAGACCGACATTGCTCAGGTGTATGTGGGTGTGGGCGGACAGTCAGTGCTCAGCGTGAGAAATGTCATCGTGAAGCAGTTGCCCAACGAGGAGATTATCACCACCGACATGATCAACGAGATTATGGACAACAACCGCTCCATGACCTATCCCGACAAGGAGATCCTCGATGCCGTGACATTAGAATACAAAGTGGGCACCCAGCATCAGATAGACCCTGTGGGCATACCCGCCAAGAGCATCGAAGGTAATTTCCTCAACATCCTGCAGCGCAAGGCACTCTACAACAACCTGAACAAGTGTTTCGAGCGTGCCGGGATCAGCATCGCCGAGATCTACCTGGCTCCGATAGCCTTGGCCGACAGCGTGCTCACCGAGACGGAGAAGCGTCTGGGCTGCGTGCTCATCGACTTAGGTGCCGACACCACCACCATGGCCGTCTATTACCGCAACATCTTACGCCATCTGGTGGTGCTGCCGTTGGGCGGTTCCAACGTCACCAAAGACCTCACTGTGCTGAAGTTGGAGGAGAGCGAGGCCGAAAAGGCAAAGCTCAAATATGCCAGTGCCCACACCGAGCCCGAAGAGAGCGGCGACGAAACCAAGGAAGAGACCTACACCATCGAAGGCGACCGCAAAGTATCGGCCGAGGAATTCAACAACATCGTCGAGGACCGTATGTTTGAGATCATCAAGAACGCTTGGGCCCAAGTGCCCGAAGGCATCGTGAGCCGGGTGTCGAGCGGCGGCATCATCCTCACGGGTGGCGGTTCGAATATGAAAAACATCAAACAGGCCTTCACCCATGCCACGAATGTGACCAAGGTGCGCATCGCCAGCAAGACCACTCTGACCATCAACACCGACATCCGCGAGTTGGCCGCCAACAACGGCATCTACAACACGCTGCTGGGCCTGCTCAGCAAGGGCGACATGAACTGTGCCGGCTCGCCCGCCAACCGCACCCTGTTTCCCGAGGTAGAACAGCCCGCCAACACCGGTGTAAACACATCCACCGCCGGTTCGGTGACCAACAACAAGGCAGAGCAGGAGCGCATCGAGCGTGAGCGCAAGGAAGCCGACGACAAGCGCAGGCGCGAAGAGGAGTTGGCAGCAGAGCGTGCCCGCCTGGAGGAAGAGCGCCGCGCCTTTGAGGAAGAACAGGCCAAGGCGAAGAAAGGCGGTTTCCTGAAAGGATTTGGCAAGAAAGCAAAAGACTGGTTGACCAAAATCGTATCTGAAGGCGAAGAGGAGAAATAAACAGCAAAAAGAAGAAACACATATATAATATAATAAGGATAAGACTATGGCAGACAAAGATAAGACCAAGAACATGTTCACCGATGAGGAACAGAAGACCTTACCGTTTGACATGCTGAAAGACCAACCCAATCCCAACAACAGTATCATCAAAGTGATTGGTGTAGGCGGTGGTGGTGGCAATGCCGTGAACCACATGTACCGTGAAGGCATCCACGATGTGAGTTTCGTGCTCTGCAACACCGACCGCCAGGCGCTCGACGACTCACCCGTGCCTGTCCACATCCAGTTGGGCACCGAGGGTCTGGGAGCCGGCAACAAGCCCCAGAAGGCCCGCGCCGCCGCAGAAGAGAGCATCGAGGATGTGCGCCGGATGCTGAACGACGGCACGAAGATGACGTTTATCACCGCCGGCATGGGTGGTGGCACCGGCACCGGCGCCGCCCCGGTCATCGCCCGCGAGTCGAAAGACATGGGCCTGCTCACGGTGGGTATCGTCACCATCCCCTTCCGCTTCGAAGGCAACAACAAGATTGACCAGGCTCTCGACGGTGTAGAGGAGATGGCCAAGTATGTGGATGCGCTGTTGGTCATCAACAACCAGCGTTTGCTCGACATCTACCCCGACCTGCCCCTTGAGGAGTCGTTTGCGAAGGCCGACAACACCCTGAGCGTGGCAGCCAAGAGCATCGCTGAGATCATCACCATCCGTGGTGTCATCAACCTCGACTTCAACGATGTGAAGACCGTGCTCAAAGACGGTGGCGTGGCCATCATGAGCAACGGCTACGGCGAGGGCGAGGGACGTGTGCGCAAAGCCATCGAGGATGCGCTGCACTCGCCGCTGCTCAACAACAACAATGTATTCAATTCGAAGAAGATCCTGCTCAACATCTCCTACGCCAGCAGCGGTTCAGACCATCCTGGACTGATGACCGACGAGATGAACGATGTGAACGACTTCATGAGCAAGTTCGGCCAGGACTTCGAGTTCAAATGGGGTATCGCCAAAGACCCCGACCTGGGCAAGAAAGTGAAAGTGACCCTGTTGGCCACCGGTTTCGGCATCCAAGACATCATCGACAAGGAAGACAAGGGCCGCTACACCCAAGACCAGATCAACAAATTGGCCGAGATTGAAGCCAAGAAAGAAGAGAACGACATCCGCCGCGGTCAGTATTACGGCGACAATGGCGGCAAGAACATCCGCCGGCGCCGTCCGTTGATTTACATCTTCAAGCCCGAGGATTTAGACAACGAAGACATCATCCTGGCCGTGGAGAACACCCCGACCAACAAGCGCACCCGCGAGATGCTCAACGAGATACAGCGTCAGACCAGCGGTGTGCAGGATGAGTCGGCCGAGCCTGCCCAGAAAGAAGAGAGCGGAAAGATACAATTCGGATAAGGAGGAAGAGCCATGGCATTATTTGAACAGATCAGCGAAGACATCAAGTCGGCGATGAAAGCGCGCGACAAGGTGCGTCTGGAGACATTGCGCAACATCAAGAAAGTGTTTTTAGAGGCCAAGACAGCCCCGGGTGCTAACGACACACTCGAGGATGCCGACGCCCTGAAAATCATCCAGAAGTTGGCCAAGCAAGGCAAGGAGTCGGCAGCCACCTTCGCCCAGCAGAACCGTCAGGACCTGGCGGATGCCGAGCTGGCCCAAGTGGCGGTGATCGAGAGTTACCTGCCCCAGCAGCTCAGCGAAGCGGAGATAGAAGAGCGCGTGCGCGCCATTATCGCCGAGACGGGTGCCACCACGATGCGCGACATGGGTCGTGTGATGGGCCTTGCCAGCAAGCAGATGGCCGGCGTGGCCGACGGCCGCGTCATCTCCGCCATCGTGAAGAAGGCGCTTTCGTAAGGGGAACTTGGGAATTTGAGAGTATAGGAGTATAAGAGTTTGGACATTAGCTTTCTATGAGAGAGTCTAATGTCCAAATTTTATTGGGCACCGTGAGCAAATCTCAGGACAGGAAGGGAAGTATCAAGAGAATGCTCTATTGCATCACTATTGTCCAAACTCCCAAACTCCTACACTCCCAAACTCCCAAACTCCCAAACTCCCAAAAACTCCGAAACTCCCTAATCAAACGTCGCTTTGAGCACCTCGAGCGATTTCAGTTCTGGGAATCCGGGCACATGGAGTCTGTAATACCTTAAGATGACATCCACACAACGCGCCCTTTCGGCGCGTGTCATTTTAAATAGGTGCATCGTCTCGTATTGCAGTCGCATGAGCGTTTTGATTTTTGAAGCCTCATCGGGCGTCAGCACCTCGCCGTGCGAAGGCACCCCCTCGCAGAAGCATCCGTTGAGCAAGTCAAAGTAACGCCCCTCTTGATCATCCTCGGTATTAGGAAAGAAACCGATGAACCTGGTGAGCCGCATCATGAGCACCAGGTGGAAGTTGGGGCATGGCGCCATGGCCCCGTCGAGCCACCGCAGGCTCTGTTCGATATAGAGGAAGAGCGGCACATTGTCCTGTTCATCGCGTGTGGCGTAGCACAAGAACTCAGCCAGGAAGAGCGCCATGGCCGTCTTCGAAGCATCTATCTGTATGGTGCTATATGGTGTCACGATAGCCGCGCCCTGCATACGGCACAGTCCGTTTTTTGCCCGGTCGTCGTAAGTAAGTTCCAGTATCGAAAGGGGTTGGAACAAGAGTTGTCGCATTTTAGCCTTCTTACCCGCCGACACATGAGCCACAAACGAGCGCCTTTCGCCCAATGCGAGTAGCATATCAACGATGAGCGAATGGTCGCCATATTTGATGGTTTTGAGCACGATTCCTTGCGTTTTTACGACCATAAGAGAGACTTTTTGGTGGCTTTTTAGCCAAAAAACATGCAAAAATAGCAAAAAAAACGTGCTCTGACAAATTTTTTTCTAAGAAAATTTTGTCGGTTCAGAATTTTGCCGTACCTTTGCATCCGCAATTTTAAGCCGCTGGTCCCTTCGTCTATCGGTTAGGACGAGAGATTTTCATTCTCTAAAGAGCAGTTCGACTCTGCTAGGGACTACACAAAAACAAAAAAAATAACAGAAATAGAGATGGCAAATCACAAATCAGCAATTAAAAGAATCCGTCAGAGCAAGAAGAGAGCTCTGCACAACAAATACTACGCAAAGACCATGCGTAATGCCGTTCGCAAGCTGCGCGCTATGACCAACAAGGAAGAGGCTACGAAGCTCTATCCCGCCGTGCAGAAGATGTTAGACAAACTGGCTAAGACCAACATCATCCACAAGAACAAGGCTTCCAACCTGAAGTCGAGCCTGGCTCTTCATATCAACAAATTAGGATAAGAGTATATTCTATATACACATCTTGTCAGCACACCCCTTGGGATGTGCTGATTTGTTGTATATACCTATTCCGAGCCCCTATGGGAGCGCGTATGTAAATTTTTCGTAAAATAAGATAATTTACCTCATCTATGCCTAAAAAATAAACTCGTTTATTTTGCGCTCCCCCCGATTTTTTGTAACTTTGCACTCTCAATTACGAAATCAAGAAATGGCAGACATACAAAACATCGAAAGCAATTATTCAGCAAGTAATATCCAGGTGCTCGAAGGCCTTGAGGCTGTGCGCAAGCGCCCCGCCATGTATATTGGCGACATCAGCGAGAAGGGTCTTCACCACTTGGTCAACGAGACCGTTGACAACTCCATCGACGAGGCGATGGCGGGCTACTGCACGCACATCGAGGTAACCATCAACGAAGACAATTCCATCACCGTGCAAGACAACGGCCGCGGCATCCCTGTGGATGAGCACAAGAAGCTGCACAAGTCGGCCCTCGAGGTGGTGATGACCGTGCTGCATGCCGGCGGTAAGTTCGACAAAGGGTCGTACAAAGTATCCGGCGGTCTGCACGGCGTGGGTGTGAGTTGTGTGAATGCCCTTTCATCGCACATGCTGTCGCAGGTGTTTCGCGACGGCAAGATTTACCAGCAGGAATATGAGCAGGGCAAGCCCCTCTACCCCGTCAAGGTAGTGGGCGAGACCGACCTGCGCGGCACCCGCCAGCAGTTCTGGCCCGACGCCACCATCTTCACCACCACCGTCTATCAGTGGGACATCATCTCTCGCCGCATGCGCGAGCTGGCCTACCTGAACGCCGGCATCACCATCACCCTGACCGACCTGCGCCCCGACGACGAGGGCAAGACACGTCAGGCGGTGTATCACGCCAAGGAGGGATTGAAAGAATTTGTGCGCTACATCGACCGTCACCGCACCCATCTCTTCGACGACGTCATCTATCTGAAGACCGAGAAGCAAGGTATCCCCATCGAGGTGGCCGTGATGTACAACACCGACTATTCTGAGAACATCCACTCGTATGTGAACAACATCAACACCATTGAGGGCGGCACGCACCTGATGGGATTCCGCATGGCCCTGACACGCACGCTGAAGAAATATGCCGACAGCGACCCCGTGATAGCCAAGCAGATAGAGAAAGCCAAGATAGAGATTGCCGGTGAGGACTTCCGCGAGGGTCTGACCGCCGTCATCTCGATCAAAGTGGCCGAGCCACAGTTTGAGGGACAGACGAAGACCAAGCTGGGCAACAGCGAGGTGACCGGCGCCGTGCAGCAGGCTGTGGGCGAGGCACTGGCCAACTATCTGGAGGAGCACCCGAAAGAGGCCAAGCAGATATGCGACAAGGTGGTGCTGGCCGCCACGGCACGTATCGCCGCGCGCAAGGCACGTGAGAGCGTGCAGCGCAAGAACGTAATGACCGGCGGCGGACTGCCCGGTAAGTTGGCCGACTGCTCGAACAAAGACCCCAAGGAGTGCGAGATCTTCCTCGTAGAGGGCGACTCCGCCGGTGGTTCCGCCAAGCAGGGCCGCGACCGCTACACGCAGGCCATCCTGCCTCTGCGCGGTAAGATCCTGAATGTGGAGAAAGTGCAGTGGCACCGGGTTTTCGAGGCCGAGTCGGTGATGAACATCATCCAGAGCATCGGCGTGCGCTTCGGTGTTGACGGCGAAGGCGACAAAGAAGCCAACATCGACAAGCTGCGCTACGACAAGATCATCATCATGACCGACGCCGACGTCGATGGTTACCACATCGACACGCTCATCATGACCCTCTTCTACCGTTTCATGCCCCGCATCATCCAGGAGGGACACCTCTACATCGCCACCCCCCCACTCTACCTGTGCACCTATAAGAACAAGATCAAGGAATACTGCTATACCGAGCAGCAGCGCCAGGCCTTTGTGGATAAGTACGGCGGCGGTTTGGAAGAGGGCAAGAACGGCATCCACACCCAGCGTTACAAAGGTCTGGGCGAGATGAACCCCGAACAGCTTTGGGATACGACCATGAATCCCGAGACCCGTCTGCTCAAGCAAGTGAACATTGAGAATGCCGCCGAAGCAGATGAAATCTTCTCCATGCTGATGGGCGACGACGTGGAGCCGCGTCGTGAGTTCATCGAGAGCAATGCCACTTACGCCAATATCGACGCCTAAGCCGAGCGCGCATGCGACATCACCGTATCGTATGGGCCGTCGCCCTGCTGCTGTGCATGCTCACAGCCCGTGCCCAAGACATCCGTCAACTCTTTGACGACTATGAGCACCAAGAGCCGCCAGAGCGCACCGCGACCGCCAATGCCATAGCCAAAGCACTTTATGAGAGCGAGCATACCGACTCGCTCTACTCTTTTTCTGCGGATGACCCCACCTGCGACTTCACCGTCTATTGTCTGATGGGATGGTATTATTACGACCAATCAGCCTACGAGCAGGCCATCGCCTGCGCGGAGAAGTCGGAATCCTGCTACAACGAGCACGTCAGCGACGACGAGTATGCCGGTCTGTGCAACCAGATCAGCCAGTCGCTCATGCGCACCGGCAATTTCATCCGCGCCTTGGAGTACATGAAACGGTGCTATGAGATCGACCTGAAGCACGGCGACAAGGCCAATATCAGCAGTTCGCTCAACAATCTGGCCAGCCTGTATTTAGCACTGCGCCAACCCGAGGGCGGCCTGGAGTTTGCCGAGAAGGCCGTAGCGATAGAGCGCGAGCTCAAGCGCGACGACAAGTTGGCCAGCCGTCTGGGCATCTCTTCCGAGCTTCACCTGAAATTAGGCCATGCCCAGAAAGCGCTTGAACTGGCACAAGAAGCCTGGGAACTGGACAGCCAAGGCGGCCGCCACGAGAAAGCCGCCATCCGCCAGACAGAGATGGCCAACGCCTACATCGCTATGGGCCGTCTCGACGAGGCCGAGGACGCCATGCGTCAGGCTTTGCCCGTATTGAAAGAAGCCCACAACCAAAACTCAGAAGCCATCTGCCATAGCCAATACGGGCAGTTGCTGCTCAAGCGAGGCAAATACGACGAGGCCATCAGCCATTTCAACGAAGCGCTCAGCCTGAGCCAGCACCTGGGCAACCTCTACTTGCAGCGCACCGCCCATCACGGTCTGTACCTGGCCATGCGCAACGGCAACCCCGGTGCCGCCATCCACCAATTAGAGCGTTACAGCGAACTGACCGACTCGATGTACAGTGCCGACCTGGCCAACTACAGCAGTCTGTTTCACTCCCGCTATCACGCCGACGAGCTGACCAAGTCGAACACCCGGCTGAATAAGGAAAACATCCAGCAGCGCAAGCGCACACGCTATGTGCTCATCATCTCGCTGCTCACCATCGCCTTTCTGGTGTCGCTGCTCGCCTTCCTTTATTATATCTTCCGTGTCAAGACGAAAGCCAACCGGATGATGAAGCAGTTGGAAGAGATGCGCATGGACTTCTTCACCAAGATCACCCACGAATACCGCACGCCATTGACCGTGATCACCGGTCTGAGCGACAACATCGCCAAGGGCGACATCAGCGACAGCGAAGAGGTGCGCAACGCCGCCTCGCTCATCCTGCGCAACGGACATTACATCAACACGCTCACCGACCAGTTGCTCGACCTGTCGCGCCTGCGCTCCAAGGTAGTCGAGCCCCAATGGAAGTACGGCGACATCGCCGCCTACACGGAGATGATCGCCGAGAGTTTCCGTCTCTTTGCCAAGCGTCGTGAGATAGCGGTCAACTACCGCCACGAAGGCGACCGGATGATGAACTTCGTGCCCGACTACTATACGAAGACGCTGCACAACCTCATCTCCAACTCGCTGAAATACACTGCCGACGGCGGTCATATCGACATCCACACGCGCATCAGCGGCGGCACCTTCACCCTGACTGTGACCGACAACGGCGAGGGCATCGACCCGAAAGACCTGCCCCATATCTTCGAGGAGTTCTACCTCTCGTCCACCCACCCGTCGTCTATCGGCACGGGCGTGGGCCTAGCCCTTGTCAAGCAGATTGCCAACTCGCTGAACGGAACCGTACACGTGGAGAGCCAACTGGGCCAGGGCACCACCTTCATCATCACCGCGCCCCACACTGCCGACCCCACGCTGCCAGCCGCCCAATACGCCACCATCGTCAATCCGAGACGAGAAGACGACACGGCCTCGCCCGACATGCAGGACGAGGAGAGCACCACCGAGCACCAGACCCGCATACTGGTAGTGGAAGACAACGCCGACGTGAGCCAGTATATCGGCATGCTGCTCAAGCCCCATTACGAGGTACACTTCGCCAAGGACGGCCGGCAAGGGATAGAGATTGCCTTGGAGCAAGTGCCCGACCTGATCCTGACCGACCTGCTGATGCCTCACAGCGACGGTCTGCAGTTGTGCCAGCAAGTGCGCAGCACCCCCTTGCTGTCGCATATTCCCGTGATTGTGGTCACGGCCAAGATTACCGACGCCGACCGTATGAAGAGCATCCAGGCCGGTGCCGATGCCTATCTGACGAAGCCCTTCAACCCCGACGAACTGCTGTTGCGTGTGAGCAAGCTGTTGGAGCAGCGCCAGATGCTGCGCGAGAAGTATTCAGAAGCCATCGAGGAGGATGCCGGCAAGCAAGCCGTAGAGACGCTCAACGACACCGACCGCCTGTTCATCAACAAATTTGAAGAGGTGGTGCACAGCCAGATCACGAAGCATCAGACCGACGTGGAAACGATTGCCTCTATCCTCTGCGTGAGCAGCAAGCAATTACGCCGCAAGATTTACGCCATCACGGGCAAGACCACCGCGGCCTACATCCAGCATATCAAGCTCTCGCAGGCGAAGAATCTGCTGCTCACACGGCCAGATTTGTCCATTTCAGACATTGCCCTGCTGTGCGGTTTCGACGACAATGCCCGTTTCTCGAAAGCCTTCAAGCAATACTACCAACAAACGCCGAGTCAGTTTAAAAAGCAATAGAATCACTCTGATTTTCAACAATTTACCCTCTTTCTGGTTGTTTTTTGACTAAGAAGAGGGCTTTATTTTGTCCGTTTTTGACAATATTTTGTCCGAAAAGACCAACCAAAAAGAGCCGAAAACGTTTAACTTTGCAAACGTAAAAACACAGACCGCTTACTAAGACTTCGACATATATAACTTTGCTTACTGGAACTTCAATATATAATAAGGATTGTAAATCTCTCTTAGTTTTTTTACAACTAAGTAGTATAAACTATTAAGCGTAAAGTTTTGTTATTGCGACGTGATGGCCGTGAGGTCGTCACGTTTTTTGCGTCGCAGCACGAAGCCCGAATTGGCGCCGCCTTTATCATTTTTTCTACACCAACAATAATAATCTCAGATTTTTCTTTTATCTTTGCACCATATAATAAAGAGCGAGCGATGGAAATCAACCGGACCGCATAACGACATAACGAAAAAAAGAAAAAAATATGAAACGACCCCTTCTTCTGCTGACAGCCCTCATGGCACTGAGCTGTCTTGCCCAGCAGCTGCCCATGCGGCTGTGGTACGACCGGCCGGCCACTTTTTTTGAGGAGTCGCTGCCCATTGGCAACGGCAAACTGGGCGCGCTGGTCTATGGCGGCACCGACGACAACCTCATCTACCTGAACGACATCACACTATGGACGGGCAGTCCGGTGAATCACGAGGAGGATGCGGGCGCATCCGAATGGCTCCGCCCCATCCGCGAGGCTTTGTTCCGCGAAGACTATGCCACGGCCGACAGTCTGCAAAAGAAGATGCAAGGCCATAACTCGCAGTTCTACCAGCCCCTGGCCACGCTCCACATCATCGACACCAACGGCGGCAAAGCCACCAAGTACCGCCGCGAGCTGGACCTGGACCACGGCATCTGCCGCGACGAGTACAACCAGGGCGGCGTCCACTTCAACCGTGAGTACTTCGCCTCCTATCCCGACCACTGCATCGCCATGCGCATACGCGCCAGCCACCACGGCGCCATCAGTTGCGACATCCGCCTGAGCGCCCAGGTGCCCCACCATGTGAAAGGCAGCAACGGCGACCAGCTCACCATGACCGGCCACGCCGTGGGCGACGAGGCCAACAGCATCCACTACTGTGCGCTGCTGAAGGCCGTGTGCGAGGGAGGCAGCAGCACCACCACCGACTCGACCATCCATGTGAGCGGTGCCGACATGGTGACCCTCTATTTCGTCAACGAGACCTCGTTTGCCGGTGCCGACAAGCACCCGGTGACACAAGGCGCGCCCTATATCGAGCGGGCCACCGACGCGCTGTGGCACCTGCACAACCTCGGCTACCAAGATATCAAGCGGCGCCACTACGACGACTACACCGCCCTCTTCTCGCGGATGAAGATGCACTTAGACGGAGCCCGCATCGACAGTCTGCGCACCACCGAGCAACAATTAAGAGACTACACCGACCAAGGCGGCGGCAACCCTTACCTTGAGACCCTCTACATGCAGTACGGGCGCTACCTGCTCATCAGTTCATCGCGCACCCCTGGCGTGCCCGCCAACCTGCAAGGGCTGTGGACCCCCCACCTCTATTCACCCTGGCGCGGCAACTACACCGTCAATATCAACTTGGAAGAGAACTACTGGCCCGCTGAGGTGGCCAACCTGCCCGAGATGGTGCAGCCGCTCGACGGATTCATCACGTCGCTGGCAGAGAACGGGCACCATACCGCGCACCATTATTACGGCATCGACCGTGGCTGGTGCTCGTCGCACAACTCCGACATCTGGGCCATGACCAACCCCGTGGGCGAGAAGAACGAACTGCCCGAGTGGGCCAACTGGAACATGGGCGGCGCCTGGCTCGTCAACGCCCTCTACGACCACTACCTCTTCTCGATGGACAAGCAGTATCTGGGCGACAAAGCCTATCCGCTGATGCGCGGCGCCGCTGAGTTCTGCCTCGCCTGGCTCATAGACGACCCCAACGCCCCCGGCACCCTGATTACGGCTCCGAGCACCTCGCCCGAGAACGAATATGTGACCGACAGCGGCTACCATGGCATGACCTGCTATGGTGGCACCGCCGACCTGGCCATCATCCGCGAGTTGTTCATCAACACGCTCCAAGCCGCCCAAGCGCTGGGTGTGGATCCGGATTTCCAGCAACAGCTGTCAGCAGCGCTCCAGCGGCTGCGCCCCTATCACATAGGCCGCAGGGGCAACCTGCAAGAGTGGTATCATGACTGGCGCGACTACGATGAGCACCACCGCCATCAGTCGCACCTCATCGGCCTCTACCCCGGCCGCCATATCACCCTGACAGCCCATCCCGACCTGGCCCGCGCCTGCGAAAAGACCTTGGAGATCAAGGGCGACGAGACCACGGGCTGGAGCACCGGCTGGCGCATCAACCTCTGGGCCCGCCTGCACAATGCCGCCCAAGCCTACCACATCTATCAGAAGCTGCTCACCTACGTATCGCCCGACGGTTATGAGGGGCCTGACAAGCGTCGCTCGGGCGGCACCTATCCCAACCTGATGGACGCGCACCCGCCCTTCCAGATCGACGGCAACTTCGGTGGCACCGCCGGCGTGTGCGAGATGCTGCTCCAGAGCGACGGCACGAGCCTCGACCTGCTGCCCGCCCTGCCGGAGCAGTGGACAGGCGGCTCGGTGAGCGGCCTGCGTGCCCGCGGCGGTTATACGGTCGATTTGAAATGGTCTGGCGGCCGTCTGACCGAGGCCGTGATACGCGCCAAGCAGCCCGGCACACTGACCGTACGCTGCCAGGGGAAGGAAAAGAAGCTGACCTTCCACAAAGGCAACATGAAGCGGCGTTGCACTTTTTAGCAGATTAAATTTTGTGGTTTGGATTTTTTTCTCTATATTTGCGCATCAATGTAAAAAAGCATGAACAAAGAGAAACTATTTGAGATAACGATACCACAGGCCAAGCAAGTAGTGAGCCATGGCAGCTATTTAGACGACGACCTATTGTTGTTTGACAGGTTTGAGGATGTGCCCATCCGGTCAGAGCCGTGCCGTGTGCATTGTCTGTTTGTGGCCTTGTGCTTAGACGGCACCGCGCAGTATAGCGTAGATACGAAAGAGCGCATGGTGAAGAAAAACGATGTCATCGTAGTGAACGACGGCCAGGTGGTGGGCAACTACATGCTGAGCCGCGACTGCCGTGGCATCGCCATCATGAGTTCCAACAGTTTCTTCACTGAGATTATCAAAGAGGTGCATGAGATCTCCTCCCTGTTTCTCTTTGCCAACACGCATCCCGTCATCAACCTGCACCCCGACAAGGTGAAAGCCTTTTTAGACTATTTTGAACTGATACGTCAGAAGGTAGATGACAGTACGCATCGTTATCGCAAAGACCTGGTGAGTGCGCTGCTGAAAGCGATGATTTACGATATCAGCGACGAGATATACCAGTTGCAGCAGAATCGTGACCCGAAGAAGTCGCGTGCCGAAGCCATCTTCACCGACTTTATCAACCTGCTGAAAGAGCACTTCCGCCATGAGCGCCGTGTGAGTTGGTACGGCGAGCAGCTGTGCATCACCCCGAAGTATCTGTCGGAGACGGTGAAGGCCGTGAGCAAGCGCACCCCCAACGAGTGGATAGACAACTATGTGACGCTCGAGATACGTGTCTTGCTGAAAAATTCCACGATGAGCATCAAAGAGATTTCCGAAGTGCTTCACTTCCCCAACCAGTCGTTTTTGGGCAAATACTTCAAGGAGCATGTCGGCTTGTCGCCCTCAAAATACAGAAGGTCATAAAGGGGAGTTAAGAAGCTATCGGCCCTTCTGCCTGATGGGAGGGGAACTGGCTAACGCCCTTGAAATGACTTTTTCAAGTTTATTTACTTCTTTACTTTTTTACTTTTTTACTTTTCAATCAGTTCTTCTGCCGTCAGCACGAGTTGGCTGTACCACTCTTCGCCGAAGCGGCGGATGAGCGGTTCTTTAAGGAACTGATATACGCGCACCCCCCGTTTTTGTCCGAGTGCCACGGCGTCGCGGCATACATCCCACCGGTCGTAGTTGAGCCCCACATACCCTAACGCCAGTTTTTTCTCCCGAATAGGATAGAGTGCGCAGCTGATGGGTTTGCAATAGCGTATGTGCCCTGCGCGGTAAGCCTTCTCCAACGCGCAGAGGCAGCAGCCCCCCTCATAACAAGTGAAGACACAGTCTTTAGTGCCCACGATGCTGGTCACCAAGTCGCCATCGCGGTCGTTGTAGGCCACCCCTTGTCGGTCGATGACCGCCTGTGCCGCCGCCGAGAGGTCGGACCAGACGCTATCCACCACATTTTCTATTTCCGCCACCTCGTCGATGGTGACGGGAGCACCTGCATCGCCCTCGACACAGCAGATGCCGTGACAGGCATCGAGGTCGCAGCAAAACATCTCTGTCAAGATGTCGGGCGAGAGTAGCACATTACCCACTTGGATGATCGGCATCGGTACGGTTTGTGAAATCATTTTATAGATGATAGATGATAGATAAGAGATGATAGATGATAGATTATAGATTATAGATAAGAGATGATAGATTATAGATTATAGATAAGAGATGATAGATATTATTGCTACCAGGCGATGGGAGTCATGCCGTGGGCTGTGAGATAGTTGTTGGCCTGCGAGAACTGGTGGTTGCCGAACCACCCGCCGCGGTTGGCCGAGAGCGGCGAGGGATGCACCGACTCAAGCACCAGGTTTTTGGATTTGTCTATCATATAGCTTTTGCCGCGGGCATAGCCGCCCCAGAGCAGATAGACGATATGCTCGCGCTCGGCGGCCAAGGCACGGATAGCCGCATCGGTAAACGTCTGCCACCCCAGCCGGGCATGGCTGTTGGCCAGATGCGCCCTTACGGTGAGCGTCGCATTGAGGAGCAGCACCCCCTGTTCGGCCCATCGTGTCAGGTTGCCCGTTGTGGGTATGGGTGCTCCGGTGTCGTCGTGTATCTCGCGGAAAATATTCTGCAGCGATGGCGGGAAGGGCACCCCGTCTTGCACCGAGAAGCTCAGTCCGTGCGCTTGTCCCGGTTCGTGATAAGGGTCCTGTCCGATGATGACCACCTTCACCTGTTCAAACGGACAGAGGTCGAAAGCATTGAATATCAGCCGTCCGGGCGGGTAGCATGTGGTGGTCTTGTACTCAGCGCGCACCGCGTCGGTGAGCCGTTGAAAATAAGGTTGCTCAAACTCGTTGAGCAACCTTTGTTTCCAGCTGTTTTCTATTCTTACTTCCATCAATTATCCGATATCAGGTTTTCGCCGGTCATGTCGGCAGGTTGCTCCAGTCCCATGATATGGAGGATCGAGGGAGCCACGTCGGCCAGTCGTCCGTTTTTCACGCGTGCGCTGTTGTTGTTGGTCACGTAGATGAAAGGCACGGGGTTGAGCGAGTGAGCGGTGTTGGGCGTACCGTCTTCGTTGATGGCATTGTCGGCGTTGCCGTGGTCGGCGATGATGATCGCCTCGTAGTCGGCGGCTTTAGCGGCCTCGATCACATCGTGCACGCAGTGGTCAACGGCCCAGACAGCCTTGGCGATGGCGTGATAGACGCCCGTGTGGCCCACCATGTCGCCATTGGCGAAGTTGACCACGATGAAGTCGTATTTCTCAGTCTTGATTGCCTCCACGAGTTTGTCTTTCACCTCGTATGCACTCATTTCGGGTTTCAGGTCGTAGGTAGCCACTTTGGGCGACGGCACGAGGATGCGGTCTTCGCCCTCGAAGGGAGCCTCGCGTCCGCCGTTGAAGAAGAAGGTGACGTGCGCGTATTTCTCCGTCTCGGCCGTGTGCAGCTGTTTCTTGCCTAGTTTGCTGAGGTATTCGCCCAGCGTGTCTTCCACGTTCTCTTTGGGGAAGAGGATATGCACGCCCTTGAAGTTGGCATCGTAGGGAGTCATGCAGTAGTATTGCAGGTTGGCGATGGTGTGCATGCCGGCCTCGGGCATATCCTGCTGCGTGAGCACCTGTGTGAGTTCCTTGGCGCGGTCGTTGCGGAAGTTGATGAAGATGACCACGTCGCCCTCCTGTATGGTTCCGTCGATATTGGCATTGTTGATGGGTTTGATAAACTCGTCGGTCACGCCCTCTTCATAGCTCTCCTCCATGGCCTTCACCATGTCGGTGGCCTGCTTGCCCTTGGCCTCGACGAGCAGGTCGTAGGCCTCTTTGACACGCTCCCAGCGCTTGTCGCGGTCCATGGCATAGAAGCGCCCCACGATGCTGGCGATGTGCGCGTCGTTTTTGCGGCACTCCTCATCCAGTTGGCGGATGAATCCCACGCCGCTCTTGGGGTCGGTGTCGCGCCCGTCCATGAAGCAGTGCACGAACGTCTGTGTCAGTCCGTAATGCTTGCCTATCTCAATGAGTTTGAACAGGTGGTCGAGCGAAGAGTGCACGCCTCCGTCGGAGGTCAGTCCCATGAGGTGGAGCCGCTTGCCCGTCTCTTTGGCATAAGAGTATGCGCTGACGATTTCAGGGTTTTTCAAGATGGAGTTGTCGCGGCAGGCACGGTTGATTTTCACCAAGTCTTGATAGACCACGCGTCCGGCGCCGATATTGAGGTGTCCCACCTCGGAGTTGCCCATCTGTCCGTCGGGCAGTCCTACGTCCTCGCCAGAAGCAGCCAGTTGTGCGTGTGCGCTCACTGCGTTTAAGTAATCCAGATACGGTGTAGGTGTGTTGTAGATGACATCCCCTTCACCATGTTTGCCGATACCCCATCCGTCGAGTATCATCAATAATGCTTTTTTTGCCATAATTATATATTAGTTAATGAGTTTTTATTTTGGGGAGTGTGGGTTTTTGGGAGTTTGGGAGATTGGGAGTTTGGGAGTGTGGACATTAGTTATCGTGATTGAAAGTAGGGACAGGGCGTGCCCTGTCCGCATGCAGGATGACCACCACGTTGATGACGGACAGGGCACGCCCTGTCCCTACTTGCGAGGTGAACATATCTCTCACCCCTAAAAATCCCTGCAAAGTTACGGCAAAAAAATGACACAGAGAAACAAATCTGCGATATTTTCAAACAAGCAGGACAGCACAAGTCGTTAGTGGCAGATCAACTTTGTCGGCTGGTATTTGGTCATATCAAGAAAAAGCATTACTTTTGTATCTGAAATGAATACGAACGTCCCCATTTTAGAATTACAACAGCAGCGGCTGCTGCTCGACATCGAGTATCAGAGCGAGAAGCAAGCCTTTGAGCAACAGACCGAAGCCATCGGTCTGGAGCGGAAGGTGAAGCGCGGCGATGCGTGGTATCCGGTGCGCGCCGGGCGCAGTTATTACAACTCGCTCAACCAGTTGGTCATCGAGATACACCGAATGGCCGACGAGGAGATAGAGCACAATTTTGAGTTTGGCCGCCCCGTGAGTTTCTACCACCTCACCGACGAGAGCGGCAAGGCGCAGAAACTCAAATACTTCCGCTACACAGGCATGGTGAGTTATGTGGACGGCAACCGCATGGTGGTGACACTGCCCGACAACGCCCAGCCCACCGAGCTGCAGAACACCGAGCGGCTGGGCATCCAACTGTCGTTTGACGAGACCTCGTACCGCCTGATGTTCGAGGCCTTGGACCGTGTGATGGCAGCCAAGAACAACCGTCTGGCCTATCTGCGCGACCTGTTTTATTCGCACCAGCGGGCGGGACGCTTCACGTTCGAGCCGCTGCGCTTCCCCTGGCTCAATAGCACCCAGGAGCACGCCGTGAATGAAGTGTTGTGGGCGAAAGACGTGATGGTGGTACACGGTCCGCCGGGCACGGGCAAGACCACCACGCTGGTAGAGGCCATCAACGAGACGCTCCGCCGTGAGAGTCAGGTACTGGTGTGCGCCCAAAGCAACATGGCCGTAGATTGGATCAGCGAGCAGTTGACAGACCGCGGTATCAACGTGTTGCGCATCGGCAACCCTACGCGCGTAAACGATAAAATGCTCAGCTTCACTTATGAGCGTCGTTTCGAGGCTCACCCCGACTACCCGCAGTTGTGGAGCATCCGCAAGGCCATCCGCGAGTTGCGCGGCCAGAAGAAGCGTGGCGAGAGTTACCACCAGCGTCTAGACCGTCTGAAGTCGCGCGCCACGGAACTGGAGTTGCGCATCAACGCCGAGTTGTTTGACAATGCCCGTGTCATCGCCAGCACCCTGACGGGCGCCGCCAACCGTCTGCTCGACGGGCAGAAGTTCGGCACCCTGTTCATCGACGAGGCGGCACAGGCTTTGGAGGCCGCCTGCTGGATAGCCATCCGCCGTGCCTCGCGCGTCATCTTCGCCGGCGACCACTGTCAGTTGCCGCCCACGGTGAAGAGCCTGCCCGCCCTGAAGGGAGGTCTGGGCAAGACGCTCATGGAGCGGATTGTGGAGAACAAGCCCGAGGTGGTGACACTGCTCGAGGTGCAATACCGCATGTGCGACGCCATCATGCGTTTCTCGTCAGACTATTTCTATGGCGGCCGGGTACAGACCGCGCCCCAGATACGCCACCGCAGCATCCTCGACTACGACATCCCCATCACGTGGATAGACACCGCCGACATGGACTTCCGCGAAGAGTTTGTGGGCGAGAGTTTCGGCCGCATCAACAAGTCGGAAGCCGAGCTCACGCTCCTCACCCTGGAGCGATACTACAGCCGCATCGGCAAGCAGCGCATCCTGGACGAGCATATCGACGCAGGCATCATCTCGCCCTATCGCGCCCAGGTGCAGTACCTGCGGCGCCAGATACGCAAGAAAGAGTTTTTCAAGCCCTACCGCCACCTGATCAGCGTGAACACCGTGGATGGTTTCCAGGGTCAGGAGCGCGACATTATCCTCATCTCGCTGGTGCGCGCCAACGACGAGGGTCAGATTGGTTTCCTGCGCGACCTGCGGCGCATGAACGTGGCTATCACGCGTGCCCGTATGAAGCTCATCATCCTGGGCGACAGCACGACGATGACCCGCCACCCCTTCTACAAGCAATTGTATGAATATGTGAGAGCATTGGAGGATTGACGCTTCATTTTGCCACCTGCAACGCGTTTGCAAAGGCATAAATGCGGTAAAACGTCAAAAAATTTTTTCGACAGGATGATATATCGGATTTTTTATCTACATTTGCAGGGGAAAAGACATCTCGTTGAACGCTAACCGGATGAAGACAAGCCGTATCGTGAAACAGCGCAGCATCGTGGTGCTCATCGTGGCCGCCGTATTGCTGGAACTGACCGTCGCCGTGCAGTATTTCTCTGTGCGGCGCAGTCTGACGACACAGCTCAGAGAGAAAGCGCAAGACGACCTGAATGAAACCGACCAGACCGAACAGCTGATTAACCAGGTGGAATGCACTGTCAAAGACATCATGCCCGACGTGAGGCGGCTGGTGATGAGCGGCGACGAACAGAGATTGGAGCAGCTCTTGAGCAAGACCATCCGCAGCGTGCCCGAGATTGTAGGCATCGACTTCTGCTATGTGTCGGCTGATGAAGGGCAGAACCGGGGTGTCTATTACTATGAGGCCGACACGCTGGGCACCATAGCCAAGCAGCCCATCACATTCGACTATACGCAGCGATCATGGTATATCAAAGGTCTGACGAGCGATAATTACTGGAGCGAGCCCTACGACAGCCGTTATTACGAGGTGCTGATGAGCACCTGCTCGAGTGCCGTACGCGACGACAACGGCAAGACCATCGCCGTGATTGGCGTCGATGTGCCCATGGACGAGCTGTCGGTCCTCACCACTCAGATATACGACAACCTGGACCATTCGCTGCTGCCCATCATCTTTATCCACCTCTTCGGACTGTTGGCACTTGCCTTCATCATCCAGCGCTCCATCCACAACGAGCAACGTCTGCAAATGGTGAAGACCGAGAAGGAGCGCATCGAGGGAGAGCTCAACATCGCCCACGGCATACAGCAGGCCATGCTGTCGAAGACCTTCCCTCCCTACCCCGACCGCACCGACATCGACGTCTATGCCTCGCTCACGCCGGCGCACGAGGTGGGCGGCGACTTCTACGACATCCTCATCCGCGACGAGAAGCTCTTCTTCTGCATCGGCGACGTGAGCGGCAAGGGGGTGCCCGCCTCGCTGCTCATGTCGGTAGCCCTCTCCGTTTACCGCATGCTGATTACCCGTGAGACAGCCCCCGAGCGCATCCTCTCGGCCCTGAACGACACCATGATGCGCAAGAACGACTACAATATGTTTATCACGTTCTTCATCGGTGTGCTCGACCTGCCCACAGGGCGTTTGCGCTACTCGAACGCAGGACATAAGGCACCCGTGGTGCTGCGCCCCGGCGAGGCGCCCCGGATACTGGACATCGATTCGAACCTGCCCGTAGGAGCCATGACAGAATGGCCATACACCGCCCAGGAGACGATGTTAGAGCCCCGCACCCTGCTCTTTCTCTATACCGACGGACTGACCGAGGCCGAGGACGCTACCCATCAGCTGTTTGAGTCGGAGCGTATGCTGGCCCACCTGAAATACGACACGCCCGACAAGGTGATAGCCCACATGACAGAGGCCGTCATCACATTCGTGGGCGACACGGAGCAGAGCGATGACCTGACGATGCTCGCAGTGGACTACACCCGCCAGCAAGTGGCCCCCACGCTGAGCAGCTCGCTGCAATTAAGCAATGATGTGTCTGAGACCCCACGTCTGGCATCGTTTGTTGAGGAGGTGTGCGAAAAACTGGGATTCAGCCTTGCCGACACCATCCACATCAACCTGGCGATAGAAGAAGCGGTGGTCAACGTGATCAAATACGCCTATCCGCCATCGGCTCCGGGCCGCATCACGGTAGAGGCCTCGGCCAACAGTGAGCGCCTGACTTTTGTCATCACCGACGAGGGACAGCCGTTTGACCCCACGACACGCGGCGAGGTGGACACCACGCTGCCCGCCGAGGAAAGGAGCATCGGCGGACTGGGCATACACCTGATACGGCGATATATGGACAGCATCAACTATGGACGGCATCACGGCCATAACATACTCACCTTGCACAAGAACATCAACAAAACTACCAAGATATGAAAACAACATTCACCGAAGAGGGCAACACCTATGTAATGAGTTTCGAGGGTCGGCTCGACACCGCGGCGTCGGCACAGACAGAAAAAGAGATGAAAGTGCTGAACGACTGCGAAGGACATGACATCATATTAGACTGCACACAACTGAGCTACATCTCTTCGAGCGGTCTGCGGCTGTTTCTCGGCCTGCTGAAAAGTGCCAAGAGCAAAGGCTCTACCGTGACCGTAAGAGGCTTGTCGCCCGCCCTGCGGCAGATATTCGACGAGATTGGTTTCTCTCATCTGTTTCAGATGATATAAAGGTGATTAGCGATCATTGCGATCATTGCGATCATAGCGTTAATAACGATAATAACGTAAATAACGATAATAACGCCATTAACGCCGTCAAAGAAATAACAACACCCATGACACAAGAAGAAATAGAAAAGCTGCAAGAGGAGAACCAGGCCCTGCGCAGCGAGGTGGACAAGCTGAAAGACGAGATCATACGTCTGGTGAACCGCAATCTGGATCTCTCAGAGCGTCTGGAGGAGGATATGGAGATGCGCCGTCGCACCGACGTGGCGCGTGAGTTGCTCAAGGGCAATATCGAACGGCAGCGGAATGCCGACCTGCAAGATGACTCGCAGCTGATGGCCCTCATCGAACTGAAGGTAGAGGAAGATCGTCCGCACCTGAAGCCCGAATTCAGTGCCGACGATCTGGCCCGGTTGCTGGGTGTGAGCAAAGAGCGCTTGAACCGCCTGTTCCGCCATCAGACCATCCACCGCACGCCCGAGGCCTATATCGACAACCTGCGCGTGCTGGCCGCCCTGCGCATGTTGCGCGAGAAGCCGATGTGGAACATCGCCGTCATCGCAGAGGAGTCGGGCATTGGCAATGTGCGCACGCTGCAACGCCGGGTACAAGACGTCATAGGCATGTCGCCCGCCGACTATCGCGCCATGATGACAAAAGACATGTAAATCGCAGGTTGCAGCCCGGTCTATGCGACAAATCAAGCAGAGCCCCCTTGATTTGTCGCATTTATCGTATCTTGTCGCAATAAAAAAAGGAGAAAAATGCCTCATCGCTTTTTGCCCCGCGAAAGCCGCCCTATCTTTGCATCGTCAAAAAGAAAAAAACGATCACGACAATGAAACAGATCAGCTCTTTCGTTCAAGCTATCGCCAACAAGATACATTCTGTAATAGGCTGTTCAAACAGCAAAACGGTGCTTGAGGAGCAACTGCCAGTAAGCGCCCAGCTCTTTGTACAGAATCATTTCAGAGGCAAGGCCATCGCCTCGGCCGAACGATACAACGAAGTGGATGGCAAATATGACGTGAATCTCAAAGACGGCACCTTTATCAGTTTCGACCACAACGGTTCATGGAGCACCATCCAGTGTCAGCGCGAAGCCATCCCCATGATGGCAGTGCCCATCGCCATCTCGCTCTTCGTGAAGAGTCGTTGCCCCGCGCATGATGAGGTGAGGATAGACAAGGTAAACGGAGGATATGCCGTTCAACTATACAACGATGTGACATACATATTCAACAAGAACGGTCTGATCAGCAATTACAACGCATAAGGCCCTGCGCCACAGGCTCATCCTGACAACACAAGACAAGTTGTTTCATACTCATAACATAGTTAATTAGGTTAGTCAATATTTAGTTATCCCTTTCTTAAGTAGTAAAGAGGGTGCTGTTTGCGAGAAACGGCACCCTCTGTCATGGTATGGCGGCGGACATGCCAGCAGGCGCATCTATGCTTCGGTTAGAAATAAAAAACGGAAATCATTGCGATATTTCAAAAAAAATAGTATCTTTGCACATCATAACGTCTCAGGACATCAAGATATACCGGAAAGATGCTACAACAAGACTATATCATGCGCCTGATACAGGAGTTTGCGGCAGCCCTGCAACGGTTTCTGGAGAAGAAAGAGGTATCCGACCGCTCCGAGGCCATCAAAGACCTGTACCGGCAGTATCTGGACGACTACGAGCTGTATCACATCACGACGATGGACGAGGTGATGCAGTCGTTCGTCCGCTACCCCGAGGAGCAGCGCATCCACCGCATGGAGATGCTGGCCGACCTGTACTATGTAGAGGCCGACCTGAAATCGGAGCCCACGCGCACCACCCTACTTGAGCGCGCCCTGCAGCTGTTCACCTTCATCGACCGCCACAGCCGCACCCTGTCGTTTGAGCGGCAGAGAAAAATCAGCGACATCAAAAAGTTATTGGAGGTAAGAGGTAAGAGGTGAGAGGTAAGAGGTGAGAGGTAAGAGGTCATTTTAGAGGTAAGAGGTGAGAGGTCCTTTTAGAGGTAAGAGGTGAGAGGTGAGAGATATGCTTAGAACACTAAACACTGTACACTGTACACTAAACACTCAACACTAAACACTGTACACTAAACACTAAATCTATGAAAAAAGTATTATTATCCCTGCTCTTGCTGACGTGCTCGATTAGCATGTCGGCCACGGTGAAAGAGGCAAACGACAAGGACCCCATCCGTAAGAAAGTGACTTGGGAGGCACCCGCCTTCCCGTCGAACGCCGATGGCGAGATCGAGAAACTGTATCTGAGCTACTATACCCCCGACGGCAAGCGCCATGACTTGGTCAGCGACTTGCCCTGGCCTATCGAAGCCGACACCTTCGTAGGCGGCGACATCGAGGAGGAGGACTACAACTTCGACGGCATCCCCGACCTGCAGGTCAGCATAGGCTACTTAAACAACCACTCCGGCTACAATGCCATGTACTACTGGTATGTGTGGAACCCGAAGAGCCACGCCTTCGTGGCAGTAGATGAGTTGCTCGTCAACCCCGAACCCGTAGCCAAGGACAAGACCGTCGTCACCTATACGATTTTCGACGGTATCATCAACTACACCACGTATGTGTGGGAGGGGTATCAGTTGAAAAAAATCAAAGAATGGTCGGAAGAGTTAACATTAGAGTAAAGTCATGAAGAAAACCATCCTGATGGCCGTAATGATCCTGGTGGCATGCAGCACGTTCGGCCAGCGCGCGAAAAAGGCAGCCACAGCAGCCGTCCGGCAAAGCAACGAGACCCTCACCGTAAGTCTCGCCCATGACGACGATGACGCCATCACAAAAGTGACAGTCGTTGTCATGCGCGACGGAGACGTGTTTCAATATCTGGAGACCACGGAATGGCTCGAGGCCATGCCCAACAACCCCACCGAGGTGGGAGCCATCTCACGCCACGACATCAACTTCGACGGATATCCCGACATCCAAGTGTATCTGGGACAATACAGCAACCTGGGTCTCGACTTCTACGACGCCTGGGTGTGGAACCCCCGCCACCAGAGCTACGTGAGGGTAGATAAATACCATGAGATACCTTGTGCGGAGGTGAACACGAAGAAGAAATGTATCGAGAGCACCGCCGCCGTCTCGTTCTCGAAGTCGTGCTACCTGCGCTACGACTGGAAGAAAGGCGAACTGGTACTGACAAAACGCGAGGAGCTCAGCGGCGAGGAGTAAGCTACAGACCCATAACCCCTAAAAAGATACGAACATGAAAAAAGCCATCCTACATCTGGGCGCACGCCTCGCCCTCGTGATTTGTTTCGCCTTCGGCTTCCAGCTCGTGGCCGACGCGCAAGTACCCTCCATCCCGCGCAAGCAGCAGACCACCAAGAAACGGAGCAGCAGCACCGCCCGTACAGCCAACGTGGCATGGGGCACACAGTATGACTGGCTCTCGACACGCTACGCCACCTACGACGACATCCAGTATATGGACCGCGGACAGGTGCGCGTGCTGAAGAACTCCATCTACGCCCGCCACGGCCGCCGCTTCAAGGATGCCAACCTGCGCAACTACTTCAATACGCAGAGCTGGTACCGGCCCACGCGCAACGAGGTGCCCGCCAAGGAGTTTAACAAATACGAGAACTACAACATCCAGTTTCTGCTGAAATACGAGTGACGCTCGCCCGCGGCCTAACGGCCGGAGCAGAAACGCCCGCTGGTGCGACTAAAGATTTCAGACAAAACGGCAGAAATTTGTTTCTTGCAACATTTTTAATAGTGTGCGAACGATGATTGACAGCGGTTTGCACACTGTTTTATTTTATTTTATTACTGTCCGCTAAACATTTCCCTTGTGAAAAAATTTAGGGCTGATACCT
>CAMVAT010000021.1 GCA_947165505.1 uncultured Prevotellaceae bacterium | reverse complement strand
AGCCGCAGGTGCTGCGCAACTCGTCGCTCATCTACAGCGACGACATCGGCGGACAGGCTGCCGCACTCGGATTCAAGGGCATGCTCACCGAAGGGGCTAAGCATGTGCTCGGATGGAAGTCGCCGCACTATGTCTATCACTGCGCCATCGCTCCCAACCTGAAACTGCTGCTGCGCGATGTCAACCTCAGCGACGATATCTCGCTGCGCTTCAACAACAGCGACTGGGAGGGATATCCCCTCTTCGCCGACAATTATATCAACCGCATCGCCGAGTTCCCCGAAGAGGAGCAGGTCATCAACATCTTCATGGAACTGTCGGCTCTCGGTATCGCTCAGCCGCTGTCGAGCAATATCCTTGAGTTCCTCAAGGCACTGCCCGACTGTGCCAAGGCCAAGGGCATCACGTTCTCTATACCTACCGAACTGTGCCTGAAGATGAAGAGCGTGGGCGAGCTCGACGTGCCCGACACGCTGTCGTGGGTAGATGAGGAGCGCGACGTGAGCTGCTGGCTCGGTAATCCCATGCAGCGCGAGGCATTCAATAAGCTGTATAGCGTGGCCGACCGCCTGCGCATCGCCAACGACCCCCGTATCAACCAAGACTGGGACTACCTGCAGGCTTCCAACAACTTCCGCTTCATGACCACCAAACCGTCTAATGTCGGACTCGACCGTGGCATCTACGGCTCGCCCTTCGATGCGTTCACCAATTACATGAACATCCTCGGCGACTTCATCAACCGCGTCAACAACCTCTATCCGCTCGAGATTGAGAACGATGAACTGGAGACGCTGCTCACCACCATCAAGAACCAAGGCGATGAGATTGAGATGAAGGATAAGGAGATCATCCGTCTGCAGGCCAAGGTGGCGAAGATGCAAGCCGAAGAGGATAAGCTCAAGGCGAAGCTCGACAAGGCTGGCATAGCTGTCAAGAAGGCTCCCGCCAAAAAAGCCCCTGCCAAGAAAGCAACCAAGAAAAAGGAAGAGGCGGCTGAATAATTTTTCTGCCGTTGAGTGATATGTAGAGACGCCACAACAGTGACGTCTCTACTTTTCTCAATCAATCAACCCATCAAGCCCCCGTCAAACCGTCAAGCCCCCGTCAACCCGTCAACAAAGAATCAACCCATCAACTTCTTTAATTTTTTAATTCTTTAATTTTTAAATTTATTTACTCTTTTACTTTTGAAAAGTCTTCTTTCATACATCATCTTCTTCTATTGCTGTCATGCGGTGGCGCAACCCGTATGCAATGTCCGCACGTTCTCCATACGCGACGGACTGGCAGCCACCACCATATCGGGTATCGCACAGACGCCCGACCACCTGATGTGGTTTTCTACGTGGAACGGACTCTGCGCCTACGACGGCTATTCGTTCACATCGTTCAGAGGGGGCGACGACAGCCAGGTGGCATTGCATTCCAACCGGCTGCTCATGGCACGCACCAACTCGCAAAATGATGTGTGGTGCCTCTCCTATGATAAGCATCTCTATCTGTTTAATACACGGGAATGCAGGTTCACCGACGTGGGCCAACTGATGATGTCGAAATATGGGGTTGATCTGAAAGTAAGAGACGTATATACACTCGCCGACGGATATTCATGGGTCGTGGACACGGAGGGAAGACATAATTTCTGCATCAACGACAGTCTTATCAGGGTGGGGGAGGGCATCTCGCCTTTCTCGACCGACGTGCAACCCTTGTTTATCAAGAAAGTGCTGCTCGACTCGTTGCAGCGCCACTGGGTGCTCACCGACAAAGGGGCTGTTGCCGTCCGGCCGTCTTCGCTGCTTGCGGCACCCGCCCGGTCGATGTCTTTGTCTGCCGCCCTCAGCACGTCCGCCGTATGTGAGTTCATGACACCACTGGCCGATAAAACGGTGCTGGCGGCACCACAGGGCGAGGTCTTCATCTTCTCTTCATCGCTCCGGCAACCCCTCAAGATGGATTTCAAGACGACAATCAGCGACTTGAAGCACTTGCAGGGGCATACGGTGGCGATAGCCACGCCTCAGGGCATCTGGCTCTTAGATGTCGATACGCAGACCAAGCGCCTCATTCCTATACCCGACGAGGTCAAGACGCTGGTGGTTGACAGCCGCCGGCGCATCTGGGCGATGACCGATGCCGACGGGGTTCTGCTCGTTGATGCTAAAGACCTGACGTACAGACGTTTGACGGCTGTTGCTACCGACCCGTTGCACCAGACGCGCAGCGAGGCGCCTTTTATCCATGAGGATGCCTTTGGTACCATCTGGGGCGTGCCCCGCGGCGGGGTGTTCGGATATTATGACGAGGCTGGCGGCTGTTGGGTACCCTATCGCTTGCAGACACTGCCGTCGTGGGAGGCGACGGACCTGCCCGTCATCAATAAATTCTTTTTCGACCGGCAGAGGAACATCTGGTTCACAGGCGCACGCGACCTCACGCTGCTCACGTTCAGTATGCAGCCTTTCAGGCGCCTCTCTGTCGTCTCCAACCAAGAGGCGAGGGCGGTCACGACCGACCACCTGAAACGCATCTGGGTGGGCATGGCTTCCGGCGAACTGGCGGTCATCGACAACGGCAAGATGGCGTACCTTACTCCGAATGGGTCGTTGTCTGACAATCCGGTCGTTTTCTCCAAGCGCATCTATGCACTGTGCGAAGATAGGAAGCACAGACTGTGGATCGGGTCGAAAGGCGATGGACTCTATATGCTGACACCCGAAGGGACGGTCAGGCACTTCACTTACGATGCCAGTGACAGTCTTTCGCTGCCCCATCAGGAAGTATATGACATTCATGAGACGGACGATGGCGCCGTATGGATTGCTACCTACGGCGGCGGACCCTGCAAATACGATGAGCAGGGGGGATTCGTCAGTTGCAGGGCTGGTCTTGAGGGCTATCCATACGATGACTTCGCCAAGGTGCGCCGTATCGTGTCGCGGCCTGATGGCACCATCCTGCTGGCCACGAACAATGGGTTGGTGGCGTTCTCTTCAAAACTGCCGTCACCCCATTTCTATACCCATGTTCACAGCCACGACGACCCTCACACGTTGCTTACGAGCGATGTGCTGCAAGTGCTCATCGCCGACGGTCAGGCATGGGTCGTCACCCTCGGCGGCGGCATACAGAGGGCAAATGCCGATTCGCTCCTCTCCGACCATGTGAGTTTTGAACCGGCGACGGTGCTCAACAAGGATGTGGGACTGGCACAGTCGATGGCGGCCGACGACGAGGGGCGGCTATGGGTGGTGCGCGAGAATACGGTCAACTGCTATCTGCCCGCTGCCGACAGCGTCGTCTCTTTCGGCACTCATCTGTGGGGGGAGCGAACCCGGTTTACCGAGGCCAAACCGTCTCATTCGGGCGGCAGGCTGCTTCTGGCTACGATGGGCGGGGCGATCTCATTCGCTCCGGGCGATATGGCGAATAATACGTTCACACCGCATATCATCTTTACGTCGGTACAGTTTCACGACAATGGTGAGAAGCTCCCCATCTTGCACCGTGATGTGCTCCAAGTGCCGTCCGACAGGAGAAACCTCTCGATAGAGTTCGCCGCCCTTGATTACACGGGCTACCAGATGAAGTATCAATATCGGATAGAGGGACTGGACAAACACTGGATGGAGGTGGGCGAGGGGCACCGCATCTCGTTCAACGAACTGCCGCCGGGCCGGTTGAGGCTGCTCCTGAGGGCTACCAATGCCGACGGGGTATGGAGTCCGGTGGTGGCTGCCCTGGATATCGACTCGCGGCCCACGTTCTGGGAGACGTGGTGGGCCAAGCTGCTTTATGCGCTGCTCGTCGCTGCCTTTGCGGCGGTGGCCGTTTATATCTACAGGCTGCGTACGCGCAACCAGATGCAGCAGCAACTGGATGATATGAAGACGCAGTTCTTCACCGGCATCAGTCACCGCCTGCGCACGCCGCTCACGCTCATAGGCGGACCCGTGGGCGAGGTGCTGAAGACGGAGTCGCTCAGCAGTCAGGCCCGCTCACACCTGCAGATGGTGGAGCGGAATGCCGCCAGGATGCTCGCGCTCGTCAATCGTATGTTGCATTATAGTAAGTCGCACGGCATCTTCATCAGCGATGACAATGCGGCTGAGCAGATTGAGTCTTCTGCTTCAAGCCCTTCTGATGTCAACATGATGGCAGGTGCGACCGACGACGTGAATGCCCCGTCGCGTCAACACGAGAATGTGCTGCTCGTGGTAGAGGATAATCCCGACCTGAGGGCTTTCCTCGTGAGCATCTTGAAGGATGATTTCAGGGTCTTGCAGGCGGAAAACGGCGAGAGGGGACTGGAAGTGACACTGCGTGAGATGCCCGATTTCATCATTACCGATGTGATGATGCCCGTCATGGACGGACTCACCATGGTGCATCACATCAAGCAGAATACCGATGTGTGCCATATCCCCATTATCGTCTTGTCGGCCAAGGCTTCGCTCGACGACCGGCTGCAAGGACTGCGCGAGGGCATCGACGATTATATCACCAAGCCTTTCAGTGCCACCTATCTGCGGCAGAGGGTGCAAAACATCATGGCTCAGCGCACCATGCTGCAACAACGGTTGTTGGAGGTCTTGTCGCATACGGCTGCTGAGGAGACGGCTGACAACCCGCAAAGGCAGACGACGGATGCCGAGCAGGAAACCACCCTGCATAAGTATGCGCTCGAGGCACCTGAAATCGTCGATGCCGATGAGCAGATGATGCAGCGGCTGCTCAGCTATATCAACGACCACATCGGCGACGCTGACCTGAAGATAGAGCAGCTCGCCGATGCGGTCAATCTCAGTAGAACGGTGTTCTACGGCAAGGTGAAAGCTATGGTGGGACTCTCACCGGTCGATTTCCTCAGGCATCTGCGCATACAACGTGCCGAACAGCTCATCGCTCATTCCAACGAGAATTTTTCACAGATTGCCTACGCCGTAGGATTCTCCGATCCTAAATACTTCACCCGCTGCTTCAAGAAAGAGACGGGCATGACTCCCTCTGAATACCGGGCACAGGTATCGTAGTTAAAGTAGTTAAGGACGTTAAAAAAATGATAACTACTTAATTACTTTCTTGCCGTTCACCACATATATCCCTTTGGGCAGACGGTGCAGTTGGTCGCTGGTACCTACGGCCATGCCTTTCATGTCATATACCACTTCTGTCGGGGCTGGTGCCGCAGTAGATACACGGGGCTGGCTGATGCCCGTGGTCTGGCTCTTGTAGGTCTCTTTCACGGTGCCGCCGGTGGCGTTGATCTGACCGGTGAGACGGTCGTCGGCCGATGATGCCGACACATAAACGTTCACCACTCCGCTCTCCACGTCAAAGGTGTGCGTCTCTTCGTTGTAGTAGGCCAGCTGCTCATGCGTCAAGGGGATGCTCACCGTCTTGGTCTCGCCGGGGGCTAACTCCACGCGGTCGAAACCGACCAGTTTGCGGGTGGGACGGTGACTGACTGCCGAACCGGGGAAACTCACATACACCTGCACTACCTCGGCGCCCTCGCGGTTGCCGGTATTGGTGATGTCTGCCTGAATGGTCAATGACTGTCCGGCGCTCAGACTGCTCTGGCTCAGCGACAGGTTGCTGTAGCCGAAGGTGGTGTAGCTCAGACCGTAACCGAAGGGATACATCGGTTTCTCGGCCTGTGCTTGGTGCTTGCTGCGGCCATAGTACATATAGGTGTAACCCCACTCGTCGATATTGTATTCCAGCATGCCGTTGGCCTTGAACTGTGAGTCGGAGGCTGAGGGCAGTTCGCTGATGCTGTTATACCAGGTGCTGGTCAGTTTGCCGCCGGGGTTGTAGTCGCCAAACAGCACGTCGCTGATGGCCTGTCCCTGTGCCTGTCCGTCGTACCACGCTTCCAGAATGGCGGGAAGATGGGCTTTCTCCCAACTGATGTCCATCGACGAGTTGGTCTCTAACACCAACACCACATTCTGATTCACTTGGTATATCTCTTGCAGCAACTGTTCTTGGTTGCCGGGCAGGGTCAGTTGCCAGCGGTCGTGGCTCTCGGTACCGGTGGCATGGTTGTCGGGCTTCGAATAGTCGGTGCCGCCAATGAACACGACCACATCGGCACGCTCGGCCACGGCTTTCGCGCGGGCTATCATCTGTGCATCGGCCTCGGCGTTCACGGTCTCTGTGGTGGTCAGCATATACAGCGGGCCCTGTTCCTCAAGCGGTTCGTGCCCTTCGTTGTAGAAGCGGAACGACTTCCAGTTGCCCACGTAGCTCTGGTTGCCCATCAGTTTGATGGTCACCTTGTGCTTGCCTTTGAAGACGCTAGGGTCAACGCTCGCCTTCACGTCGGCGTAGGTGCCCCAGGCTCCGGCGGCGATGCTCGAATTGCTCACGCTCAGGGCGGCGTCGGCCTCGGTCATCTCTGCCACACGGCTGTCGTCCAGGTCGAGGAAGAAATTGATGGTGCCCTCGCCGCTGCCTTTCTTGGTGGCGCAGTTTACGACAAAGTCTTTGCATCCGTCGCCGAAGTCTATCTCGTCGAAGACAATCCAGTCGCCGGGTGTGGTGTTCTCGATATAGCCGTTGCCTTTGAACTTGTTCTCACCGCGCTTGGCATAACCCAGCACGTCGTAGTCCACGAAGTTGTAGGTGCCGTCAGAAAGGGTGAAGTTCATCCTTTTTGCGATGGCCTCAAACGGGGTGGTGGTGTAGGTGGGCGTGCCGGAGTAGTCGCCCAGCATGATGGCATTGGCATAGGGGCCGATGATGGCTATCTTCTTGTCGGCACTCAGTGGCAGCAGGGGTTGGTCGCTGCCCTGCGGGGTGTCGTTCTTCAGCAGTACGATGGCTTCTTGGGCGGCTTTCAGGGCCATGGCCTGGTGCTCGGCGCACTCCAACCGGCTGGCAGGGATGTTGTTCCACGCAACGTTGCTGTCAAACTCGCCCAGAGCGAAGCGGGTCTCCAACACACGCACCAGCGCGCTGTCCAGGTCGGCCTCGGTCATATAGCCCTTGTCGATGGCAGCCTCCACGGCTGTCTGATATACCGACAGGCGGTTCTTGAACTCGCAGTTCATGTCGTTGCCGGCACGGATGGCGGCACCCGTGGCGCGGGCGGCATATTCATTGGCGGTCTCGGTGTCGGTACTCTCATCGTAATTGCCGTAGTAGCGGTGTTTGTTGGGGCGGTAGATGCACGAGATGCCGGCGCAGTCGCTCGTCACGTAGCCGTCAAAACCCCATTCGTCGCGCAGGATGCTGGTCAGCAGCCAGTCATTCATGGCGCAGGGCTTGCCGCCCCACGACTTGCTGGCCGACCAGCCGATGCCGGCGCCGTTCTTCTCGTTGAGGTCGGTGCTGATGGCGTTGTAGGCCGACATGATGCTTTGCACATGGCCTTCCTTCACGCTCATCTCAAAGGCGGGCAGATAATACTCGCGCAGGATGTGCTCGGTCATAAACGAGGTGCTGCCCTGACGGCCCTGCTCGTAGTTGTTGGCGGCGAAGTGCTTGGCGCAGGCCACGGTCTTGAAATACGGGTTCTCGGCGGTCTGCTCGCCCTGCATGCCTTTGATGAAGGCGACGGCCAGCGTGCCGGCCAGGAAGGGGTCTTCGCCGTAGTTCTCCTCGTCGCGTCCCCAGCGCGGGTCGCGGGCCATGTTGATGGTGGGGCACCAGTAGTTCAGCCCTTTGCCCTGCTGGGTGTGATAGATGCGGGCCTCGTCGCTCGTGATGGTGGCACAGTCATATATCAACTGTCGGTCCCAACTCGACGACATGGCTTTCGACTCGGGAAAACTCGTGGCGGCACCCGAACGGGCCACACCGTGCAATGCTTCGTTCCAATACTGATACATGGGCAGTTCCACACGTCCTGCGTCCTTGAAGTCGTCGCGCGAAATCACACGGTCCACCATGTTGCCCATCTGCGAGGCTTTCTCCTCCAGCGACAAACGGCTCACCAAGTCTTTTGCACGCTCGTGAAAACTCAGCGAAGGGTCTTGATAGGGTAGGGTCTGGGCGGTCATACTCATGGTGGTGGCCATGCAGATGGCTGTCATCACAATCATACGTCTTTTCATACGGTAGGTAGTTTTTAAGTTTGTTTTCTGAAAATCTGCCGCAAAAGTACTCTTTTTCAGGTGATGGCAGGGGGATTTTTTGTCTGAAAGGGGGGAATGACAGGAAAAAAAGCAAAAAAAGACAGGCATAGATGCGTCTATGCCTGTCTTTTCTATACTAATGGTAGGTGATTACTGCCACATCGGGGCACCCAAGCCGCTCTCGGGCAGGTTGGTGATGATGCGGAATTCACCCTTGGTCGGGTTGTTCCACAGAGCCTTTTCGTCCATGCTCAGCTCCTGCAGACCATCCAAGGGATAAATCTTCTGCGCACCGTCTTTACCTAAGTCGAGCCAGATGAAGTTGGTCTTGAAGCTCTTCGACACGCTCACCATGGGAGCAGGCTTCTCTGTTCCGTCGTTGCCGTTGACGAAGATGCTGCCGCTGGTGCCGGCGGTATAGGTCTGGATGTTGCCGCCGTCCTGCTTCTCCGTAGCCATGGCAGGGCCGAACAGGGTGTTGCTCACGTTGAGCGTAATCTGCTGGTCGTTGCCGTTGAAGCGGAACATCGGGGTGTTGGCGTTAGCGTTGGTCTCGATAGGAGCATAGCAGAACGTGCAGTTATCGATGTTCATCGTCAGCGGTTGGGCTGTCAGACGCAGGTCGCACAGCATCACGATGTTGGTGATGGTGCTGTTCTTCAGGTTGATGAGCTGCCAGTCGGCGGCTTTGTTGGTGGTGGTGAACACGCCCTGGTCGCCGATGCAGTTGAGGGTGCAGCCGTCAACGTCTATCTCGAGGATGTTGTCGGTGGCGGCCTGTGCACGCACAAAGGCGCGGTAGCCCGTCACGTTACAGCCCTTGAACGACAGTTTCTTCAGGGTCGAGTTGGTGCCGTTCACGTTGAACACCTGGCGTCCGCCCCAGCCCTTGTCGGTGTTTGAGGCTACTGGGTTGTCGCCGTTGAGCGTCTTGTCGCTGATGAAATCCACATTCTCGAATTCCACCCAATCGACGGTCACGTTCTTGGCCATCGTCAGACCGCCCGACGATACGAAGCGGGCGTTCTTGCCCAGCGTCGATGCCGTCACGAAGCGCACGCTCTTGTCGAAGGCAATCGAGTTGTTCACCTTGTAGTCGAAGTCGCCGCGCAGGATGATGGTCATGCCGTCATTCACCTGCGTCCAGAACTCAGCGGTCTTCAGCGTGTCCTTGGCTTGCTTCTCATCGTACTCGCGGATGTCGAGGTAGTTGCCGGCACCATACAGGGCATCGAAGTCCTGGGCCTTAGTGGTGGTGCCGCTCAGACGACCTGCATAGGTGGAGTTGTTGAACTCGGCCTCGTTGTCGGTCGTATAGGCAATGAAGTAGTACTGCGTCTGGGGATCCAGACCCAGAATATCGACGGTGCCGGCCTCGAAGGTGCTCGAGTTGATAATCTTCACGATCGACTCTCCTCCGTCAACAGGCACAGCCACGATGGCCTTGATCACCGTCACGCTGCTCTCTTCCGACTCGCCACCCTCGCTGGGTGTCTCTGGCTCTTCGGCTGCTTTGCAGTTGGGGCAGGTGCAGTTGGTGCAGGTGCAGGCGTCGCCCTTGCCGCAACCCTCGCAGGTGCAGGTACCGCCGCAGCTTTCCTCTGCGGGGGTCTCGGGTTCTGTGGCCTCTTCCTTCTTACCGTTATCCCACGTCACACGGGCGGCATTGTCGATGGTCTTCACACTCTTCAGCGTGGTGGGGAAGGCAATGGTCACGTCTTTGGTCTCATATGCCTCCGACGATTTAGCTCCACTGGCGCTGATCTTCACCTTATATTTCTCGTCCCATGCCAGGTCTGAGAAAGTGTAGGGCGACGACTCACAGGTAACCGTCTTGTAAAGCTCGTATTCATTGTTGCCAGCCTCGTCGGTGCCCTTCACCCGATACAGTTCCAGGGTGTACTGCGTGGCTCCGGCAATATTGTCCCAGGTGGCAATAACCGAGTTATTGCTCGTCTCAAGCGAGGCCACAGGACGGAACAGGCGCGGGGCGTCGCCATCCGTGGGGTCGTCGCTACAACTGCTCATCATGCCTGCCGTGAGCAGACCGAACAGCGACAATACGAAATATTTCGCGATTTTCATATCTTTGTGGTTTATTGTTGTTCTTGTTGACTTATTTGTTCACAATGCCATAACCGTCGTTCGACAGCACGCCGCCCGACGACATCACACGGTCTGACGGGATGGGAAGCACATAGGGTGCAGCTTTCGTCCGCAGCGATGTCAGGTCTTCGGTGCCGGTGGTAATCACGTCGCCGGTGATGCCAATCCACGAGTAGCGGATGCGCTCGTTGAGCACGCCCTTCTTCAGTGTCTGCTCCTTGCCGTTCTCGTCGGTATAGGTGCCATATTTCGTGTTCGTCTCGGGGTCGGTGTCGCTCACGCTCATCAGCGCCTCGAGGAAGTTGACGTACTTCAGACCGGTATAGGTGGCACCGGCTGCCGTGATGAGGTCGTCGCCAAGACGCTCAGCGGTATTGTACGGACTCTCATTCTTGTCGCGCGGTGTGAAGTAGTCGTTCTCAAACACCAGCGCTCCCTTGGTGTAGCGGTAGTACAGACGGTTGGCGGCGCCAAGGTCCTGTATCTCACGGTTCTTGTCATAGACGAAGTCGTCGCCGTCGATGTAGGTCTGGCTGTAGTTCATCGCCATGGTGCGAATCCATTCGATGGCATCCACTACCTTCGAAGAGTAGTTGTTCCAGCGGATGAGGTCGAACTTGCGGATGTTCTCGCCGCCGAACTCCCAGGCGCGCTCGTTGATGATGGCTTCCTTGAAGGCATCGTGCGAGGTAAGGCTGTTCACGTAGTTATCCACCTTGGCGGCCTTGTTCTTCGAGTTGGTGAAGGCACGCTCGCGCACCTGTTTGAGCATCTGGCGCGACAGGTCGGTCGGACCGCCGTTGATCTCGTTGTCAGCCTCGGCCAGGAGCAGCAGCACGTCGGCATAGCGCAGCACGGGCCAGTTGATGCCAGTGCCCTTGCTCTCCACATACTGGGTCAGTCCCAGACGGCACCACTTGGCGGGCTGGATGCCCAGGGCGTCGCAGGCACCCTGTTTGTTGTCGTTCAGCCAACGGTAGTTCACACAGGTCACGGGCAGACGCTGGTCGTCGGGGTCGAACGAGCAGGCGTAGCTCGGGGTCAGGTTGGTGTAGGTGGTTCCGGTGCCCTTGCTGCTGGCCACCACGCTCAGACCGTGACACCAGCCGATGTCGCCGCCGCCGCCGGGCACAAAGCCCATCTCGAACAGCACATCCTCGTCGGCGGGGTTGCACCCCGTGATCTCATTGTCGAAAATCTCCTTGAACTTCGGGTTCAGCGTATGAGGCTTCAGGTTGATCAGCTTCAGCGCGTAGGCCTTGGCCACCTTATAATAATCGTCGGCGGTCGTAGCGGTGGCTGCGTTGCCGTTCTCATCCACGTAGTTGACGGTGTATTCCTCACCGGTCTGGCTGCTGCGTGCCATCGTGCCGTCGGCCTGCATCGAGTAGCCGGCGCGGAACATGGCGAGCTTCACGATGAAGCCCAGGGCGAAGTCGCGGTTCATGCGCTCCACGGTCATCTCGCTGCTCCATTTCATCTCGGCCTCATGGTCGATGAGGTCTTGAATCATACGGGTGTAGATGATGTTCTTGTCGGTGCGCGGGTCGTTGTGCATGTCGGTGTTGGTGGTCGGGGTGGTGGCAAATGGCACGTCGGCCCAGAAGTTGCACATCAGGAAGTACCAATAGGCGCGCAGACAGTAGGTCTCGCCCAACAGCTGCTTCATGTCGCGGTCGCCGTTCTTGTACAGCTCGCTGTTGCTGATGCCCTCGATAATCTGGTTGGAGAAGTCGATGGCTTTCAGCGCATTGTCCCACGCATTCTTGATGTCGTTGAACTGGTGGGCGTTCAGGGCCCAGATGCCGCGGCGCGAGGCCTCCTCGGTGTTGGCCTTGGTCACAAAGCCCACCTCGATGTCGGTGTTCTGCATCCAGTTGGTGCTCATACGCGAGGTATAGGTGTCTTCGCAGAAATACGAATACACGTGGTCGATCATTTTGCGGGCATCTGTCGTGTTCGACGTCAGATACTCCAAGTTGTCAGTTGACAATGACTCCGTGTCGAGCATATCCTCACACGAGGTGAAACCGACGGTCAGTGCCAAGGCTGCTATATATAAAAATTTCTTTTTCATATCCTTTGTATGTTTTTAGAATGTAATGTTGGCACCTACTGTCCAAGAGAATGACTTCGGATAGGCCGAGAAGTCGGCACCGGGAGTCAGACCGCTTGTCTTTGAGCCACGGATGCTGGAGTTCACCTCCGGGTCGTAGCCGGTGTATTTGGTCAGGCAGAATACATTGTTCAGGGTGCAATAGATACGGAACTGCTTGCAATAGAACTTGTTGATCCAGTTCTGGGGCAGTGTGAAGCCCAGGGTGATGTTCTGCAGGCGGAGGAAAGAGCCGTCCTCTATCCAGGCTGAGTTAGGCACGGGGTTGTTGTCGGCGAATGTGGCGCCCGACCAGCGGGTGGCGTTGGCGTTCATCGCTTTCAGGGTCTCGTAGTCGGTTACCAGCTCGCCGGTAGTCTGATCCAAATAGGTCCAAGCCTCACCACCGAGGGTCACGGGAGTCATCTCCTGACGGAGCGCAGCCCACTGGTTGCGGTAGCTCTGCGACGACACCATGCGGTCCATGTTATACACGTCGTTGCCCACCACGAAGTTGAAGTTGGCGCTCAGGTCAAACCATTTGTAGGTGGCGTTCAGACCGAAACCGCCGGTGAATTTGGGCTGGGTCTTGCCGATAATCGTGCGGTCATTGTCAGCGTCAATCACACCGTCGCCGTTAAGATCCTTGAACTTGATGGCACCAGGTCGCAGACCGGCACGGCTGCCGGCTGTGGTATAGGTGTTGCTCACTACACCCTCCTTGAGGATGAAGTTGCCCGACTTGTCGAACTGGAACTGTGTCTTGCCGTTCTCATCCACGTAGGTCTCGAAGTCGTCAACGCCGTAGATACCGTCGTACTCGAAGCCCCATACCAGACCGAGAGGCTCGCCCACAATCACGCGGTAGTCGTCCTGACCGCGCATGTCAGACGAGAAGGCACCTGAGTTGAACTGCATCGAAGGCACGCCGTCGGTCAGCTTCTCTACCTTGTTCTTATTGAAGCCGATGTTGAAGTTGAAGTTCAGCGAGTAGTCTTTATGTTGCAAGGCCACGGCGTTCAAGGTCAATTCTATACCCTTGTTAGAGGTCTCACCCACGTTGCGCTGCATCGAGTAGTAGCCGATCGAGGTGATGGGCACTTCCACGAGCAGGTCTTTCACCGTGTTCCAGTAGAAGTCCAGGCTACCGTTGATGCGGTCGCGCAGGAAACCGAAGTCGAAACCGAAGTTACGCGTGATGGTCGTCTCCCACTTCAGGTCGGGGTTGGCCAGCTGTGAGTTGTTCAGTGTGTAGTGCGGGTTAAGGATGTTGCCTGCACCATAGTATTTACTGCTGCTGTAGCCTTTGAAGGTGGTCTCAAACATGGCCGAGCCGATGCGGTTGTTACCGGCTGTACCGTACGACAGGCGCAGCTTCAGGTTGCTCAGCCAGCTGCGGCTGCTCTCCATCCAGCTCTCTTCGCTGATGCGCCAGCCGAAGGCGAAGGCGGGGAAGAAGCCCCAGCGGTTGCCGCGCTTGAATTTCGACGATCCGTCCTCACGCACCGTAACAGTGAGCAGGTAGCGGTCGTATAGGCTGTAGAGCAGACGGCCGAAGAACGAGATGGTGCGGTCTTCCTGACCCAGAGTCGATGTCAGGGTGCGGGCACCCGTGGCACCGGAGTTGTTCTGGATAGATGCAAACATCTTCTCGGGCTTGATGCCGTCGGGGAAGTATTTGAAGGTGTTGCTCAGCGTCTCGTAGTTGGTGGCTACATACTCCTGGCCTATCATCACGTTGAAGTCGTGGATGTCGTTGAAATTCTGCTTCCAGGTCAGCGTGTGGGTGCCGCGCACCTTCCACGTGTCGCGCTTGCTCCATTCACCCATCGGCTGGCGGCCGCCGTCCTGCACGGCCTTGTTCGAACGTGCGCTGTACCAGTCTTTCTGCTGGTTGAACAGATACTCGTAGCCACCCTCTGCACGGTAGGTGAAGTGCTTGGTGATCTTCCAGTTGATGGCGGCGTTGAAGTTGTAACGCTTGTCTTCCTTGCGGCGCCAGTAGTCGTTCACACGGTCTTTTAAGGTACGCGTACTACTTACATATTCCTCATACTCTTCTTCCGACATCATGCTCGGGTCAATCTCAATCTGGTCGTACAGACCGAATACCGGACCGGTCATGATGGCATCGTAAGAACGAATCTTGTAACTGCCACCACCTGTACCTACACCCTTCACCTCGGTGTCTGACATACGCATGCCGAAGTCGAGGTCGAGGTTCTTGTACAACTCGTGTTTCAACTTGAAGTTCAGGTTGTAACGGCGATAGCCGTTGTCGTCCATCAAGCTGTTGTCGTTGGCATAGCTGCCGCTCAGGGTGAACTTCGTCTTGTCTGTACCACCGGCGATGCTCAGGTTGTGGTTCTGTGAGATGTCGTGGTTGCCAAACATCTCTTCCTGCCAGTCGTGACCGGCCTGATAGTCGTACAGGTCGATATCACCCCAGGCACCGTAACGCTTCTCAAACGAACTGATACCGCTGTTGCCCTGCAAGGCCTGACGCTCGTACAGATAGCGCACATATTGACGCGGGGTCATGGTGTCGAGGGTCTTGCGGATGGTCTTGCCCTGGATGTACACGTTGTAGTTCACTTGGGTCTTGCCCGACTGTGCGCCCTTCGTGGTGATCAAGATCACACCGTTGGCACCCTGGCTACCGTAGATGGCGGTAGAGGCGGCATCCTTCAGCACGGTGATGTCTTCGATATCAGAAGAGGCGATATCGCTGATGCTCGACACGGGGAATCCATCCACGATATAAAGAGGTGAGTTGTCGCCGGTGATCGAACCACCACCACGCACACGAATCAGCATTTCGGCATCGGGAGAACCGTCGGCGGTCGTAATTTGCACACCGGCCAACTTACCGGTCAAGGCCTCTGCCACGTTGGTCACTGGCACTTTCGTCAGATCCTGACCTTTCACCGTACTGACAGCACCCGTCAAGTCCTTCTTACGAACACTACCATAACCAATCACCACCACCTCGTTCAGTGTCGATGACTCTTCTTTCATGACAATGTTCACACTCGATTTACCGGCAATGTTCACCTTCTGCTCGGTCATACCGACGTAAGACACGGTGATCTCTTTGCCTTTCACATTCAGGGAAAAGTTACCATCTAAGTCGGTTACCGTACCGTTTTGCGTGCCAGTCTCTACGACTGTCGCTCCGATAATCGGCTCACCTGTCTCGTCTGTCACATTACCCTTAATAGTCTGCGCTGAGATGTTGCCTGCCAATACGGCAAATAGCAGCATGAGCGCCATTCTAAAGAATTTTAAATTACCAGACATAAATTTTATTTTAGGTTTAATAAATAAGATACGTTTTTGTAGATTGATTTGGCGTTTTTGATTTGTTTCGTAGATCGGATTCCAAAATTGATTTTGCAAAGATAACTAAATATTTCTAATTATTAAGAACTTTTTAATAAAAACTTCGTAAAAACTGCTTTTTTAACTAAATCGCTCTTTACTCAATCGTTTACGTAAATTTTTTATCCTCGGGTTGAATTGTTTTTTCACAAAAAATGCCCCTCGTCAAGGCTTCGTTCGGGTGGATTTGCAATCCGCCATCACACAAAAAGCCCCTCGCTGTTAAGCGAAGGGCTTTGTGTCAACTATCGTGTCAACTTATTTCACGATATACTTCTTGCCGTTCTGGATGACCACGCCCTTGTAGGACTTGTTCACCTGCTGGCCGGCGAGGTTGTAGATCGGTGCGTTCACGTCTAAGCGCTCGGCGCTCACGGCGTTGATGGCGGTGGCAGAGGCTTCGGTAATCTCGAGAGTGTTCACCTCGTAAGAGTCCTTATACACAGTTACGATACCCTTCACCATGTAAGTCTTGTCGTTCACGAACTGGCTGTAGTCGTCGAATGCGGCGATGTGGTAGTTGTTGTATATCTGCACGGTGTTACCCTCTGCATCCTTCGCATAGTACTTCACAGCGTCGGCGCGGCGGGGTGCAGAAGAGGCATTGCTTGCCAGTGTCACCTCGATAGAGCGGATCTGTGTGTTTCCTGCGATGCTGATGACCACCTCGTTGGCACTGCCGGTCCATGTGGCGCTCGTGCCTTCTTCGTCAAGGGCTACAGTGCCTTTGTCGGCTTCGTTGTTGGCCCACTTGGCTTTCGATTTGGCGGTGCTGAGGTTGAACTTGATGCTGCTCATGGTTTTGCCGGCAGGGGCGGTGATGGTCAGGCTCTCGTTGTACACGCGCAGAACGGGAGAGGTTGCCCACAGGCGGTTCTTGTTCGTCTGCTCGGCAGGAGAGGCGGCCACAGTCACGGTGGCACCGTTTACGGCGGTTGAGGTCAGGCTGGTGGTGAACTCACCGTCGGCCACATAATCGGCTCCTGTGCCGCTCGAACGCTTGCCTGCAAGGGCGGGGAATAATGCGTCGGCATTGTTGTCGAAGTCGAACACGATGTCGCCTTCAGTGGGGGTGGGGTCGTCACCGCCGCCGCCGGGAGTGGTGCCCTCAGTGGTGGTGATGGTCACGTTGGCCAGTTCCACGAGGTCGTTCACGTAGTTGGGCACGTCCTTGATCACAATGCTGCGGGCCTCAGGCTCTGTGCCGGTGCTCGAGATGAGCAGGCCGCTCACGTCGGTCTGTTCTGAACCCACGGCGACGGCCTCGGGCAGTCCGTTATAGCTGGTTTTCTGCAGGGTGACTGTGCCGTTGAGCATGGAGCCTTTCTCCATGGCGATGCCGGTGTTGAAGAAGTTCAGGGCACCCGAAGCGTCACGCACGTAGGCCAGGGTGTTGGGCTTTTCGGCGTTGCTTGTCCAGGTATAGAGACAGATAGCGTCGCTCAGGTTCAGCACGGCATTGGTGCCGTCGGCCAGGGCGATGAACTCCTTGATGCTGTTCACCACGGGCACTTCCTTCTTGGTGAAGGTCTTCTCGGCGCGGATGTTGAGCAGCTCGTCCCAGGCTTTCACGGTGGCGGTCTCGGTCAGGGTGAACGGACCGGTGTAGGGCGTGGCGGCCATGTTGGTCTCGGGGTCGGTGCCGTCGGTGGTGTAGTAGATGCTGTTGCCGCCGGTGATGGTCACGATGGTGCTGCCGTCAAACGGGGTCACGCCAGAGATGACGAGCTCAGGAGCCACAGCGTCGAATCCGAGCTCCAGTTTCTTGATCTGTGTGTTGGCGGCAATGGTGAACACCACTTCCTTGGCGTCGCCCACCCATTTCACGGTCTGGTTGCTCTGGTCACCGATGGTCAGCGTGCCGGTGTTCACGGTGTTGTCCTTGTTCCAGGTCACAACTTTGTTGCTGCTGTTCCAGCCCACGGTGAAGGTCATCGACTTGATGTTCTCGGGGGCGCTCACGGTCAGCGTGCCGTTGTACAGGCGAAGTACGGGCGAGGTGGCCCACAGGCGGTTCTTCGTCTTGGCTTCGGCGTCGGATGCGGAGATGGTTACGGTGGCACCGTTCACTGCGGTAGAGGTGGTGTTAGCGGTGAACTCACCATCGGCCACGTAGGTGTCGTTGCTGCCGCTCGAACGGCCCATGCCGGGGAACAGCTCGTCGGCTTTGTTGTCGAAGTCGAACACGGTGGCGGTGCTCGGCTGGGGATCAGGATCAACGGGTGTCACCTCGCCGCCGCCTTCACCACCGGTGGTCACGGTGACGCTGATCATACGGCACTGGGCCGAGAAAGTCAGTGTCAGGTCGGTGGCGTTGCCGGTCCATGTGGTGCCGTCGATGGTGCCGGTGCTGGCTGCCGGTGCGGTCCATTTCTTGCTGGCACTGGGCTCCTCGAACACGATCTTGGTGATGGCTTCCGACGACTTGAAGGTGATGGTGCCGTCGTAGATGCGCAGCTGCACACCCTGCACCTCGTTCTCCGTCCATGTCCAGAAGCGGTTGGCGGTCTTGCCGGCAGAGGGCGAGACGGTCATGGTCACGCCGCCCAGTGTGGCGCTCTTCGCTGTGGTGATGTCGCCGTCGGTCGTTTCGCTGGTCGAACCGGCGGTCAGGCCGAACAACGACAGGCCATCTTTGATAAAATCAAACTTTACGTCGGCAGCGTGGCTGTAGCTAAACACAGCTAATAAGGCCGCTACCAACGAATAGCGTAAAAATTTGTTCATAAATTTGATGTTTTTAGTTAATAATAATTGTAGATTTGGTGCAAAGATACACATTTATTCTTATACATACAACCTTTACGAGTATAAAAATTCTAAAAACAACTATCTCCACCATTTACGACCACGAATGCCCCCAATATTTACGAACTGTATTTTATATACAACCACGAATCTACCGAATTAAACGAATATAATTAATTCGGTTCATTCGGTTGATTCGTGGTCGAAAAACAATGTTCTTAAAATACCGTGTTCTTTAAAAAAACGTGTTTGTAAAAACTTCTATTCGTGGTAGTAACCACTCCCTCCCCTCGGGAAGGGTCGGGGAGGGGGCTTTACCTCACGGCCTTCGTGGTCTTCACCTGGCCGTTCGACATCCGTTCCACCTTGATGACAAGTCCTTTGACGGTTGCGGGGTTCTTCAGCTCCATGCCCGTCACGTCGTAATAGCGGGTGCTCACCACGGTGCCCTCGGTCTGAGCGTCGGCAATGCCGGTGCTGGTCGATTTGCCGGCCAGGGTGATGACCCATACGGTCTGCTTGCCGGCAGGTGTGAAGGTCAGCGTGCCTTGTGCGTTGGTCTCTACCGTGTGGGTAGTCACTTTGTAGGCACCGTCCACCTTTTGCGGGAACACATAGTCGGTGGCGCCGTAGGCCGTGCCATTTAGTTCGCTCAGGTAAGCATCGGTGTCAGCATAGTTGTCGTAGCCGGTGAAGGTGGCCTTATTGATGGTCACGCCTTGTGGCAGTTTCACGGTATATTGCACGCCGGCACTGTATTTGATGCCATCCTCAAAACCAGTGGCATAGGTCTTGCTCTTGCTGTTGCTCACGGTCAGACCACCGTTGAACTTCCACTCAGTATCGCTCACGTTCTCGACGTAGGTGCTCTGTGCGATGGTGTATTCCACGGGCGTACCCTCGCCGCCGGGCTCCTCGCCACCGCCTGGGTTGTCATTGGGGTCGGGCAGCAGTGCGCCGCTGTAGTAATCGATGCCCTCGGCCTTGGCCACAGTGGGGTAGTATTCATCCACGGCTGTCTCGGCATCGGCGTTCTGAGCCTTGATCATGTCTTCCACCAGGGCATTGCAATACACCTCGATGTTGGTGTACCAGCCTTTCGCGTCGAGGGTATAGGTGGCAGCATCCGACGCGTCGTTGGGATTCAGGCCGTTGACTGTCTCCCAAGCGTCGGGCATGCCGTCGTTGTCGCTGTCATAGCCGTCGGGGCGGCTGCCTGTGCCGAAGTTCTCCTCGGTGTAGCCTTTCACGTCGCTCACCAAGTCGATGCGGCCAAGGGTGGGGGTGCAGCTCTTCGTGGTGCCCTTCTCCACATACGACGTGGCGCTGCCCTTATAAGTGCAGGTGCCGTCGGTGGTCTCGCGCACATAGCGCTGATCCACGTCGTCGCGATACATGCGGGCGCCGGCGTAGGCCAGCACCTTATTATAAGCCTGTGCGGCACTGTGAGTAGTCACGTCGCCGGCATCGATGGGCTCCTCCAGGCGGATGCGCACGCAGTCCTCGCCAGCGGGGTTCTGCTTGTATTCCACATCGCTGCCGTTGTAGTGGCTGGGGTCTTTCGACCAGCGCTCACCGTCGATGAGATAGGTGCCGCTGTCGTAATTGACTTGGTCCCAACCAGCCTCGGCATTATCGTTCAACTGGTTGCCGCTCAGGTAGTAGCGGCTGGTCATGCCATAGTAGGCAGCGGGGGTGGAGTTGCCGCTGGCGCCCACGGTCACGGTGGTCAGACGGGTGGTCTTGGCGGCAGGGCCGCTTTTGTAATAATTATTCACAAAATTGATGCGACCGCCGCCGGGACCGCCGTAGCAGCCGTTGCCGCAGTTATACACCACGCAGTTGCGGTAATCGACCATCTCGGCCTGGATGGAGTTCTCCCACTGATATTTGCTGTACAGCTTGTTATTCGTGTAACCGGTCCAGCCGTATCGGGCGCCGCAGAAGCGGGGCGAGCGGTTGGCCACATGCACGATCATGTTGTGGTGGAACGAAGCCAGCTTGCCGCCCCAGATGCCGCCGTAGCCGTGGGCACCCTTCGAGTGGCCTGGGTGCACCAGGCTCTCGCCCAGCGTGCACCACTGCATGGTGAAGTTGTTGTTGTCGTAGAAAGAGGCCACCTCGTCGATCGACCATGAGAATGAGCAGTGGTCGAGGATCAGGCCGGTCACGTTGGTCTGCCACGTGGCGTCGGCGCCGTCGTTGATGTTCTTCTCCTGTCCGCGGCGGAAGCGCATGAAGCGGATGATGTTATTGGCACCGGGACGCACCGTATAATAACGCAGGGTGATGCCGGGCGACGGGGCTGTCTGTCCCTCGATGGTGGTGTTGGCTCCGATGGTGAGGTCGCTCTTCAGGGCGATGACGCCGGCCACGTCGAACACGACGATCTTCTTCGACGCGCCGCTCACCGCAGAGCGCAGCGAGCCCGTGCCGGAGTCGTTCAGGTTGGTCACATGGCGCACCACGCCGCCGCGACCGCCGGTCACGTAGCGCCCGTGGCCTTCGGCTCCCGGGAATGCAGGCGCCTCGTCTTGTGCCATGGCCATGCCGCACATCAGCACGGCCGAAAATATCAATAATAGTTTTTTCATATTTGAGTTCTAAGTTATTGTTTTCAGATTATTTGGGATATAAAAGAGATAGTGTTAATATAGAGTGAATCATGTATGCAATGATTATACCAACTCTCCCATTTAGCATCCCCCTCCTTTGGAGGGGGTAGGGGGAGGCTCTTACCCCTGGAAATCTCCAGAGGCGTCGTATGTCTTTTTGCTGCCGGCGGTGGTGTAACCCATGCGCTCCATCTCGAGCGACGACCAGATGAACGGACCCACACCCTTGGCGTCATTGTCGCGGATGGGCTCGCTCATGTAATACTCGAACGAACCGTCTCTTTTGGGGTTTTTCTCAGGACCTAAGCCCGACACCGAACAGCAGTTGGTGAGCGAGATGGTCTTGTCGGCATCCACGCGGATGAAGTGCTTGATGATGCCCTCGTAGGCCTTCTTGCCTGCCTCGCGGTAGCTCTCGTCAAGATAGCCCAGACGGGCGCCTTTCAGCAGACAGTAGGTGAACATCGAAGAGGCGGTGGCCTCTAAGTAGTTGCGGGAGTCGTTCACATCGAGTACATCGTACCACACGCCGCTCTCCTTGTCCTGGTATCTCACCACGGCGGCCATGGCACGGCGGAACAGGTCGATGACCTCGCCACGGCGGGCGTAATCCTGAGGCAGCGCGTCGAGCACCTCGACCATCGCCATCACATACCATCCTAAGGCACGTGCCCAGGTGTGCTGCGACAGGCCGGTGTCTTTGTTGGCCCAGAAGATGCTGTGGGTCTCATCCCAGGCGTGTTTCCACAGTCCGGTCTTGGCATCGTAGGTGCGACGGTCGGTCTTTGTGATCTGATCGACGGCGTCGTTGTAGAATTTCACCGCTTTCTTGCCTTTCAGCTTCTTGGCTGCCAGCGTGTAGTAGGGCAGACCCATGTAGATGCCGTCGAGCCACACCTGGTTGGCGTAGATGGCCTTGTGCCACCACACACCCTCTTTCGTGCGGGGCTGTTTCTCCAACTGCTTGTAGAGCGTCTTGAGGGCTTTCAGGTTTTTCTCCTCGGGGAACAACTCGTACATACGATACACGAAGCGGGCCGTGCGCACGTTGTCGAGATTGAAGTCTTCGTATTTGTAGCCGGTGATGTTGCCTTTCTCGTCAATCATCTCGTCGCAGTATTCTTTCAGGTAGTTGATGATGCGCTCGTCTTTGTAGGCCAGGTAGGCATCGAGCATGCCTTCCAGCTCCACGCCCATCACATAGCTCCATTTGGGCTTCTTCGAGAAGTCGAGCAGGTAGGGGTGTGCCACGCGGGCCATCTCAGAGCGGGCCATCCACTCGCTGTAGTGCTCGTAGGGCATCTCAGAGAGCAACTGCGAACCGTTGACGGTCAGGTTGTCGAAATGCAGGTCGTGGCTGTTGCCCGTGCGCTCCATCGGACTGTCCCACACACCGTTGAACTGGCAGTTCTTGATGTTGATGTTGTAGATGTTATCCACCTCGTCCAGTCCGTTCAGGCGCATGCCGTAACGGCTCTTTTGGCAGGTCACGTTCTCCATATACACATTGCGCACGGTGGGGTAGAATCCGCGGCAGCACACCTCTTTAGGCTCGTAGTTGAGGTTGATGCGCAGCACCGACTCCTTGCACTGACCCACCTCCACGTTGCGGAAATACACATTCTCTATCACGCCGCCGCGGCAAGAGTTGGTCTTGATGCGCAGCACGCGGTCCAGGTTGGGCGAGTCCATCTTGCAGTTCTCCACAAACACGTTGCGGCAACCGCCCGAGATCTCGCTGCCGATGACCACGCCGCCGTGGCCGTCTTCCATCGTGCAGTTGCGCACGATGATGTTCTGGCTGGGGATGTTCCACTTACGTCCGTCGGCATTGCGTCCACTCTTGATGGCGATGCAGTCGTCGCCCGTGTGGAACACGCAGTTCTCTATCAGCACGCGGTCGCACGACTCGGGGTCGCAGCCGTCGCCGTTGGGGCCTTCGTTCCATATCTTCACGCCGCGCACCGTCACGTCGTTGCTCAGCAGCGGATGGATCACCCAGAAGGGTGAGCGCAGCAGCGTCACGCCCTCGATGAGGATGCCGTCGCACTTATACAGGTTGATGAGCTGCGGGCGCAGGGCCTGGCCCTTGCCGAAGTGGCGCTCGTTGACATCGACACCATCCTCGGCCAGCTTCAGCAGGCGCGGGCGCGTCAGCTTCTGATACTCCGTGGTCTGCTCCGTCCATCCGAAGCGGGGGTTGCTGCACATCGGCCACCACGTCTCGTTCGACCCGTTGCCGTCGATCGTGCCCTCGCCCGTGATGGCCACGTCGGTCTCGCCGTAGGCGTAGATGAGCGGCGAGTAGTTCCAGCAGTCCAGACCCTCCCAGCGGGTGAGCACTTCGGGATAGAGGTCGCGGTCGAAGGCGAACAGCAGCGTGGCGCCTTTCTCCACCACCAGGTTCACATGGCTCTTCAGGCGGATGGCGCCCGTGGTCCACGTGCCGGCAGGCACAATCACCTGTCCGCCGCCGGCCTTCGAGCAGGCCGTGATGGCTTTGTTGATGGCTGCCTGGTTCTTCGCCGGCGTGTTGGTCAACTTAGCACCGTATTTGGTGATGGGAAACTGACGGTCGGGGAAGGTCACCTGCCGGATACTCTTTTCCAGCGTCTTGTACTCGGTGTCCCACTGTGCCCAGATCGACAGGGGGAGCATCATGCATAACAGCATGGCAAAGGCTTTTTTCATCATGTCTTTATTCTTGGTTTTTTTGATTATGTTCGCTCAATAATGGTAGGTTTCGGCGTAGTTTGAATGGCTGCATACAATTGCCGTTGCAAATTTACAAAAAAAATGCGGATTATTGGGGTTGAAAACAATAAAAAATGTTATAACGCCCGAAATCGTTTTCAAAGTCCCTATGAAAAAATAGGGATTTACCCTTTTTACATTCCCGGATAATGAGTATATTTGCAGCACGATAACCAAAAAACATCAGCCATGATGAAAAAAATCATCTTTATACTTACACTCATGGCGGCCCTGTTCGCCGTGAATGCCGGTGCGCAGCCCCTGCGCAGCGCGTCAAACAGCTATATCGGGAAGGTGGAGAGCGACGGCACCATCCGCAATGCCTACAACGGCTATGCGGGCAAGATCAGCAGCGACGGCACCATTCGTAACGCCTCCAACAGCTATATGGGCAAGATAGAGAGCGACGGCACCATCCGCAACGCCTCGAACGCCAGCATCGGCAGGGTGGAGAGCAGCGGCACGGTGCGCAATGCCTCGAACGCTTATATTGGTAAGGTGGAGAGCGACGGCACGGTGCGCAATGCCTCGAACGCTTCCATCGGTTCGGCACGGGGGGTGAAAAAGACGTGGGCGGCGGTCTTGTTCTTTTTCGACTTCTTCTAACCGATGCTCTGGAACGCCAATTATGTCAAGGTGATGATAGCCAACTTCGCGCTATACTTCGCCTTCTATATCCTCACGCCCCTGCTGCCGCTCTATCTGAGCGACCAGTTCGGGGCCACCAAAGACACGATAGGCATTGTGCTCTCGGGTTATACCTGGGCGGCACTGCTCATACGACCTTTCAGCGGCTTCATCGTCGATTGCTTCGACCGGAGGAAGGCGCTGCTCACTTTCTTTTTCCTTTTCTTCCTCTTCTTCGCAGGTTATATCGCGGCCTCCACGCTGCTGATGTTCGCCATCGTACGCACCGTGCACGGAGCGCCCTTCGGCGCACTGACCGTGGCCAACCAGACGGTGGCCATCGACGTGCTGCCCTCGGAGCGGCGCAACGAGGGCATGGGCTATTACGGGCTGAGCAACAACCTGGCCATGGCCATCGCCCCGTCGGTGGCTATCTACATCTATCAGATGACGGCCGACTTCTCCATCCTCTTCTGGATCGCGCTGTTCGTGGCGGGGGCGGGAATGGCCGTGGATATGACGGTGAAGGTGCCCAAGAAAGAAATCGTACGCAATAAGCCCCGCCTCTCGCTCGACCGCTTCTTCCTCACCAAGGCATGGATGCTGGCGGTCAATATCGCCTTCTTCAGCTTCTGCTTCGGCGCACTGAGCAACTACCTGGCTATCTATAGCAAGGAGGAGATGGGCATCACCGGCGGCACGGGCACTTACTTCCTCATCCTCAGCGTCGGACTGGTCGTGTCGCGACTGCAAGGGGCGGAGGGGCTGCGCAAGGGGCGCCTCACGCAGAATGCGGCGGGGGGCATCTGCCTCTCGCTCGTGGGTTATGTGCTCTTCGTGGCACTCAACAACGCATGGGGCTATTACCTCTCGGCCGTGCTCATCGGACTGGGCAACGGCCACATGTATCCGGCCTTTCTCAATATGTTCATTTCCGTGGCACGCAACAACCAGCGTGGCACGGCCAGTTCGTCTATCCTCACCGCCTGGGACCTCGGTTTCGGCTTCGGCATCCTCGTCGGCGGGGTGGTGGCAGAGCTCTTTGGCTATCAAGCGGCTTTCTGGACTGTCGCTGCCGTCAATGCCGCCGGGGTGGCGCTCTTCTTCGCTGTCACACGGTCGTTCTACCAGGCTAGGGCGCTCGCTAATAAAAAATAATTCCAAATCATGCGAATAAGTCGCGTTTTTTTGCGTACCTTTGCCCGTTGAAACTTTATTAACACCCGTAAAATGGAAAGTATCAAGAATTTTAACCAGCTCATTGCCCATCTGGCGCAAGGGGGAAAACGGAAAAAAGTGGCGGTCGTATGCGCTTCCGACGAATCGACGCAAGGCGCCGTCTTCATGGCACTGAAAGCCGACATCATCGACGCCGTATTCGTGGGATGCACCCAGCAGGTGCGCAGCAACGACGAGGTGGCACGCTATGCCGACCATATCACATACGTCGAGGCGGAAGACCCCGACGATGCGGCTGCCAAGGCCGTGGCACTCGTCAGGGAAGGGAAGGCCGACATCCTGATGAAGGGAATGATCAATACCGACAACCTGCTGCATGCCGTGCTCAACAAAGAGACGGGCATCCTGCCCAAAGGGCGCGTGCTCACACACGTCACCGTGGCGCAACTGCCGGCATACCACAAACTGCTCGTCTTCACCGACGCCGCCGTCATACCCTATCCCACGCAGGAACAGCGTGTGGAACAGGTGAGATACACCACGGCGCTGTGCCATGCACTGGGCATACAGACTCCCAAGGTGGCTCTCATCCACTGCTCGGAGAAGGTGAGCCAGAAGGCGTTCCCCTTCACCGTGGGATACAAAGACATCATCGACATGGCCGGCCAGGGCGAGTTCGGACCCTGCGTCATCGATGGACCGCTCGACCTGAAGACCTCGCTCGACCAGCACGCCCTCGAGAAGAAAGGCATCGCATCGCCCCTCAACGGCGAGGCCGACGTGCTCGTCTTCCCCGACATCGAAGCCGGCAACGTGTTTTATAAGGCCATCACCCTGCTCGCGGGCGCCGATACAGCAGGCATCCTGCAAGGCCCCCTCGCTCCCGTGGTGCTTGCCTCGCGCGGCGACAGCAAAGAGTCGAAATTCTACAGCCTCGCCGCCGCTGCCACCATCGCATAAAATCATTGAGAAGTTAAATACCTCAATAACGTTAATAACGTCAATAACGTTAATAACATGAATAACGCCAATAACGTCAAAAACGTCAAAAACGCCAAATAATAAACAAAACAATCATGGATAAACTCATCATCAATTCATACGACGAATTTGCCGCTCACCTGGGACAGGAGCTCGGTTGCTCCGACTGGCTCGAAGTAGATCAAGACCGTATCAACCTCTTCGCCGACGCCACGCTCGACCATCAATGGATACACGTAGATGTGGAAAGGGCCAAGGAGGAGAGCCAGTATCATAGCACCATCGCACACGGATACCTCACGCTGTCGCTCCTGCCGTATCTCTGGGACCAGATCATCGAGGTGCGCAACATCAAGATGCTGGTCAACTACGGCATGGACAAGATGAGGTTCGGACAGCCCGTCATCACCGGCTCACGCGTCAGACTCGTCACCAAACTGCATCAGATAGCCAATCTCAGGGGCATCTGCAAAACGGAAATAGAGTTCAAGATAGAAATAGAAGGACAGCGCAAGCCCGCGCTCGAAGGCATCGCCACATTCCTCTATTATTTCACATGAACACCTCTACACTCAACACTTGAGCATACACACACACTTCGCACACGCACACAGGTGGATGGCGGCACTGGCCGTCGTCTGCTGTGTCGCGTGCTCTACCACCAAGTATGTGCCCGACGGACAATACCTGTTGAAAAAGGTGGTCGTGGTGGCCGACCAAGAGGATTTCAACGCCGCCGAACTGCAACCTTACGTCAGGCAAAAACCCAATGCGAAGTGGTTCTCGCTCTTTAAAATACCCTTGGCCACCTACTCGCTCTCAGGGCGCGACTCTACCAAGTGGATCAACCGCACGCTCAAGAAAATGGGCGAGGCGCCCGTCATCTACGACTCTCTGCAGGCGGCTTTGACCGTCAACGACCTCAGGGTGGCGATGCAAAACAGAGGGTACATGGCCTCGACGGTGTCGCACAGCACTCAGGTGGAAGGGAAGAAAATGACGGATATCTATACCTTGCACCCCGGACGCCCCTATTTTATCGGACGGGTGGATTACGATATCCAAGACACGGCCATCCAGCGGCTGCTGGCGGCGCAGGAGTCGTCGTCGTGGACGCTGAAACCCGGCAACAGGTTTACCGTCAACGGACTGGATGCGGAGAGAAAACGCATCGCCACGCTGCTCAACAACCACGGATATTACCGCTTCAATAAAGAGTTTATTCAGTTTACCGCCGATACGGTAAAAAACGGATACAACGTTGACCTGACTCTCCATCTGCTCCGGTACAAAGAGAGCAACAGGGCACCCGAACAAAACCATACCGAGTATCGCATCGGGCAGGTGCATTTCCTCAGCAATACCGACGAACCGCTGCACCTGAGACCCTCCGTGCTCGAAAACGCATCGGAATTGATCGAGGGCGACCTCTACAAGGCGCAGAACATCCAAAAGACATATAATAACTTCGCGCGGCTGTCGGCCGTCAGATACACCAATATCCGGTTGCACGAGAGGGCCGACTCGGCACGCATCGACTGCGATGTGGTGGTGGGCACTCATAAACCGCACACCTTATCGTTCGCACCCGAGGGTACCAATACCGCCGGCGACCTGGGCGCGGCGGCTACGTTGTCGTACCAAAACAGAAACCTCTTTCACGGGTCGGAACTGCTCACCGTGCAACTGCGTGCCGCCTACGAGGCCATCACGGGGCTCGAAGGCTATTCCAACGAGAACTATATCGAATATGGAGCCGAGGCCAAACTGCAATTCCCACGGTTCATGGCACCGTTTCTGTCGAAACGGTTCCTGCGGCAGAACTACGCCACATCCGAACTGTCGCTCGGATATAACCTGCAAAACAGACCCGAGTTTCACCGGAGGCTCTTCTCCGCCGCATGGCGCTACAGGTGGACCGACACAGGGAGAAACGTCAATTACAAACTCGACCTCATCGACCTCAACTATATCTATATGCCGTGGATATCGGCCACCTTTAAGAGCGATTACCTCGACGACGCCACCACCCGCAATGCCATCCTCAGATACAACTATGAGGACTTGTTCGTGATGCGAATCGGATTCGGATGGTCTTATACCAAAGGGTCGCACGCCGTCAGGGCCAATATCGAGACGGCTGGCAATGTGCTTGGTGCCGCCGCCTCGGTCTTCAAGTTCAATAAAAACGACAACGGTCAATACACCTTATTTAATATAGCATACGCACAGTATGTAAAAGGCGACTTCGACTATACCAAGGCTATCGTCTTTGATGAGCACAACTCGCTCGTGCTGCATGCCGGCCTGGGCATCGCCTATCCTTACGGCAACAGCACGATGCTGCCTTTTGAAAAGAGATATTTCTCCGGAGGAGCCAACTCGGTCAGGGGATGGAGCGTCAGACGGCTCGGACCAGGTAAGTACAAAGGGCACGACGGGGCCATCGACTTCATCAACCAGACGGGCGACATGCGCATCGACCTCAATATGGAGTACCGCACATACCTCTTTTGGAAAATCAACGCGGCCATCTTCATCGACGCCGGAAACATCTGGACCCTCCGCAAATATGATGACCAACCAGGAGGACAATTCAAGATAGGTGAGTTCTATAAACAACTGGCTGTGGCCTATGGGCTGGGGCTACGCCTTAATTTCGACTATTTCATTCTGCGTTTCGATATGGGCATGAAAGCGATCAACCCGGCTTACGACGACAAAAAAGAGCATTATCCCATCGCCTATCCCAAACTCAGTCGCGACTTTGCCTTTCACTTCGCGGTAGGCCTGCCATTCTGACTTTCCACTGGCCCGATTGCCTGACCAGGTCGATGTGGAAAAAGCCTTCTTCCACCATCGTCGCGGGACCGTCGATCAAGTCGGCGCTAAGGTAGTTGCGCACACGCACCGTAGCGCTGCCCGTGCTGTCGGCGGGCGACGTCTGCACGTCGATGACGCTTACCGACACGCCGTCTTCGTCGGCCCGGAGCGTCTCCAGGTCGCTCTCATGGATATTGCTCGCTGCAAAACGGAGCCATTTCTTCGAGTCGTCGGTGCAGTACGTCATCGCCTCAGCATAATGCAGGCTGAAGTACGACACGCAAAACTGCTCTGCCACGCTCTCGGCATCAGACGATGATGAGGGGCGTGTCATGCGGTCGCAAGAGAAAGACAACAGCAATAATAATCCTAAAAATAATATGTTTCCTTTTTTCATTGTCGGTGTGGTTCGTGTGATTCCTTCGGATATTACGGTGCAAAGGTAATGCTATCTTGACAAAAAAACAAATTTTGGGCCGTGAGCGTTTAAAAAAACATAATTCATCACCATTATTACGAAAATAATGCGTACTTTTGCATGAAATATACTAACCATGCTGAAATTCTTCTCTTTTGGCAGCGGAAGCAGCGGTAATTGCTACCTCTTATATTCTCCCGACGACGCTATCCTGATTGACGCTGGGGTGGGGGTGAGAACTCTCAAAAAGCAATTCGCCATGTACGGGCTGTCTATGAGCGCTATACATTATATCTTGATCACTCACGACCATGCCGACCATGTCAAATCCGTCGGTTCGTTGAGCCGTGACTTGCACGTGCCCGTCTATGCCACGAAAAAGGTGCATCAGGGCATCAATAACAACTATTGCGTCAGACAGAAAATAGACGGGGCCGACGTCAAGGCCATTGAGAAAAACCAGACGTTGCAGCTCGGCGACTTCCAAGTGACGCCGTTCGACGTGCCGCACGACAGCAACGACAATGTGGGGTTCTTCATCACCTACCATGACGTGAATTTCTGTCTGATGACGGATGCGGGCCATGTGACCGACGAGATGAAGACGCTCATCTCTCAAGCCAACTACTTGGTCATCGAGGCCAACCACGATGTGGAGATGCTGATCGGCGGCAACTATCCGGCTTATCTCAAACAGCGCATCAGTGGCCCCACAGGCCATTTGTCTAACAAAGACTGTGCGCAGGCGTTGGTCGAGAATGCCACGCCGGATCTCAGACAGGTATGGCTCTGCCACCTCAGCGAAGAGAATAACCACCCCGAACTGGCACGTATCACTGTGGAGCATACGCTACGGCAGCATGGCATCATCGCCGGTGCCGACTTCAAACTCGATGTGCTGAAAAGAAAAAATCCTACCGGACCCTTTGATTTGTTGTAATATGAGAAGGTCGCTCGTCTTGCTTGTCACCCTGATGGCTGCCTGCACCATGGCGGTGGCTCAGCCGCGTATGGTGAAGATGCACCGGCAGCACTCCTTTGATGAGAGCGTGCCGGCAGGCAACTACAGTGGCATCACCAGGGTGGCCGACAACGACTACGCGGTGGTGTCTGACAAGGCTGACGACGGGTTCATGCTCTTCACCATCGACATCGACCGGAAGACGGGTAACATCAAGAACGTCAGACTCAAACAGACACTGACCAATCAGTCGGCAGGGAGGGATGCCGAAGACATCACATTCTTCGCTCCCGCTCAGACGCTCTTCCTCTCGGGCGAGAGCGACAACCAGGCGCTGGAGTATGACATGAGCGGCAAGCGCACGGGGCGGAAACTGAAGATGCCGAAGGCTTTCACGGGGGCTGGCAACAGATATGGGGTGGAGGCACTCACCTATAATGCCAAGACGCACACCTTCTGGGCTACCACTGAGAGCACGCTCAAAGGCGATGGCCGTCAGGCTGCTGCCGACAACCACGTGAAAAACAAACTACGGTTGCAGGCTTTCGACGAGCATCTCGCGCCCGCAGGACAATACTTCTACGTGATGGACGCGCCCGTGGCGAAGAAGAAAACCAACAGGTATGCCATGGGGTGCAGTGCGCTCACTGCTCTCGACGATGGCAGGTTGCTCGTGCTCGAAAGGGAGTTTTATGTGCCCGGTTCTAAACTCGGGGCTTTTGTCAACAATAAGATCTATGTGGTCTTCCCCCAAAAGAAAGACAGGGTGCCGACAGGCACCCCGTGGGACGAAAAGAAGGTGATAGAGAAAACTCTGCTTTGCGAGTGGCGCACCCATCTGACGCTGTTCGAACAGTCTATCGCCAACTACGAAGGGATGTGCCTCGGCCCGCAACTGGACAATGGCGACCAAGTCATCCTCCTCGTCTCGGATTCTCAAAACCAATACGGAGGCGTCCTCTCCGACTGGTTTAAAACCATTGTCATCAGGTGCGAATAGCGGCGATTGCCAACACATCGTCTTCCATAGACAGCTATAAACTCAGACTGTTCCGAAGAAAGATATTTCTTCAGTTCCTTCATCTCTTTTTCACGACCAACAATTGACTTTTCCATCTCACTTCATTTATATTTTGGCGCAATGTTAATAAAAATGTGAGATTGCTCCAAATAATAATGCTATATTTTGGCGCAATCTGCATAAAATGTCGAGATTATGCCGAAGTATAGCGCAAATCAAGTGAACCGTTGGTTAGCGCTCTCAGTTTCGTCAGGAATAAAGGTCATTAGGCCGATTTTTGAATCAAGGGGACAGGTACTTTTTAAGCCGTGCCGTTACAGCCTTTCTGCTCACTTTTCTTCACTTGCGTTTTCGCTCTTCCTTTCTTCGCGGTGCGACAGAAAGAGCATGAAAATGATGATAGCCGTGGCATAGAAGTTTTTCGTGAACGTTAGTTCGCGTATCCATCTGCCCAAATCAGAAATATCCGAAGGAAATCCGTATTGAGTAATACCTCCGACTACATAATGTATCAAGAGCAAAGCAAGACTCCATTTGGCTACTGTTTGCCATCTACTCCATGAACAGTCTAAAAAACCGATGAAGGCAACGATGCTTGTAAGGTAGCCGGTAATACCCAAACTGCCACCCATGAAAATGTGGGATAAAAGAAGAGCGACACAAAACATGAATCCAAAAAATACCCAACAACCACTCTCCTGTGCCTCTGTATTTGTTACTTCAGCTCGATTGCCGTCTTCTTCCGAAATCAATTCTACCGTTTTGGTATTATTGACAGTGGCCTCGGGCAATCGGGCGAGAAAAGCATCCACTGTCTGAATGCGTTTTTTTTGCAGGGGATGCATGGCATCGGCAATCAGACCTATCAATGCGACATCTACACCTTTGCGTCGTAAAGGGGCTGTGTCTAAACCGTTGTTGAGCACTTCATCGGCAGAGGCGGGAAACTGATTCGTCAGCATCATATATAGGGTGGCTCCCAAAGCATATACATCGATAGTCGTGGGGAAATTGCGACCGCCATGGGCGTTGACTTGCTCGATGGGAGCAAAACCAGGTGTGCCTGCCCCTATGGTAGTATGAGTCTCGGGATTTCCTTTCTCGTCGTATAATTTTGATAGGCCAAAGTCAATAACCACGGGCGTGCCGTCGCGGCGCATCATCACGTTGTTGGGCTTCAAGTCTAGGTGCAACATTCTGTTCTCGTGCATGTATTGGATGGCATTGCCTATAGCCCGGATTATCAAAACAGACTCCTTGACAGAGAGACCACCACGACTGGCAATATAACTTTGCAAATTGCCACCGTCAATCAACTCCATGGCATAATACTGAGTGCCGTTGGTGGGAAAACGTTCCAGCACTCTGATAATGTTTGGATGGCGGAGTTTCTTCAAGTTGTCGGCCTCGGCTGCAAACTTGATGAAGTATTTCTGAAATGTTTCGTTGCCTGTCGAGTTGGTCACCTGTGTGCCAGACCGGCCGTTTATTTTTTCCATGAAAAACTCCTTCAATGCCACCCTCATCGTCTCCGTCTTGTTCTTTTGCTGTCCGTTGACAGCATGCGACACCGTTGCTTGTGTCATGGCTAAGTAGGTGATGCCAAAGCCTCCCTGACCGAGCACTTTTTCGATACGGTAAGTTCGCTCCGGGCTTTTTACTACGGTGCCGGGTTGTAAAGCCATGCTAAATTCCATTTTCTAAATCTTTAAACTGTATAGACGAAATGACGAGTCACTTGTTTCTTCCCCGTTTCGCTCGCTTCTTACTATTATTCCTTTTTGCATAACTATCTATGCCCTCCCCTCGGGGAGGGACAGGGTGGGGGCTTTCTTTCCCTCTGACAGGGTGGGGGCTGCCATACAACTTGCCTATCAGGTCGCTACGGCCTATGCGCCGCAGCTCGCGCTCTATCTTCGTGCGCTCCTCGGGCTGATACCAGAAGAAAAACATACGCTGGGCCAGCTTCTCCTGAGGGGTCTTCGCACTGAACACGGGTTCCAGCGTGTAGGGGTCATAACCCGTGTACCACATTTCGGTGCTGATGGTCATCGGGGTAGGGGTGAAGTCCTGCACCTGCTCTAAGTGGAAGTCCAGACGCTTGGTCTGAACGGCCAGTTCGGCCATGTCCTCTTCCTTGCAACCGGGATGGCTGCTGATGAAGTAGGGGATGATCTGCTGGCGCAGCTGCTCCTCGCTGTTGATGCGGTCGAAGATACGCTTGAACTGCTCGAAGAGCCTGAACGACGGCTTGCGCATCAGGCGCAACACCTCATCTGACGTATGCTCGGGAGCCACCTTCAACCGGCCGCTCACATGCCGCGTGATCAACTCACGCGTGTAACGGCGCGCGGCGGCATCCGTCTGCTCGTCTTTGCTGTCGTGCAACAGCAAGTCGTAGCGCACACCGCTGCCGATGAAGCTCTTCTTCACCTCGGGCAACGCATCCACAGCCTGATAAATGTCGAGCAGGGCACTGTGGTCGGTGTTCAGGTTCGGACAGATCTGGGGGTGGATGCACGAGGGGCGCTTGCAGTGTTCGCACGCTTTTTGGTTCTTGCCGTGCATGCCATACATATTCGCTGACGGCCCCCCTAAGTCGGACAGATAGCCCTTGAAGTCGGGCAACTGAACAATCTGCTTCACCTCGCGCAGGATGCTCTCCTTGCTGCGACAACTGATGAACTTACCCTGATGGGCGCTGATGGTGCAGAAGGCGCAACCGCCGAAACAGCCGCGGTGGATGTTTACCGAGTGCTTGATCATCTCGTAGGCGGGGATGCGCTTGTTCTTGTATTTCGGATGTGGCAGACGTGTGTAGGGCAGGTCGAACGAGGCGTCAATCTCTCCGGTGCTCATCGGAGGGTAGGGGGGATTCACTACCGTATAGAGACTTCCCGTCTTCTGCAACAGGCGCTGGGCGTGCATCTTGTTCGACTCTTCTTCGATATGGCGGTAGTTCTCCGCCTCGGCCCGTTTGTCGCGCAGACAGCGCTCATGGCTGTGCAGCACGATGTCGTCTTGCTGGATGCCGCCGGGGATGTCGGCCTCGGCAGAGAGATAGACGGTCTGCGGGATGTCGCGCACGGCACTGATGTCGATGCCGGCGTCGAGTTCCTCACATAAGCGGAGGATAGGGCGCTCGCCCATGCCGTAGATAATCAGGTCGGCACCCGAGTCGTGCAGGATGCACGGACGCAGACGGTCCTGCCAATAGTCGTAATGCGTCAGTCGGCGCAGCGAGGCTTCAATGCCGCCCAGCACCACAGGCACATCGGGAAACAACTCCTTCAGGATGCGGCTATATACGATGGTGGGGTACTCCGGACGGTAGTCGTGGCGCCCGTCGGGACTATAGGCATCCTCGGCACGCAGACGCCGCGCGGCGGTGTATTTGTTGACCATCGAGTCCATGCACCCGGGTGAGATGCCGAAAAACAGGCGCGGCACACCCAACTTCTTGAAGTCGCGGTAGTCGCCGTGCCAGTCGGGCTGCGGCACAATGGCCACACGATAGCCGGCGGCCTCCAGCGTGCGGCCTATCACCGCGGCTCCGAAAGAGGGATGATCCACGTAGGCGTCACCCGAAAAAAGGATGACGTCTAACTGCTCCCAACCACGCAATTCTACCTCTTTCTTCGTGGTCGGAAGCCAGTCGGTCAACTGATACCCTGTATGCGACATACAATCAGGCTAATCTGCGGCTAAACTGTCTATCGGACTAAACTGTCTAATCAGTCTAATCAGTTAAATCTGTGGCCGCGTTTTCATCTGTGGCCGTTTCCTCTGTGCTCTCTGCCTGCCGCTTCTGCCAGTCGCTGTATAACGCCACCAGGCGGCTCAGGCCGAAGGCTTTCATATTGCTGTGGTAAATCACATCCAGGCACAAGTCGAGCAGGTTGTGGTCCTGACCGCTTTCGCCGCTCAGCAATGAGCGGACGTTCAGTTTCAACTTGTCCAGCACGCCCTCGTCGATGATGCCGTTGCTGCCCACCAGATGGTCCAGCAACTGATAGCGGTGGATGGTTTCAAGATGGGTCTCGCTCAGTTCTATCGAGCGTGTCCCAGAGGCATTTGCTTGTATCTTATATTCCATGTTGATATGTTATACTTTGTCAGAGTCTCGGCTTAACTACTTAACTACTGACTACTTAACTACTGACTACTTGAGCAAAAAGTTCAAAATCCCCTTCATCAACTGGTGGCGCTGGTGCTCAGAGGTGATGCACTCAAACGGGAAACCCATCGTAAACGAGCGGTAGTCGTTGCCTTGGTAAGCCACGGCGGCACTATAGCGGTCGCTGTAGAGCATGGCGCAGAAGGCCGGAGGCATCGCTTGCAGGATGTCGGGCGCCACACAGGCATAATGCTCTTCGTTGAGCGCACGGTAGATGTCGAACTGGCAGTTCAGACCCGTGATGCCCGGGTCGCGGTTCTCGCGGTCGCTGCCGCCATAACGTACCTTCAGCACCTGGGCCAGGAAATTCTGCTCGCTGCGCTCGGTCATGTCGGCTCCGATATAGCTGCCGCTCACCAGCAGACTGCCGTGATGACGGGTATATTGCTCCAACTGCCGCCGCATCTCCGGGCTGAAGGTCTTATACATCAGCAGCGAATGGCCGTCGTTCTTCTCCAGTCCTAAGATGAGATCTACACACTGGTATTTGTTCAACTTCACCCGGCCTGTCTCTATGGCTTCTTTCGAACAGCTTACGATGTTGTACTGTCCGATCGAGGCGATGGCCTCGGCATGGGTCTTCACATAGTTGAAGTCGTTGCCGGCATAGTAACGGCCGGTCAGTTCGTCGCCGCAATAGCCCAGTGCGCCCGAACCCTCCTTGCCGCGCTGGCTGTTGTCGAAGTTGACCTGGCGGCCAGCCCAGCCGGGCATAGGACCGTAGGTGACACCGGGGTCAGAATCCAGATCAAAGCCCTTGCGCGAACCGGTGTCGATGATGGCCGGACCCGACAGACGGTTGAAACCGTTCACGATCAGGATGGTCTGCTTGGCACGCGGATGATAGCAGGCCGACAGCACCTCTGTGGGAAAACTCTCACCACCATCGTTCACCGCCGTCACACGGAAGTGATAGGGTACGTCGGGCTGCAGGTCTATATGGCAACTGGTGCCCTTCACCACGATGCCGTTGTCAAAGCCGCCGTCTCCCTTCGCGGTATAGAGGTGATAGCGGGTGGGCGAGGCGGTGGGCTCCTGGGGGTCTCTCACGCCGTTCCAACTCAGTTTGACACGCTCGCGCGACGTAAACTCAATATGGAAATTGTCTGGACGCAAGGGCTGAACCACATACGAGGTGCCGTGCATCTCGTTGACGAAGCGCAGGATGGTCTTATAGATGGAGCGGGCAAACGTAAAGCGGAAGTTGGGATCCAACCCATAGCACATATCGCCGAAATTCTGGTGCGCCAGGGTCTCTAAGATGGCAGAGGGCACGGCGGGCAGACGGCTCTCGGAGTAGTTGCGGTCCCAGATGGGGCGTCGCTTCCACCTGCCGAAGCGTTTGTTCAGGTCGTCGTAGGCGTTGGCCAGCAGGGCGTCGGCAAAGTCGCGCGACGCCATCCTTGAGATGCCTGCCGAGAGCAAGCCGTCGTTGTACGAGGTGGTGCACAGTCCTAACGTGCCAACGAACTCATTGCCGCCAGTCTTGTCGTAACCAGCATCGCTGTGGATGGCCAACTCCAGTTCGATGGGCACCTTCTTGCCGCTGGTGTTGGGCACATAGCACGAACCGCCGGCTATCCAGTTGCTGAACAGCGAGCGCACGTTGATGTCGTCGCTGTAGTCGTCCTTGCCTTCTTTCGGACTATACACGCTGTAGGGGGCGCCTGCCCACTGGGCGTAGTAGCGCGCTCCCTCGAAACTGCGTGCCAGGCCGCTCGTGCTGCCGCCGCGCGAGATGTTGCCGCGGCCGCCGCCGAAGCGCACGGCATCTGCGGTCACCACACCGCCATGCCTGCTGTGGTTGGTCAGCACCACGTTGTTGCGTGCGCTGCTGCCCTCGTCAAACTCAAACGTGCCTAAATACACCCAGGTGCCGCCACCCATCTGCTGGTTCACCGTGAACACGGTCTGCTGTCCTTTGTGCGTCACGATATATTGTGCGTCGTCAACACTGTTGTCAACGGTCTGATAGCTCACATACACGGCATAGCGCCCCGCCTTGGGTATGGAGGGCTGGTAAACCACCTGGCCCGACGCGTGCTTGCCGGTGGTGCTCTGCGTCATGCGGGCACTGCCGGCGGTAAAGGGGTTCTCCGTGTCTTGGTAACTGCCGCTGTGGCGGGCGAAACCGGCCGTGGGGGCGTCAGACCAACGGCCGCTCTCACGGTAACCGCCTGAGCCGCTGTCGTCGTTGTCCACGATCACCTCATGGCGCTGCCAGTCGCGCTCGCGGGGCGAGAAGACCACGGCGCCGGCATTCTCAAGCATCGGCATGAGATAGGGCACCACAATGGTCTGGGTAAACAAATCCTCGGTGGTGCAAAACAGGTTGGGCCGCTGCCACTTCCAACGGCCCTTGCTGCGGTCGTAATAGCGGCCGTGGCTGGCGGCTATCGTCAGGTGGCGGTTTTGCAGACCGCGGGTCACATCGCTCGCCTTCGATTCGTTCTGTACCCAGGGATGCCCCTTGTAGTTGATGTGTCCCCACGTGCGGCTGGCGTCGCGGTGCGTGGCCAGACGGTTGGGTATCAGCTGGCTGATCTCCATGTCGTGCGTCATCACACGTATCTTATAATTATTGTAGGGCGAGGGTGCCAGGCGTTGTATCTTTTTGTAGATAGACGCGACAATCTCGGGCGAGAACTCCTGCTCGGAAAACTGGTCGGTGGCCGTCACGGTCAATACGCGGTTCTCGTCGTCGGCGCGCACGCTCTTCAGCTTCGCACGCACCAGATACAGACCGCTCTTGGGCTCGTAATTCTCGAAATAATTTTCTAAACGGCTTTGCAACTCACGCTGCCTGTCAGACTGCCCTTGTATGCCTGCAGACAGAAATAAGTTGATTATCAACAAGAAAACAAATCTTTTTAACATGTTATGATTCTCCTATCGTAAAATTCTCAGGGTGCTTGCCCTTGAAATCCTTAAAATAATCTTTTAGTTCGGCCATCTCCCGGTCAATGTCGCCACTGGGGATGATGCTCTTGGTGCAGCGGATGAGGCGCCGCTCGTAGTCGATGCCGTAGAGCAAAATGGGAATCTTGGCCTTCAATGCGATATAATAAAATCCTTTCTTCCACTCTGCCGTGCGTGAACGGGTGCCCTCGGGCGTGATGCACAAATGAAACGACGGCGAGTCGATGGCGGTCTGCGCCAGACTGTCGGTCATGCTGGTGTGCTTCTGGCGATGCACCGGGATGCCGCCCAGATGGCGGAACAATACACCCAAAGGCCAGAAAAACCACTCTTTCTTCATCAGAAAATGGATCTTCCAGCCTTCGGCTCCGGAATACAACTGGCCTAAGATGAAATCCCAGTTGCTCGTGTGGGGCGCCAGACAGATAATATACTTGTCAGGGTGGACTATGGTCACATCCTTGGTCCACCCCTGACGTTTATACAATACCCAACGGCAAAAACGCTTCCAAATAGCCATGATGCCTCACTCACATAAATTACAAATCTGGTCGATCACTTCATAAATGTGCTCGCTGAAATCGTGCGACAGTTGGCTATAATACTCCTTGGCTTTCATGCCCGGCTCGGGGTGGTCAATGCGGCTCACAAAGTCGTTGCGGATATCTACGATGCTCTTAATCAATGCCGAAGAGTTCTCCGCGTCGATACGACCACTATACAGGTAGGCCGCTACACATTCAGACAGTAAATCATTGCAGATTGACTTCACATTTTGTTTTAATACTCTTTTACTTGCCATTGTTTTTTGATTTTATGGCAAAGATAAGCAAAAAAATCCAAACGGCCAACATCTCAATTAAAAAACATCAAAAATTTGCGATTTATTTCGTTTTATTTCTCTAAGTTGTAAAAAATAAGTAAATTTGCACCTCTAAACTTTAAAAAACAGTATTCAGATTATGAAAAAAAGCGCATTGCAAATCGCAAGAGCCGATTATCAGCCGAAATTACCCTTAGGATTGAAAGGGGCCGTCGAGGTGGTAGAAGGCGAACCCACACAGAGCGTGGACAACCAAGAGGAAATTAAAAAACTCTTCCCTAACACGTACGGGATGCCTCTCGTGGAATTCGTGACAGGAAAACAGAAAGAAAACAAAAAGATGAATGTCGGAGTCATCCTCAGCGGCGGACAGGCCCCCGGCGGACATAACGTCATCACCGGACTCTTCGACACCATCAAGAGCCTGAACCCCGAAAGCAAACTCTATGGATTCATTCTCGGACCCGGCGGACTTGTTGACCATAACTACATGGAGCTGACGGCCGACATCGTCAATGAATACAGAAACACGGGCGGTTTCGATATGATCGGTTCCGGACGTACCAAGCTCGAAAAGGTGGAGCAGTTTGAAAAAGGATACGAGATCATCAAAGAGCTCGGCATCCAGGCTATCGTCATCATCGGCGGCGACGACTCCAATACCAACGCGTGCGTGCTCGCTGAATACTATGCCGCTAAAAACTACGGCGTGCAGGTCATCGGATGCCCCAAGACCATCGACGGCGACCTGAAAAACTCGCAAATCGAGACCTCGTTCGGATTCGACACCGCATGTAAGACATACTCAGAACTTATCGGTAACATCGAGCGCGACTGCAACTCGGCACGCAAGTACTGGCACTTCATCAAGGTGATGGGCCGCTCGGCATCGCACATCGCACTCGAGTGCGCACTACAGACACAACCCAATATCTGCCTCATCTCTGAAGAGGTGGAGGCCAAAAACATGAGCCTCGACGATGTCGTGGAGTATATCGCCAGCGCCGTGGCTCAAAGAGCCGCCGACGGCAATTTCTTCGGCACGGTCATCATCCCCGAAGGACTCATCGAGTTCATTCCCGCCATCAAACGACTCATCGCACAGCTCAATGATGTGCTCGCACTGCCCGAGACGAAAGACATGGGACGTTCTGAACTCATCGACTTCGCGAAGAGCCACCTCTCTGACGACAACCTCGCCGTCTTCAACTCGCTGCCCACATCAGTGGCACGCCAGCTCGCTCTCGACCGCGACCCGCACGGCAATGTGCAGGTGTCGCTCATCGAAACCGAAAAACTGCTCTCTACCATGGTGGCCGTGAAGCTCGAGAAATGGAAGAAAGAAGGCAAATACACCGGCAAATTCGCCACACAGCACCACTTCTTCGGATACGAGGGACGCTGCGCTGCACCCTCTAACTTCGATGCCGACTACTGCTATGCGCTCGGCGCAAGCGCCGCTCAGCTCATCGCCAACGGCAAGACGGGCTACATGGCTATCGTCAAGAACACCACGGCGCCCGCTTCTGAATGGAAAGCCGGCGGTGTGCCTATCACCATGATGATGAATATGGAGAAGCGCAACGGCGAGATGAAGCCCGTGATACGCAAGGCTCTCGTCGAACTCGATGGCGCTCCCTTCAAGGAGTTTGCCAAAAACCGTGATGAGTGGGCTCGCCAGACGGCGTTCGTATATCCCGGCCCCATCCAGTACTGGGGACCGGCAGAGGTGTGCGACCAGACCACTCGTACACTGATGCTCGAACAGCAATAAACTCATTTGTATCAGAATAGGGTAGAGACGCCACCAAGTGGCGTCTCTGCCATCTATATAGAGACGAATAGACAGAATGACTTTCAGTTCCATGCGATTCAAAAGGATGATGGTCCGCCTCAGGCGCGTCCCCAAAACGCTCTGGTGGGCTTTGGCGCTCATAGGCGCCGTCGCATACGCATGGCTCTTCTATTCGCTCTTCGTCGGACCCTCGGGCTTCAGGTGGAGGGCGCTCTACGGCGACCCAGACTACCCGCAGGGATACGAGATACACGGCATCGACATCAGCCATCATCAGGGCGACATCGATTGGGGCCGGCTGCGCACCGCGATGATCGACCGTTCGCCCGTCAGATTCGTCATGATCAAGGCTACCGAGGGGGGCGATTATATCGACGACCGTTTTGAGCAGAATTTCTACAATGCCAGGGAGTATGGGTTCATACGCGGTGCCTATCACTTCTGGTCGGTGCTCAACGGGGCAAGGGAACAGGCGTATTTCTTCTTGCAAAAAGTAAACCTGGAGCCGGGCGACTTGCCGCCTGTGCTCGATGTGGAGACCAAACCCGACAATGTGTCGGTAGAAGACTTCCAATTAGATGTGCTCACATGGCTGCATATCGTGGAAGACAGATACCATGTGAAACCGATTATCTATACCTATTATAAGTTTAAAGAGGCTTATTTGAGTGATGAGCGTTTCGACGACTATCCCTATTGGATTGCTCATTACTATGTCAAAGAGGTGGAATATCAAGGTAAATGGAAATTCTGGCAGCACACCGATGTGGGTAAGTTGCCGGGGGTGAAGGGGTATGTGGACCTTGATATTTACAACGGCAGTTATTACGACCTCAAGCAGTTGACCATCAAGCCTTTCGAGGAGTTTACGCCCGACTCAGTGGGTCTCACTCCCGACTCTCTTCACCTCGATTCCCTCAGTATTTGAGTGATTTGTTGAAAGCCTCAATTGAAGTAGTAACTTCATTCCCCCTCTAAGTTAGAAGGGGGTAGGGGGCGTGTGTCTTTCCTCTTCGGGCATTAACCCTTGAACTCAAGCATACACCAGTCGCCGTCGGTGCGCTTTCCTGCCAGTGTCCAGCCCAGTTCTTGCGCACGCGTCGTCAGCAGCGGCGCGTCTAAGTCGTAAAAACCTGAGAGGAGCACCGTGCCGCCACCTTGGAGTACGTCAGCGAACGAGGGCATGTCTTCGAGCAGCACATTGCGGTTGATGTTGGCTAAGATGACGTCAAACAGCCCGCTCACGTGCGACAGCACGCTGCGGTCGCCGGCAAGCACCTCGATGCCGCTCACACCGTTCAACTCGATGTTGTGGCGTGTGTTGCGCACGCTCCAGTCGTCGATGTCGTAGGCCACGACCGACTGCGCCCCGGCCTGTATCGAGGCGATCGACAGGATGCCGGTGCCACAGCCGCAGTCGAGCACTCGCTTGCCCTCAAGAGCCAGACCAAACAGCCGCTCGCAGATCATGCGCGTCGTCTCGTGCGTGCCCGTGCCGAATGCCTGACGCGCGTCGATAATCATCTCGTGCGCCACCGAGGCGTCGGCAGGCAGGGGGTGCTGGCAGTCGTGGATGGCCAGGGTGTGGCCTATCACGATGGGCTCGTAGCCCACACGCTCCCATTCCTCATTCCAGTCTTGGTCGGCCACGTCGTCAGATGTCCACGACAGCGACAGACCCTCCACCGGCAGCATGGCGGGCAGACGGTCGATGGCGTCGGGGTCGAACAACTCTGAGGGGATGTAGCCCGTCAGGCCCGCACCGCTCTCTTCAAACGAGTCGAACCCGATGGCGCCTGCCTCCGCAGATAGCAGGTCGTAACACATGGATAACAGCTCTGCGGGGGATCCCGAAGGCAGGGCGAGGGTGAAATGAACAGCTTTGTATGTCATGTTTATGTTAATTTTGGTGCAAAATTACAAAAAATAGGGAAAAACCTATCATCCTTTAGGGTTTTTCCGTACTTTTGTAGGTAATATCATTATATTTTTGCATTGTGAAAATGTGTATAAGCATCAACAATCAAAAAAACTGAAATATGAAAAAGTGGTTATTACTTACAGCAGTGGCGGGGGTGTTGCCTTTCACCCTCTATGCACAAGACGACATGTACTTCACTCCTTCTAAAGCGAAAGAGAAAAGTAAGGTCGTGACGGTAGAGCAGGAGCAACCGACATACTACAGCGGCATCAATCAGGATGTCGATGAGTACAACCGTCGGCGTCTGCACAGTTCGTACCAATTCGTGGGCACCGACTCGCTGGGCAATGATGTCATCGATTTCACCCAGGGCAGCGGCTATCCCAAAGACACGGTTTATGTCTTGCAAGACGATGATGACGACTTTGCCTACAGCCGCAGGATGGGCCGCTTCGACGGCTTCTACGGATGGTACGACCCCTATTTCTATGGCTACTGGGGCGGTCCGTGGCGCTCTTCGTACTGGGGATGGTACGACCCCTGGTACTGGGGCTATTATGACCCTTGGTACTATAGCAGCTGGTATGGCTACTACGGATGGGGCTGGCCCTATCGCTACCGCTATTATGATTATGCCTGGTATCCCACCTACCATTATGGCGGCGGACGTCATGGCAGACCTGTGACGGGCACACGCAATCATGGAAGCGTGGCACGTGGAGTGCCCGGCAGCAGCCACGGTACCTTCGGATCGCGTGGCGCTGGCGCCAGAAACAGTGGCTCAAGGGCTTACGGGTCGCGCTCGGGTAGCGGATCTTACTCGCCCCAGGGCAGCTTCTCGGGAGGCTCGCGCAGCAGCAGCGGCACCTCACGTCGCAGCAGTGGCAGCTCGTTCGGCGGCAGCAGCCGCAGCAGTGGCAGCGGTTCGTTCGGCAGCAGCAGCCGCAGCAGTGGCAGCGGTTCGTTCGGCAGTCGTGGCGGCGGCAGCTCGTTCGGTGGCGGCAGCCGTGGCGGCGGCGGTTCGTTCGGCGGCGGCAGCCGTGGCGGTGGCGGTTCGTTCGGAGGTGGCAGCCGCGGCCACAGATAGAGGCTGGCATCTTGATTGATGACTTCACATATTGTATTCCTACATTAACCATTTACAGAATATGAAAACAAAGTATTTATTCATGGCAGCTGCCATGCTGACAGGCATCAGCGCCATGGCGCAGGAAACATACGAAAATGCCAAATTAGTTCAGGAAGACCTGAACGGTACGGCCCGCTACGTGGGTATGGGCGGTGCCCTCGATGCCCTCGGTGCCGATATATCGACCATCAGCACCAACCCCGCCGGCATCGGACTCTTCCGCCACTCGCAGGCCAACGTGTCTTTCGGCTTCGTGTCGCAGCAGGATGCAGCCAAGTCGCCGTTTGTCGATGGCACTAACATGAGCTTCGACCAGGCCGGCTTCGTCTTCGTCAACCGCACCCGCGAAGACTCTTACTTCAACGTGGCGTTCAATTACCACAAGAGCCGCAACTTCGACTATATCCTCTCAGCGGCCAACAGTCTGCAGAATGCGTCGCAAAACAAACTGACGTATGCCAAAGGCGCCGAAGGATATCTTTATACTGACAAATGGGAACCGTTGGTCACCTGCAACCAGCTCGATGATATCTATGTCTATCATCTCTTTACAGCTCCCGGCGAGGTGGACGAAGACGGCAATCCTGTTTTCTCGTACTATCCTGCATCGGCTTTCGACATGAAACGCGGACACAAGGGATATATCGGTGAATACGACATCAACTTCAGCGGTAACATCCACAACCGTGTGTTCCTCGGATTGACGGTCGGCATACACGATGTGCACTACAAGCACTATGGCGTATATGGCGAGACCATCAACCCCAACCCCGAGGATATCGCGTCGCTTCAGGTAACCGACGAGAGAAAGATCACGGGTTCGGGATTCGATATCAAGGCGGGTGTCATCGTCCGTCCCGTAGAGAACTCCCCCTTCCGCTTCGGTCTCTCCGTGGCCACTCCTACCTGGTACGACCTGACCACCAGCAACTGGACGACACTGAGCGATAACAACGGCGCGAAGTTCGAGGCACACGAGGCCTACGACTTCAAACTCTATACACCCTGGAAGTTCGGTCTGAGTGTGGGTCACACCATCGGCAATATGGTGGCCTTAGGTGCAGGCGTCGATTACGAGGACTATAGCTGCCTCGACTCGCGCGAAAACACCGGCGACTACTACGACTACTACTGGGATGAGTACCGCTCGCCGTCGAGAAGCGACAATGCCATGAACGACCATACCGAGAAGACGCTCAAGGGCGTGACTACCGTCAAACTCGGTGCAGAGGTGAAGCCCATTCCCGAACTGGCCTTCCGACTCGGATACAATGTCTCTACGGCTGTCTATGATAAAGACGGATACAAAGACGGCACCATCAACTCCGAAGGCTCTTACTACAGCTCGGCTACCGACTATACCAACTGGAAGGCGACCAACCGCATCACAGCGGGTGTAGGATATACCGCCGGAAAGATGTCGTTCGACCTGGCCTATCAGTTTGCTTCCACATCAGGCGACTTCTATCCTTTCCAGTCGTACACCAACAGTCAGTTCCCTGACGATGATGTCGTTCCCACGGTCACCGAGGTGAACAACAAACGTCATCAACTGCTTCTCACACTCGGATACCACTTCTAACCACTTGCTGTCAGTCAGCACGCATCAACATCATAACGATTCAGCCCGGGACAACACCCCGGGCTGAATCGTTTCTGAATATCTCATCATCATCTCTCATCCCTCATCCCTCATCTACTAATCTCTTACCTCTCACATCTTACCTCTCACCTCTCACCTCTTACCTCTCACCTCTTACCTCTCACCTCTTACCTCTCACCTCTTTAAATATCCTTTTTTTCTCAATAATTGTGTGATTCTTCCACAAATAATAAATTTTATATCTGAATATTTGCAGCATAAAAATTATATGTCTAATTTTGCAGTCGGAAATACGGATGTGTTTCCTTTTCATAAAAGATTAGTTTTTTTAGTGGTTAATTTAGTTTTAGTAAGTATGAAAGAGAGTTTGTCGTGAGACAAACTCTCTTTCATTATTACCCCTCCATCTTCTTTTCCTTCTTCAACGGTCATCTCCCACCTCTCACCTCTCACCTCTTACCTCCCACCTCTCACCTCTTATAATCAGTCCTCGTCATATTCATCGCTCATGCCCTCAGCCTCTAAGTTCAAGTCCTCAGGGTCTGTCTCGTAGGTGGTGCGATAACTCTCTTCGGTCAACTTATCCTCATCATAGTCGTCCTCGTCGTCATCCTCATCCTCGAAACGGTCTTCCTCTTCGGGCAGGTCTTCCTCATTGTCCAAGTCCTTGTCATCGTCCAGGTCTTCGAGGTCGTCGTATTTCATCCGCGGCCGCTCTATCTCGGGCTTTGCCTTGGCAAATATCGCTTCCACCCACAGACCCTTCGCAATCTCTAAGACTTCAAACCCGTCATTCACTTTCTTCTCGTACATGCCTCCGGGCTTGCGCAGACGGTCTTTGGGCAGGGTGGTCGTGCTGATGTCGAAACCGCTCTCGATGATGTCTTTGATGCTTTGCGACAGACTGTCCCATCCGCCGCCGAAATTGCGGTCAAGCACTTCAATCAATTTCGCGGCACTGATATGGCGGATATTCTCGTAGGTCAAGTCCGTCACACGCAGGATGGGGCGCTTCTTGATGCCCCATTTGGCCTTCGAATCCTCGTCGAAGCGCACCTGACCCACCTTAAAACCGCGGGCCTCATACTTCTTGATTACTTCAGGCTTGTCTATCTTGATCTCTTCTATGTCAAAAGCACTCTTGATGACATCTAAATAATGACGCATGTTGTCTTTCATGTCAGCATCTTTCTCCGCTGATTCCCACATGCGGAAGATGTCGTTTTCCTGTAAGTCCCAAACATTACTCTTGGTAAGTGTTTTTAGCGTCAACGCTTTCTTTTCTTGTCTCATATATGTTTCTGTTGCTAAATCTAATCTCTTTCTTGTAATACCTTGAATCGCTCACGGAATTGCTGCTCTTCTTCGATGAGAAGTTCTCCCGTCACAATGTCTTCATGCTCGCGTGTGCTCGTGGCTACCGTACGCCCCTTGGGGTCGATGATGCAGCTATGACCCGTATAGTGGCAATAGGGGTCGCGACCCACGCGGTTGGCTCCTATCACATAACACTGGTTTTCGATGGCACGCGCGCGCAGCAGGATATGCCATGCGTTCATGCGGCTCTTGGGCCAGTTGGCCACCACGATGATCGCATCGTAATCGTCGCGGTAGCGGCACCAACACGGAAAACGGAGGTCGTAGCACGTGAGAAGAAGAAAACGTACTCCCTGCCATACGGCTACCGTGCGATGGTCGCCGGCATCATAGTCGTGATCCTCGCCGCCGTGTGCAAACAAATGATGCTTGTCGTAATAGTCGTAAGTGCCGTCGGGCCGGACAAAATACTGGCGGTTGCGGTATCCGTCTTCCCAACGGATGGCTATACTGCCGCAAATCACGGCGTCCAAACGACGAGCGGTCTTACGCATCCATTGCAACGAACGGTCGTCGGTCTCGGCGATACCCTCGGCTTGGGTGGCAAACCCCGTACTCCACATCTCGGGCAGCACATAGATGTCGCTCTTCGTACTTTGAGAAATCATCGATTCTGCATGGCGGGCGTTTTGCTCGGGCAATGACCATTCAATGTCGGTTTGGAGTATGCTAATCCTCATTTTTTGTGTTTCAGGCTTCCGATTTAAGTGCGATGCAAAATTATACACTTTATCTAATATCTACAAAAAAAAACTACTTTTTTTTTATTCTCCCTATAAATTCATTAACTTTGCACTCATTACCTATAACTACTTGGCATAAGAAACTTCAATAATCATATTATATAATGAGCCAACCTTTAGCAGAAAGATTGAGACCTAAAAATCTCGATGAATATATCGGGCAGAGGCACCTCGTAGGAGAAGGGGCCGTGCTCAGAAAGATGATAGACTCCGGGCGCATATCGTCCTTTATCCTATGGGGACCGCCGGGCGTGGGCAAGACTACGCTCGCACAAATCATTGCCAACCAGCTACATACGCCATTCTATACGCTCAGTGCCGTCACCAGCGGGGTGAAGGATGTCAGAGAGGTGATAGAAAAGGCGAAGAACAACCGGTTCTTCAATGCCGCCTCGCCCATCTTGTTTATCGACGAGATACACCGATTCTCGAAAAGTCAGCAAGACTCGCTGCTCGGAGCGGTGGAGCGCGGTGTCGTCACGCTCATCGGGGCTACGACCGAAAACCCGTCGTTCGAGGTCATACGGCCGTTGCTGTCCAGATGCCAGCTCTATGTGCTCAAATCTCTTGAGAAAGACGACCTCTTGCTCTTGCTCGACAGGGCGTTGCATCAGGATGTGGAACTGTCAAAAAGGAAAATCACCCTCCAGCAGACGGGGGCGATGCTCAGATATAGCGGGGGCGATGCCAGAAAACTGCTCAATATACTGGAACTGGTGGTGGATGCGGCCGGCGCCGACGACGAGGTGGTCATTACCGACGAATTGGTGCTCAAATGCCTGCAGCAGAATCCGCTCGCTTACGACAAGGACGGAGAGATGCACTATGATATCATATCGGCATTCATCAAAAGCATACGGGGCAGCGACCCGGATGCCGCGCTCTATTGGATGGCCCGGATGATAGAGGGGGGAGAAGACCCCGCCTTCATCGCCCGGCGGCTCGTCATCAGTGCCGCTGAGGATGTGGGACTGGCCAATCCTAACGCGCTGCTGCTGGCCAATGCCGCTTTCGACGCGGTGATGAAACTGGGATGGCCCGAAGGACGCATACCCTTGGCCGAGGCGGCGGTGTATCTGGCCACGAGCCCCAAAAGCAATTCGGCATATCTGGGCATCGACAGCGCCCTGGCCCTCGTGCGCGAGACGGGCAACCTGCCCGTGCCCCTGCACCTGCGTAATGCGCCGACGGCACTCATGAAACAGTTGGGCTATGCCGACGGCTACCAGTATGCACACGACTATCCTGGGCATTTCGTCTGCCAGCAGTTCATGCCCGACACCATCACCGACCGCCGGCTCTGGCATGCACAGCATTTCCCCAATGAAGAGAAACTGTATCAGCAGATGCTCAAATGCTGGGGCACACGCTACCAAGACTGATTGCCGCCACACCCCGGCTGCAATGTTTAAAAGAGTTGAAGATTTTGTCAGCAATGTTTACTAAAGTTTAAAATCTGTGCCAGTTTGACTTCTGAATTTGTCATTCTGGCACAGACCGTCGCAAGGCACGTACTTTGCAGAGTTATGGGTGAGAGCTGAAGCGAAAGCCGAGGCGATCAACAACAAAAAAGTTAAACTTAAAGTATAATCGGAGGTATTAATTATGTTGAACGGATTAATGAAAAGCAATGGTTGGTTCCCGACAATGTTTGATGATTTCTTTAACACTGATTTTATGCCTCGTGCCAACAGTACAG
>CAMVAT010000020.1 GCA_947165505.1 uncultured Prevotellaceae bacterium | reverse complement strand
CGTGTGTCCCCGGTTCGATTCCTGGAGGTACCACTCCTCCTTTCATTAGCCCCGCGATGGTTTCGACCTGAACGGGGTTTTATTTTTCCCGAGCACACTGCACCACACCGTAGGGGCGGGTCACCGTGCCCGCCCGCACGAGCGACAGCGAGTTAATGAGCCATCCGACACAGATTTGCCTGATTTGACTGATTTGGCTGATGACATCCTATTGATAGGCCTGAGTGGGGCCACTTCACGAAGCCCGGAACTGTCACCCGATGGTGTTCTGAGAGAAAAAAACCACTCCATTATTTTGTCATTTCATTGAAAAAGAGTATCTTTGCACAGCAACCACACTGGAGTAATATGTTTAACAAAATCTTACAATTATGAAAAGGAAATTATCACTTTTTCTCTTTCTTTGCCTGACTCTGCCGTTGATGGCGCAAAACGGCATTCGAGTGAACTATAAAGGCAGCAAACCCACCGTCACTGATTTTGCTTGGGCCGCATTTACTTCTTTGAATGCCGAAGACGAGGAAGAGAGCGGCGACCGCCCATGGAGATTATTGGAAGATGCCATGAAACGCAACAGGCAAGGGCTTTCGCTTGAGGAAGGCGAGAAGTTGACCATCGACTCAAAAAACGGATACATCCTTTATGAACGTACCTACGATGAACATGAGGATTACATTTGCAGGATGGAAGTATGCTACTGGAACGAGTCAGACGGTAAGCACAAACTGATCGCTTTCAACGACATGGCAAGTTACGCTGACGGCAAGCCGGTTGTGACCGAATTGAGTGGAATGATATTCTACCGTTACAACAATGCCACAAAACGAATGGTCATTTGCGACCCTCCCGGGTTTGAAATCGACTATGGCGGCACTTATGAACTGCCACGTATCGGCAAGGACATCATTTTCACTCGATGGAATGATGACGGCACCACCACGCGGAAGGTATTAAAATGGAACGGAAGACGGTTTAAGTTCTAGTTACTTCTGCAACTGAAGATGGCACGGCACCCCTACCCTGCCCCGCGCCATGACGTAGGGGCGGGTCACTGTGCCCGCCCGCACGAGCGGAAGCGAGTTAGAAAGCCATACGACACAGATTAGACTGATTTGACTGATACCCACCGATTGGAAGGACAGTGAACAAGACATATAATAAGGAAGAAAAAGGGAGAAAAAGCAATAAAAAGCGCCTACGGCGTGGGGAAAAAGAATGAAAAAGCCGGTACTGACCTGCGAGGAGGGAAAAGATAAAAATTATTGTTTTTATTACTTTATATAATTATTATTTGTATCTTTGCAAAGAATATTTAATTAAAGGTATTTGAATATGAACAATTTTATTATTTCCACCACTTCATCTTTAGATGGCATTCGCGTTAAGTCTTATCTAGATGTCGTTAACTATAATATTGTAATAGGAACTAATATCTTTTCTGATTTTGCTGCGTCTTTTACTGATTTTTTTGGAGGAAGCTCTGGTACTTATCAGAATAAGATGAATATGATGTATGAAAATGCGAAAGCTGAATTGGCAAAAATTACAAAAAGAATGGGAGGCAATGCCATACTGGGGTTTAGAATAGATTTCGAAGAGATTTCAGGAAAAGGGAAGTCTATGTTTATGCTCACATCTTCTGGCACGGCATGTCTCCTAGACATTCCAAATGAGAAAGAACAACTTAAAGCAGAAAGAAAGATTATCAGCAAAGATTTGTTAGATTCAGAAGTCACGAAACAAAAGATCTTAAAGCATTTGACTTCTGACAATGGTTCTGTTTCTGGTCTTTCTGAAAAAGACTGGAATGTCCTTTTCGAGACCCCATCAAATGAAATAATTGAAATATTAGTAGATAAATACTATACAAAAGTTCAAGATACTAATAAGACTAAAATCGAAACACTTGTCAAGTCTTTAGATTATGATGTAGCATGCAAAATGGTTTACCCTCTATATTCGGAAAACAGGATTGTAAAGGATACAATGATACAACAAACTATAGATTACAGTCTTCAGTATGAAAAAATTATTAGGGTTTGTGACTTGTTTAATCCTTCTATGCTACTTGAATTAATGGATAAAAATATAGACAAAGCACTGACAATATTAGATTGCGAGAAACCTTTTTATAATGGAGATGATTTGAAATTGATGGAAAGCATTTGTGAGAAGCTAGATTCTTGCCCAAATGTGGGGGAAATAATAACAGGTAAAATGGGAATGTTCACAAAGGAAAAGAAACTATTCGTATGTCGTAATGGTCACAAGAATGAGAAAGAAGTAGAATACTGTGGAACATGCGGTGAGAATATCAAAGGTCTTTCAAGAGATCAAGTAAATCTAATTTCAAATTTTAAAGAAAAAGTTAAAGTCTTAAAAAACATTTTTCTTAAAACATTGTAATTATTTGGTTTTAATGGTTTTACCTGCGGAATTTATCATCGGTTGCGCGGGTGACGATGCCGACAAGTTCTTGCCTGAAGGATTCCGCCATGAAGTCGCGTAGATTCATGACGGAAGCGTAATATTTGCGGCTGAACCAATGACAGGGCTGACGCTTTCGGTCGCGGCCGATGTCCCCCGGGTTGCCTCTGGGGATTTCCTTTCCCGTGCCGAAGTCCTGCCAAAGGCCGCATTCGAGGAAGGCTTGGGAGAGGGTGGCTTCAATGAAGCGGCCATCGGCTGTAGTTTGTACGGACTTGGGGGAATTGAGCAGTCGCCCGGTGTCGATGACATCGAGGAGGGTGATCTGCTCACGCCATATTTTCAGCATGGTGTTGTTGAAAGCCGTGATGTATTTTTGGCGTTCCGCTTGTGGGTCTGCATAGCGCGGTGACTGCTGATCTTTGCAAGTCGGATTGGGGAGGCGGGGATTGTGTATAGGAAATCCAACGTGGCGGTGGCCGTTTAGATTTGGCGTGAGGTGAGGATGAAAAGCCCCCCTCTTATCCCCCGAGGGGGATGATTTTTTTTGCGGTTCCTTTGGCGGATGAGGAAATGGTGCTTGGGGTGCTCGTTGAGCACTTCCAAGCGGTTCCACTTCATGAGGCAGAGTGTCTTCACCTCCGACGCGGTGCGGTCAGAGGTGAAGAGGGAGAAAACAGTAAGCAGTTGCTTGTCTGTCAATTCTGACCATGAAGTGGGGAGGGAGATATTAAAGACTGCGCCCATAACTTGCTTTTTAAGGCAAAGGTATGGGCGCAGGGGTGGTGGGGAAAAGACAGGGTGTGATTATTTGATTTATTTCTTCACCCTCTTTATATAAACTTTCTGTGTTTTCCCGTTTTTGTGCTTAGCAATCATAACGCCAGGGCGAGGAGCGTCTAACTTGGTGCCGTCGATAGTGAACCATTCAACGTCATCTTCGGCAAGAATAGTTTCGATTCCAGAAGTGTAGCCGCCGATAATTGTGATGTTGTGTGCTGGCATCGTTTCGGGAAGATCAATCCAAGTAAAGTCAAAGCCTTCACGCTCTGGAGCCTGCGGTGGTGTAATCACTGCTCCGTAGTCAACGTATTCCTCCATATAAATTACGTCACCGATAAGGTACGTAATTTTATATTGGTTGACAGTAAATGACCCAGTAATAGTAATATCTTCTGCGGGCATTGTGGCTGGTATTGTGCTCCATCCGGAGAAAGTGTAGCCCTCTTTTTCAGGAGCAGCCACGGGAGTAATTGCCGCAGAGTAATCGACTAATTCTGACGCGTATATTTCACCATCAACAATATAGATGAGTCTATATTGGTTGATTGAAAATGACCCTGTTACGATTATATCATCTGCTGGCATAGTAGTAGGAATAGAGTTCCATCCAGAGAAGGTATAACCTTCTTTTTCAGGTGCTGGTTCGGGAGTAATATTTGCGCCATACTCCATCTCGACCTCTTTATATGTCACGCCATCAATAACATAAGTGATTTTGAACTTGTCACCCTCTTGAACGACACCCGTCATGTTATCGAATTTTTTCCAATATGTGTGGTTTTTATATAAATCAAGGCTTTTAATTGGAACATAAAGTGTGGTATTCTTATATATTATGTCGTTGAAGCCGTCACTATTTAAAGCAGGCGGAGTTTTTGCATGGCAATTAATCGTTTTAATCTGACTATATTCAAAAGCATTTTCTATTTTCTTTAATCCATCTTCAATTTCAAGAGTATTAATGCTTGAGCCTTCAAAACTCGCTATTCCAAAAATTGTATTATTTGGAATATTTATATATTCAATCACACTGCCTGCAAAGGCCCAATCGCCTATATATTGCAAGTTTTTAGGAAGAATAATTGACTTTAAAGTAAGACCATCCAAAGCTTCTTCATCTATATGCGTTATATTATCAGGTACAGTAGTGTTTTTGCAACCTATCATTAAATGAGATCCTTTCATGATAGCATTACAGTTTTCTCCAGAAGAATATATAGGGTTGTTCTTAGCAATAACGATTTTAGCCAAGTCATAACAACCGTCGAGCGCACGATGATGGATGTTTTTTACAGTAGAAGGAATATAAATACTTTTTACACTTGATAAAGGGAATGCAGACGAACCTATTGTCTCTAATCCTTCTGGTAAATCTAAATTAGTTATTTTAGTACAATAAAAAGCTTGCGCGTTAATTGTTTTAAGCGAAGAAGGAAAACTGACCTTTGTCAAGTTAGGCAAACAGTACCTACGCTCATACAAAAGTTCATCTGATTCTCCTTCTTCAACATCAAAACGACCAAAAAATGCAAGAGCACGGATTAATTCAACGCCTTCAGGAATTATTATTTCTTTTACGTTGCAATTTTCCCATCTAACAGATTGTCCGTTTCCTATAGTTTTAACAATGTAAGTTTTGTCGTAATTATTAACCACAGATGGAATAGTCAATTTAGATATATTGTTTTGTGGTGCTATAGAGCATGATATAATTGTGGCCTTGTTATCTTCTGTTTCATAGCCCCATTCTATCCCATTTGCATCGTTCCAAAAGTATAGCCCATCTAAATTTTTTATCCCTTGTATGTAATAAAACTTATCCCAATCACTATTAAATTGATATTTATTTACCGATTCCATTGGGACATATAGTTTTGCATTACTGTAAGCTATTTCATCAAATGCCCCCTGCATATCTGGAGGTGTTATACCTTTGCAATAAATTTTGTTTATGTTAGGACAATAAGCAAATCCATCAACCACTCTACAACTTGCAGGAATGGTAACAGACTCAATAGGTGTTCCTTTAAAAGCATAAGACCCAATTTTTATCAAGCCTTCTGGAAGTACTATACTTGTTTTATCGTAACAATGTGAGAATGCCTCTCCACCTATTTCGGTGACGAAAGACGGAATGATAGTGTTTTTGCATCCTGAAATGAGAAGTGCCCCCTTAATTATAGCATTGTAGTTGCCAGTATTAAACACTTTGTTTCCACTTGCCACTTTTATTTCTTCCAAATTTGGGCACCACATTAAAGGAGCATAGCCGATTTCCTTTACAGAAGCAGGAATTGTTATACTTTTAAGTGACGTATTAATAAAAGCATAGTTTTTAATTGTTTCGAGTCCTTCTGGCAGCGAGATGCTACTCAATTTAGTTTTATAAAAGGCTTTCTCTCCTATAGTTTTCAAGGTTGACGGCAAAGTAACCTTTTCCAAATTCGGCAAAGTGTAATATTCTGAAAATTCATCATATTCTTCATCTTCAAATTCTCTGTAGCTACCTGCAAACGCCATGTCCCCTATGGCTGTCACTCCCTCAGGAACAATCACTTCTATAACAGACAAGCAATTCACCCACAAAACGTTAGGGTAATCATCGATTCCAATCGTAGTAACTTTATATTCGGTATTGGTATCGCTGTCATAGACCTTAGTAGGAATGGATATTTTCTTGATATTACCTTGTGGGGCCCAGCATTCTACAATTACCGCAGTATTATCACTATTTTGGATTTGATATTGCCAAGTAAAACCGCTTTCGTCTTCCCAGTTATGTATATTAGCCTTAGCTACAAATGAGCAACAAAGCAAGAGCATTAGTAAAAGTAATTTTTTCATATATAATTGGTTTAAGTTAATAATATTATGGTTAAGAATAATTATATTAGTTAGTTTGGTGCAAAGATAAAAAAAAGTGGCAATCAAACAAACAAAATTAAGAAAAAATGTGCCGGGCTTCACAGCGGGGCACCAGTATAAAGAAAATCTTGTATAAATTTAATACCGAGGGTACCGGGCTTCACAGCTTGGTGCCCATGCTACTTTACATAAATGATTTATTTGTTTGCGGTTGCCGTTGCAACCAACGGGTGCAAAGGTACGGAAATTTTTCAAAACCAAAAGCCGCTTGAGGCTTTTTTGTTTTCAAAAACTTTGGGGGTGAAGAGTTCAGCGGTGGCGGAGGCGTGCCATTGGGGGAAGAGGTCGGGGTTTTCGCGGATGGTGTTGACGAGGTCGAAGTACGGTTGGAAGCCGACAGAAGAGGGAATGTTGGGAGTTGTTGGCGTGGTGGGTGATGTGGGGATGGCTATTGGAACTGGGGTGGTATTCGGAGGTGAAGAGCTGGGGTTTAGTTGTGGGGAGGGGTTGGAGGGTGTTCTCGTTGCGTGCGAATTTGAAGGTGAATTTGTGGCGGTTGGTGTTGTCTGGGGAGTCGGAAATGTCGGAGTCGGAGTCGGTGATGAGTATGTTTGGTTGTCTGGGGGATTGGTCGTTTAGTTGTTTGGGGGATTGCTTTATCGTCGTCGCTTTTTGATTGCAAAGACAAAAAAAGATGCAAGAAAATGGAGGGAAAACGTTGGATGGAGCATATCTACCCTCCTCCCCCCGCTCTACGCCGCTTATACGAATAAATCATCCAAGGTGACTTGCTGGTTCACGTCTTTGGAGTGCTCATTGGGCGTAAATCATCAAGTAAACAAGGAAAAATCAGCCGTTTTCAAGATTTTTTTTGAAAACGGCTGATTTTTCGGAATATTTTGAACAGATGATCGTCTTTCGTTCGGATGGGAACAACGGTCGGCTGCCGAGGGGATATACGCCCATGCGCTTTTCGCATTGCAAATGCTGATACTCCATGCGGTCGGATTGCAATTGGCTTTCCCTTCGGCCGCCGCGACCGTTGTTCGGGTGGATTTGTAATCCACCCGCACTGAGCGAGCGGATTTGTAATCCGCCAAAGTTATTTTTTCGCATTGCAAATGCTGATACTCCATGCGGTCGGATTGCAAATGCCGTGGTAATGTAACACAAATTGCCGTCAACCGAAGGTCACTGTGCAAAGCGTATCTAGGCAAGGGCGAGACAGAGTGACAGGCATCCGCGATTCGCAGGTCAGGATTAGGGACAGGTGGTAAGCGGATTGGAGCAAATACGGTCGATGGGCATCCATCCCGTATGGCGAAGGTCGGAGGTAATCACCTTGATCCATTTCCCGCGGATCTCCAAGGGGCGGAGTGTGACGTCAAGCAAGTAGGAGGTTGTCAGACGGAGGGGCTTGCCCTTGGGCGACGGTGTCTGGCGCAACACATTTTCTTGTTCACCGGCGATGCCGAACCCCAGCACCGAGTAATGGACCCAATAGCCCGTCTTCGACCCCTTGAGTTCCAAAGATTCTTCATCTACATCGCCGCAGAGCCAAACGGTAGGGTCTATCCTCCACCATTTGCCTTTCACTTCGAGCAGTGTCACCTCAAAGCCGTCAGCCTGATTGGAAAGTTTCATCACCACCTTGCCGTTAGGCGCATTTCTCACGTTAGTAGGTGTGCCGCTGGGGTCAGCGATGCAAGCACTTGCCTTCGTCTGCGCATACACAGACAGGGCAAAGACCATTGTCAGGGTCGTCAAAATCAGTTTTTTCATATCTTCTACTATTTAGTGGTTAGCCATCAATGTATGTCGGCACACCGGAATATCAGTGTCAACATTCATGCTGCAAAGATACTTATATTATTTTTAATAAGCAAGAATGAAAAGCAATAAATGAAGGAAAAAAAATACGCTGATTGCTTGGCGGTTTGAAAATAATTCCATACATTTGCAAACAGAAGCACCCATATTGACGTATCACTAAAAAGACATATCATCATGAAAAAGAAGTTAGCCGCTCTGACCCTGCTGCTGCTGGGCATGACAACATTATTTGCCAAGAAAGTGACCGTGACCATCGAGGGAACGACAGATTCCTATGAGACATCACTCTACCTCATCGTCAACGAAGACACCACGAATGCACAGATTATCCTCATCGACAACGGTCACTTCTCCGTCACCGTCACCGTCGAGCAGAACAGTTTCATACGCATCCACGACTACAAGGATTGGCCTGAGCGCAGCCTCTATGTGCTCATACCCGACAGCCGCCACATCACCATCGACAGGCGCAACGGCACCATCGAGGGCTCGCCCTTGTCGCAGCGCCTGCAGGAAGCCATCAACGAGGTGAACCGCTGTTCGCCCGAAGGCTTTCACATCGACGTGTTCAGCGACGACCCCGCGGTATGGGAAGAGGCCCGCAGAAGCGAAATGGCCATGCGCGAGCAGATGGAGAACGATCAGCGCGAGAAGATTTGCGAGTTGGTCAATAAGAACAAGGACAACATCATCCCCGCATGGTTATGCTACTGCTTTGCCGACCATTTCATAGGCGGCATCGACGAGATTACCCGCGGCTCGAAACCCAAATGGTACAAGCACCCCATCATCAAGAAAAAGCTCGAGAAAAAATGAGCGCATCCGATGACCTCCTCACGGTTTATCAGCCTAATACGAATAGTTGATGGGCAGCGTATATCTCACTGCCACCGGCCGTCCTTTATTATTGTCATTTATGGTCTGCGACGCCACACGAATGCGCATGAATCACCATGAATGTATCCATGAATATGCCGTGACCACTTGCGCAAGTGGCGGTCATCAATCCTCGTGCCACGTAGGGGCGGGTCACCGTGCCCGCCCCCTTGAACTACGAAATCATGTAAAAACAGGATCCTGTTTTGAATCGTTTTCGCAACCAAAAACAAATGAGAATCATCTTTAAAAACAAGACAAACCATGAGGCAAAACGCAACCGTATGGGTGGCCGTTTTCAATGTTCGTTTCATCCGCCGACCAATCCGGTGATATTATAACACACACGCATGCGCATACATGCACGCGTTGCGCACGTGCGCGCAGAAAGAAGAAGAAAGAAGAAGAAGAAATAGAAGTAGAAAAAGAAAGTGAAAGAAAGAAAATCTTTCTTTTGCAGATGCTTACGCATCTGTGTCATCTGCACAGGCAGACGACGCCCCGGCAGCCAACCGGCCCAGTGCGAAAAAAACACTAAAAAGTTTGCAAAAGCCTTGAAAAAACAGTATATTTGCAGCAATGTATAACAAACATCCCAAATCATGAAAAAACTCATCTTCGCATGGTTGTTGGGCTTCGCTCTGCCCATGACATTGGCGGCTGCAAACGCCCTGCCCCAGTTGACATTCACGGCCGACGAGGCCCGTCTGAAGCAGTTCTACGACGAAGTCAAGAAGGCCTACGACGACCCCGACATCACGTTTATCTCCGACGACGCCAAGATGCAGCCAGGCACCGAGCGCGAGCGGATGATGGTAAGGCTGTTGCAATGCACCTGCTCTTTTACCGACGAAGAGCGCTACACCCTCTTTGAATGGGCACAGCTCAACACGAAAATCATCCAGCAGGTGTATTTCACCAACAAGAAGAAGACCACCGACCTCACCCGCATCGAGCGGTTTGCCGACGTGAAGCAGACCACCGAACGCATCCTCAACAGCATCGAAGACATGGCGGCCGGTTCACAGATGGAGATGAACGGATACTCGTATGTGGGCAACGCCATAGACCTGTATCTGGCCGTGCTGAAGTGCTGGATGACGACCCACACGCCGATACGCGACGCGGCGGGCAACACCTCGCCACTGCCCGAAAAGGTGAGAGAGGCACTGGCCAAGGAGAACGACGCCTGGTGGGAACTGCTGGGGGCTGCGGTGCTGTACTACGACGAATGTGCGACCAACGGCGAATGGTACAGTATGAAACCGCTTGAAGACGCATGGGTGGTCGACTTGATGTGCGAGCGCCGGCAGGCATCGCTCGACCTGAGGACGGGTTATCTGTTGCCCGACAGTCCGGAAGCCAAGATGCTGCAGACCTACGATGGCAAAGTGGCCGGCGATGAGAGGGCGCGAATACAATACCTGATGGATAAAAGCAAGCAGCTGACCGATAACACGGCGGAGTATGACAACGGCGAACAGCGTGAGGAGGCCCGCCAGGCGGCGCGAAAACTGAACGAGGCGTGGGAAACGTTTCTCAACAGCCAATACAACGCCGCTGCCAGCATCCGCAATGCCGGTCTGCCGACGGTCATACACGGAGCCTTCATCTACGATGCCGGCCTCTACATCGACACCCTTCTGACCATCAACCAAGGACAGGCATGGGAATAGGTCACTGACGACCAAATAGAAGACCGAGCCTACAGGAAGTGCTGCAAGAACACCGCATCCCTACTTCAGTTCTTGCAGTACTTCCTTTGCTTGGACGACACCTTTATCGGCAGCTTTCTGAAGCCAGTACTTCGCGCGCTCAAGATTCTTCTTGATACCGAGGCCGTCTCGTTAAATCCTGTGCATAGCCCACAGCCGTTAAAGTGCAGACCAAGAGGAGCAGCATCGTCTTTTTCATACGTTTCATCTTATTAAGGGTGAATGATTATCCGTCAGTCTGACGGTAAAGGGTTTTCTGCTACAAAAATAATACTTTTTCAGACTTATCCAATGCTTTTTCAAAAAAACTTGTAACTTTGCACATTATAAACTTTAAAAAATAGCATATTATGAAATTGATTCTCGTATCTACCGCGTTTTTGGTTTTATTGTTTTGTTCATGTGGTAATCACAAGACAGAGGCCAACACATCCTCTCAAACAGAAGTTCAAGACAGCGTGAAAAAGGCGCAAGATGAGCGTATGCCGGTTGCAGACGCTGACAGTGCCAGTGTCTCGAAACGTAAGATCACGGCAGAGGTGGCCCTTGAAGGAGTGGGCAACTATTGTCATCAACAATATGGTTGGAATGCCGAGGAAGAGAAAGACAAAAGCCAAACATCAGACGGAGAGGAGCCTGTGGATAAATCCTCTATGATGTATTTATTGATGGGAGAAGAGACGGACACCACATTTGAAGTGGTTTTCCGCAGTTACACGGGTGCTTTTGTGCATTTTTATGTAGATAAAGCGAGTGGCAAAACCAAGATTGTGGAGAGGGTTCCGTCGATGGATGTCGAAGACGAGATGGGAGCCATTGACATCTTTGAGTATTTGAAGTAAAGGGGATTCAAACGTTATGCATTATCGTTTGTCGGTTATGCCGAGTCAGTAGCCCGTTTGCATATCGCCCCCTCACATCTTGAAGACGCGGCACTGCTTGGCGCCGTCATGTTAGAGAACTCATAACCAACATCAACCGGCCATGAAAAAAATCATATTCCTGTTGTTGACGATGTTTTGCACGTCATTGGGCGTGGCACAGACCATCAATTTGGACAAGGGTTGGCTCTGCCAGTCATCAGAGGCAGTAGGACTCGACGGGGCGGCACTGTCAGCCCAGGATGCCTCTTCTGCTCAATGGTATTCCACGGACGTGCCAGCCACGGTCATGGGCGTTTTGACCGCCAACGGCGAGTATCCAGGCATCTTGGAGAAAGACCATTACCGCCAGTATGACAAAAAACGTTTTTCAGTGCCTTGGGTGTATAAGAAATCGTTCTCTTTATTGCCATTGGATGCGGACGAGCATGTGCGGTTGCTGTTCGAGGGCATCGACTATCGTGCCGACATCTTCCTCAACGGCGTGAAAGTGGCATCGCGCGACACGCTGGCGGGTCCTTTTCGCACCTTTGCCCTTGATGTGACGGGGGTGGCGAAAGAACAGAACACGTTAGTGGTGATGACGTGGCCTTGTCAGCCCGGAGAATACAACATCGGTTTTGTGGACTGGAACCCGCGCCCGCTGGATGAGAGCATGGGCATTGTGCGCCCCGTGAAGGTGCAACGCAGTGGTTCCGTGGTGATTGAGTCGCCCCGTGTGAACACGCGCGTCAATCTGACGACGCTGGACGAGGCTTGGGTAAAGGTCGAGACGCAGGTGCGCAACCTCAGCGACAAGGACGTCAAAGGCCGCTTGTTGTGTTCGTTCGAAGGCATGATGTGCGAGGTGTCCGTCACACTCCTCGCCCGGGAGGTGAAGACCATCCGCATCGACAACGAGGTGATGAAGGAGTTGCATGTGATAAACCCACGGTTGTGGTGGTGCCATACGATGGGCAAGCCCGAGTTGTACGACCTGACGCTCTATTTTAAGACCATCCATGAAGGAGACCATCTTTTCAGTTCTCCTGTCAATAACGCCCTACAGCTCAACGCTCAAACGCCTCAACAGGAGGATGACGTGTCCGACAGTCAGACCGTGCGTTTCGGCATCCGCGAGACCAGCAGTTTCATCACCAACGACGGCTATCGTGCGTTTACGCTTAACGGCAAGCGTATCCAATTATTAGGAGCGGGATGGACCGACGACATTTTTCTCCGTGATGATGCGGAACGGTATGACCGGCAGTTGGAACTGGTCAAAGAGATGAACCTCAACACCGTGCGTCTGGAGGGATTCTGGGGCACCTCGCAGACGCTGTACGACCTCTGCGACCAGAAAGGCATCTTGCTGTTGGCCGGATGGAGTTGTTTCTGGGAGTGGGAGGACTATCTCGGCAAGCCGTGCGACAACCGCTACGGTGGCATCCTCACCGACGAGGATGTGCGAATCATCTCACAATCCTACGACGACCAGTTGCGCTATCTGCGCAATCATCCCTCCATCATCGCCTGGTTTGTGGGCAGCGACAAACTGCCCGTGCCCAAGTTGGAGCAACACTACCAACAGGCTCAGAAGACCATCGACGACCGCCCCTATATCACCTCGGCCAAAAAGATGGAGAGCGACCTCTCCGGCACCTCGGGCACCAAGATGGCGGGACCCTATGAGTATGTGGCACCCGTCTATTGGTACAGCAGCGAGGCACCCGGCGGCGCGTTCGGTTTCAACACGGAGACCGGCATCGGGGCGCAGTTGCCTGTGAAGGAGTCCTTGCAGCAAATGCTCGGCGACCAACTGTGGCCGTTGGATGAGGTATGGGACTACCACTGCACGGCAGCAGCCGAGGCGTTCAACAAACTGGATGTACTGAAAAGAACCGTCGCCAACCGATACGGGGAGGCCACGGGTCTGGACGACTTCCTCCGCAAAGCCAACATGGTGAATTACGATGGCACGAAAGCGATGTTTGAGGCGTTCAGGTATCACAGTCCGAAAGCCACCGCACTGGTGCAGTGGATGCTCAACAGCGCGCGGCCCAGTCTCTATTGGCAACTCTACGACTACTACCTGCGGCCGAATGCGGCTTTCTATGCCGTGAAAAAAGCCTGCCAGAACGAGCAACTGATTTACAACCCCCTCAGGCATGATGTGCGGGCGGTCAACAGCCGTGACAACACCCTCAACGCCACGGCCCGCATGAAGGTCTATGGCATGAACGGGCAATTGTTAGTCAGCAAGGAGAAGGCCGTGACGTTGCCGCCCCTGTCGTCGGTCGAGGTGTTTGACCCCATCCCACTGACGGAAAACAATGGTTACCTGTTCCTGACATTGGAGTCTGACGGACGTGTCATCTCCGAGAACGAGTATGCGCTCACGCGTTCGGAAGACGTCTTCGACTGGGAGAAATCCGACTGGACGGGAACGCCGATGCTGAAGCATGCCGACCTGAAAGCCGTGGGCAACCAACCGCAGCCGAAATGCAAGATCAAAGAGGAGGTCAGCAAGGTGGATCCGTCTCTTCATATCACGTTGACCGTCAGCAACCCCACCGACCGGGTGGTGTATCTGCTCCGCGTGGTGTTCAAAGACAAGAAAGGCCATCCCATCGACGGTGTCATCTACAGCGACAATTATCTCACCATCGAGCCGCACGGACAGAAGACCATCCGTTGCATCGTGCCGGAAGGGATGAAATACAGCATTGAATTGGAAGGAAATTGATGCACGCTTCGCGTGGAAATCCATCAAATGGATGTCTGCGACGCCACATGAATATGCAAGAATTGCCCACGAATTTTTCCATGAATTATAATTTGTGGCTAATTGATGCTCATTCCTGATTATTCGTGTTACGCCGCCACATCATCCAATGATTTTGAATAATTTGAACAAAATTTGATTAATTTCCACGCAGAGCGTGTCAAATCCTTTCACGCTGCGTGAAAGCCTTATCATATCGATGCACGCTTCGCGTGGAAATTTTACAAATCTGATTCAAAAATTTCTCAAATATGATGTGCTTGTGCCTATGATGAAGCATGGTGGATGTCTGCGACGCTACATGAATATGCACAAATTGCCCACGAATTTTCCATAAATTTTTCATCAATAATCATTTATGACTCATTCATGTTCATTCCTGATTATTCGTGTTACGCCGTAGGCAAAAATAAGGGCGCAAGCCCAAAAAGTTGTTTAATGTTGTCCCGTGTTGTTTCAAATAAGATACAATCTCTTGTTTTTTCAAACAACTTTGAACAACTCAGAACAACATGATGCCTACGGCATGATAAGATGTCTGCGACGCTACATGAATATGCACAAATCGCCCACGAATTTTTCCATGAATTATAATTTGTGGCTAATTGATGCTCATTGCTGATTATTCGTGTTACGCCGTAGGCCACATGAATATCTATTAACACAAAACCATCGGCCCGGGCCGATGGTTTTGTGTTCTTACTGTTCATAAGCTACAACTTATAACTGATTGGGAGTACAAATGTTGACTCAACAGATTTGCCGTTCTTCTTGGCGGGAGTCCATTTGGGCATTTTCTTCACCAGTTTGATGGCAGCCTTGTCCAAAATCGGGTCAGCGCTCCTCATGATGACGGGCGAAGTCACATTGCCACCCCGATCAATCGTCAATTTCACAATGACCCTGCCCTCAATCTTCTGTGCAGCAGCCTCTTTCGGATAGACCAAGTTGTCCGCAAGCCATGTCTGCAAGCCCACCTGTCCACCGCGGAACTGGGCGGGGGATTCGGGGTCAGCATACACATCGTTTTGTGCCATCATGGGCAAACTGCATATAGCGAGCAGCATCAAAAGGATAATCTTTTTCATATTGTCGAATTTTTTAAGTTTTACATGGGGCAAAGATACTAAAAATCTGACAATCTGCAAATAATTCAGACTTTTTTTTCACAGTTGATGATCACTTCACCTTCCACACATTCAGGACGATGCCTTGGAAGGCGCTGTCGAAAGCGGGCTCGCAGACGTAGATGGCATTGTTGAGCCAGGCGTAGGGACTGTCAGAGGGAGCCTCGAACTGAGGTGCCGCCTTGAAATAAAACGAGGGTTGACCGCCGCCGTTTTGCTCCGAGTGGATGATGCCCTTGTTGCGCACGTGGATATACACGCCATCGTCGGTCTTGATGGAATAGATGGCCTCTAATGTGGTGCGGTTGGTTTTCGGGTCGGCCAACTGATAGTCGGCACCGCCGTTGATAATCGTGCCTTTGAGCAGTGGTCCCTCAAAGGTGCCTCCGGTGATGGGAATCACCGTCCGCCGTCCGTTGGGCGTGTCGCCCAAGCTGTAGGCTTGTCCCAAAGTCACTTTCAGTTGCAGCACGAACTCCAGTTCCGGTGTGTGCTGAGGTGCTTGCGCCATGGCAGGTACGACTGCCATGAACGCCAACAACCATGCTAAGACAAAATACTTTTTGTAAATCATACTATTTAGTTCTTTTATGGGATGTATTGCGGACGCGGCACGCCGCGTCCCTACTAGCAAAAGGTGTTGATATTTATTTCAAGATGAATTTCTTGCCATTCATGATATAGATGCCGGGACGGAGGGAGGAAGGATTCACCTTGCGACCCACGAGGTCGTACACGGTGTCGGCAGACCCCACAGGAACGTCAGCCACCACTTGAGCGATGCCCGTTTGGACTTCTTCCTCAATCTTCATGGTCTGACCTGCCCAAGAGATAATCTCCCACTTCGAGAGGTCGTCAGACTCGAAACTGCCGTTGACCACCATCTCCTCATCAGAGCCCTTCAACTTGCACGACACATCGTCGAAACAGACCAGTCCGCCAATCTTGCCGAACGAGAACTGGATTTTGTCGTGAGGGAATGTGGCTTGGAACTCCCATGTGAACTCTTGGAAGGAAGATGTGACCTTGAAGTTATCCAGATATTGCACATCATCGCTATTACCCCATTGGTTGCGGTTAGAGCTTGTCGTCCATATCGGCCAAAGCGCGCAGTCGCCTCCGTTGTCAGCCTTGATGGTGGCCTTAACCACGTAAGTCTTCCCAGTCTCCATCGACGTGTTGAGCCATGTGCTCAACTGTTTGTCCCACGGATTGGTGCCAGCCGTTCCGTTATTGACCGTAAGATAGTGGTTGGTGCCTTGCGTACCCGCTTCCACGTTGAACGTCGTACTGACCATCTGTCCCATGAAATCCGTATAGGACGCCGTGACCGTTCCACTCCCCTCGCCCACTGCTTTCAGTTTTCCTTGTTCGACCGTGAGGAACGCGGGCAAGGTCAGTTGCACATCGTCCGACACATCCTCGGAGTGTCCGTCGGCAAAGGTCACGTTCACGACGAAGTTACGTGCCGTTCCCACCTTCATGACGATGTCGTTGACAGAGCTCATCGCCGTAGCGCTGAAAAAGTTCTTGAGATTGGCCGGTATCGTGTATGATGCATCCGCCTGTGTTGGAATGCCCATGACGCGCAACGCCTCATAAGCATAACGTTTGCCCAGCGTGCGATAGCCAGAGGGGTTGAAATGCCAGGGGTCAACGCCGTTGCCCGGACATCCTTTCGCGCTGACCACATGGGCGGTAGGAATGACATCGGGCACACGGGCCACCACCGCGTTGTGCGATGAACATCCGCCGCCCATATCCTGATATTCCGTCTCGCCCACGAACAGCGGCACGTCGGCGGCGTTCAAACCGAGGTCGGCCAGCATATCGTTATAGATTTTCTTCACCATATTGGGCCAATTGGGGTCGCCGCAGTTGGAGCAGCCCTGGTGCAAAAGGATGCCTTTGATGACACCCGACTCCTGCGCTTTCTTGGCCATTTCGATGATTCGTTGGTAGGGGTTGCTGCCGTAATACTGTTTGGCAAGCGTCACGTACCATTCGCTGGCGTTGTTGTTGATGGTCTGCTGATACAGATCCTTGTCGAACATCTGTATGGGACTGCCGCCCATGGCCACCGCCACGACTCCCACCTTCACGTCAGCGGGCAGAGCCGCCACCATGGTGCGTCCGAAATAGTCAGTGGGACCGAGTTTTCCTGCCGGGCTGACGATGGGGCAATAGGCCGTGTACCAGTTGCCCATAGTGCGTTGCGGCGAACTGAAGTTGGTCGTGGCGAGCATTTGGAATCTGGAATCGACGAATTGGTTATCGACGGTTTCCCATTGTGCGTTGCCCTCCATGTTCGACTGTCCGAAACAGAGATAGATGTGGAAATTGGGATCAGGTTGGGCGTTCGCGTTGAGCACAGAAGCGGCCATGAAGCCGCCGGCGATGAGTAATTGTTTCAGTTTCATAAATTTGTGTTAGTTAGAAATTGATTGGTCGTTTGACGGTGCAAAGTTACATCATTCTTGGCTATCTACCAATAATCCGAGCTTTTTTATTCACGGACGGCCGAGAACGACACCTTCTGACCATCAATCAAGGACAGGCATGGGAATAGCAACCGTAGTGAAGCCAATCCCTGTGTTGGGGCGTATCTCATTGTCAGAGTATCGGTCTAACAACTTAACTACTGACTACTTAACTACTATAGAAACTTGAGTTAGATAGATTTTTTCTGAATAACACCCCAAGTATTTGGCGGTAAAAAAGATTTTACATACCTTTGCGCCGCAATATCAACAACTTAACGCAATGAAAAGAATCCTACCGTTCATCCTCTGCCTGATGCTCGCCGCAGCAGCCATGGCACAGACCACAGACAAAGTGACCCTGCAAACGCGCATGCTGACCCACGGCATGCAGGCGAAGACGGCTCGCGCCGCCACCACCGACAACCAGACAGCCGAGGTGGTCATCCAATTAGATGAGACCATAGCCGACGCCACCCTCTCCGAGCTGCGTGCCGCCGGACTCACCCTGCACGGCAAGATAGGACGACAGGTGTCGGCCACCATGCCGCTCAGCGCCCTCGGGGCCGTGGAGCAGCTGGCGGGTGTGACGCGCATCGCCACCTACCCCATCGGCTATCGGTGGCACAGCGACGTCACACGCCGTGAGATACGGTCGGACCAGATAGACGGACAGACAGGCCACATCGGCGACCAGCCCTACACAGGCAAGGGCGTCACCGTCGTCGTCATCGACACCGGCTTCGACTTCCAGCACCCTGCCTTTCTCGATGCCGAGGGCCGCTCGCGCATCAAGGCCGTCTATATGCCCAGCGTGGATAGCGGCACCGGGGTGGAGATAGACGGCATGACACTGCCGGGCACTCTCTACGACACGCCCGAGCAGATAGCACAGCTCACCACCGACGTGCGCGGCGCCTACCACGGTTCGCACACCGCCACCATTGCCGCAGGCACGCGCTCGCCGCAGGGCTTCGGCGGCATGGCACCCGATGCCGACATCGTGCTCTGCTGCACCGACAAGGACAGCGACCCCAACGAGGAAGTGCCCATCATGGAGATCAAGGCCACGCGCGGACTGTTTCACTCGTTGGTCTTCATCAGCCATTATGCCCGGCAGAGTCAGCAACCCGTGGTGGTGAACGGCAGTCTGGGCATCAACATCGGTTCGCACGACGGCAAGGGCGTGATGACCGAGGCCTTCGAGGCGCTGTGCCAACAGGGTGTGCCGGTGGTGCTCTCGGCCGGCAACGAGGGCGACGCGCATATCACCCTGCACAAGGTGTTTGAAAGCGACGACGATGTGCTGCGCACCATGATGACCAAAAACTCGGCGCTGCTCGAAGGCTATGTCTATGAAGACGCACCGCTGTCGATGCAACTCTCGCTCGTGCAGAAGACAGGCGAAGATGATCATTACGACCCCATCTACACCCCGGTGTGGCAGTCGCCGGTGCTGGATGCCGACCGCGGTTCGCTGTATGAGTTGAACAGCGCCGACGACGCGACGCTGGCTGAGGGTTTCGATGGCGAGCTGCATATCGGCGTGCTCAAGAGCGAGGGCCACACGCAGCTGGCATGCTACTTCCAGGGTACGTATGCCGAAGATTTCGGATATGCCTTTGAACTGACCGTGCGCGGCAAGCAGGGCACCGAGCTGTATCTGTTTGGCGAGCGCCTGCATTCGTTGGACCTCAAGGGTTACTCCGACAGCGAGTCGATACTGACCATGAACGACTGGAGCACTGCACCCGATGTGATCAGCGTGGGAGCCTACAGTGCCAACGCCACCAAGCGCTCGCTGTTTGACGAGTCGGAAGACAAAAAGAACGTGCTGTACGATGTGGCCGAATTCAGCAGCTGGGGCACAGGCTTCAACGGCGTACACTGCCCTACGTTGTGTGCTCCGGGCGTCAACGTTGTGTCGGCCACCAGCCATTACTACCTCGACTATATGAAAGAGCAGATGGAAAAAGAAATGGGTGATGACGAATCAGGGTTTGACGATGGGTATGGCGATGACGAATATGGTGATGACGGATATGGTGATGACGGATACGACGATGATGAGTATAACATCAGCAGTTATAAAGCCACGGATGATGACGACAGCGGCATGGGGGGCGACTTCCCGATACCCCTGCGCGAGGAGATGATGTGGAACGGGTTCCACTATACCTGCGAGGAAGGCACATCGCAGTCGGCACCTGCCGTGGCGGGTACCATCGCCCTATGGTTGCAGGCCGACCCCTCGCTGACCGTGGCGCAGATACGCGACATACTGGTCAAGTCGTGCCGCACCGACGAGTGGACCGAGGCGTCGCCCGAGCGCTTCGGCCATGGCAAGCTGGATGCGCGCCGCGGTCTGGAGCTTGTGCTCGAGCAGGCCTCTACGGGCATCCGCCAGGCCACCAGTGACCGAGTGCAGACCGACAGCCGCCTGTTCCTGCCCGACGGACGTCAGGTCACTGGCACTCCCAAGCCCGGCCTGTACATCACCGGCGGAAAGAAAGTGGTGGTGAGATAGTATGATTCTGTTTTTTCCGAAGCAAGAATACATATTATTTCACAAACACACATTTTTTGCCATCTTTTCAAAGAAAAAGCGTACGAATGACATTATTTTCGATTGTTTTTACTATCTTTGCACACATCAACAACATCTGACAACAATAGCCCCTTAATATATTCATTTCATTATGCCACAACCCATCACCCCCCATGTTCTCAATGAACAGGATATCCCTACGAAGGCTTCTGAAGAACAGAAGCATGAGTTTGCAACCGACCTGCGGACGGTTGCAAACGGCATAGGAAAGATACTACAGAAAGCATCCCCTTACAAGGGACGGGCCATTCTTTTTGGATCCCGTGCGCGGGGTGATGCCCACCAAGAAAGTGACTGGGATGTATTAATCTTGCTTGACAAAGACCGGATTACATCTGCCGACATAGATGAAATCTCGTACCCAATCCGTGAGTTTGGATGGCAAATTGACGAAATGATCAACCCCATCATATTCACGACAAAAGAATGGAATGCCAAAAGTTTCACACCATTCTATAAAAATGTTATGAAGGAAGGAGTTACATTATGAGTTTAACAATAGAAGAGCGAAGAGCTGTCGTTGAGTTCCGAATAGAAAAATCCCGACGTGCGTATGAGCAGGCAAGGGGGATCATCTGTCTGAAATATTGGGAGACAATAGCAAACCGCCTTTATTACGCAGCTTACAATGCTGTGTCGGCATTGTTAATAGCCAATGGCGACACAGCACAAAGCCATAGCGGTGTTATCCACCTTTTCGGTCTGCATTTCATCAAATCGGGTATATTCCCTGTCGAAACCAGCAAGCTATACCACAGATTATTCACAATGCGACAGACAGGCGATTACGATGACACATACGGGCTCGAAGAAGAAGACGTTATGCCTTTCGTTGAACCTACGGGAAAATTGATTGAACAAGCTATAGCGCTTGCCAAGCAATTGTTAGAACATTCTTAGGTATAATAAACGCTACAACTTAAAACAGATTAGCAGTACAAACTTGCATTACGCCTTTCTCCGTATATTTGCGCATGAATACTAACCACCAAAAGACCATAACAATGAAAACACTCAGAAAAACCATCCTCGCAGCCGCGCTCGCCTTGGCAGGCCTCGTATGTGCATTGCCGGCACAAGCCCAGCAGTGGGCGGGCAGTTATATGGCCGAACATGAAGCAGGTGAAACCGCCGGCGGCTCATATATCGGGTATATCATGACCCTGGAACTCAATTACCTGGCCGACGGCAACTACACGGGCACGATGCAGATAGACGGCTACATGACGATGTTGCGCGCCAATGTCTATGCCGAGGAGAAGGGCAAGACCGTGACCGTGTATTACGACACGCCGCAGGAAGACAACATGGGTCTGAACCTGGGCCATGGCACCCCCATCGTGACCCTGGGCAAGACCACCTACAAGGGCAAGGGCGGCAAGCGCCGCACCCGCATCACCGCCACATGGAGCAACGACATGCTCGAGAGCGAATATGTGGACAAGACGACGAAGGTGAAGAAGTAAGACCTGAACAAGCAAATCAATAACGACAAACTATGAGCAAAAGACTAATCACACTGCTGCTGGCCGCTGTGAGCATCACGGCCATGGCCCAGAATCCCTACAAGAAGTACACTCAAGACCTGCCCTTCGCCATGCCCGAGGTGAGCGCTCCCGTGATACCCGCCAACGAGGTGCGGCTGCCTGACTTCGGCGCCGACGCCACCGGACAGCAGCTCTGCACCGATGCCTTCGCACGCGCCATCGACGCACTGAGCGCCAAGGGCGGCGGCCGTCTCACCGTGCCTTGCGGCATCTGGCTCACCGGCCCCATCGTGCTGAAGTCGAACATCGAACTCTATCTGGACCACGGAGCCGTGATACAATTCGCTGCCGACGACAGCCTCTACCCCATCATCGACACCTCGTTCGAGGGTCTCGACACCCGACGCTGCCAGTCGCCCATCAGTGCCATGGGACAGACTAATATCGCCATCACGGGCCACGGTGCCATCGACGGCAACGGACAGTACTGGCGCCCGCTGAAGAAGAGCAAGGTGACCGAGGCACAGTGGAAGGAACTGACCTCGCAGCCCGGCGGCGTGACCAAGCGCCCCGACTACTGGGTGCCCACGGCCGGTTACGACAAGGCCGAGCAAGGGGCGAAAATGAACGTGCCCGACAAGAACCTGACCGCACAGGAGTGGAACGAGATCAAGCGATTCCTGCGCCCGGTGATGATCAGTCTGGTGGGCTGCAAGAACGTGCTTCTGAAGGATGTCATCTTCCAGAACTCACCCGCATGGAACCTGCACCCGCTCATGTGCGAGAACATCATCATCGACGGTGTGCTGGCCCGCAACCCCGCCTATGCGCAGAACGGCGACGCTCTGGACCTGGAGTCGTGTAAGAATGCCCTCATCGTCAACTCGAAGTTTGACGCGGGCGACGACGGCATCTGCCTGAAGAGCGGCAAGGACGCCGACGGGCGCCGGCGCGGACGGCCCTGCGAGAATGTGGTGGTCGATGGTTGCACCGTGTTTGCCGGTCACGGCGGTTTCGTGGTGGGCTCGGAGATGAGCGGCGGCGTGCAGAACATCATGGTGCGCAACTGCCAATTCCTGGGCACCGACGTGGGTCTGCGCTTCAAATCGACCCGCGGCCGCGGCGGACTGGTGGAGAACATCTATATCGACGGCGTGACCATGAACGACATCAAGACCTACGCCCTGACGTTTAATATGTACTACGGCGGCAAGTCGGTGTCGGAGGCCCTGGCCGACGGCAGCGGCGAGGCCAAGGTGCCGGCGGTGCCCGTGACCGAGGAGACGCCCATCTTCCGCAACATCGACATCCGGCGCGTCATCTGCAGCCATGCCGGCTACGCCATGGAGTTCAACGGACTGCCCGAGATGCCCATCGACGGCATCCACCTCAAGGACATCGTCATCCACGCCAAGCACGACGCCACCTTCCAGTACAGCAAGAACATCACCAAAGAGAATGTGAAGATTGTGCTGGAGTGAAGAAGACCCCACCCCGGCCCTCCCCTTGTAGGGGAGGGAGTAGTTACCCTAATAATATGTTACAAAACACTTTTTTATACGTCATAAAGATAGGGATGCTATGTCTCTATCTTTTCATTTTTAATACCCACAAACAAACGATATGAGAAAAATGATGTTGCTGGCCATTGCGGCCATGATGGCCGTAGGCATGCAGGCGGCCAAAATTGTGAAGCCGTGGGACAACGGACGGCTGAAAGTATCTGACAATCAACGCTATCTGGTGCACGAGAACGGCACCCCCTTCTTCTGGTTGGGCAATACGGCGTGGCTCATCTCCGAGCGACTCACACGCGACGAGGTGGAATACTATCTGACACGTGAGCGCGAAGAGGGCTACAACGTGGAGCAGATACAGGTGCTCAACGCCATTCCCACGTTCGACATCTATGGTCATCAGGCCAACGACGCCTCGTTCGACTGCTCCAAATTCTCCAAGCCCGGCCAGTACGGCTACTGGGAGCACCTGGACTATATCGTGGATATGGCCGCCGCCAACGGCATCTACATCGCCATGGACTGCATCTGGGGTTCACAGATTAACCAGATGACACCGCAGAAGGCCGCCCTCTACGGCAAGTTCCTCGGCGAGCGCTATAAGGACAAGCCCAACATCATCTGGATGATCGGCGGCGACATCATGGGCGACAAGGGCATGGACTCGTGGGACGCCCTGGCACGCGCCATCAAGAAGGCCGACCCCAACCATGTGATGACCTTCCACCCCCGCGGACGCACCACCTCGGCATGGTGGTACAACGACCGCGAATGGCTCGACTTCAATATGTTTCAGAGCGGACACCGCCGCTACGGACAGCGCAACGGCGACGGCGACTACACCATCAAGGACAATACCGAGGAAGACAACTGGCGCTATGTGCTGATGGGCGCCGGCGACAAGGAGCAGAGCGCCGGCAACAGAACCGTGAAAGGCGGCATGAAACCCGTGATTGACGGTGAGCCGAGCTATGAGGACATCCCCCAGGGCCTGCACGACTTCAGTGCGCCGCGCTGGCAGGACTACGATGTGCGCCGCTACGCCTACTGGGCTGTCTTCGGCGGATGCTTCGGCCACACCTACGGCCACAACAGCATCATGCAATTTATGCGTCCGGGCCTGCTGGGTTCGTTCGGGGCCGAGAAGCCCTGGTGGGAAGCCATGAAAGATCCGGGCTACGGACAGATGAAATACCTGAAGTGGCTGATGCTCAGCGTGCCCTTCACCCAGGGCGAGAACGACCAGAGCGTCATCGCCAGCCAGAATGGCGAGCGCTACGACCGCATCATCGCCACCCGCGGCACCGACTACCTGCTGGTGTATAACTACAGCGGCAAACCCATGCAGATTGACCTCAGAAAGATCTCGGGTGCGAAGAAAAACGTATGGATGATGAACCCGGCCGACGGCACGCTGACCTATCTGGGCGAATACGGCAACGGCGTGAGCGAGTTCACCATCGACGGTGCCTACCTGCGCGGCAGCGACCGTGTGCTCATCGCCATCGACGCCAACAAGGATTACATCGCGAAGAATGCCACCCGCTTGGAAGAGAAATTTTAATTGGGGAGTTTAGGAGTCTGGGAGTTTGGACATTAGTCATCGTGATGATAAGTAGGGACAGGGCGTGCCCTGTCCGCTGGCAATCACTCGCGAAAGCCCCCTACGGACAGGGCACACCCTGTCCCTACTTGCGGTGAGGTTATCTCCTGCCCCTTGCCCCTCGGAGAAGCCCCCTGCCCCTCAGAGAAGCCCCCCGCCCCGAAACAAATCTCTTACCTCTCACCTCTTACCTCTTACCTCTAAAGAAAAAGATTATGCGAATATTCAAGACCGCAGCCCTGATGCTGCTGCTGGTGCTGACCACCGCGGCACAAGCCACCCCCGCACTGGTAGTGCGTGTGACCGACCTGCGCACCGAGCGCCTCGTTGACCCCATGAGTATCGACACGCCCACCCCACGCCTGGGTTGGCGCATCGAGTCGCTGCGCAACGACACGCGTCAGGTGCGCTACCATATCATCGTGGCTTCCACACGCGAGAAAGCAGAGAAATGCGACGGCGACCTGTGGAACGCCGTCGTAGAGAGCGACCAGTCGCAATGGGTGACGTATGCCGGTGCGCCCCTGCGCAGCAACACACGCTGCTACTGGCGTGTGCAGGTGACCACTACTGCAGGCATCGCGCCCTGGAGCGACATCGCACAGTGGAACGTAGGACTGCTGACCGAGTCGGACTGGAGCGGACGGTGGATAGGCCTGACCCGCGCCATGCCGTGGGACGTGGAGGAGGAGCACAGCCGCCTGTCGGCCCGCTACCTGCGACACACGTTCAACCTCGACAAGCCCGTGCGCCAAGCCACCTTATATGTATGCGGTCTGGGCATGTACGAAGCCTATATCAACGGACAGCGCATCGGCGACGACGTGCTGGCACCCGCCCCCACCGACTACCGCCGCACCGTGCTCTACAACGCCTACGACGTGACGGCTCAGTTGCAGACAGAGAATGCCATCGGCGTAGTGCTCGGCAACGGCCGTTTCTATACCATGCAGCAAAACAAGAAGCCCTATAAGATCACCAACTTCGGCTACCCCACCCTGCGCGCCAACCTCATCGTGGAGTTTACCGACGGCACGAAGAAAACCATCTCGACCGACGAGAAATGGCGCATGACCTCCGACGGTGCCATCCGCTCTAACAACGAGTACGACGGCGAGATATACGACGCACGCAAAGACCTGGGCGACTGGACCCGCACCGGCTACGACGACTCAGGATGGATGAAGGCCGAGCGCACCGCCATACCCATGGGCACCCTGCGCGGCGCCATGGCTCCCAACATGAAGGTGCTGAAGCGGTTGACGCCCAAGAGTGTGACCGAGAAAGACGGCAAGATCATCATCGACATGGGGCAGAACATGGCCGGATGGCTGAACGTGCGCCTGGGAGCCCTCGCCAGCGGCGACTCCGTGGTGGTGCGCTACGCCGAGCGGCTTGACAGCACCGGACATATCTGGACCGACAACCTGCGCCACGCCCTGAGCACCGACCGCTACTATGCCGACGGTCGGGAGGCGGGCCGCTGGTGGCATCCCACCTTCGTCTATCACGGTTTCCGCTACGCCGAGGTGAGCGGAATGGGCAAAGCCACCGCCGCCGACTTCACCGGCGAGGTGGTGAGCGACGCGATGGCCGAGACGGGCACCTTCCGCAGTGCCAACGCCGTGCTCAACCAGGTCTATCAGAATGCCGTGTGGGGCGTGCTGAGCAACTACAAGGGCATGCCCGTTGACTGTCCGCAGCGCGACGAGCGACAGCCGTGGTTGGGCGACCGCACGCGCGGTTGCTACGGCGAGGCCTTTCTCTTCGACAATAAGTCGCTCTACACCAAATGGGTACGCGACATCGTTGAAGCACAACGCGAAGACGGTTGCATCCCCGATGTGGCACCCGCCTACTGGAACTACTACTCAGACAACATGACGTGGCCCGCCGCCCTGCCCTACGCGCTCGATATGCTGCAACGGCAGTACGGCGACAGCACCCCCATGCGCCGCTACTATCCCGACGTGAAGCGGTGGCTGCTGCACATGAAACAACAATACGGCCAAGACGGCCTCATCACCAAAGACCGCTATGCCGACTGGTGCGTGCCGCCAGAGAGCGAGAAACTCATACACAGCGAAGACCCGTCGCGCATCACCGACGGCACCCTCATCTCATCGGCCTACTACTATCACCTGTGCGGGCTGATGAAACGGTGGGCCGAGGAGCAGTCGCTCAACGACGACGCCCAGTACTTCGCCCACGAGGCAGCCACCACGCGCAAAGCCTTCAACGACCGGTTCCTGACCGTGAAACGCGGCACGAGCACCGTGCCCGGACACCTGCTCTACCCCGACAGCACCTACTACGGCAACAACACCGTGACGGCCAACCTGCTGCCCTATGCCTTCGGCATGATCGACGACGACTACGTGCGCGGCGAGGTGGAGAAAAACATCATCGCCAACCTGGTGACAAAGAACGGCGGCACCGTGTCGTGCGGTGTCATCGGCATCGGATGGCTCATGCACACGCTCACCGACATGGGGCGCACCGACATCGCCTGGCTGCTGGCCACCAACAAAAAATACCCGTCGTGGGGCTACATGGCCGAACATGGCGCCACCACCATCTGGGAACTGTGGAACGGCGACACCGCCAGTCCGCGGATGAACTCGGGCAACCACGTGATGCTGCTGGGCGACCTGCTGTCATGGATCTACGAAGACCTGGGCGGCATCCGCTCCGACGACGGCTACAAGCACATCACGCTCGCTCCCGACTTCAGTGTTGACGAGGTGTACGACATCGACGCCTCCTACACCAGCATCTACGGTCAGGTGGTGAGCCGGTGGCAGAAAGACAAGGGACGGTTGAAATGGCACGTGGAGATACCTGCCAACACCACCGCCACGGTGTGTCTGCCCGGCGGCGAGCGGCGCGAGGTGAAGTCTGGCAGGCACGATTTCGACGAGCCCCTGCCACAGCGCGGACCGCAGGTGGTGGCCGACGAGTTTCTCTACCGCGAGGCCTCCTTCCCGCAGTGCCATTCGGCCACCATCGTAGAGACGCGCAAGGGCGACCTCGTGGCAGCCTACTTCGGCGGCACCAAGGAGCGCAACCCCGACGTGAGCATCTGGGTGAGCCGCAAGCCCAAGGGCAGCGACACATGGACCACTCCGCAGATGGCCGCCGACGGCGTGGAGCCGCAAGCCCTGCAGCCCGACCCCGAAGGCAAGGTGAGTCAGGTGACAGCCTCGACCAAGCCCTTCTTCGACGGACAGTACCAGCCGCTGCTCACGTGGCACACCAACCGCGGCGAAGCAGCCATCGGCGACATGTACCGCGAGGCGTGCTGGAACCCCGTGCTCTTCGAACTGCCCAATGGCGACCTGCACCTCTACTTCAAGATAGGCCCCAACGTGGCGGGATGGAAGGGATGGCGCGTGGTGTCGAAAGACGGCGGCAAGACGTGGAGCCGCCGCGAGCCATTGCCCGACGGCATCTACGGTCCGGTGAAGAACAAGCCCATCGCGCTGACCATACCCGCGGCCGACGGACGGGGCAAGGACACCTACCGCATCCTCTCGCCCACCAGCGATGAGCGCGACGGATGGAAGCTCTACTTTGAATATAGCGACGATATGGGCAAGACCTGGCAGCGCACCGACTACGTGGAAGCCGATGCCGGCGTGAAGGCCATACAGCCCGCCATCATCCAGTTGGCCGACGGCCGACTGGAAGCCCTCTGCCGTACCCGCAGCCGCCACATCGGCGTGACGTACAGCAGCGACAACGGACAGACATGGAGCAAGCTGCAACTCATCGACACGCCCAACAACAACAGCGGCCTCGACGCGGTGACACTCGCCGACGGCACCTACGCCCTCATCTGCAACGACTGGCCCATCGAACCCACCAAGGAGAAAGGGGCCCGCACGCCGCTCTCGATCATGCGCAGCACCGACGGTCTGCACTGGCAGCACTGGATCACGCTCGAAGACAGTCCTGTATCGCAGTATTCCTATCCGTCGATCATCCAGAGCCGCGACGGCCACCTGCATGCCATCTACACCTGGCGCCGACAGCGCGTGAAGCATGTGGAGCTTGAAGCCCCCACCCCGGCCCTCATGAGATGAAGAGCCCCCTCCCCGGCCCTCCCCGAGGGGAGGGAGTAGATAGATTACAAATCGAAATAAATAGAATAATCAAGCAGAAAGGAAGCGGGAAGAGGTATTCTCTTACCTCTCACCTCTTACCTCTCACCTCTGAAAGTTGAGAATGTGGAACATGCGAAACTTGAATAAAGATATGAAGAAATATGTAGGCATCTTGTGGCTGTGGTGCGCATGGCTGTGCGTAGCGCAGGCACAAGAGGTATCAGTAGCCGGACTGTATCCGCTGGCCAACTCCGGCCGCATGGTATATAACTTCAACGACGGTTGGCGCTTCCTTCTGGGCGACGTGGCCGACGGTGCATCACCCGCACTTGACGACGCTTCGTGGCAGGTGGTGTGCGCCCCGCACACCGTGCGGCTCGAACCCGCCGACGCCAGCGGCGGACGCAACTACCAAGGCGTGTGCTGGTACAGGAAGCACTTCACCGTGCCCGCCGACCTCAACGGCAAGGATATCATCGTCTATTTCGAGGCCATCATGGGCAAGCAGGAGGTGTATGTGAACGGGCATCAGGTGAAAGACAACTACTGCGGCTACCTGCCCATCATCATCAACCTGAGCGAGCAGGGCGTGAAGGCCGGCGACGACTGCCTGATAGCCGTCAAGGCCGACAACAGCGACGACAAGAGTTACCCGCCGGGCAAGAAACAGACACAGCTCGACTTCGCCTACCACGGCGGCATGTACCGCGACGTGTGGCTCATCGGACGCTCGCCCCTGCACATCACCGACCCCAACGAAATGGGCAAGGTGGCTGGCGGCGGCATCTTCGTGCACTACGGGAAGATAACCGAGCAAGAAGCCGAGGTATTTGTAGAGGTGGAGATTTCTGGGAGTGAAAGAGTGAATGTGATAGGAAGGATGAGCCCGAGCCCCCTCCCCATCCCTCCCCGAGGGGAGGGCGTAGTTACCTTAAAAATTCTATCCGCCAAAAAAGCAATATCTTCCCCCTCGGGGGATAAGAGGGGGGCTTTGTCTTCAAAGACCTATACCCTGCGTGGCGTGGTGAAGCACCCGCACCTGTGGTCGCCCGAAGACCCGTCTCTGTATCGCCTGGAGATAGAGGTGAAGCAAGGCCGGAAGACCATCGACGGCGGTGCCCTGAATATCGGCATCCGCAAGGCGGAGTTTCGCGGCAAGGACGGCTTCTGGCTCAATGGCAAGCCCTACCACCAGTTGGTGGGCGGCAACCGCCACCAAGACTTCGCCTACGTGGGCAACGCGCTGCCCAACAGTCAGCAGTGGCGCGACGCCAAGCGACTGAAAGACGCGGGCATGACCATCATCCGCGCCGCCCACTATCCGCAGGACCCCGCATTTATGGATGCCTGCGACGAACTGGGCTTGTTTATCATCGTGCCCACGCCGGGCTGGCAGTATTGGAACAAAGACCCCAAATGGGGTGAGATGGTGCACCAGAACACGCGCGAGATTATCCGTCGCGACCGCAACCACCCGTGCGTGCTGATGTGGGAGCCCATCCTCAACGAGACACGATACCCGAAAGACTTCGCCCTCGAGGCGCTGAAAATCACGCAAGAGGAATTCCCCTACCCCGGCCGGCCGGTGGCTGCTGCCGACATGAACTCTGAGGGAGTGAAAGAGAACTACGACGTGCTGTACGACTGGGCCGACAACATCGGCAAGGGGTCGCTCGACACCGACAAGTGCATCTTCACCCGCGAGTGGGGCGAGTATGTCGATGACTGGTATGCCCACAACGCGCTGAACCGGGCTGCCCGCGGCTGGGGCGAGCAGGCGATGCTGAGCGCCGCCCTGTCGCTGGCCGACACCTACGGCATGATGTACCGCGGACAACGGCAGTTTATCGGCGGTTGCCAGTGGCATCCCTTCGACCACCAGCGGGGCTACCACCCCGATGCCTACCTGGGCGGCATCTACGATGCCTTCCGCCAGAAGAAATACGCCTTCGAGATGTTCCGTTCGCAGCGCGACGACGACCCGATGGTGTTCATCGCCCATGAGATGACACAGTATTCGCCGAAAGACGTGGTGGTGTTCAGCAACTGCGACAGCGTGCGCCTGACCGCCCTAGAGGAATGGAAGGTGCAGACACTGCCCGTGGTGCGCACGCCCGACGGCACGCCGCACGCCCCCGTGCGGTTTGAGGGGTTCTGGGATTTCTGGCAGGCACGTGAGCGCAGTTACACGCAGCGCTCGTGGCAGAAGGTGTCGCTCGTGGCCGAAGGCATCAAAGACGGTCGCGTGGTGTGCACCGAGAAGAAGATGCCCTCGCGCCGCAGCACGAAGTTGCGGCTCTATGCCGACGAGATGGGACGGCAGTTGACAGCCGACGGCAGCGACTTCATCGTGGTGGTGGCCGAGGTGACCGACGACAACGGTAATGTGCGGCGCAATGCCCGCGAGCACATCACCTTCACCGTCGAGGGCGAGGGCAGCATCATTGACGACGGCCGCATCATGGCCAACCCGCGGCTCGTGGAATGGGGCAGCGCGCCCGTGCTCATCCGCAGCACACGCCAGGCGGGCCGCATCCGCATCATCGCACGCCCCACCTACGAGGGAGTGCATGCCCCCACCGCCGACACGCTTGAGATAGAGAGCATCGCCGCCACGCTGCCCTCGTGCCAGAGAGAGACGGCTCCGCGCGGTCCGCAAGGAGTGGTAGGCACCGCTGGCATCAGCGACACCCGGAAAGCCGACGCCATGACCGAAGAGGAGCGCAAGCGCATGCTCGACGAGGTGGAAAAGCAACAACAAGACTTCGGGATACAAAACTAAAGCTATCGCCTGTTAATAATATTAAAAAATCATAATTTCCTTTAAAATAATAAGTGTCTGATTACAATTATCGGACAAAACCGTTACCTTTGAAACGAAATTGCGCATCAGCTAAAACTGAATTGCAACACAGCTATTTAAAAATCATTATTACCAAACAAATCTTATAAGCTTATGAAGAAAATTTTTACACTTGCAGCGGTAGCACTTTGCGCCGCAAACATTCAGGCTCAGGATGTGTACGAGGCCATCGTTGGCGGCAAACTGGCACCTGAGTTCGCAGCCGTGGCCACCGAAGCCGGCGGCGTGGCCAACAACACGGCCGACGGTAAGTCGATTATCACCGTCACCGTGGGCAAAGCCACAATGACAGCCGTGGGCGGCACCACACCCGCCAATGCAGATGGTGGTGCTCAGCAGATTACTCCGGGCGCATTGATCGATGCAGAAAAGCACCTGTACGAGACGGCTTCTGTCGAGGCTTGGAACGACATCAACTGGAGCGTGAAGAGCCAGGGCGACATCAATTTCTGGTATGTGGCAGGCACAGGTAACCCCTACGTGAAGATGAATGCCGTGGAGAACTCGAAAGACGGCGACTGGCTGGGCACTTACAAGGCCGACTACGTGTTTTACGAGCCGGACGGTTCGTTAGGCCTGCCTATCACCGGTCTGTACTACAAATTCACCGCCACTGCCAATGGTGCCTTCAAAGTGAAGGTATGGGCCAACAAAGGCAACCGCAAGACCTTCGTGGTGAATGCGAAAGACATGAAGGCCCAGCGCCTGTTTGCCTCGGGTTATATCAATGGTGTGAACGACGAGAACGGACAGAAGAAACTGCTCACCGTAGAGCAGGTTGATTCCGTGCACCAAGTGTATATCTATGGCAAATATGAAGAAGCCGTTGCTGCTGGCAGGAGCGCTGAAGAGCTGCAGGAGTTGAAGGATGAGGCAGACGCTATGGCCATCGACCGCCAGTATGTGATCGGCAACGGCAACCAGAACTTCTGGGGCTGGCTGACCTTCGACATCGAGGCCGGTGAAGAGTACTGGGTGTTCCAGCACAGTTCGCAGGTGGGCTTCGGCGGCTTTGAGTTCCACGAGGGCGTATCTGCCGAGGAACTCATCAAGGACGTGGAAGACACCAATGCCATCGAGAACGTGAAGGCCAACGAGACCGTGCAGAACGGCGCCATCTACAATCTGGCCGGCCAGCGCGTGGACAAGGCCTACAAGGGCATCGTGATCCAGAACGGCAAGAAATTCATCAAAAAGTAATTAGCATGGGATAGTAAGGCTAGTATGACTAGAAAGACTAGTGAGACTAGCAAAACTAGCAAAGACTAGCAAAGACTAGCAAGACCTAAAGGCAAAAAAAACAGTGGCACCCAATAGATCGGGCCACTGTTTTTTTGTTTTTTCACTTTTTTTGGTTACAAGAGGTTAAAAACTACGTCTTATTGTTAATCGGGTGTGCGAACATCCGCCGAGCCTAACCCAGACAAGTGAATGAAAATACAGCACTAGCAGCAACAACCTATTGGATATCAGCCTATTAGGAAAACCTAAAGAGTAAAGTTGCAACAATCTGTCAGAAAAATTATACATGTATAACTTTAATATTATCTTATGAACAAAGCACTATTTGTATCAAGCAAGAAGCTATGTGCGATTGTGGCTGTAGCCGCAGGTGCATGGCTCATCACTTCCTGCGCCGATACCTACGACGGTGACGAGACGTACGACAGTGGCGTGCGCAACACCCAGATGGCATCGCCGGCAGAAGGTGAAATCACCATCACGCCCAATACCGCTGGCGACGAGATGACCATCAGCTGGCCCGTGGTCTATGGGGCCAGAGGCTATGAAGTGACGCTCTACGACATGAGCGACGAATCGACGCCCATCGTGTCGAAGACCGTTGACGGCTGTTCGATCACCACAGCGCGCGAGGAGGACATGAACTACAAACTCGTCATCCGCACCCTGGGCGACACGTCGAAGAACAACAGCGACGCCGCGACGGCCACGGAGAAGCAGTTCAGCACCTTCGAGGCCTCGTTTGCCACCATCCCCGAGGGCGACCTGTATGAGTACTTCCAGCAGAACCCCATCCCCGCCGATGCTCCTGCCGAGAACCTGAACTTCGACCTCACGCCGGGCGGCAAATATACCCTCTCGGGACTGGTTGATTTCGGCAATCACCAAGTGACGCTGCGCACCGTGAGCAAGACCAACAACGCCACCATCACCTACGCTGAGGGCGGTTCGCTGGCCACCTGCGCCGGGTTCAAGCTGAAGTACCTCACGCTCGACTGCGCCGCATCGACCCAGCCCGTCATCGCGCTGAGTGCCACGCCCGCCGAGGAGTTACTCGACGCCGAACACAACAACCACTATCAGATACGCGAGCCCATCAGCATCCAGAACTGCCAGATACTGAATGTGGTGCGCAACCTGATGTTTGACAACAAGGTGAAATACTGCGTCAAGGACTTCTCTATCAACAACTCGCTGGTGAAGTTCACCCCCGACGACAAGATGAGCAGCCAGGCCTACTTCCAGATTTACGACGGCGGCGGCTTCATCTGCGACTTCACCGCCACCAACTGCACGTTCTGGGGCGCCACCGACAACAAGGTGAACTACTTCATCCGCTACAACAACGCAGGCCGCTGCGACCGTGCAGGCTACCTGACCAACTCGATCAATATCGTCAACTGCACCTTCTACAACATCGCCAAGGAAGGGCAGATGGCCAACCACAGCGGATTCGACGGACGCAACACCTCGAACTACGACGTGCGCAACAACATCTTTGTAGATTGCGGCAGCGGACAGGTGCCCCGCCGAATCGTGGGACGCCAGAACAGCAGCGCACAGAACTCTTGGGGCTACAACACCTATTGGTTTAACGGTGCCCCCGAGACCGAAGGATTTACGAGCAACACGTACGACCTGAGCACCAACGCGCTGCAGACCGACCCCGCCTTTGTTGACCCCGCCAACGGCAACTTCACCCCGACGGGAGCCGACCAGGTGGCCCGCAAGACCGGCGACCCGCGCTGGTGGGCAGAGAACTAAGACCTTCAACCGAATATAAAAAGAATACACGATATGAAAAAAATCATTATCAACCTATGTATGGCCCTTGCCCTGATGCTCATCCCATCCGCGGCACTGGCTCAGAACAAGACGGTGACCGGCACCGTGCTTGACGAAAACGGCGAACCCGCCATCGGTGCCACGGTGAAAGTGGTAGGCAGCACAGGCGGCACCGTGACCGACATCGACGGCAACTACTCGCTGTCGGTGCCTGGCAACGCGAAGATAGAAATCAGCTACATCGGCTACCTGACCCAGGTGGTGAAACCCGGCGGCGTGGTACGCTTGCAGGAAGACAACCAGAGCCTGGAAGAGGTGGTGGTCGTGGGTTACGGCACGCAGAAGATGAAAAACGTAACCGGTGCCGTGGAGACCATCTCGCCCAAAGACATCCAAGACCTCTCTGTAGGTAGTCTGGGCGACGCCCTCGTGGGTATGTTCAACGGTGTGAGCGTGAGCGCCAACGGCAGCCGTCCGGGTGAGAGCCCCTCGCTCAACATCCGTCAGAGCGACGTGCTCGCCAAGAGTACCTCTGTAGATGCCACCCGTGGCGGTGACCCCGACCCCACCCCGCTGTATGTCATCGACGGTTTCATCTCGACCGAGGAAGCCTTCAACAACCTCGACGCATCCGAAGTGGAGAGCATCACCATCCTGAAAGACGCCTCGGCAGCCGTCTATGGTGCCCGCGCCGGTTATGGTGTGGTGCTGGTGAAGACCAAGCAGGGTGAGAACGGTGCCCCGAAGATCAGCTACTCGGGCCAGCTGGGTTGGACCGACGCCCTCTATACCCCGAAGATGCTGAGCAGCTACGACTATATGAAGGTGTATAACACCATGCGCGCCGCCAACACCTCGACACAGGACAACATCGAGATGCTGACCCACCTGTTCCAGGCCGACGAGATGGAAGCAGCCCGCAACCTGAACTACGACCTCCTGGACAAAGAGTGGTCGGCAGCCCTGACACAGCGCCACAACCTGAACATCAACGGCGGTACGGACCGTACCACCTATTTCGCAGGTGTGAGCTATTTCAAGCAGGGCGGTAACATCGGCCGTCTGGACTATGACCGTTGGAACTTCCGCGCCGGTATCAACTCGAAGATTGGCAAACATGTGAAAGCCTCCGTACAGGTGAGCGGCGACTGGGGCGAGAAAGAAAACTCTGCCGCTGTGCAGGGTGGCGGTACCGACTTCGACTACAAGTGGTTGATGACCCACCTGCCTTTCGTGCCCGACTATGCCGGTGAGTACCCCCTCGTATATAGCGGCATGGAGAACGGCATTCCGTCGGGAACCACACAGCTGTACAACTTCGCAGCCGTCCAGGCACACGACGACCATACACTCAACCGCACCAACAACCTGAACATCAACGGAAGCCTGGAGCTGGACTTCGACTGGATCAAACCGTTGAAAGGTCTGTCAGCCAAGGTGTCGTATTCGAAGAGCATCAGCAATACAGAGACCAACCTGGTGCGCACCACTCAGAATGTGTATCGCATGCTCGACCGCACCGGCAGCGGTCATCACCTCTATACCGGCGAAGGTGCCAACTATGACATTTCCAACATGGGTTTGCTGCAGCTGACCGACGGCGGCACCCTGCGCCGTAACTTCGCCCGCAGCGACAGCTACCAGTTCAACTTCACCTTGCAGTATGGCCGCTCGTTCGGTCTGCACGATGTGAACGCCCTCTTCTCTCTGGAGAAGACCGAGGCTTGGAGCGAAGACCTGGAAGGCAGCATGACCCAGCTCGTGCCCTATCAGGACGGCCAGTCACGCTCGGCCACCGGCGACCCCTACACCTACTTCGGCCGCAGCGAGAGCGGTATGCTCTCTTATGTGGGACGTTTCAACTACGCCTATGCCAGCAAGTACCTGTTCGAGTTCCTGTTCCGTGCCGATGCCTCGACGAAGTTCGCCCCGAAAAACTACTGGGGTAAGTTCCCGTCGGTGAGTGCCGGTTGGGTCATCTCAGAGGAAGACTGGTTCAAGGACAACATCTCTTGGGTTGACTACTTGAAGATCCGCGCCTCTTGGGGTCTGATGGGCCGCGACAACATCCGCGCCTGGATATGGACACAGCTCTACGAGCGCAATGAGGCCAAAGGCTCCATCTTCGGCACCAACGGGCAGGTGAGCAACCTGGGCACCGGTCTGGTGATGCCCAAGACAGGCACCAACAGCGATGTGCACTGGGACAAGACCTACAAGACCAACATCGGTGTGGACGCCCACTTCCTGCGCAACCGTCTGACCTTCGACTTCAACTTCTACTACGACCGCGGCCGCGAGCTCTTTGCCGTGCGCACGGGCACCTCGATGTTCCCCACCACCGTGGGCACACAGGCCACTCCCGAGAACTACGGCGAGCTGGATGCCTGGGGTTGGGAGTTGAACGTGGGCTGGCGCGACAAGATTGGCCAGGACATCAACTACTTTGTGAAGCTCTCTACCGGATTCAGCGACAACAAGATGCTGAAGACCAACTTCCAGGCCATCCCCGAATACAACGACATGGTCTATGGCGAGCGCACCGACCGTGGTGTGTGGGGCTTCAAGTGCCTCGGCATGTTCCGCAGCTATCAGGATATTGAAGAGTACTTCGCACAGAACAACATCACCGAGTATCTGGGCATGACCAAGAGCGAGGTGCGCCCCGGTATGCTGATATACGAAGACATTCAGGGCGACAACAACGGCGATGGCACCTACGGTCCGAAAGACGGCAAGGTGACCGCCGGCAACGACTTCATCCGTCTGTCAGAATATTCGAGCAACCCCTACGGATTTACCATCAACCTGGGCGGTTCGTACAAGAGCCTCTCGCTGTCGGCACAGCTGAGCGCCGGTTGGGGTGCCAAGGCCCTGATCAACACCGACTTCCGTCAGGCAGCCAACAACTACGAGTATGAGAATATGCCCTCATCGTTCAGCGACATGTTCAACTACGAAGACATCTACGATGCCGCCGGCCGTGTGACCGTGGCAGCCAACCGCAACGCTTCGATGCCCAACATGCGCTACTCGAACGTCAACGCACAGGCCTCGTCGTACTGGCTCATCGATGCCGCCAACATCACCCTACGTAATGTGACCGTGGCCTACGCCCTTCCGAGCAAGTGGCTCAAGCCCATCGGCATCAGCAGCGTGCGCCTGAACCTGACCATCCAGAATGCAGTGAATTTCATCAACAACTACCCCGACAAGAGCTGGGCATCGTGGGGAGGCAGCTATGGCCGCTATCCCAACCTGCGCAAATACACGATGGGTATCAATGTTTCATTCTAAATCATGAGGACCTATAAGATGAACAACAAGAATATATTAGGAAAGACCTTGGTCGTGGCCGCCGCAGCCCTGTCGCTCGCCGCTTGCAGTGACGAGTTCCTGGAGGAGAAGAAGAACTACGGCAACTTCAACCAGACCAATGTTTACAGCGACTACAATGGTGCGCAGGAACGTCTGGACAACGTCTATTACTGGATGCTTCCCGTATCGACGGGCGGCGACGGCAACGGCACCAACGCGCCCAACGACTGGACATCGGTGGGCAACCCCGACAAATGGTCGAAGAGCACCGAGGAGTATGGCGGCTTCTCTATGTTTGTCAACCCCGAAGAGGAGATTACCTACAGTTACACGGGAGCCAACTTCGACTTCTTCTATGTGGCCAACGACACCTACAGCCCGTGGGGACATATCCGCAACTGCAACGACGTGATAGAGAACGTGGAGAAATCGGAGGCACTGAACCAAGAAGAGAAAAACGAGCTGCTCGGACAGGCCTACTTCCTTCGCGCCTACATGTACTACCACTTGGTGTCGATCTACGGCGGCGTGCCCATCATCGACCATGTGCAAGACCCCATCTTGGGTGACGGCGACGGCAGCAACCTGATTGTGCCGCGCCAGACCACCAAAGACTGCGTCGATTTCATCTGCGCCGACCTCGACCGTGCCGCCACCATGCTGCCCGCACGCTGGGCGAACGATGCCTCCGACTTCGGACGCGTCACCTCGGGTCTGGCACAGGCCCTGAAAGGCAAGATGTTGCTGGAGTACGCCTGCCCCGTGTTCAACCGCGCCGACGACCAGGCCCGCTGGACGGCCGCCTACGATGCCAACAAACTGGCCATCGAGAAATTGCAATCCGGACGCTTCGGCCTGACCTACGCCACCAACGGCGGTGAGCGGAACGCCGCCAACTGGGCGAAGACCTGGATGGACTACATCGGCAGCGACGGCAGCGTGAGCGAGGCCGTGTTCGTCACCCTGCACAACACCAAGGACAACGTGTCGGGCCAGCCCGACTTCGGCAAGTATAACCGCTGGGAGCACAGCATCCGTCCGCGCAACACCAACGGCGGCGGCGGCTACACCCCCACGGCCGAGATGGTGGACCTCTTCCCCATGGCCGACGGTCTGAAACCCGGCCAGAGCAGCTACCCCTACGACAAGAAGAAGTTCTGGCTCAACCGCGACCCGCGCTTCTACCGCACCTTCGCCTTCCCCGGCGTGGCATGGCAGTTCAACGAAGGCGGTGTGAGCCTGACCGAGGAGTCGCTCAACGGCATCATCCCCACCGATGTCTATACCACCGGCAGCAACTACTCGCTGTGGAGCTATATGTGGAACGACAATGCCGACGACCTGACCAAGGTGACCTCATCTAACGGCTACTGGGCCGACCTGCTCACCCAGACCACCGACAAGGGCAGCAGCCACTCGGTGTATGTGCGCAAGCGCTCTGACGACGCCTACCTGCACAGCAGCCCCTTCTATGTGTATGTCAACAGCCAGACCAATCCGAAGGGATTCATGAAGAGTGCCGCCCCGCTCATCTCGATGCGTTATGCCGAGGTGCTGCTCAACTTCGCCGAGGCAGCCTGCGGCGCCGGCCACTACGACGAGGCCGTGAACGCCCTACAGCAGATACGCGCCCGCGTGGGTTATACCGCCGCCAACAACTACGGACTGCCCTCGGGCATCAACGGCGACCGCGCCAGCCTCTTTGCAGCTATTCTGTATGAGCGTCAGGTGGAACTGGCCTTCGAGGGCGACCGCTACGACGTGATGCACCGCTGGATGCTCTTCGACGGCGGTGCCGGACAGGGAGCCATCAAGTCGAGCTGGGCACTGACCGGCTTCAGCGGCAACACCTGCAACTATCTCGGTGTGAAACCCCTCAACGGCACCAAGCGCCACCAGATTGTGATGTACTGCACATCGCCGAGCGCCACCGATCCCACCGTGGGCAGCCGTCCGGCCGCGCTGACCCTCGACGAGGACATCAAGACCACCAGCACCGGCTATGCCGACCCGAAGGTGGAGGCCCTGGCCAACTTCTACGACACCTACCTGCAGCGTAAGGACGTGAACACCGACGGTAACGACGACGCGCTGACCATCCAGTACCGTCCCACATACTACTTCCTCGGCCTGCGCCAGAATGCCATGCAGACCAACCCCACCCTGCACCAGACGGTGGGCTGGCACGACCTGGGCCGCAATGCCGACGGACTGTTCGACCCGCTGAGCGACGTGCTGCCCTGATACGTTGAACATGGAACGTTGAACGTTAAAAAGTAAAAAAAACAGCAAAGGTGTTGGCCTTTGCTGTTTTTTTTGTACCTTCGCAGCATCATTCAACTAATCTACAAAAAACAATGAGAACATCGCTGTTACACCGTTATATATCTTTGGTCATCGCCGCGCTTTTCTGCGGCACGGCTCTTGCGCAAAAGAAGGCTCCGAAAGAACTGTATGTGCCGATGGACTACTCCACCTGCGGATACCATGCGTCGGAGGCGCGAATACCCGACGTGAAGGTGGCCGCCTACGTGGCATGGCACGAGGGCGACTGCTCGGCCCGGCTACAACAGGCCATCGACTATGTATCGACACTGAAGCCCGACGCTGGCGGTTGTCGCGGGGCGGTGCTCATCGGCGAAGGCACATTCCGTCTGGACCAGCCGCTGCGCCTGCATACCCCGGGCGTGGTGCTGCGCGGCACAGGGCGCGACAAGACCACACTGGTGAAATACGGACCAGACCGGGGAGCAGTCATTTGGGGGCAAGGAGCAAGGGGCATTTCTGGGGGGCAAGGAGCAAGGGGCAAGGGGCAGGAGAATAGTTCTCGGGGGCAAGGAGCAGGGAGCAAGGGGCAGGAGAATAGTGAGGCGATTGGAAAGGTAATCTCTTGCTCCATGCCCCCTGCCCCCAACCCCAAGGAAAAAACGGCTCCTAGCCCCCAGACCATAGAGATCGAAGGGCTGCAGTTGCAGAAGGGCGACCGTGTACGGATTGTGCGCCCCTCGACCAAGGAATGGATTGAGAGTCTGCGGATGTATGACTTCGGCGGCGGACTCGACTACACCGGGTGGAAACCAACCGATATCGACATCACCTGGGACCGCACCGTGGTGGCGGTAGAGGGCAACCGCGTCACACTCGACGCGCCACTCACCTGCACGCTGTGCGAAGGCACCACCATCGAGCGCTACCAACCTGCAGGCGAACTGACCGAGTGCGGCATCGAGAACATGACCATCGAAGCGGCTGTGAACGACTGGAACCCGAAAGACGAAGACCATGCCTGGGACGGCATCACTATGGACCAGGCCCGCGACTGCTGGGTGCGCCGTGTCTGCTTCCGCCACCTGGCGGGGTCGGCGGTGAACCTGCAGAAGAACACCAGCCGTATCACCGTAGAAGACTGCATCGCCATGGAACCCGTATCTGAGGTGGGGGGCTGGCGCCGTTGCGTCTATCTGACACGCGGACAGCAGACACTCTTCCAACGCTGTATCTCGCGTCAGGGCATACACGACTTCGCCGCCGGCTACTGTGCCGCCGGACCCAACGCCTTCGTGCAGTGCGAGGGCGAGGAGTCGCTCGGCTTCAGCGGCAGCATCGGCTCATGGGCCTGCGGACTGCTGTTCGATATTGTCAACATCGACGGCAGCGACCTGCGCTACGCCAACCTCGAGGAGTATCAGTTCGGCACCGGTTGGAACACTGCCAACTCAATGTTCTGGCAGTGCACGGCCTCGACCATCCAGTGCTACTCGCCCGACAGCGACAACCGCAACAGCGCCCACGGCTGCTGGGGCACCCTCGTAGGCAACGGCGAATGGACGGAGAGCAATAACCATGTGCAGCCCCGCTCCCTCTTCTACGACCAACTGGCCAAGCGGCTCAAGTCACAATTCACAACTCAAAATTTTTCGGTCAAAGACCTCTACAACCCGTCAACACTCATCAGCGACCTAGGCCGCATCTTAGTGCGCTCCACTGACGCCAGCAGTTCGCCCACCGTAGAGCAAGCCATGCGCATGGCCCAGGAATCGCTCACCACGCCACGCCTCACCCTGGAGATGTGGATAGACAGCATACCCTATACAGCAGATGTGACACCCGGAAAAACCGGAAAAACCGGAAAAACCGGAAATTCCGGAAATTCCGGAAAAACCGGAAAATCCGGAGAACCCGAAAAATCAATATCTTGCACCGACGCGCACCTGACCCTTGGCGGCAGCCTTATCACCGGCAACCAATATGCCATCCCCTGGTGGAGCGGCCGTGTGAAAGACAACTTCGTGGCCAAGGATGCCCGGCCCGCCATCACACGCTTCGTGCCGGGTCGCGAGGGCACAGGATGGACCGACCGCATCGACAGCGTGGCGGCCTATCTCAGTCGTCATCACTACAGCAGTCTGGAGCACCACTACGGCCTGTGGTACGACCTGCGCCGCACCGACCATGAACGTGTGCGCCGCGCCGACGGCGACGTGTGGGCGCCCTTCTACGAACAGCCCTTCGCCCGCAGCGGACAGGGCACCGCCTGGGACGGACTGTCGCGCTACGACCTCAACCGACCCAACGAATGGTACTGGCACCGGCTGCGCTCCTTCGCCGACGAGAGTGCGAAGCATGGCATGCTGCTGTTCAACCACCACTATTTCCAGCATAATATCCTTGAGGCCGGTGCCCACTGGGTGGACTGCCCTTGGCGACCCGTGAACAACATCAACGGCACCGACTTCCCCGAACCCGTCCCCTTCACCGGCGACAAGCGCATCTTCATCGCCGAGCAGTTCTACGACGAGCAGAACACCGCCAACCGCGACCTGCACCGGCAGTATATCCGCATGAACCTGGAGCAGTTGCAAGACCAGCCCAACGCCATACACCTGATCAGTGCCGAATATACGGGTCCGCTGCATTTCACCCGTTTCTGGCTGCAGACCATCGCCGAGTGGGAGGCCGAGACAGGCCGTCACCCGCTCATCGCGCTCAGTTGCACGAAAGACGCGCAAGACAGCATCCTCGCCGACCCCGAGCTGAGCCGCGTGGTAGATATCATCGACATCCGCTACTGGCACTATAACACCGACGAACTGTGGGCACCCGCCGCCGGCAAGAACATGGCACCGCGACAGTGGATGCGCAAATGGAAGGCAGGCAAGACCGGCTTTGATGAGGTGTATCGCGCCGTGAGCGAATACCGCGCCCAATATCCCGGCAAGGCCGTGACCTACTTCGGCCAGAACTACCCCGACTGCGGTTGGGCGGTGCTGATGGCAGGCGGATCGCTGCCCAACGTGCCGCTGACAGCCGACGACCCCATGCAAGCACAGCTGCTGCGTGATGTCTGCTCGATGGACATCATCCCCGGCGAGCAATGCGTGGCCCTAGGCCGCCAGGGCACGGGCTATCTGGTCTATACCCTCGGCGAAAGAGCATCGATTACTGTAGCCCCGGGCAAATACAGCATCTACGAAGTGAATACGAAGACAGGCACCGTCAGCCCCGTGCAGAAATCCGTCCGTATAGAGAGCACCTACCGCCCCGGCAGCGGCTCAGGCAAGGTGTTCTGGGTCAGGTAAGAAAAATTAACAGTGAGGTGACCGCCAGAAAAAAACACTAAAAAAGTATAATTTTTTTGCTGTTGACAAAATTATTATTATTTTTGCAACAACAAACGAACAACCTACTGCTAAAATTCTACTAAAACGGACCTTAGAATGATTGATTTCGCACACCTCTATGACCAGAACATAGACCAGCTCTTTGCATTCGGCTCACGGTTCACCACCGACCGCGAGATGCTCAAAGACTGCATCCACGACGTGTTTTTGAAGTTTTACTCCAAAGAGCAGATGCTGAACAATGTAGAGAACATACAGAGCTATCTTTACACCTCGCTGCGCAACCGCATCAAAGATGAGTTCCGCCGAAACATGCACCTCTGCGACAACGAGATCAACGACACCACGATGCGCTCTCGTGCCGAGATGGAGGAATACAACAGCGAGCAGATGGAGCGCCGCACGTCGTTGGTGGGTTGCATCGAGCAGTTTTTCAGCAAGTTGTCGCCCCGTCAGCGCGAGATCATCAACCTTTACTACATCGAAGAGCGCAAATACGACGACATCTGCAATATCATGGGCATCAACTACCAGAGTGTGCGCAACCTGATGCACCGCAGCATCTGCCGTCTGCGCGAATATGCGGCACAAGTGGCAGTTTGAGATTTGAGGTTTGAGATTTGAGGTTTGAGACTGGCAAAAATATACTCTAAGCAAGTAGGGACAGGGCGTGCCCTGTCCGCAAGCAATGACAAATGACGGACAGGGCACGCCCTGTCCCTACATGGTTGGTGGAAAGCACCGCACAGTTGTTAAATATTGCCCAGTGGCAGTAGCATATTAGACTTTTTTTGCTCATTGACTGGTTACAAAAGCGTATGATTGTTGTCTTTAGTATAAACAGGCTAAAGATGACAGAGAAAGGCACAGATACGCAATACTACCACGACACGATTTACACTTGCGAAATCGCCCCGCTCACTCTTCAGGAGAAAGAAGAGCTGAAAACGCGTATCTCTTCCGACATCGAAAGGGCGAAAGTTTAACGGGAGGGAAGAATCGATGTAATCTACATTGACCCACCCGGCTGTACGCAAGAGAAATGCAAAAGAAAATCTGCCTTTCCTTTTGCATTTCTCTTGCTTTTTTATTACTTTTGCAAAAATATTCGTCCACATCTTGTGAATGGACATCTACATCGGGAGTGCGGGAGCACCTGTGCGCCGATTGGGAAATGTGACACACGTTGAACGCAGATAGTAAAATCCGACATGCCAATAAAAAAGAAATACCCAGTAGGAATACAGAGTTTTGAGAGCATCCGTCAAGACGGATATCTGTACATAGACAAGACTCCGCTCATCTACAAGATGTTGACGGAAGGCAAGCCCTACTTTCTGAGCCGTCCACGACGTTTCGGCAAGTCGCTGCTCGTATCTACAATCGCCGCCATATTCGAGGGGCGACGCGAGCTGTTCGACACATTCACTACTGAGAGCGGTATCGTTCAGCCGCAGCTCTTCATTGCCCAGAGCGACTGGAGGTGGGAGAAGCACCCTGTGATTCGCTTCGACTTCAGTGCAGGCGACTTTCAAGCCATAGAAGAGTTGGACACGCTGATAGACCAGACTCTGAAAAGATACGAACGCCGGTATGGCATCACAGCCGAGGTGAGCGACACCAATATCCGCATGGCGCAGCTGCTTCGAACGGCACACTACCAGACAGGCAAACGAGTGGTAGTTTTGGTGGATGAGTACGACAATTTCATTCTCCATGCCCTCGGCGACAGCGAGAAAGTCGCGATGGCCCGTTCGCGATTTCAGAATGTGTTCGGACCACTGAAGGCAGAAGACGACCATTTGCAGTTCGTATTCGTGACTGGTATCTCCAAGTTCTCGCAGATGGGCATTTTCAGCAAGCTGAACAACCTGCAAGACATCTCGATGACTCCTGCCTACGACACTCTCTGCGGTATCTCCGAACAGGAGCTGGTCACTCAGATGCGATCCGACATAGAGCTGCTGGGCGAGGCCAACGGTCTGAGCTACGACGATCAGCTAGCCGAATTGAAACACACCTACGACGGCTACCATTTCAGTCGTCGCATGACCGACATCTACAATCCCTTTAGTTTAATGTATGCCTTCAGCACGCAGGAGACGGGTCACTACTGGTTTGCCAGTGGCACATCCCGGGCCGTCATCGACATGCTGGCACAAATGCCCCCGATAAGCATCACCCAGATCAATGACGTGCACTGCGAGGCCAATGTGTTTAATAACGCCTTCGACAGCTATGCAACGCCACTTCCCCTGCTCTATCAGAGCGGTTACCTGACCATCAAGGAATACGACCGCGACCTGGATGACTATACTCTGGGGTTTCCCAACATGGAGGTGAGACAAGGCTTTTGCGACTGTCTCTACCAACACATCACTCATCGACAATTTACTACCGACGAAGACAAAAGTCAGCTGTTGCGAGCCTATAAAATGTTCCGCCGCAACAGTGACCTAACATCATTTATCGAAGCCATCAAGACTTTCCTTGCCGGACTCCCCTACCAGTGGGAGCACGACAACCGAAACGAGCACTTTTATCATGCACTGCTCTACACGCTGCTCTGCTCGTTTGGTGCTGATGTCAGTGCCGAGGAGTCCACGGCCAAGGGGAATAGCGACCTGGTGCTTCGTATGCCTAAGTACATCTATGTGATAGAATTAAAATACGACCAGTCGGCACAAGAAGCCCTCGACCAGATAGAGGAGAGAGGCTATGCCGAGAAATACGGCTCCGACGGCCGCCCTGTAGTCAAGGTGGGAATGGCTTTCTCGTCGGAGGCGAGAAACATCACTGAGTGGAGAGCTGTGCATTGATTTAACATTTTTTCTTGATTTTTTTGCCGCATTCGCGAATAATCCGTATATTTGCAATCGCTAAGCGGAAGGCGCACAGCTTCGCCCTCGGCGGAGGGGACGGAAGGTCTTCAGCCTGGCATGGCCCGTGCCCCCAACAGGCATGAGCCGCACATTTTTGCTGGATATAAGATACGTATCTTATGACTGAGGTTTAGAACTAAAATACTGGCCAAGTAAATTCACACGAACCTTAGGAATGAGGATACGCCGTAATGGCGTACCCCTACTTCCTGTATGTTTTGTGTGAGGGTTGACCGGCCAGTTACCCAGTTCTTAAACAACAGGAAGAATGGGGTGCGTTTTTTGTGCACAGCACCATCAAACAGATTTCATTAAGAACTAAAAACTGGCCGGTTATGAAGTATCTAAAAAGAAAATCTGTCTTGTCAGGTCGTACCCTAAACTATCAGGATACGACCCACGGACATTTAGTGAAAAGGGAGTATCTAATACTTTATTTTGTTTTGTTGTTTTATCCACCTTTTATTGTCAATCGCATCTATGGACAAGACTATGGCTGCGGAGTACCGTCTGGTTCAGGAAGAAATACCGTCACTCGGAACATTTTTTCCAATCAGATGCAACTTCTGAAACACGATGGGACAACCCTCTATTATGATACAGAAGACATCTCTTCAGTAAACATGGATCATCCAGACAGTGTCATTGTACATCTGAAGAATGGTATTTCTGACGTGTATCAGGATGATGTGTTGAAGATATCATTTTCTAAAGCGCAAGAACCAGAGTTCACCTCGATAGATTACGACTATAACATTATCATTGGATACGGTCAGTCATTGGCCGCTGGCAATGGGTTCGTGCCGGAAGACTTGCCACAAGACGAGCAGGCCAAGATGTTCTTTTTACGCTACACCTCAACAAACAGCAGTATTTTAACGAAAGATTTAAGCAATGTTGCCTGCAAGGGCGACAGCACAACCACGCAGTACTGTCCGCCGAACGCATCTGCCACTATCAACTTTGCCAAACAGTATCGTGCATATACAAACGACGACAAGCGCGTTTTTGTCCATATCTGCCCGGCACAAGGCAGCATGTCAATAGCCCAACTAATGGACTTTGAGAGATACAAGGACACCGACAGTAACGAATTCTATTTCCCCAATATAGAGACGGGTTATAAGACGATCAGACCCTATTATGCCTTGAAAAGGATGTTAAAGAGAATCAAACAAATAGCTGATGCTGAAGGGAAGACTGTCGGTGTCATCGCTATCAATTGGAACCAAGGAGAAGCAGACTATGGCGATCAATCGGGCACATTCTCTACTACGACTCTGAAGTGTGGTTGCAATGGAAACGCCGTAGAATACATGAATCGGCTAAAGACTTTGCACGATGACATTTGGGAAGACATTCAATCCATACTGGGGCAAACGTATCCCCCCGTATGGTTCGTGGCTCAATGCAGCGGTCTATTTGTAAAATCTGGATTTGGTATCAACCAAGCCCTCATTGATATATGCGATGGAAAAGAATTCTTTCCCACCCACTCTACGTATCCTGTCCCCAATAAGAGAGACGGACACCCTACAGGAAACGGGTATCGATGGTATGGCGAATACCTGGCCAAAACGATGGCAGATGTTTTATTACGTCATCAATCTCCTAACTTACTTTATGTCAAGAACATCAAGGCTACAACGGATGCCATTCGCATCCATTGTTCTGTCCCATGCCCACCTCTCCGAATAGAAAAGGATATTCTTGCTGAGATGAAGAACTACGGGTTTAATCTTTTTAGCGAACGTAACAAAGCTATTCCCATCAAAGACATCAGCATAGAAGATGAAGTCGTCATCATTCAACCGTCAACTCCACTTGTTTCCGGCTCTGCAGTTAAAGTCGAATACGGAACGCATTATGCACGTGGAAAACAGATCACTTCGATACACGCTGAAGGAAATATTTGCGACAGCGACCCATATTCTGCTTATTTTACATGTATGGATGATGTGACATCGGATGTTGAATATGTTCCACTCTTGCCAAATGGCAGTGGCGAGTTGCTGCAAGGGCACACTTATCCCCTGTACAATTTCCTTCTCCCGTTCAGTATGAAGGTCACCGTAGAATGATGTCCTTCTGTCTGGGAATACCTAATAATAATGACTGGCAAAACATCTTTTTTAGGTATTGCACAGAGCCGCGGTTTGCTATAATTTTGCAAACGGAAAAATTTACATTTTCTTATTACACAACATTACAGTAAAACCAAGGAAAAAAGATGAAAAAGACAATCGTGGTATTCGGTTCCTCGACGGGAACATGCGAAAACATTGCCGGCACCATCGGCACCAAACTGGGCGCAGAAGTCATCAACGTGACAGACATGGACGCAGACACCATCGCCAACAACGACAACCTGATACTGGGCACATCGACATGGGGAGCAGGCGAACTGCAAGACGACTGGTACGACGGGGTGAACCTGCTGAAGGGCCAAGACCTGAGCGGAAAGACGGTGGCCCTGTTCGGCTGCGGCGACTGCGAGTCGTATGGCGACACCTTCTGCGGCGCTATGGCCGAGCTCTATCATGCCGCCGTGGCTGCCGGAGCCCATGTGGTGGGCCAGGTGAGCACCGACGGCTACACCTTCGACGACTCCGAGGCCGTCATCGACGGACAGTTCGTAGGGCTCGCCCTCGACGACGTGAACGAAGACGACAAGACCGAGAGCCGCATCGACGCCTGGATAGCACAGATAACTCCTGAACTCTAAACACCCAACGACAACCACGGTATGGAGAAAGAAGTAATGCCCATCGACATGAAAGTGCTCATGAACCATATCTATGAGTACAAGAAGGGAGTGCGCCGGATGGTGCTCTTCACCTGCAACAAGAAATACGAGCGCTATGCCGTAGGACGACTGGAGCGGCAGCACATCCATTATATCCTCCAACCCGTGGGCAAAGAAAGGCTGAACCTGTTTTTCGGACGGCGCGAATGCCTTGAGGCCATCCGGCTCATCGTGACGCGCCCGCTCAACCAACTGACGCCCGAGGAGGACTTCATTCTCGGTGCCATGCTCGGCTACGACATCTGCGCCCAGTGCGAGCGATACTGCGAGCGTAAATGCCGCAGCTGAGCATAGTTACAAATCAGCCCCATAAACGTCTGTTTTATATACTAGTATATGAAACAGACATTTTTATTTTTACTGGCGGCATGGACGGTGTTGATGCCGCAGACGATGATGGCGCAAGAGCGCTATCAGGTGGGTGTGTGTGACTGGATGGTGCTCAAACGGCAGAAACTGGGCGAGTTCACGCTGGCCAAGCAACTGGGCTGCGACGGCGTAGAGCTCGACATGGGTTCGCTGGGCAAGCGCGAAGCCTTTGACAACCAACTGCGCGACCCCGAGCAGGCCGCCCGCTTCCGCCATACCGCCGACAGTCTGGGCATCAAGGTGGGCGCCGTGGCCATGAGCGGATTCTATGCCCAAGACCTGACCAAGAAAGATACCTACATGGCACTGGCCGCCGACTGCTTCGACACGATGGACAAGATGGGCGACGTGCGCGTGGCCTTCCTGCCCCTGGGCGGCAGCGGCAACGAATGGCCCACAGACAAAGCCAAGCGCAAAATCATCGTGCAGCGGTTGCACGAGATGGGCGAGGCCGCCAAGGCCCGCGGCAAGCGCATCGGACTGGGCACCGACTTCGACGCGAAGGGCAACCTGAAACTGCTGAAGGAGATCAAGAGCGACGGCATCGGCATCTTCTACTCTTTCCAGGCTGCCATCGAGAACGGCACCGACATCAGCCAGGACCTGAAACGCCTTGGTTCCAAGAACATCTGCGCCATACACGCCTCGAATACCGACCGCGTGTGGCTGCGCGACGACTCGCTCGTCAATATGCCCGCCATCAAGCAGACTCTCGACGCGATGGGATGGAGCGGATGGCTCTTCGTGGAGCGCAGCCGCAACGTGAAGATGGTGCGCGACGTGAAGATGAACTACGGCAACAACGTGCGCTACCTGAAAGAGATGTTCAACTCGTATCCCACCCCCGAAGTGGCACTCAACAGCGAGGGACGCGACCCCAACTACGTGAAGACCATCATCGGCCGCTCTGAGAAAGCCACCGACGCGCTGAGCATCACCTATACACCCATGGGCGAGAACGTGCGCAACATCATCGCCAACCGCTATTTCGAACTCAACGATATCTATGCCGAGCGCGACTCGATAGCGAAAACCGACAAGAAACTGGCGGCAGCACAGTGTGACTCGAAACTCTACCGCTCGCACTTCGCCTTCGATGCCAACCTATCTAAATACCTGAAGCCGCACGAGGTGGAGCGGGTGAAAGACGTGATGACCTTCGACGTGGTGAAGGTGACCTACGAGGCGCAGTGCGACATGATACCCACGCTCACCGACGAGGAGAAGGCACAAATCATGCTATGGCTGAAAGAGGCCCGCGAACTGGCCATCGACGCTGAAAGCAGCAAGAAGAAACACGAGGTGTTCGGCAAGTACAAGGGGCGCATCAACAACTACCTGGCCAAACGCGGCTACGACCTGACCAAAGAGCGCGAAGAATGGTACAAACGGGTGAAAGAACGCGGAGGAACGCTGTAAAAGCCCACAAAGCCCCCACCCCATCCCTCCCCGAGGGGAGGGCGTAGTTAGCTACACTACAATGTCTATATCAAGAAACTCAACATTCAACACTCAACATTCAACACCAATCAATAAAACTATGAGACATCCCATCATCGCTTATTTGATGTTAGCACTTCTTCTACTTTCCTGCCAAAAGAGACTGGATGTGACAATACAAGTCACTCCGATGACCGCCGATGTTATCAAAACCATCGCTCTGCGCTTAGGTGTGGACGAAAGTGACGTTAAACAGATAGGTGACCAGTCCAACCTATTACTCGTGAATATGCCTGCTCCTGTTGACACCGCTAGCGTGGAAAGGCTGTTAAGCCACGGGGGGGAGTTTGAATTGTGGGAGACCTATCGGTCAAAAGAAATTACGCCTCTGTTGGTTGACAAGAACAAATCAGGCCAGCCAGACACCCTTACTTCACTATTAGTGTTACGGTCTGACGATTACTGCATTTTGGGCTATGCCAGCGAAAAAGATACCGCTACCGTCAGTCATCTGCTTTCTGAAAGGATTACGGCAGACCTTAGCGACGTTCGTCTGCTGTGGTTCACCCATCCTGAAGAATTCGGAGGTAGCGACCCTCTCAACGACTCAGCAACCGACACCATTTCACAAAAGCATTACGCACTGATTTGTCTGCGTGGCACAAAACCCTCTATGAGCGTTTTGTCGCTGGAATACGCCAAAAGCGAATATGAACAGTTCACCGGCAGACCCATCGTGACCATACACATGAATAAGGAAGATGCCATCCGCTGGGCTAATTTGACGAAGAAGAACGTAGGCAATGCCATCGCCATGGTGATAGACCATCAGGTATATTGCGCACCAAACGTTAACTCTGAGATTACGGGCGGCTTATCGTCCGTTTCGGGCAACTTCACCGAACAAGAAGCCCAAGAGATAGCACTCTTACTTAACTCCGGGCCCCTCAACGCTACGGTGAAAATAGTAAATATCAAGTGAGACTACGAAATATACGAATTAACACATTTTCAATATTCAATATGATTAAGAACTATGCCATTGTCGTTGGACTGCTACTATGCGCCAATCTTGCACACGCTCAACAAAAAGGAAAAGACAACGCCAGCGGTGGACTGACATCCACCGGCAAGAGTCAATATGCCGTGATGAACTCGACACCGCTCGACGCTGTGGCGTGGACCGGCGGATTCTGGGGCGAACGCTTCGGCGTGCTGAGCCACACCTCGGTGCAGAGCATGTGGGCCACATGGCAGACTGACGAGGGGAAAGGATTCAATAACTTCCTCATCGCCTCGGGAGAGAAACAAGGCAAGCACCACGGACCTCCCTTCCACGACGGCGACATGTATAAATGGCTTGAGGCCGTGGCCGCCGTCTATGCCGTGACCAAAGACCCTGAGCTGGACCGCATCATGGACCGGTTTATCGGTTGCGTGGTCAAGGCACAACGGCCCGACGGATATATCCACACGCCCGTGATCATCGCCGCACTGAATGCTGCTGAGGGGCAGGGAGCAGGGGGCAAGGGGCAGGAGAATAGTCAAGGGGGAAAGGCTGATGACAGCAAGACGGGTGACAATACCGTCGTGGGAACGGCTGTGGGCAAGAAAGATGACGGGGCCTTCGGCAACCGCCTCAACTTCGAGACCTACAACCTAGGGCACCTCATCACCGCCGGCATCGTGCATAAGCGCGCCACGGGCAAGACCACGCTCTATAACGCTGCCATCAAGGCCGGCGACTTCCTCTACAATTTCTGCAAGAACAACGCCAAGGAACTGGCCGGCAACGCCATCTGCCCCTCGCACTACATGGCCGTGGCCGAGCTCTACCGCGAGACGGGCGACCCCAAATACCTGGATCTGTGCAAGCAGTTTATCGACATCCGAGGCATGGTGGAGAACGGCACCGACGACAACCAAGACCGCATCCCCTTCCGCCAGCAATATCAGGCCATCGGACATGCCGTGCGCGCCAACTACCTCTATGCCGGCGTGGCCGACCTCTACCTGGAGGACGGCGAGGCACAACTGATGAAAAACCTGACGTCGATATGGCAAGACATCGTGACACGTAAGATGTATATCAACGGTGCCTGCGGAGCACTCTACGACGGCACGTCGCCCGACGGCACTGACTACAAGCCCGACAACATACAGAAGGTGCACCAGAGCTACGGACGCGCCTACCAGTTGCCACACGCCACGGCTCACAACGAGACATGCGCCAACATCGGCAACATGCTCTTCAACTGGCGCATGCTGCAAGCCACCGCCGACGGCAAATATGCTGACATCATCGAGAACTGCCTCTACAACAGCGTGCTGAGCGGCATCTCGCTCGACGGAGAGAAATATTTCTACACCAACCCGCTGCGCATGAGCGATGAGTTCCCCTACAAACTGCGCTGGCCCAAGGAACGCACCAAATACATCAGCTGCTTCTGCTGTCCGCCCAACACGCTGCGTACGCTGTGCGAGGCGCAAAACTATGCCTACAGCACCGCCAAGGGCGAGCTCTACGTCAACCTCTACGGCAGCAACACCCTGCAGACGAGCATCGAGGGCGTGGGCAACATCACCATCGAACAGACCACCGACTATCCGTGGGACGGCACGGTGACACTGGCCATCAAGAAACTGAAAGGCAAGAAGACATTCAAAATGAAACTGCGACTGCCCGCATGGTGCGCGAAGTCGCTCATACAGAAAAACGGCACCACCGTGGCCGCAAGGCTGGAGAACGGATACTACGTGATAGACGACACATGGCGGCAGGGCGACAGCGTCACGTTGACCATGCAGATGCCCGCACGCATCGTTGAGGCCAACCCGCTCGTAGAGGAGTCGCGCGGACAGGTGGCCGTGCAGCGCGGACCCATCGTCTATTGCGCCGAGAGCCAAGACTTGCAGGGCGAGGACATCGACCACATCGTCATTCCCGTAGATGCGCAGTTCCGCCCCGTGGAAGTGACCATCGACGGCAGTCGTATCATGGCGCTCGAGGGCGACGTGTATGTGCGCGACGAGGCTTCGTGGCAGGGCGTGCTCTACCGCGACATCGCCAGTAAGGAAAAGAAAGTGAAAACCATCCGCCTCATCCCCTACTACGCCTGGGGCAACCGCGGAAAATCGGAGATGACCGTATGGATGCGCGCAGGATATTAGTCATGATGGCAGTGGTGCTCGGAGCCCCCTCCCGAGGGGCGTGTGCCACATTCGCAGCAACAAATGAGGTGGGTGCCAACGAGGAAAAGACGGACGAATTGGTGATAACCGTGCAGCCCGGCGAATACACCATCGAACAGGCACTGCAACAGTCGCGCCTGTCGCGCCTGCACGGCGAGAGCCAGAGCACCGTGCTGCAACTGCAGCCCGGCACCTACCGTCTGTCGCAACCCGTCATCATCCGCCCCGAAGACAACCACACACGCATCATCGCCCAAGGCGAGGTGATCGTGAGCGGCGGGGTGAAGATAGAGGGCTGGCGCAAGGAGGGCCGTCTGTGGGTGGCCGACGTGCCGCTGTGGAACGGGCGCCCGCTGGAATTCCGCCAACTGTGGGTGAACGGACACAAGGCCGTGCGCGCACGCGACGTGAAAGACTTTGAGCAGATGTACCGCATCCGCTCGGTGGATAAGGCCAAGGAGACCATCTACGTGCCCGCCGAGGCGGTGACTTTGTTCTTGGGGCAAGGTTTAAAGGGGCAGGGGGCAAGGAGCAGGGGGCAGGAGAATAGCTCTACAAATGGGAATTCTACCTTCAAATTTCAAACCTCAAACCTCAAATCTCAAACCTCAAATCTTGAGATGGTGCTGCACGAGATGTGGTGCATCGCCAACCTGCGCGTGAAAGACATCCGTGTGCAGGGCGACTCGGCCGCAGTGACCTTTCACAACCCCGAGAGCCATATCCACTTCATGCACCCCTGGCCATCGCCCATGGTGACACCCGACGGCAAGCACAACTCGGCTTTCTACCTGACCGGGGCGCGAGTGCTGCTCGATGAGCCCGGCGAATGGTATCTCGACAGCCGCGCCGGACGGCTCTATTACATGCCACGCGAGGGCGAGGACATGCGCACCGCCGACGTGGAGGCACCAGCCCTTGAGACGCTGCTGCAAGTGGCGGGCACACCCGACCAGCCGGTGGAGGACGTGAGCATCGAGGGCGTCACCTTCAGGTATGCCACGTGGATGCGCCCCAGCATCATGGGACACGCCCCCCTGCAGGCAGGCATGTATATGACCGAGGCATTTAAGATACGTCCGCAGATCAAACGACCCAACGGCGACCACGGCCTCGACAACCAAGGATGGGTGGGCCGGCCCGCCGCCGCCATCGAGGTGAACTGCGCCACGGGCATGACCATGACACGCTGCACCGTGGAGCGCTGCGCCTCGACAGGCATCGACTACCACCTGTATATCAAAGGCGGAGCCATCAGCGACTGCACCCTGCGCGACCTGGGCGGCACCGGCATCCTGGCGGGCTCGTTCGGACCGGAGAGCCACGAGGCGCACCTGCCCTACATGCCCGCCGACATGCGCGAGATATGCACCGGACTGACCATCGCGAAAAACGTGATTACCGACGTGACCAACGAAGACTGGGGATGTGTGGGCATCGGAGCCGGATTCGTGCGCGACATAAAGATTCTGGATAACGAGATCTCGGAGGTGTCATACACCGGCATCAGTCTGGGATGGGGTTGGAACCAACAGCCCTGCTCCATGGCCAACAATCTGGTGCGCGGCAACCTCATCCACCACTATGCACGCCACATGTACGACACGGCGGGCATCTATACGCTCGGGGCACAACCGCATACGTTGATCGAAGAAAACACCATACGCGACATCTACCATCCCGGCTACGTACACGACCCCGAACACTGGTTCTACCTCTATACCGATGAGGGCAGTTCAGGCATCACCGTACGCAACAACTGGACACCTACGGAGAAATACCTGAAAAACTCTAACGGACCCGGCAACACATGGGAAAACAACGGGCCGATAGAAAATAGTAAGACCCACCCCCAGACCCCTCCCTTGTAGGGAGGGGAGTGATATGCCACGAGCACTCAACACTCAACAAAAGAGATTACCTCGCCACACAAGTAGGGACAGGGCGTGCCCTGTCCGTAGTGAGAATATCAAATTGCAACTACATGCGGACAGGGCACGCCCTGTCCCTACTTTCAAGCCCTCAACATAATAAGAACACTAAACACTGTACACTAAACACTGTACACTAAACACTGTACACTAAACACTG
>CAMVAT010000019.1 GCA_947165505.1 uncultured Prevotellaceae bacterium | reverse complement strand
GACACGAGCTGAATTGCTGTAACAAAACAGTACAAGGGTGCTCAACACTTAGCACCCAATAAACAGATGCGCACGGTGAGCGCAGCGAACACAAAAATCGCAACTCTGTTGCGTAAAACACTACTGCGACCGGCAGAAAAAGGGAGCAGTACCTTAATGAACGAGCGACGGGTAGGAGCGGTTAAGTCCCTTCCCAAGGATTGGGAAGGGATTTAGGGATGGGTTGGAAGCCCTCCCATGGGAGGGTTGGGTGGGGAAAAAAGAATTGTGAATTGTGAATTCTTAATTGTGAATTTTGAATTGTGAATCGTGAATTAACAACGACAGAGCTCTGTCTCAATAACATCCGGCTCTTTGCCCGTCACGGGGTGATGGAGCAAGAGCGGCTCACAGGCGGTGACTTCACCGTCACCATCGCCGTGGGCTACGACTTCAGCCGGGCCATGGAAACGGACGATGTGGACGACACGCTCAACTACGCTGAACTGTTCCGTATCGTCAAAGAACAGATGGACATCCCCTCACGGTTGCTCGAACATGTGGCGGGACGCATCGCAACAGAGGTGTTCAGCCAATGGCCCGACATACAATATGTGAGCATACAAATCACGAAGGTCAACCCGCCGATGGGGGCCGACTGCGACGGGGCTACTGTTTCGCTCACCTTGCGTCACCCCTAAAAAGTTAAAAAATACAATAAATATACATTTCTCAAATAAAAATCGTATATTTGTGCGCTATTTTATCAACATTGACAAAACGACTGATTATGACCAGAAAAATAATACTCCTGTTGGCTGCTCTTTTCGCACTGACTGGCACGGCTTTAGCACGTGACCATAACGGAAAATTCGTGCTCGTCATCGACGCCGGACACGGGGGGCACGACTGCGGGGCCAAAGGCGCCATCTCATACGAAAAAAACATCAACCTGAGCGTGGCGCTCGCCTTAGGCAGGTATGTGGAGCAAAACTGTCCCGACGTAAAGGTCATCTATACGCGCAAGACGGATGTCTTCATCCCGCTCAATGAGAGGGCGGCCATCGCGAATAGAAACAAGGCAGACCTCTTCATCTCGGTGCATACCAATGCGCTGCCGGCTGGAAAGATCACACGGGGATTTGAGACTTATACCCTCGGCATGCACAGGGCGGCAGACAACCTCGAGGTGGCTAAACGCGAAAACTCGGTCATACTCTATGAGAAAGACTACCAGCAACGCTATGCGGGCTTCGACCCTAACTCGGCTGAGAGCTATATCATGTTCGAACTGATGCAGGATAATAATATGTCGAACAGCGTCGAACTGGCCAAGCTCATACAGCAAGAGGCTTGCTCGCTCGCAGGGAGAACCAACAAAGGGGTACACCAGGCGGGGTTCCTTGTGCTCAGGGCCACATCGATGCCCAGCTGCCTCGTCGAACTGGGGTTCATCTCCACTCCCGACGAAGAGCGGTTCCTCAACTCCGAAGAGGGGCGCGACCTGCTTGCAAGAGGTATTTACAATGCTTTCCGGAAATACAAAAACAAATACGCTAATAAATAGATGAAAGGTTTTTCTAAAGAGGTAAAAATCGCACTCGTTGCCATCATGGGGCTGGTCATCCTTTTCTTCGGGATGAATTTTTTAAAGGGATTGAGCCTCTTCTCTGACAATAATACTTATTATATCAAGTTCACGAACATCAGCGGATTGTCGGAGTCATGCCAGATCTTCGCTGATGGATTCAAAGTGGGCACCATCAAGTCGATCAACTACGATTACTCCAGAAAGGGGGGCATCGTGGCGGTGGCAAGCATCCACAAAGAACTGAATATCCCACAGGGGACGACGGCCGAGATCTCTTCCGACTTGCTGGGCAACGTCAGGGTGGACCTCATCTTCTCCGACAGCCAGCAGTTCGTGCCTAACGAAGGACAGATCGATGGGCGCATCAACGGCGGGGCAATGGCCAAAATCGGAGAAATGGTGCCTCAGGTGCAGCAGATGCTGCCCAAGGTGGATTCTATACTCATGTCTGTCAACACGCTCCTCGCCGACCCCCACATCGCGGGCACATTGCATCATGTGTACGACATGACCAACGGACTGCGTACCACGACCGCACAACTCAATACGCTCATGGCGCAAGTCAACAGCAAGGTGCCGCAGCTCATGGACAAGGCGGGCGGTGTGCTCGACCATACCAACCAACTGGCCGACAATGCGGGCAAGGTGGCAGACAATCTCGCACAGCTCGACTTGCAGGCTGCGCTCAATGAACTGCAGGCTACAATGAGCAACCTCAAGAACTTCACTGAGAAACTCAATAGCAATGAAGGCTCACTCGGTCTGTTGATGAACGACCAGGCACTCTATCGTAATCTGAATGCGACAATACAGCAGGCCGACTCCTTGCTTGTCAACCTGCGTGAGCACCCGAAACGCTACGTGCACTTCTCTCTCTTCGGCAGAAAAGATAAATAATGCCGGTCGGCGCTCGTTCGCCGGCCTCGTTCGGTCGGATCTGCAATCCGACCGCATGGAGTATCAGCATTTGCAATGTCCCAAAAAGCTCCTGACCGCTTGAGCGCTTATCTTCACATCCTTTCCTTCCAAACATCTCCAAATTTTATTCTAATTTAGAAAGTGTCTAAATAATAAAAAATATGATTTTTACTTTATTTATCTGTGGTAACGAATTGATAATAAAGCAATTATGAGTGCTGAAATTTGCTTGAACGGGTGAAAATGTTAAAAGCGGGTTTTTGCGTGCAAGTGTCTAAATTTCAATGACTTTTTAATTTGCAAATGTAAATTTTTTTTGCTGTTTCCAGCGGGATTCATAAAGTGCGCTGTTCAAGCATTTTACGCAAAAAACACTCAACCTTTTGAAAAACATCATTTGCACGGAAATAAAAAAATAGCGAACTTTGCACTTGCGAATGAACAACAGTCTTAATTGACCCTCTTAAATCAATTCTTATTTATAATGAGTAATAATCCTGCACAACTCTGGGGCAATTGTCTATATCTGATACAGCAGAATGTCACAGAGCAGCAATTTAAAACATGGTTCCAGCCCATTGAGTTCGAGTCGTACAACCCCTCGACACTCACACTGGTCATCAAGGTGCCTTCGCAGTTCATCTACGAGTACCTTGAGGAGAACTATGTCGATCTGCTCGGGAAAGTGCTCAAAAGGGAATTTGGCATGGGGGCCAAACTGACGTATCATGTGGTCACCGATAGCTCTACAGGGGCTGGACCTAACATCGAAAGCGACACCACCACGGCAACCAACCTGCCAAGAGTGCCGCAAACGAAGGGAAACCAACCGCCGACGGTGCTCGACGCCGCCGAGCCGCAACAAATCGACTCACAGCTCAACCCGCAGCAGACCTTCGCTAATTTCATCGAAGGGGCCAGCAACAGACTGTCGCGCTCCGTGGGTATCAGCATCGCTGAGCACCCGCAGTCATCGCAGTTCAACCCGATGTTCGTGTTCGGACCCTCAGGATGCGGAAAAACACACCTCATCAATGCCATCGGCGTGCATACCAAACAGCTCTTCCCGCAAAAAAGAGTGCTCTATATCAGTGCCAGACTCTTTCAGGTGCAATACACCAATGCGGCCAGACAGGGTACCATCAACGACTTCATCAACTTCTATCAGACGATAGACCTCCTCATCGTGGATGATATTCAGGAGTGGATGACCGCACAGAAGACGCAAGACACCTTCTTCCATATCTTCGACCACCTCTTCCGCAACGGCAAGCGTATCGTGCTCGCATGCGACCGCCCGCCCGTTGACCTGCAAGGGATGAACGAACGACTGCTCACACGGTTCAGCTGTGGACTCATCGCCGAGGTGGAGCGCCCCGACCCGCAGCTCTGTGTCGATATCCTCAACGTGAAAATCAAGCACGGTGGGCTCGATATCCCAGCCGATGTGGTTAATTACATCGCTGCCACCGCTAATGGCAGTGTCAGAGACCTGGAAGGGGTCATCAACTCGCTGCTCGCTCATTCGGTGGTCTATAACTGCAAGGTGGATATGAAACTGGCCGAGAGAATCATCAAACGGTCGGTCAAGGTGGATAACCATCCGCTCACCATCGACGACATCCTCGAGACGGTGTGCCAGCACTATCAGGTGTCAACGACTGCGGTCAACAGCAAAAGCCGGAAAAGGGAACTCGTCATTCCACGGCAGGTGTCGATGTACCTGGCGCAGAAACATACGAAGATGCCGGCGGCGAGAATCGGAAAACTCGTGGGCGGGCGCGACCACTCTACGGTGCTGCACAGTTGCGCGCAGGTGGAGCAGAGAATGAAAATCGACAAAAAATTCTGCGACGAAATCAATAGCATCGAAAACGCCTTCAAACTCAAAAGATAAATAAACGCCGGTATCTCACGATATCGGCGTTATTGCATATAACTTACTAAAAAATTAACTTTATTATTCTACTCTCACGAGCCGAACATCGTCTCACAAAGGTGAGACACATGCGAAAAATATTACTACCTTAATTGATTCTGTTTGATTTTTATGCAAAAATAATACATATTTCGCATTCAATCCAAATTTTTTGACCGTTTTCTTAAGGCTAATAACATTTTATAACATTGTGTGCGCCAACGGATTGCGCCCCATCTGTTCAAGTGACTTCTTTACGGGTACTTTTTGTACAATCTGAGTTTTCATCCCTCGACCCTCAACCCTCAACCCTCGACCCTCGACCCTCAACCTTCATCATCCATTTCCACTTGAAGTAGCCGAAGATGGCGATGATCACATACAGGCCATAGAGGCCGGCCTTGAAGGGGATGCCCTTATAGGTATACAGACCGCAACAGAAGGCATCGACGATAATCCAGATGAGCCATTGTTCAATATATTTTTGAGCCAAAGCCCACAATCCGATGATACTCAGTGCGTTGACAAAGCTGTCGGTGACGGGCACCGTGCTGTCTGTGAAGTGTACCAGTATCTCGTAGATGGCCAACCACACCAGGGTGAAGGCCACCACGACCCATTTCAGCTTTCTCAGCGGTATATGCGTAATTTTAAGTCCCTCTCCGCTGGCCTCCTGCTCCTCTGAGCATACCTCCTGCCCCTTGTCCCTTGCCTCCTGCTCCTCTAAACGCTCCTTGCCCTTTGTCCCTTGCCTCCTGAAAAAACGCCACATCACGTAGCCGTAGATGGCGGCGAGGGCATAGTAGATGGCCATGCCGAAGTCGGCATACAGACCGGCTTCAAAATACAGCCACATGTCTATCAGTGGCATGATGATGCCCACAAGCCACAGGTAGATGCTGGCTCGGTATTCCAGATAGATGTAAATCAGGCCGACCACGGCGCCCAGGATGTCTAATATCCTGAGTCCGTGGTCGCCGAAAAACTGTAATAACTCTTCCATTGCTAAAACAGGATTGACAGATGTGCCAAAAAGTGGGTCGGGGCCTGGGCGGAATATACGCTGTAGGTCCAGAAGCCCAGGTCGTGGTTGTTAAATGCCTCTACCTTGCCTGTGCTCGGGTTCTTGCGGAAGTTCAGACCGCAGGCTCCGTTGCTTTCGTATTTCTTGCCAAACAGGTTATACACGGTGGCTCCCACCTTGATGCTTTTCACGCCACGCAGTTTGAACGTGTACGACAGGTCGAGGTCGGTGGTGAAGGCGCCGTCTATCATCGCGCTCACTTCACGTCCGCCGTTGTCTTCGTCGATGTAGGTCTTGAAGTCGGAGTTGGTCATATACTGCTCGCTCACGTACTTGCTCATCAGAGAGGCTTTCCATCCCTTGTATTCGTAGCTCAGCACGTTGCCGAGGATGAAGTCGGGCGAGAAGGCCAGGTGGGTCGTGCCGACATTCTCTTTCGACATCTCCCACGTATCGGTATCGATGATGGTCAGCTCCATGTTCTTGGCGCGGTTCATGCTCCACGTGGCATTCAAATCCCATTGGAATCCCTTGAACGGACGCCAGCCGGCGGTCAGCTCCACGCCCAGGCGGTACGAGTCCTTGATGTTGCGGGCCACCATCTCGCCGTTGCTGTCCTGCGCACCCGTGAGCACAAACTGGTTGTCGTAGTCCATCCAGTAGAAGTTCAAACCTCCCGAGAACACGCTGCTCTCATACTGGTAGCCGACCTCCAGGTCGTTCAGCCGCTCGGCGCGGGGCTTCACGGCTTCGGCCTCGGCCATCATGTCTTCAAAGTCGTTGCGGGTGGGCTCCTTGTGGGCGATGGCATACGACGCATAGACGCTGTGACCGGGCAGGAAGCGATAGACGAGACCGAACTTGGGATTGAAGAAATTGTACTTCTCGTCACAGTCCATCGGCATTTGCCCGTTGTCGTCGTATTCCTGCGACGAACCGCTCATCTTCACGTGTACATGGCGGAACTGCATGTCGAGATAGCCGTTCAGGCCCGGCAGCAGCTCGTAGTTCACCTTGCCATAGATGTTGTAGTCGGTCTTCTTGGCCTCGTTGTCGTAGTAGGGGTGGTGCATGTCGGTCATGTCCGAGGTGTAGTCGGCGCCGCCGTTCAGCAGTCTTACCCATTTCACCCGCCCGTAGTGGTCGGCGTCGTATTTGCTCCATCCGCCGCCTACGTTGGCGGTCAGTCCGCGGCGGTTGTCAAAGTTGAGCGAGGCCACGGCGCCGTAGAGCATGCCCCGCTGGTGCTTCTGCCGGATCAGGTCGCTCTTGGAGCCTGACTCTGACTGAAGCTGATATTTATATAGTTTTTGGTCGGTCTTGTATTGTTCGTAATATCCGTTGTCGTGTGTGTGGTAGAGGGCGGCGTTCAGACTGAACTGGTTGCTCAGCTGCTGGTTCCAAATGAGCTGGTAGTGCTGCTGGTGGAAATTGTCGGTCTGGTTGTCGTAATATGCGGTCTCACCTTTCGCGTTGGTGTATTCGCCGGCGGGGTTGTAGGTGCGGCCCAGGGTGTTGAACTGATCGCGGGTGGCATAGTCCCAGGCCATGTAGGTCTTTTCCCAGCCGTTGAAGGTGACGAACTTCACCACGGTGTTGGTGTCGAAATAGCCTGCTTGCAGGAAGTAGCTCCAGAGGTCGGTCGAGGCACGGTCGATATAACCGTCGCTGCCGATGTTCGACACGCGGCCCTGCACGCCCCAGCGGCCGCCCAGTAGTCCGCTCGAGAAGCGCAGCGTCTCCTTGTGGGTGCCGTAGCTGCCGCCGGAGAGGTCAACGCCCAGGTAGGGCTTCATGCCCACGTTCTCGGTCTGCATGTTGATGGTGGCACCGAAAGCGCCGGAGCCGTTGGTCGAGGTGCCCACGCCGCGCTGCACCTGCATCGTCTCCACGCTCGAAGCGAAGTCGCCCATGTTCACCCAATACACCTGTGAACTCTCCGGGTTGTTGATGGGGATGCCGTTGGCGGTGATGTTGATGCGGGTGGGGTCGGTGCCGCGCACGTGGATGCCGGTGTAGCCCACACCCATGCCGGCGTCAGACGACATCACCACCGATGGGGTCATGTTCAGCAGCGAGGGAATGTCCTTGCCGTGGTTGATTTCCTTCAACTGCGCCTTGTTAATGTCTGAGTAGGCCACAGGGGTCTTTTTGTTGGCACGTGTAGATACCACCTGCACCTCTTGCAGCTCTTGCAGCTTCAGGGTGTCCATGGCGTCAGGGCCGGTGGTCTGTGCCGACAGGCTGGCGGCACACAACATGCCGCCGAAGAGAATCGTTTTTCTCATCTCATGAATATAAAATAAAAAACAATTAAGGGGGAAAGTCATGGCGCGCCTGGATGGCGCTATCCCTTCGCCGGCATTACCCGGATCAGGTCTTGAGGGTATGATCTCAGCCCAAATGGTAGGGCACCCCTTAACTTACGCTCTGTAAGTCGGCTGCAAAATTACGTCAAAAATAAATAACACACAAATATGCTGCCCGAAATCAGTCTTCCCCCCTCCTTTTTTAACATTTGCAGCCCCCTGCCCCCAAACTATTCTCTCACCTCTCACCTCTTACCTCTCACCTCTAAACTTTAGGAATTTCCCTATCAATAATTAGGATAACCCCCTGTGGCAGACTGCGTCTTTTACTTTATTTTTGCACCATGTCTAACCGTTTAATTCAAAGAAAGATGAAAAAGTTATTGTTTTTGGTGATAACAGCATGGCTGGTTTCATTATCGGCCGAAGCGCAACGCTATCCTTACGGCAGAACACACCACGCACGTAAAAGCCGTACTTCTTATGCTTACAGGCATCAGCACGATAGGGCAGGCGACACCTATGGCGGCGTGCGCTTCGGATTAGGACTCTCTACGGTCAATTCCGACTCTCCCTATCTCGATGGCAATAAGACGCGGACGGGATTCGTCGGTGGCGTCGTCGTGGGCACGCGACTGTCCGACGTCACTCCACTCTACCTCGAAGGGGGCATCTATTTCACGCAGAAGGGAGGGAAGAGCGAAAACAAAGGAGAGAAGTTCACTTATCAGCTCGACTATGTGGAAATGCCGCTCACCTTTAAATATAAGGTGGACCTCGGCTACGATGTGGCGCTGGAACCCTTTGCCGGCGGCTTCTTCGCCTGCGGGGTCAATGGCAAGATCAAAGACTATCAGAATAGGGCGGCATACAGCAGTTTCAGCGATGAATACCGCGACAACTTCAACCGTCTCGACGGGGGCATCCGCGTGGGCTGCGGACTGTCTATCGACCAGATGTACCTGGAGGCGGCCTACGACTTCGGACTCGCCAATGTGGGGAAAGACAATTTCGACGACACACACACCGGAGCCTTCAACCTCACACTCGGCGTCAACTTCTAAGGAGGCTTCCTGTCAATAGTATCTATCCTGCCGATAGTATCTTCCCGATGAAACAAAATCATTGCCATTGCATTTGATTTTGTTTCATCGGGAACATTTTTTATAAAAAATGTGTACAACATACCTCGAAAAACACTAACTTTGCAGAAAACTAACCCAATTATCACTCATGAAGCGTTACTCAATCATTCTGGCTATTTGCATGGCTGGTCCGTTGCTGAACGAAGCTGCGGCCGCCGAACAGTTCGTCAACTTCGAGGGAAACGGATGGCTCCTCAACAAAAGCCAGCCTGTCAGCATCTACTACGACGGTGCCGATAAGGGCATCGTCAGGGCGGCCAACGACCTGTGCGCCGACTTCGGCATGGTGTGTGGCACAGAGGCTACACTGACCGACCGCGCCGACCGGGCCGATATCACCATCGCCCTCGACGGCAAGATGAATGCCCGCGAGAAATTCATCATTCAAGTGACCGACGGTAAGGTCAGCATCACCGGCAGCGACAAGAGGGGGGCCATCTACGGCATCTACGAACTGTCGCGGCAGATGGGGGTGTCGCCATGGTACTACTGGGCTGACGTGCCCGTGGCTCACCACGACCGCATCTATCTGCTCAACGGCAGCTATACCGACGGCGAACCGCACGTGCGCTACCGAGGCATCTTCCTCAACGACGAGGCGCCGTGCCTCACGTCGTGGGTAAAAAACACTTTCGGCACCAATTACGGCGGACACGATTTCTATGAGAAGGTGTTTGAACTGCTGCTCCGTCTCAAGGGCAACTTCCTCTGGCCGGCCATGTGGTCGTGGGCCTTCTATGCCGACGACCCCCTCAACTCGAAGGTGGCCGACGAGATGGGCATCATCATCGGCACCTCGCACCACGAACCCATGGGGCGCAACCATCAGGAGTGGGCACGTCACCGCAAAGAGTACGGGGCGTGGAACTACAAAACCAACAAGGCGGTGCTCGACCGCTTCTTCCGCGAGGGCATCGAACGCATCAAAAACACTGAGGATATCGTCACGATCGGCATGCGGGGCGACGGCGACGAGGCCATGAGCGAGGACGCCGACACCAAGTTGTTGCTCGACATCGTGAAAAACCAGCGGCGCATCATCAGTCAGGTGACAAAAAAGCCCGCCAAGGAGACGCCACAGGTGTGGGCGCTCTACAAGGAGGTGCTCGACTACTATGACAAAGGCATGCGTGTGCCCGACGATGTCATCATGCTGCTCTGCGACGACAACTGGGGCAACGTGCGGCGGGTGCCCACGGCACGCGAACGGCAGCACAAGGGGGGATGGGGCCTCTACTACCATGTGGATTACGTGGGGGCGCCGCGCAACACGAAATGGCTCAACGTCACTCCTATTCCTAATATGTGGGAACAGCTCACTCTGGCGCTCGACTACGGCATCGACCGTCTGTGGGTGCTCAACGTGGGCGACCTCAAACCCATGGAATATCCCATACAGTTCTTCCTCGATATGGCATGGAAAGGCAAGGAGACGATACCCCAGCATACTCGTGACTTCTGCCGCACGCAGTTCGGCGACGACCAGGCCGACGAGGCGGCGCGGCTGCTCGACCTCTGCTGCCGCTACAACGGACGCGTCACGGCCGAGATGCTCGACCGTAATACCTACAACGCCGAAACGGGCGAATGGGCGCAAGTGGTGGCCGACTACGACAGGCTCGAGATGGAGGCGCTGCGCCAGTACGCTACCCTGCAGCCTCAATACCATGATGCCTACCAGCAGCTCATCCTCTTCCCCATACAGGCCATGGCCAATGTCTATCGCATGTACCAGGCGCAGGCCATGAACCACTTGCTCTACAAACAGGGCAACCCCGACGCCAACCGGTGGGCCGACAAGGTGGAGGAGTACTTCCGGCGCGACTCCGTGCTCTGCGAGGCTTATAACCACGACTTCGCCGGAGGTAAGTGGAACGGCATGATGACACAGAAGCATATCGGCTACAAGAGCTGGAACGACGACTTCGCGCCCGGCAACATGATGCCCGAGGTGAAACGGCTCGCTGTCAAGACCGACGGCTTCGCCTTCAGCGAAAAGGGTGGGGTGGTGGCCATCGAGGCCGAGCACTACTACGGTAAGACCGATGCCGCGCAGGCGCGGTGGACCGTCATACCCGGGTTGGGACGTACGCTCAGCGGCGTCACGCTCATGCCCTACACCGCTCCCGTAGATGGGGCGGCTCTGACCTACCGCTTCGAGACGGCATCTCCCGTCAAAGGGGTGAAGGTGGTGGTCAAGTCCACACTCGACTTCCTCAACAAGGGCGGACTCTGCTATCGCGTCACGCTCGACGACCAACAGCCTGTGACGGTCAACTTCAACGAAAACTTGAATGAAAAGCCGGAAAATATTTACAGCATTTACTATCCCACCGTGGCACGGCGTGTGATTGAGAAGGATGTGGCCATTCAGGCGGCTGCCGGACAGCACACCTTGCGCATCGAACCGCTCGACCCGGCCATCGTCTTCGAGAAAATCGTCATCGACTGCGGTGGATACCAGCCCCAATACCTCTTCGGCGACGAATCACCTAAAAAATAATCGCCACGCAAGTAGGGACAGGGCATGCCCTGTCCGTCATTGGCACACAGAATTGTAAGAATCGTGAAATTTCCATTCATGTAGCTATTGTCTTATCTCAAAACCTAATCAGCAATGCGGAAATTATTATTGAGATACGTCTGTCTCATGCTTTGCCTTTCAGCCGCCGCGACGGTCAAGGCAGGCAACGGCACGCTATATACTGCCGACAAACTCTCGAGCAGTATGATCGACTATATCACTCAGGATAGTTACGGATATATCTGGGTGGCTACCCTCTACGGTCTCAACCGGTTCGACGGATACCACTTCATTCATTATTTCACCGATAAGAACGATTCTACATCACTCCCCGACAACGACATCACCCGTCTGCTCGTGGATAGCCGCCACCGCCTGTGGGTGGGGTCCTCGCGTGGCCTCTCGCGCTTCGACTATGACAACAACCGCTTTGTGCGCTACAAATTCCCTGATGGCACCACGCCGCGTGTGGGCTGTCTCATCGAGGATGCCGACGGCAATATCCTCATCGGCACGGCGGGATATGGGGTCTATGCCGTCAGAAAAGACAAGGATGTCATCACGCAAGAGACGCAGTTCTCCAGAAGAAAAGACAATGACTTCGTGGCGCTCCTCTTCGAAGACCACCAGAAAAACCTGTGGAGGGCTTATCAGACGGATACCATCACCAAGATGAAGGTCAGCGCCCTGCACCCTACGGCCACCAAGGATTATGTGTCGCCATACGGACCGGTGGTCACGTTCCTCAAAACGGGAAGTACGGGCTTCATCGCCGTGTGCATGTACGGCATTCTCAGGTTCGATGCGCAGAGCGGCACGCTGGTCGATGCGGGCTACGATATGTCGTCGCTCGGCGGCGAGGTGTCTATCCGGACGGCGCTCATCGACCACACCGGAAACATCTATGTCGGCACCTCGGGGCGCGGTCTGTTCGTCATCCCCGTAGGCACTACCAAACTGCAAAAGGTGGAAAACGCCAATGGTAAGTACGACCTCTCGTCGGCCAATGTCAACCACCTCTTTGAGGACAAAGACAAAAACCTGTGGGTCAGCTGTTATAAAAAAGGTCTCTACGAGATGGGCAAGGGGCGTGATGCCTTCGCCACATGGAAGTTCGCCGACCAGAATTTCATCCTTGGCAGCAGTGTGTCGAGTGTGGCGGCGGGCGACAACGGCAGCATCTGGTGTACCGTCCAGAAAAGCGGCATCTATCAGTTCGACAAATACGGGAAGATTTCGGCGGCGCCCGCGTCGCCAGCAGGGGCCAACTGCATCTACCGCGACAAGAGCGGACAGTATTGGGTGGGCAGCGAGAATGTGCTCTATAGCTATAACCCGATGACCGGCGCAAGCCAGTCTAAACTCAAACTCGACGGATGGGGCATCAACTGCATGACCGACGACGGCGAGGGCACACTCTATGTGTGCAACTACGGCAAGGGCATCTGCATCTATGACACGCAGACGGGCGAGACACGCCAACTGTCGATGTATCAGGTGGATGAACAGAAGGGGGGACTGTGCAACGACTGGGTCAAGGCGTTCCTGCTCGACAGCCGCGGACTGCTCTGGATAGCCACCTCCAACGGCGTGTGCGTGATGAACCCGGCCGACCACAACTTCCGCATCTTCGGATGGGACGTGCAACTCAAGGGGGTGCAGTGCTTCTCGCTCTGCGAACATCAGGGCAATGTGCTCGTGGGCACCGACAGCGGTCTCTATATCTATGAACGTGACAAAAACAAACTGTCGCTCTTCCCTGACTCGAAAGATATCGAGAACAAACCCGTCTATTCCATCGTCAGTTCGATGAAGGGCGACCTGTGGATCAGCTCCGCCTCGGGCATCTGGCAGTACGACCAGCAGAATAAACGGTTCATCAGCCACGTCAGCGGCAACGGACTCGACTCGCGCGAGTTCATCCTCGGTGCCGTCGTGCATGGAGCCGACGACCGCATCTGCTACGGCAGCAACGAGGGCGTCATCTCGTTCTATCCCGACGAGGTGAACGGACGCGTCGATTACCTCAACGGCGAGGTGTATCTCACTCGCTTCACCATCGAAGGCGAACCCGTCAACACGGCGGCAAGAGACTTCGTCATTCCCTTCGGACAGAATACCTTCGCCATGGAGTTCTCGATGCTCAACTACCGCAATGCCGATAACATCAGATACGAATACCGCATCAACGGGGGGGCGTGGACACCCTTCCCCGAGGGAGGCAACACCGTGGCGTTCAACCGGCTGAAACCCGGCAAATACACCATTCAGGTGCGCGCCACCAGCAATGGCATCTATTCCGACGCCACCTGCACGCTCACCGTCACCGTGCGTGCTCCCTGGTACGCCTCCACATGGGCGTATATCATCTATGCACTCGCAGCGCTCGCTGTCATCGGACTGGTGTTCTACTTCCGCGACAGGAAACAGCGCAACGACCTCGAAGAGCAGAAAATGCGGTTCCTCATCAATGCTACGCACGACATACGCTCGCCCCTGACGCTGATCATGGGACCGCTCAACAAACTCAAACAACGGCAGCTCGACCCTGAGACAAAAGAGGATGTCAATATCATCGATCGAAACGCGCAACGGCTGTTGCTCCTGGTCAACCAAATACTCGACGAACGCAAGATTGACAAGAAGCAGATGCACCTGCACTGCACCGAGACCGACCTCGTGCCGTTCATCTCCGGCATCTGCTCGCTCTATCATTACAATGCGAAGCAGAGGGGCATCAATTTCACCTTCTCTCCGCTACAGCCCAAGGTCATGGCCTACATCGACCGCATACAGTTCGACAAGGTCATCAGCAACCTCCTCTCCAACGCATTTAAATATACGTTCGACGGGGGCGAGGTGAGGGTGATTCTCAGTCAAGACGACAAAGAGGTGCAAATACAAGTGGTAGATAACGGCATCGGGTTCAAAGACGACAAGACCGACAAACTCTTTGAGCGATTCTACCAAGGCGAGAACAATAGCGACCTGCACATCGAGGGCACGGGCATCGGACTGAACCTGTGCCGGGCCATCGTGCAACTGCATGGCGGCACCATCAAGGCGCTCAACCGCACCGACGGGGTCAAGGGGGCGTGCATGGTGGTCAATATACCGCTCGGCGCCGATCACCTCAAACCGGAGGAGATTGCCGACCTGGAGCACAAACGCAGCGGCGGCAAGCACCAGGCGTCGCGCAACTTCAGGCTCCTCGTGGTGGATGATGACATCGAGGTGGCGCAGTATATCAAAAACGAGTTGAGCGAATGGTATAAGATTGATACGGCTACCAATGGCCGAGAGGCGCTCAAGATGCTGCTCACCAACGACGACTACGACCTCGTGGTCAGCGATGTCATCATGCCCGAGATGGACGGACTCACATTCCTCAAACAACTGAAGTCGAATACCCACATCAGTGATATCCCCGTCATCCTGCTCACCACGAAAGCCGAGGTGAGCGACCGCCTCGAAGGACTCAAGAAGGGGGCCGACGCCTATTTGGCTAAACCCTTCAACATGGAGGAACTGCACATCCTCATCGACAACCTCGTTGACAACGTCCGACGCCTCAGAGGCAAGTTCACAGGCGCGCAGACGCAGGAAGACAAGGTGGAGAACGTGGAGGTGAAGGGCAATAACGACTCCCTGATGGAACGTATCATGAAAACCGTCAACCAGCACCTGCAAGATCCCGACTTCAATGTCGATAAACTGGCCGAGGAGGTGGGGCTCAGCCGCACGCAGCTGCACCGCAAGATGAAGGAGATCACCGGCATCTCTACCGGTGAGTTTATCCGCAACCTGCGCTTGCAGCAGGCCGAGCGCCTCATACGCGAGGGAAAGATCAATATCGCTCAGGTGGCCTACTCCGTAGGGTTCAACAACCAGACGTATTTCTCTACCGTCTTCAAACGCTATTACGGCATGACTCCCACCGAATATGCCGAAAACGCAGCCAAGAATGACGGGAATCCGGAATAATTTTAAAATAATTCCATGATGAAACGTTTTCAAAGCACGATGAAACGTTTTTTCTACGCGATATTACGATTTTAACCCTATCTTTGCAACATTCTAACTAATCAAATAAATATACACCCGACAAACAAATCTTAAATCTTACCCCTCACCCCTCTCACCTCTTACCTCTTACCTCTCACCTCTTACCTCTTACCTCTCACCTCTTACCTCTCACCTCTTAAGCATATTTTCACCTAATTATATTATTAACAACTAATCATTAAATGCTATGCATGTGAACTTAAGAAAAACTATCTGTTGCGTGGGGCTGTGCTCGGTCTTCGGACTGCTCGGCACCTCACAGGCTGTAGCAGCTGCACCCGACATCAATGAGGTCAGCGCAACGCAGCAAGCAAAGAATGTGACAGGCTACGTGGGCGACTCCTCCGGACCGCTCGTGGGTGTCACCGTGCTCGAGAAAGGTACTACCAATGGTACTGTGACCGACCTCGACGGACGTTTCTCACTCAGTGTCAACACCGGCGCTACGCTCGTCTTCTCTTACGTGGGCTACGTCACACAGGAAGTACGGGTCGGCTCCGACTCTAACTACAGCGTCACACTCGAAGAGGAAGGAAAGAGCCTCAACGAGGTGGTGGTCATCGGTTACGGCACCCTGCGCCGTGAGGCGGTCACCGGTTCGGTGGCTAACGTGGGCGGCGAGAAACTCAACCAGGTGGCTGCCGCCAACGCCGCACAGGCACTGCAAGGCCGCGTGGCTGGTGTGCTTATGACTCAGACATCATCGCAGCCGGGTGCAGAGATGCAGATTCGCATCCGCGGTCAGCGCTCGCTCAGCGCCAGCAACGACCCGCTCATCGTGCTCGATGGTATCCCCTTCATGGGCAACCTCTCGGATATCAACCCCGCCGACATCAAGTCGATGGATATCCTCAAGGATGCCTCTGCCACCGCTATCTATGGTAGCCGCGGTGCCAACGGTGTCATCATCATCACCACCAACAAGGGCTATCAGGGCGCTCCCGCCAAGGTGAGCTACAACGGATACGTGAGCTTCAAGACCGTCTTCCACAAATATCCTATGATGGACGGTCCTACCTTCGCCAAGTTCCGCAAATATGCCGGCAAGTACGAGAACTCGCTCGCAGAGAGCGACGACGTGAACACCGACTGGCAGGATCTCTACTACCAGACGGGCATCAGCACCAACCACGACATCACCGTGTCGGGCGGCACCAACGGCGGCAGCTACAGCTTCGGCGCAGGCTACTATCACGACGGGTCTGTCGTGCCCACACAGGGCTTCGACCGCTACAGCATCCGTGGTAACTTCGACCAGTTCGTGGGCAAGTACTTCCACTTCGGACTCTCTACCAACAACAGCTACCGCAAGACCAAGGGCGTGAGCAATATCTACGGTGTGCTGAGCATGCCCCCGCTCGTGGATCCCTACGACGAGAACGGCAACCTGAAACGCTATGTGTCGCTCCAAGCCGACGACCAGGTGGTTATCACCAAAGACCAGATTGAGGGATGGGAAGACTACTGGGTGAGCGAGAACAAGGGTATCGGTTCGTACAACACCCTCTTCGGCGAGGTGAAATGCCCGTGGGTCGAAGGTCTCTCGTACCGCATCAACATCGGTCTCAACTACCGCACCAATAAATATGGTGGATTCACCGGCACCGGCGTCAACAACAAAGACGAGAATGCCGTCAACGGCGGCAACATGAATGAGAGCTCCACCCGCAACTGGGCGATTGAGAACCTCATCACCTACGACCGTACCTTCGCCGACAAGCACAGCCTCAACATCGTGGGCATGTACTCGGCCGAGGAGACGGCTTACGAGCAGACGGGCGCCAATGCACAGGGCATCTTCAACGACGCCTTCCATTACTATGCGCTCGACCAGGCCGACGGCGAGATGAACCTGGCCAACTACAACACCTGGCGCAGCGGACTCATCTCGTGGATGGGACGTGTGATGTACTCCTACGACAATAAGTACATGATCTCGGCTGCCATCCGTTCCGACGGTTCTTCGCGCCTGGCCAAGGGTCACCAGTGGCACACCTATCCCGCAGTGAGCGTGGGTTGGAACATCCACCGCGAGTCGTTCATGGAGAACCTCGACTGGCTCACCAGCCTCAAACTCCGCATCGGCTATGGTGAAACCTCTAACCAGAGCATCAGCCCGTACTCTACCATGGGTACGCTCGCTACGCGCAACTATAACTTCGGTTCGCTCTACAAGCCCGGATTCTACGTGACCGCTCTGCCCAACCCCGAACTCGGATGGGAGTACAGCAAGACTTGGAACTTCGGTCTCGACTTCTCGTTCTTCAACGGACGACTCTACGGTAGCTTCGAATACTACATCCAGAAGACCAACGACATCCTGCTCGATGTCTCTCTGCCCAGCACATCGGGTGTGAGCAGCTTCACCGGCAACATCGGTAAGACCGAGAACAAAGGTTTCGAGTTCACCCTCAACGGCACCATCATCGACAATAAGAACGGATGGAACTGGGACGCTGGCATCAACCTCTATGCCAACCGCAACAAACTGACCGCCCTGGCTTCCGGACAGGAGGAAGACGAGGCCAACCGCTGGTTCGTCGGTCACCCCATCGACGTCATCTACGACTATAAGAAAATCGGTCTCTGGCAGGAGGGCGACCCCTATCTCGACATCCTCGAGCCGGGTGGCAACGTGGGTATGATCAAGGTGGAATACACCGGCGACTATAAAGAGGACGGCACCCCCGTACGCGCCATCGGTCCCGCCGACAGACAGGTGATCGATATGGAGCCCGACCTCCTCGGCGGTTTCAACACCACAGTCAGCTACAAGAACTTCGACCTCACCGTCATCGGCGCCTTCCAGATTGGTGGCAAGCTCATCTCGGCCATCCACTCGTCAAATGGTTACCTCAACATGCTCACAGGCCGCCGCGGACAGCTTGACGTGGATTACTGGACTGAGGACAACACCGGTGCCAAATACCCGAAACCCGGTGGCATCCAGAGCGGTGATAACCCCAAATACGGCAGCACACTCGGCTACTTCAACGCCGGCTACCTGAAGGTACGCACCATCACGCTGGGCTACAACTTCGAGAACCTGCCCGCCATCAAGAAGCTCGGCATCAGCCGCCTGCGCCTCTACGCTACTGTGCAGAACCCCTTCGTGCTCTTCTCGCCCTACACCAACGAGAGCGGACTCGACCCCGAGACCAACTCATGGGCTAATGAGAACACGGCGGTCCGTTTCGATGAATACTCAGGCAAGCACCGCCTGCCCATCATCGGCTACAACACACCGGCCACGCGCAACTTCCTCTTCGGACTCAACGTGACGTTCTAATTGACAATTCACAATTGACTATTATTTGTGCGACCCATCAACAACATATAAAAATTAAAAGACAATGAAAACGAATTTCAAATATTTAGCTGCCGCTTGCCTCTTGGGTGTCACGATGGCTTCGTGTTCGGATATCCTTGACGAGGAACCGCGCAGCAAACTGGCTCCGTCGTTCTTCAACACCGAAGACGGCATCGAGGGCGGTCTGACTTCGCTCTATGCACACCTGCGCTACTTCTATGGCAACGGCTACTGGCTGAACATCTGCGAGACGGGTACCGATGAATATACCTATGCGCAGTCGGCCGACGGCAACTTCAAGGATGCCGACCTCTCGGGTGTCGGCCAGCTCACCTCTACCACCAGCCGCTCAGATGTGCTCTGGGGCACGGCCTTCGCCAACATCAACACCGCCAGCGGTATCATCGAGAATGGCGAGGCGGCCGGCATGAGCCCATCGCTCATCGGCGAGGCCTACTTCTTCCGCGCATTCGACTACTTCCTCCTTGTGCAGACCTTCGGCGGCGTGCCACTCGACCTGGGTGCAGGCAACCTGAAGTTCAACACCTCTACCGTGCGTACATCGGTGCGCAACACCGTGCCCGAGGTCTATCAGGCTATCTTCGCCGACCTCAACAAGGCGGTCAACGATCTGCCCGAGAGTCCGCGCGTCACCGGTGCGGCTACCAAAAACCTGGCACGACTCTTCCTCGCCAAGGCTTACCTCACCTTCGGATGGTGGCTCGAGAACCCGAAAAACATCCCCACCTATCCTGAGTGCAACCGCGCCGACCTCGACGGTCACGATGCCGCTTGGTACTTCAACCAGGCTTATACTGTGGCTAAGACGGCTATCGACAACCCCGGACCGTATAAACTGCAAGCTACGTTCTACGACGTGAACCTGGGTGCCAACGACCGCAATGCCGAGATCATGCTCTTTGCCGACCACGACGAGAACGAGAAGTATGGTAACGGCGGTGCCGGCTACGGTTGGGGTGGCGGCGGTTCGCCCGAGAACTTCGCTTACTGGATGACGACATGGAACTACACTGAGATGCAGGCCACGGCTGCCTCGGGTGGCGTCATCGCTCCCATTCAGCGTGAGGCCGTGCAGGCTCTTGGTCGCCCCTGGACCCGTATGGCTCCTATCGCCGACAACTTCATCGCTGGCGGTGTGTGGGAAGATGCCGTCAAGGCCATCGACTCGCGCTACGACGCTACCTTCACCCTGCGATACCACACCAACTGGAACAAGTCGGGCAACACAGAGCCTTACGTCATCGGTGCCAACGGCATGCAGGTGAAACCCGACGAGGTGTTCTTCAGCTGGCTGCCCGAGAGCGAGGATGCGAATATCGACTACTCGAAGAATGACCTGCGCATGGGCTTCGGAACACTGCCCGACAGAGCCGACTTCGTAATCGGTGTCAACCACATCAGCCGCAAGAAGTTCCCCATCAACTGGAAGATCGGTATCATCCGCTCTGACAACAACGGTTCACTGGGTTCGAAGGTCAATGGCGGTAGCCCGCGTCCGTGGAATATCGCTAAGTTCTCTGAGCTCTATCTCATCGCTGCCGAGGCTGCCGTGAAGAAAGGCGACAACGCCGCCGCACGCGAGATGGTGAATGTGCTCCGCGCACGTGCCGGTAAGATGTCGTTCAACCAGAACGACAATGTCAAGGTAGAGCCCGCCATCGACAACAGCGCTGCCATGGTGGCTGCCACGCCCGCTACCATCACCATCGACTATATCCTCGACGAGCGCGCACGCGAGTTCTGGGGCGAGGGATACCGTTGGTACGACCTGGTGCGCACGCAGACATGGGCCGAGAAGGCTAGCACCTACCACATCGCAGGCAGTGGCTACACCGACCGCAACCTGGAGACCTTCACCCGCACCATCCCCGCTGGTTATTACCTCCGTCCGATCCCACAAGGACAGCTCGACGGCATGGAGATGACCAAGGAGGAGAAAGAAGCTTATCAGAATCCCGCATACAGATAGGATTAGTATTTTTAGGTTTAATCATGTTTCATCGAGAAGGGCTACCCAGACGGGCAGCCCTTTTTTTAGCCCCCTCCCCGGACCTCCCCGAGGGGAGGGAGTGGTTAGCACGACAATCACGATGAATGGAGCATGCCCCGCCACGTGTAGGGGCGGGTCACCGTGTCCGCCCGCACGAGCGAAGCGAGTTCTGAAAAACTCCTTTACTCCCTCTACTCCGTAGAGTAATATACATACGGAGGAATGGAGGAACGGAGGAAATCGTCACGCAAGTAGGGACAGGGCGTGCCCTGTCCGCACCGCGGTGAGCGGAGCGAACACAAAAAACACCCCGGACCTCTGATGGTCCGAGGGTACCTTAATGTCCGAGCGACGGGTAGGAGCGGTTGAAACCCTTTCCCTGGAGAGGGAAAGGGCTTGGAATAGGGTTGAAGCCCTCCCATGGGAGGGTTGGGTGGGGAAAAAAGTCAATTAAAAATATAATACAACGCTATCATCACCACGAACAACGCCACCCACAATCCGATGACCAACCCCGAACGCTGTGCATACACCGGCGTGGGGATGGGATGACGCTCGCCGTTCTTGTCAAGGAGCGACACCACAATCATCATCGCTGCTAAGATCACAAACAGATAGAACGACAACAGCATGAAGTGGGGCCAGGCGAAGTGCAGCCACTCGGGCGGCCATAGATACAGGATGCCCACGATCAGACAGAAAGCGGTGCCGGCGGTCAAAGCCAGGTTGGCGGCACGTGTCGTGATGCCCTTCCAGAATACACCCAGCAGGAACACGGCGGTCATCGGCGGGGCGATGAAGCCCAGCACCGACTGGAACACGTTGAACAGGTTCAGACCCTTGATGCTGTCGATGGCCACGGTCAGGGTGATGGCGATGACCGATCCTACCACGGTCACCATGCGCCCCACGTGGTTGATGCGCTGCTGCGAGGCCTCGGGGTTGAACTTCTTCACGTAGATGTCCATCGTGAACACGGTGCTCAGCGCATTCAGTGCAGAACCGATGGTCGAGACCAGACAGGCGGTCAGCACGGCAAACACCAGTCCCACCATGCCCACGGGGAAGAGGTTCTCCACCATCGTCAGGTAGGCCTCGTCGGGGTTCGACAGGGTGGGGTAGAGGGCGAAGCAGATGATGCCCGGCAGGATATACAGGGGCACGTCTAATATCTTCAGCCATCCGGTGAAGTTAGTGCCTTTCTGCCCTTCTTTCAGGTCTTTGGCGGCCAATACGGGCTGCACCATGCTCTGGTCGGTGCACCAGAACCATACGCCCATGATGGGATAGCCCAGGATGATAGGCAACCAAGGGAACGCTTCGTCGCTGTTCGGACGGAAGAGCACCCAGTAGTCGCCCGGCACCTTGTCTATCAGGGCTCCGATGCCGCCCACTTTGCTGATGCCCACGATGGTGAGCGTGGCCGACACCACGATGAGCAGGATCATCTGGTACACATTGGTATAGGCCACGGCCTTCAGACCGCCGAGCATGGTGAAGAAGGCGGAGATCAGCAGCAGGATGGAGGCCGACAGCCACATGGGGATGTCGAACACCTGACGGATGAGGATGCCGCCAGCGAAGAGTGTCAGTGCCAGCCACGAGATGATGATGGTCACGATGGTGTACCATGCCAGGATGTTGCGTGTGCTCTGCCCGAAGCGCAGCCCCATAAACTCGGGCAGCGTGCTGATGTTAGCGCCCAGATAACGGGGGGCGAACACGAAGGCCAGCAGGGCGATGAACACAAAGGCATACCACGCGTAGTTGCCCGACACCACGCCCGTGGTGAAACCGGCGCTCGCGCTGGCGATGAGCATCGACGGACCTACGTTGGTGCCCCACATCGAGAATCCGATGTGGTACCACCGCAACGAGTGGTCGGCCAGAAACAGGCTGCTCTCTTTCTTACGTTTCATACTGGCCCATAGGCCGATGGCTAACAGAATGGCGAAATAGACGGCCAGGATCACCCAGTCCAGTCCTTGCATGTAATGGCTGTTCATATTGTCCACGTTTTAAAATACTCCACAAACTCCTTCACTCCCCACAGCTCATACCGATTCGTGTCCATCTCGTCGGTGCTATCTACATCCTCGGGATAGACGGCAATTCGGGCGTCGGGCCGCATGAATACGGGCATCTCGTCGAGTGGCGTCTCCACGTCGTAGTACCACCGTCCGCCCTCATATCGCTCGCCCGTGAAGATATTCACCCAGCAATTCTCACTCTCATCACCCTCGCCATTCGTCTCAGCTCGGTTACCCCCTCCTTCGGAGGGGGACAGGGGGAGGCTCAGGTATATATCCCGTTTCCCTCCTGCTTTCATCACTGGGCACACCAGAAAGACGTCGCCGAAGTAATACTCATCGTCGATGTGCCAGCACTGGCGGTCGTGGGGATGGCGCAGCAGCAGGGCCTGCAGCAGGGGCAGTCCGCTGCGGCACGCCCGTTCGCTCTGCATCATGATATAGGGCAGCAGACGGTAGCGCAACTTCCACCACCGTTTCACGATGGGGGCGATGGTGGGGTAGTGCCACGGCTCGCGCTTGAACGACCCGTGGTAGCGGATGTGCGAGGTGAACACACCGAACTGTGTCCACCGCACATACACCTCGGGGTCTAAGGGCGAGTTCATGAAGTTGGGCGTGGAGTGGAACCCCGGCACGTCGTGGCTCCAGAAGGCGAAGCCGCTCAGGCCGAAATGCAGGCCGCCCTTGAGCGACCCCGCCATGCCGGCCCACGAGCTCTCGCTGTCGCCGCCCCAGTGCAGCGGATAGCGCTGACAACCCGCCCAGGCGGCACGCGCCCAGATGCAACCGTCGGAAGGGAGTGCCTCGTATGCCGCCCGCTGGTAGAGCAGTCCGTAGATGTTGTTGAGCCGTTCGGGCGTGCTGCCGTGGTAGCGGTGGTTCATGTGGATATTCTCGCCGAAGTCGGTCTTGATGCACTTCACACCCATGTCGATGAGGGGCTTGAGCAGTTTCTGCTGATACCACTCCGTGGCCTTGTCGTAGGTGAAGTCGATGGTGCCCGCATAGTCGAGCGTCGAGAAGTTCGACTCGCCCGCGCTCCCATCTTCCCCCTCTAAGTTAGAGGGGGTTAGGGGGCGTGTGTCAGACTCTCCCTGAGCGCGGGTCGGGGGAAGGCTTATATAATGATTCTCCCGTGCCTCGTCGATTTGCTCAGCACCAGCGGCGATGTAGGGCAGTTGCCACAGCGACACCTTGAAGCCCTGTTCGCCCAACCGCTTGATAAACCGCTCCGGGTCGGGGAAGCGCTCGGGGTTGAATTTCCATTCGCAGAGCCAGTCGGTGCGGAACCAGCCGGTGTCGAGGTGTATCACGTCGCAGGGATAGTGCTCGGCACGCAGACGGTGGCAGATGTCCTCTACCTCGTCGGCCGAAAAATAGGTCATGCGGCTCATCCAGATGCCGAAGCTCCAGAGCGGGGGCATCTGCGGGAATCCTGTCAGACTGCGGTAGCCGCGTAGTATCTCCTCGGGCGATGCGCCGCCGATGAGATAGACGTCGAGGGTGGCGCGGTCGCACAGGAACTGTACCGAACGCGTGGAGTGGTCGGCCAGCGACAACTTGCAATAGTCGCTCGTGTGGTAGAAGGCGCCGTAGAGGCGGCTCGACAGATAAAAAGGTATGTTTTTGTAACAGCGGCGGTTGTTCACGCCCTGCCCGTCTTGGTTCTTCAGTTGGAAGGTCTGGCCGCTCAGGTCCATTTTCCTGAACCGCTCGCCCGTGCCTGCGAAGCACTCGTCGGCCTCGCATTTAAAACTAATGGTGGCACGCTCAGCTACGGTTGTTTGGGGGCGTGTGTCAGATGGTTCCCCCTCTGTACAGGGGAGGCCTACAAACCCCAGAGGCAGCGCGTCGTAGCGTGGCGGAGAGAAGTGGTCGTCGCTCAGTGCCACGGGTTTCTGTTCGTCGCCGTCGGGGTAGAGAGTGATGTCGGGCCACGGTTGCGGCGCCGGCTGCAGGTCGCTCCAGAAGTCAATGACGGGCTCGCGCAGGTCGATGACGGCCCGTGTCGTCCCCTCGTCATCTTTCACGGTATAGACATCCCCGTCGGCCTCCACGTGCAGGGGCGTCTTCCTTACGCCCTCGGCGTATTGCAGCATGTCGTCGTGGTCGGTCATCTCGTCGCCAGCCATGCTGGTATATAGGCGCATGATCTTCCGTCCGTAGGCGCGCAGCACGAGGTCGTAACTGCGCTGTGCCACAGTGGTGTCGGCGGCCATGTCTTCCTGGTGCTTCTGTTGCTGATAGGGGATGGTCACGATGATGTCGCCGCTGGCCTCCTGTATCTGGGTCGGGGCGTATGCTTTCCACAGCACTTCGTCGCGCTCCAGCGCCGGGTCGAAGTCCATGAAGTCGAATAGGTGGTAATTGGTCTGTTTCATTGCTTGAAGATAAGGTTGGGTCCTGGGTGGTTGTCGCCGATTTCGTCGCGGCGTATCGGGCGACTGCCAGTTGGTGTGTATGGATAGGTTTTATTGTCGTCGATGGTGTAGCCGTCGGTCTTGGCATCGAGGTAGATGCAGAAACCGCGGTGGTTGGTGGCGTAGGGGGCGGGGTAGGGCTGTGAGATGAGGTTGTGGGCGATGACAGACCCGGGCTGGGCTGACAGGGTGTAGATACCGCCGGCGTCGTAGAGCTGGCGGGCGTAGTCGCTCACGTGGTTGCCCGTGATGCGGTTGTTGCGCATGCCGGTGTCGTGCGATGTCCAGCCCCATCCCACGCAGATGCCGCTGTAGTTCATCGTGCTGACGGTGTTGTCGCTCACGGTGCAGTCACGCACGTAGCCCAAGGCTATGGCCACGGCACCCCAGTCGTCGTTGCTCACGTCGTGGATGGTGTTGGCGTGGATGGTGATGCGTTCGCAGCGCTCCGCCAGGTCGGTGTAGGGGCGGTGTACCTCGCGCGGACTCTCAGCAAACGACCCGGCCATGATGGCTGTGCCGCCGATGTCGTCAAACCGGCATCCGCCAACCGTGCAGTCGCTCACTTGGTCGATGAGGTCGAGGGCGGTGGCGCCGAGGTGCTGAAAGTGGCAACCGTTGAAGTTGACGTGGTGGGCATTCCGCACGCTCACCGCACTCACGGGGCGCTCCACCCAGGCTTGGTTTTCCAGTCCGCTGTCCCACGGCAGTCCCTCTTTCTCTTTCAGTTTGTAGGCGTCGATGAGGGGGAACCCGCCTTGCAGCGTCACGTGTCCTCGGTGCAGAGGCCGGTTCCAACAGGTGTGCTCAAACGCGATGCCCTCGAAACTTACATGGCTGGCTCCGTCGATGATGACCAGCTGCTCGATGCCGTCGCGCTGTTCGGTGGTGCGCAACAGAAACGATGAGTTACCCCGTTCGCCGCCGATGACGGGTTGCGGCCACGGGTGCTCGAACTCCAGACGGCTCTCGGGGTCCAGAAAGGTCACCACGGTCTGTGCCCCTTGCACCTTCATCTCTTTCACGCGCAGGATGGCGATGGCCCAGCGCTGGTGCACCACCATCTCCAAGCCCTTGGCTTGCAGCACCTCGGCGGGCGGGGTGGGGATGGTGATGGTGCGGCTCTCGGCATCGAAAGCGGTCATGCGCTCCATGCCTTGGCGCGGCCACAGCTGTGTGTGCTGCTGGCGCGGGTCGCCGCAGAGGGTTGCGCCGTCGCCGCGGATGATGGTGGGCGAGGCGGCGGTGCCGCTGTCTTCGGGACGCAGAAACAGGGGCTCGTTCATGTAATAGCGCCCGGGGGCCAGATGGATGGTGATGCCGCCCTCACAACGTGGGTCGGCGGTGCGTCGCCATTCGCGTGCCTGGCGCAGGGCGTGGTGGATGCTTTCGCCCTCGCTGACGATAATCTCGCCTGCCCGCAGGGGCAAGGCCGACAGAAGAATGTTGATGGTTAGTAGTAGGATAAGTCTCATCTGAGGTTGTTAGGTGATTAGAGTTGTTCGATGGTATGCTGAATCGTTTCCAGTTCGTCTTGGTAGTCTCTATGACACGCCACGCGAATGCTGCTGTCGCCCAGCAGTCCCTTGATCATATAGTGGTGGCTCTCGATCTTGAAAAATGGTTGCCGCAGCGTGTCCAACAGCATCAGCGACCCCAGAGATCGCAAACCGACGGCTAACTCGCGCGTCACGGTGCTGTCCAGATGCCATTGCCATGCAGCCCATCCAGCTTCTTGGCAGGGCTCAGGCGAAGGTGTGATACGTGTGATGGTCATGGTCTAGGGTTTAGGGTTTAGTGTTCTATATGGTTTAGGGTTGAGGGTTTAGTGTTCTATATGGTTTAGGGTTTAGGCTTAGGGTTTTTACTCGGTTTCGTGCACGGAGCATATCTCCTGCCCCTTGCCCCTTGCCCCCTGCCCCTGCTATTCTCTTACCTCTTACCTCTCACCTCTATTTACGTTTCAGGCTCTGACAGATGTCGCCCACGGCTTCGGCCAATGCTATGAGGTCTTCGTAAGTGGTGAAGTCGCTCAGACTGGCGCGCACGGTGCCGTCTGGCTGTGTGCCAAGGTCTTCGTGGATGAGCGGGGCGCAGTGCAGACCCGTGCGCACGGTGATGCCATAGCTGTTTTGCAGGATATACCCCACGTCGGCCGGGTGCAGGCCCTCGATGTTGAAGCTCACCACGGGCCCCTGAGCAGCGTCATCCCGAGCGGAATAGACCCTCACCCGTGGCATCTCTTGCAGGGCGTGGATGAGCCACAGCGTCTCAGTCTGCAACCTCCGGAAAATATTCTCCACTCCCCGCTCCAGCACATAATCGATTCCGGCACGCAGTCCGGCCAGTCCCACGGCGTTTTGTGTGCCTACCTCATATTCCCAGTCGCCGTCGTCATAGCGTATCACGCTGCTGTCGCGCCCGGTGCCGCCCCACTGTGTAGGGCGCAAGTCAATGCCGCACCGCACGTAATAGCCGCCGGTGCCCGTGGGTCCGAATAGCGCCTTGTGACCCGTGAACACCAGGATGTCGATGCCCCAGCCATCCACGTCAATGGGGATGCAACCGGCGCTCTGCGCCGCATCCACCATCACCAATCGCCCCTGCCTGTGCGCCTCTTCTGCCACCCGTCTCACATCGTGTATCCGTCCCGTCACATTTGAGCAGTGAGGGAGAATCAGCAAAGCCTCCCCCGTAGAAGATTTTGTCCGCTTAAGGACTAAATCGCCTCCGAAGGAGGGGGACACAGCTCGCGTTCTGCAAACGGCGTGGTAACTTTGTTCCCCCTCTAAGTTAGTGGTTGTTAGGTATCGTGTGTCGTTCATCAATGGCCGCAGCACGCTGTTGTGGTTGTCTTTTGCGGCCTTGATGGATGACAGGCGCAGTCCGCCCAGCACACGGTTGACGGCATCGGTGGCACTGCTGCAGAAATAGATCCGTTCGTAGTCGGCGATATGGAACAGTGTCCCCAGTTTCCTGCGCAGATCGGTCAGCACATCGTCCGATTCCGCCAGGTTGCTGCGCAGGGCATTCACAGGCGCGTTTGCCAATGCCTCCGTCACGGCTTGCACCACCGACGGAGGCTTCGGAAAACTCGTTGCTGCGTTATTCAGGTAAACCACACTCTTACACTTTTCCTTCAATCTTGAATCCCATCACCTGTCCTATCTGGCGCAGCATGCGGGTGTAGTCGCCGAAGATGAGCACCTGATGGTGACCGAAACCAGCCAACTGGTGCATGAAGGCGCGCGCGTCGTCCATCTGGATGTAGTAGTAGGGCGAACAATACACAGCGTCATATTCCGACTTCAGCACCTCGCCGCGACCCAGGCTCAGCGTGTCGGCCAGCGGGTTGAAGCGGCCCAGCGTCACGTACTTCTCCTCGTTCTCGGTGAAATCCACTTGCAGCTTGCCGCCGAAACCCTGACCGGTGAAGGCCCACAGCTTGTATTGCAGGGGCTTCTTGCCGTAGCCGTTCATGCACAGCGCGGGCACGGCATGGTGTATGCGCAGCATCTCGTCGGTCTCCATGTTGGGGTTGCCCATGAAGGCGGGGCGCATGGCTGCCGCCTGCATGATGGTCATGGCCAGCAGGGCGTTCAGGTCCTCCTCGCAACCGCTGGGGTAGCCCTCATCTTTGAGCAGAGAGTGGCACACACAGGGGGTGAACTTACGCTGCTGTGGTATCTCGCTCGTGCACAGCTCATGGCAGGCGGTGGAGAAGGCGTTGCAGTCGTAAGCGTCCATCATCCGCTTGGCGGCTAAGTAATATTTGATGTCGTTGATGAACCAGTCTTGGCGCACTTTGGTCTCCAGCGAACCGCCGATGATGCGCTCGGCGATGGGGCGGGCCTCCTCGTCGGTCACCTCGTCCATATACTTGAAGATGTCGCGGAAGGGCATCTTCACAATCTCCATGCCGTAGCGTGAGCGGATGAGCTCCGGGTCGCGGATGACGCTCTGGATGCCGAAGGTGGGCATCGAACCGTGTGTGAGCACCAGCGCGCGGGTGTTGGCCACCACCTTGCGCACCCACAGCACATGGGCTATCTCGTTCAGGTCGCGCAGATCCATGCACACGTAGGCCTCCACGCCGATGCTGCGGCAGTAGGCGGCGAAGTCGATGCCCTCGTTGCCGTTTTGCAGGATGACCACGGGTTTGCGGTAGCGCTCCAGCTTGGGGATGCGCCAGTTCATGCAGAGGAAGAAATCGACCTCGTCCAGTCGCTCCTCTATCTGTGCATACAGCTCGCGGCTCACCACGAACGACTCGTTGTAGCGGGCGTCGATAGCGGGCAACAGTTGCATCTCGGGCGTAGCGCCCTTGAGCATCTCCTGAGCGGCGGCGAAGGCGGCGGTGGCGGCGGCATCCTCGGCCTCGGGTGTCATGTCCTTGGCATAGCCCGCACGGCACGGCCCTTCCCAGAAATGTGTATGTGTCAGGCATCCCACGATGGGTCTGACCACCAGTTTCACGTTCATTGCTTTTTCTTTCATGTTTCTTTTTTATTTTTGTTGAATGTTGAGCGTTGAGTGTTGAGTGTTCTTACACCATACTCTTTACTTTTTTACTTTTAAAAGACGCAATTGTTCCTCTTTTGTAACCATCCAGACCCACCAGCAGCCTCCCCCTCTCCCCCTCCCAAGGAGGGGGCAACCGAGCTGCGATGAAATGGGGTAGATATAGCGGGTCAGGGGTACAGGCATTGTGCACGAAACCGTGCAAGCAAACTAAACACTGTACACTAAACAATCATATGGTGCACGGTCATGTGCCACGGTGTAGGGGCGGGTCACTGTGCCCGCCCGTACGAGCGATAGCGAGTTAAAACATGACGTGAAACGTTCTGAATTATTTGAATAATATTTGAACAGTTTCCACGCCTACCTAATGTGAAATCGCCACGCATGTAGGGACAGGGCGCGCCCTGTCCGCAGCACGGTGAGCGTAGCGAACACAAAAACCGCAACTCTGTTGCGTAAAATAATACTGCGACCGGCAGAAAAAGGGAGCAGTACCATAATGAACGAGCGACGGGGAGATAATTTTTTCGATAAGCCAAATGTGCAAAGTGAAACGTGTTTCGACTTTACCATGGCGAGAAAAAATCGCCGAAGGCAGCGGTTAAGTCCCTTCCCAGGGATTGGGAAGGGATTTAGGGATGGGTTGGAAGCCCTCCCATGGGAGGGTTGGGTGGGGAAAAAAGAATTGGGGAGGCCTCCCCCGTACCCCCTCCAAAAGAGGGGGCAACCGAGCTGCGATGAAATGGGGTAGATATAGCGGGTCAGGGGGACAGGCATTGTGCACGAAACCGTGCAAGCACACTAAACACAGTACACTAAACAATCATATGGTGCACGGTCATGTGCCACGGTGTAGGGGCGGGTCACTGTGCCCGCCCGTACGAGCGATAGCGAGTTAAAACATGACGTGAAACGTTCTGAATTATTTGAATAATATTTGAACAGTTTCCACGCCTACCTAATGTGAAATCGCCACGCATGTAGGGACAGGGCGCGCCCTGTCCGCAGCACGGTGAGCGTAGCGAACACAAAAATCGCGACTCTGTTGCGTAAAACACTACTGCGACCGGCAGAAAAAGGGAGCAGTACCTTAATGAACGAGCGACGGGGAGAAGCGGTTAAGTCCCTTCCCAGGGATTGGGAAGGGATTTAGGGATGGGTTGGAAGCCCTCCCATGGGAGGGTTGGGTGGGGAAAAAAGAATTGTGCATTGTGAATTATGCATTCTGCATTGTGCATTCTGCATTATGAATTCAGAAAAAAATCCTTCTACTTTTTTGTATGAAAAAAATATTCTATATCTTTGCAGCCACATACAAACTGCTGAAACGATGAATCAAATGACAAAACAGATGTCACGCCTGATGACATCTATGCTCATGACCGGTATGACGGCCGTGGCCATGGCTCAAGAAAACCCTCAATTGAAAGTGGACATCAGCATCACCAACCGACAGGCACAGGAGGTGCAGGAACCCGACTACATCCTATGGCAAGCCATGCAGGGCAAGGCCGATACGCTCACCGTCGATGGCATTACGTGCGTGCTCTTCTGTCCCGAAGACGCCGACTACGACATCCGCACGGGATGGAGCAAGACCTTCGTGCAAAACGCTGAGTACAAGGAGAAGAACGGCCGCCTCACCTTCGACGGCATCACGCTCGACCCCAGGGTGTGCGGCTCGCTGTCGCTCAAACTCATCGGACTGCCCGTAGGCCGGCACACATTGCATACCTATCACAACTGCTGGGAAGACCCGACGAAGTTCGACGCCTACCCCATGATAGTGAAGTGCAACGGCACGGTGGTCAACGACGCCCTGGCTCCCTCGTTTCTCAAGGCGCTTGCCGCCGATGCGGCCATCCTCACCACCACCTTCGACATCCTGCACGAGGGCGACGAGGTGACGCTCGAGTTCATCACGTCTGAGAGCCAGCCCGGACCGACGGGCAAACCCAATGCTTTCACCGCTCCGGTCATCAACGGCTTTGAACTCAATACGGCCAGTGTGGCTGCTGCGGCCAAAGACCCGTATCCTGCCAACGGTAACATGCACGCTGATTGCGACGGCGGCGAGGTGACGCTCTCGTGGACCGCCCCCGGCGATAATATCAGTCAGCATATCCTCTACGTGGGCGAGAACGACCCTGCCAACTTGGTGCAGGTGGCTACGCTCGACGGTGCGCAAAACACCTACCACATGACCGGTCTCTACTCGATGAATACCTATTACTGGCGCGTGGATGAGGTGGACGCTGACGGACAGGTGGAGACGGGAGCCGTATGGACGTTCAAACCACGCCAGCTGGCATTCCCCGGCGCCGAGGGCTACGGACGTTTCGCTCAGGGCGGACGTGGTGGCTCGGTCTATCATGTCACCAACCTCAGACACGACCATACGCCCGGATCGCTGCTCTACGGACTGGTCGATATCACCGAACCGCATACCATCGTCTTCGACGTGAGCGGCATCATCGAGATGGACTTCGGCTCGGTATTCTCCAAACCCAATATCACTATCGCGGCGCAGACGGCTCCCGGTAAGGGCATCTGCATCAAGGCGTCGAACATCAATATCGGGTCGGATAATATCTGCCGCTTCGTGCGCTTCAAACGCGGACTGGGCGTCTATGGCGAGAACACCGGCAATGCACTGGGAGTGTCGGGCAGCGACCATACCATCATCGACCACTGCACCGCGGCATGGGGCACCGACGAGACGGTGTCGGGACGCGGGGCGAAAAACGTCACCTTCCAGTACTCGATGATCGTCGAGGCGCTAGGTATCGCCGGACACAAGAACTACTCCGATGGCACCAACCACGGCTATGCTGCCACCATCGACGGACAAAAAGGGTCGTGGCACCACAATATGCTGCTGCACTGCGAAGGGCGCAACTGGAGCATGGGCGGTGGCATGGACGGACAGAACCGGCCCATCGGCGGACTCGACCTGTTTAATAACGTGGTCTATAACTGGCATAACCGCACCACCGACGGCAACTGCCATGCGGTGAACTTCGTGAACAACTACTATAAGATGGGCCCCGACACCCGCCGCACCACGCTCTTCACGCAGGATTTTGAGGATGCCATCGCGCCCGACGGCATCGATCAGGCTTACGTGAGTGGCAATATACGCGAGAATAAAGACCATTCAATCACTCACGACAAAAAAGGCTCTACCTATAATGCCACAGGCAATATACCCACCACCTACGACTATCTGGTCAGCGAACCGCTCTTCCCCTCGTATGCGGTCATTCACTCGGCACAGGATGCGCTCAAAATCGTGACCAGCGACGGCGGCGCCACCATGCCCGTGCGCGACGAACAGCATGTGCGCGTGGTGCGCGAGACGCTCGACGGCTCCTATACCTACGTGGGCTCGAAATCGAAGATCAAAGGCGAGATTGACAACGAGGCGGACATCACCGAACATGTGAATGGATGGGAGGTCTATCCCGAGGAGACGCGTCCGGCCGACTACGATACCGACCAGGATGGCATGCCCGACTGGTATGAGCGGCTCATCGGTAGCGACACTGCCACGGCCAACCACAATGATGACCCCGACCGCGACGGATGGACGCTCCTCGAGGACTACCTCGAATTCATGGCGCACCCCTACGTCGTCGTGCAGCCCGGCGAGACCGTGAACGTCCAACTGGCTCCTCATTTCCGTGGCTTCTACGGCACCAACGGCCATGCGCAGACACCTTCGTTCGCAGTGAGTAGCGACAGCCCGTTGTTCGCGGCCTCTGTCAGTGGCGACGTGCTTACCGTCAAGGCGCAAGCCGACGGGGGCATCGGCACGGCTACCGTCACCGTGACCGACAGCGAGGGCACCACCTTCAGCCAGCGTCTCAGCGTGGCGGTCACAGGCGATGTCACGGCCATACAGCGGGTCTGGAGCGAGGATGATATCGAGGTGGCCAAGCGCGAGTTCTTCACCCTGGACGGCAAACCCGTGTCTCGCCTCATGCCCCGCGGCGTGTATATGATGCGCCTCACCGACACCAGCGGCAAGGTGCACAACGTGAAAATCATCAGCAACTGATCCTGTTGTCATCACTCCGCCAGCACGTGCTGTCGTCCGCTATTCATCGTGATTGACGTGCTATCTACTCCCTCCCCATGGGGAGGGCCGGGGAGGGGGCATCCCCCTCTAAGTTAGAGGGGGGCAGGGGGCGTGTGTCATGTAGTAATTCGCAAATGCCGATATTCCGTGCCCGAACGGGGCATACACCATTCATCGTGATCGCCGTGCTAATTTCTCCCTCCCCTCGGGGAGGGCAGGGGAGGGGGCTTTCCCCGTTCGTCGGGATTTGCAATCCCGACGCATGGAGTATCAGCATTTGTAATGCGAAAAAACGCTTGGTTTCATGCGAATTTCAAATCCGCTGACTTTCTGTTGTAGTGAAAGTAATCTCTTTCCTCTCACCTCATATTTGTTGAGTGTTCTTATACTGTTTCGTGTTGAGTGTTCTTGTCATATCTCCTGCCCCATGCCCCCCGAAAGCCTCCTGTCCCACGATTTGACACAACTTTGTGTGATCTTTTCGAATCCTTCCCCGAAAATCCCGAAAAAAACTGCCATCGTCACGAAAAAAACGCAGAAAACATACACGTTTTTTCACTCTTTTTCCGTACTTTTGCACGTGATACATTGTAACTAACTGGTGCCATCCACCGCAAAGGCATATCCGCCACTGGCCCCGTTAGAGCAGCACAGAGTGGCAGAAAAGGGCGGATAAAGGATGAAACAAAAAAGCAGAAGGCACAAAAAAACTCCCACCGAAGCGGGAGTATAGGTTTTACCCTTCGGCCATGATGGCCTTATTGTGATAAGATGTAGGAAATCTTATGGTGCAAAGGTAAACATTCCTATTGAAACGACAAAATTTTTACGGTAAAAAAAAGCAATTTAATTAAATAAAGATATGAAAGAACGTATTTTGGGTATCGACACAGGTACCAATAGCCTTGGATGGGCTATTATTGAAAAAGAAGATGGCTCCACAACGCTAATTGCAAAAGGAACAAATATATTCGCAGAAGGGGTCAAGATTGAAAAGGGGATAGAATCCTCTAAAGCCGCTGAGCGTACCGAACACCGCTCGGTGCGAAAGCATTATTGGCGCAGAAAAGTGCGGAAAATCCGATTGCTGACCATTCTAAGTGAAAATCATTTATGCCCTCCATTAAGCAAAGAAATCCTTCGTCAGTGGAGGCTAAAGAAAGTATATCCGACAGAAGAGGCGTTTATGGCTTGGCAGCGTACAGAAGACAAAGAAGACATAAACCCTTATCGGTATCGTTATATCTGTCTGACTCAGAAACTGGACCTCACAGACCTGACACAGCGTTATATCTTAGGCCGCGCATTGTACCACCTCAATCAGCGACGCGGTTTTTTGAGCAACCGAAAGGAAACAACCAAAGAGTCGGACGGTGCAGTAAGTGAGGGCATCAGCCGACTCTCGAAAGAAATCAGTGAGGCGGGCTGTGAATATTTAGGCGAGTATTTCTATCAGCTATACCAGCGTGGCGAGAGAATCAGAAACCATTATACGGCGCGTAAAGAACATTATCAGAGCGAGTTCTATGCCATTTGCGAAAAGCAGGAGTTGGACGTAGAATTAGTGAAAAAATTAGAGAAAGCCATATTTGACCAACGCCCGCTGAAATCGCAAAAAGGTCAGGTCGGAACATGCACTTTTGAGAAAGGTAAATCACGTTGTCCCTCATCGCATCCGCTTTATGAGGACTTCAGAATGTATAGTTTCATCAATAATATCCGTTTAACAATCAATACGCTTTACGAACAAGGAGAACGTGGCCTTACCGATGAGGAAAAAGAGAAAATAATTCCTCTGTTTAAACGTAAGTCTAAACGTACATTCCCGTTTGAGGATATAGCCAAGAAATTAGCCGGAAAGAACAACTATGCATACATCAAAGACCCCATAGACCGGCCCTATAAGTTCAACTATCAAATGGACACGCAAGTGTCAGGAAGTGTAGTCAACGCCCAACTGGAAGAAATCTTTGGCGAAGACTGGCTGACGAGTGTATGCGAAGTCTATACACTGGCTAAGGACAAGACACGTTTTGAGATAATGAACGATGTGTGGCATGCCTTATTCTTTTATGACGATGAAGAGAAACTGAAGGACTTTGCCGTCAATCGGTTGCAGTTAGAGGAGGAAGAGGCGGAAAAATTCAGCAAGATATCAATGCCAAATGATTATGCGGCCCTTAGTTTGAAAGCCATCAGAAAAATGCTGCCCTATCTACGCAATTACGGACTCATTTATCCTCAAGCCGTCTTTTTAGGCAACCTCGTTGAAGTGTTACCCCAGCATATATGGGGTATCAAAGAAATGCGAGAGGCGACTATCGAGAATGTGATAGATGTGATGCTGTCGTATGATAAGAATGGTGCCGAAGGCGCCACGCTTGAACAATGCGTGAAGGGCTATCTGCATGATAGATATCATATTGAGGAAAAAGCATTAGAAAAATTGTATCATCCCTCTATGATAGAACTCTATCCCCGGCAGCGTCCCAACGATGATGGCATTTATCAGTTAGGCTCGCCTCGTATCAACAATGTGAAGAATCCAATGGCCATGCACTCTTTGTTCAGATTGCGAAAAGTCGTCAATTTGCTGTTGAAGAAAAGAATGATCACCCCAGACACAAAGATTCATGTCGAGTTTTCGCGCGATTTGAATGATGCCAACCGCCGCTCAGCCATCCAAGCGTGGCAGCGTGAAAATGAGAAGGACAGAGAGAATTGCCGCAAGAAAATCATTGACTTGGGCATTAAGGAACCGTCAGATACTGACATCTTGAAGTATCAATTGTGGGAAGAACAAAATCATAAGTGTCTTTATACCGGCGAGGAAATTAAGATAACGGATTTCTTGGGCGAAAATCCCAAGTACGATATAGAGCATACAGTGCCGCAAAGTGCTGGTGGAGATAGCACCAAGATGAACCTGACCCTTTGCAGCAGTCGATACAACCGCGATGTGAAGAAAACCAAACTTCCTTCTCAACTGGCCGAGCATGAAGAAATATTGGAACGGATACAAGGTTGGAAAGACAAATATGAAGATTTTGACAGGCAGATTCGCAAAATCAGCACCAAAGGTTTGGCTACCAAAGAAGAGAAAGACGCAAAGATTCGCCGTCGCCATCTTCTTTCATTACAGCGCGACTATTGGCGGGGTAAGTATAGCCGTTTTACTATGACGGAAGTACCAGAAGGTTTCTCCCGTCGCCAAGGCACAGACATCAGTGTCATATCACGTTATGCCCGTATGTATCTGAAGTCGGTGTTCAAGCAAGTATATATCGTCAAAGGCATCGCAACCTCCGATTTCCGCAAGATGTGGGGAATACAAGAAGAATATACTAAGAAAGAACGTGTCAACCATGTGCATCATTGCATAGATGCTATTACCATAGCCTGCATCGACAAGGCAGAATATGATAAGTTGGCGCAGTTCTATCACAAGTCGGATGAGTATAAGCAGGGCAGGGGAGAAAAACCGGTGTTTGAAAAGCCGTGGCCTTCGTTCGTGGCAGACATCAAGAGCATTCAAGACGAACTGCTCATAGCTCATTACTCTAAGGACTATATGCCCAAACAGGCACGTCGATATGTGCGCGATAGCAAAGGACGAAAAGTGTTGACGCAAGGAGACACAGCGCGTGCGTCTTTGCATAACGATACCTATTACGGCGCAATCAATGTTGATGGAACCGTGAAGTATGTGGTGCGCAGAAGTCTTGATGGATTGGAAGAGAAAGATGTAAAAAATATTGTTGATGGTGAAGTACGCTCTATTATTGACCATGCCATCTCGTTACATGGTTCGTTGAAGAAAGCATTGGAAGCAGGTATTTGGATGAATGAAGAAAAGAAGATACCTATCAAGAAAGTCCGCTTATTTACCGGCTCTGTCACTCGACCCATCAACATACGCCAACAGCGGGATCAATCCCGTCATGAATACAAACGGCAATATCATGTGCAGAACGACCGCAACTATATGATGGCTATTTATATCGGACAGGACAAAAAAGGCAAAGAAAAACGGGAGTTTGAACTGGTCAACAATATCACTGCTGCCAATTTCTATCGCCGTAGTAATGACAAGGTGGCCACCGACAACCAGCTCGTACCTTTGTATAGTAAGAGCGGATACGAACTGCGATACAAATTGAAGATTGGCACAATGGTGCTTTTATATGAGAATAGCCCCGAAGAGGTTTGGGAACTGGATAAAAAGAACTTACAGAAGAGGCTGTACAAGGTGACAGGGATGTCGTCTTTAGTTATTCAAAAATGGATATTTGGTACTATTGTATTACTCCATAATCAAGAAGCACGTCCAAGTTCTGATGTAAAAATAACAAATGGAGTTTTTAAGTGTTCAGACGTATTTAGGTCGTGTATTAAATTATATCATACCCAATTTAAAGCTCTTGTTCAGGGTGTTGATTTTGAGATAAATGATTTAGGTGAGATAACGAGACTAATATGATCAAACAGACATTGATGTTCGCTTCGCCCGTGTCTTTGTCGTTAAGAGATCGTCAAATAGTTATCACGTTCAAAGATGACAAGAAGACAGTGATACGGCCTATTGAAGACATCGGATTTGTAGTCATAGAGAATCCGATGGTCAATATCACTGTGCCCTTGCTTAATGAACTGGCGGATAATAATGTGTCTGTCATTTTCTGCGACAAGAAGCAGATGCCTAAAACGATGTTGATGACATTAGAAGGGAATACAACCTTGCAAGAAAGTTATCAATATCAAATGGATGCTTCTGTGCCCACGAAAAAGAATATCTGGAAACAATTGGTGGAAGGAAAGATTCGCAACCAGGCATTATTGCTGAATAAAGTGGGCAAGCAAGGCGATATGCTTAAACCTTACTATATGAATGTAAAATCGGGTGATACCGACAACCGAGAAGGAGCTGCGGCACGTGTTTATTGGTCTCAGATTTTTGATGAAGGATTCAAGCGCGACCGTGATGGACTGCCACCTAATAATATGCTTAATTATGGTTATGCCATCCTCCGGGCGGCTGTGGCTCGTGCATTGATTGGCACAGGCCTATATCCAGCCTTCGGTGTCTTTCACCGCAACCGCTACAATGCCTTCCCCTTAGCAGATGATGTGATGGAACCATATCGGCCTTTCGTTGATGAAGTCGTCTATCATCTATATTACGATGAGGCCGTCAAGGAGTTGGACAATCCCTCAAAAGGAAAACTTCTCAGGTTGTTGTTCTCAGATGTGAAGATTGGTAAGGTGACACGGCCGTTGGAAAATGCATTGTCTATAACTACGGCATCGTTGCTGAAGTATCTAAAAGGTGAGACTGATAAACTATCGTTGCCAATGATAATATGAGCGAAAACCGATTAAATGCATATCATATCATGTGGTTGTTTGTCTTCTTCGATTTGCCCGTAGTGACAAAGAAAGAACGTAAGATAGCTACACTCTTTCGTAAAAATCTGTTGAAAGACGGGTTTGTCATGTTGCAGTATTCTGTGTATATCAGACATTGTGCATCATATGAGAGCAAGACAGTCCACACCAAGCGGGTTAAATCCTTCCTCCCTGAGACGGGTATGGTAAGCATTTTGAGCGTGACGGATAAGCAATATGGTGATATCATCAATTTTTGGGGCAAAGAAAAGAAAAAAATAAATACAGGACCCATACAGTTGGAATTATTTTAGTATTTTTGCATTGGTAAAACCACATCAAATACCACTTCTTACGGAAAAGATAACACATAAATAATTGTTACATAGGACAATAGAAAACGTAGGTTGTGGTTTGATGTAGGAAAAGACTGGTAAACAACTTGCCTCAAAATCATAAGGCACTTCATCTGTTGTGGTTTGATGTAGGAAAAGACTGGTAAACAACCACATTCTTCTACGGCGATAGAAACATAAGTTGTGGTTTGATGTAGGAAAAGACTGGTAAACAACCTTCTACTGTATTATTTACTTCAACATAAGGTTGTGGTTTGATGTAGGAAAAGACTGGTAAACAACAAAAAATGAATTTTCCTATATATTGTTAGAGTTGTGGTTTGATGTAGGAAAAGACTGGTAAACAACATTAGATAAAATCAATGATAAATTCAATAGTTGTGGTTTGATGTAGGAAAAGACTGGTAAACAACAATTGCAATCGCTGCAAATACATCATCTAGTTGTGGTTTGATGTAGGAAAAGACTGGTAAACAACAGAGGTAAGAACCAAACGACTAAACAATGGTTGTGGTTTGATGTAGGAAAAGACTGGTAAACAACGGCGATAATTTCCTGCTTAGTGTACTCAAGTTGTGGTTTGATGTAGGAAAAGACTGGTAAACAACTGACGTTAATACAAGCGAATCTATCGCCTGTTGTGGTTTGATGTAGGAAAAGACTGGTAAACAACAACCATCGAAGACTATAAAAAGCGCATCAGTTGTGGTTTGATGTAGGAAAAGACTGGTAAACAACAAATGTAGGTGCGTCAGATATAGCCCCTGAGTTGTGGTTTGATGTAGGAAAAGACTGGTAAACAACCATTTCAAGGTTCTTCTCATCTTGAGAACGGTTGTGGTTTGATGTAGGAAAAGACTGGTAAACAACAATCCAGTCGAAAAACAAACGTATGTGACGGTTGTGGTTTGATGTAGGAAAAGACTGGTAAACAACACGGGCGACACCTCCACGACACGCCCCGCAGTTGTGGTTTGATGTAGGAAAAGACTGGTAAACAACCCCAATCAGGCAGAGGCGAGCGAAAACTAGTTGTGGTTTGATGTAGGAAAAGACTGGTAAACAACCACATCCTCGAGAAACAGAAACAAGTGTATGTTGTGGTTTGATGTAGGAAAAGACTGGTAAACAACGGTGTTGGAGATTTTAAGCGATGAAGAATAGTTGTGGTTTGATGTAGGAAAAGACTGGTAAACAACACAATCTTCAACTCCTTGCTGGCTGTCTCTGTTGTGGTTTGATGTAGGAAAAGACTGGTAAACAACCCCAATCAGGCAGAGGCGAGCGAAAACTAGTTGTGGTTTGATGTAGGAAAAGACTGGTAAACAACAGAAACTTCTTATTAGTAGGTATAAACGAGTTGTGGTTTGATGTAGGAAAAGACTGGTAAACAACAGCCCATTACTTATTGTGTTTACTCTATGGTTGTGGTTTGATGTAGGAAAAGACTGGTAAACAACGGCACCCCAAATGATTACATCATCCGAAATGTTGTGGTTTGATGTAGGAAAAGACTGGTAAACAACCAATCGTGGTGCATTAGCAACATCTGGAAGTTGTGGTTTGATGTAGGAAAAGACTGGTAAACAACATTGACAAATACGATGCCCAACTAAAGAGGTTGTGGTTTGATGTAGGAAAAGACTGGTAAACAACAGGTTTGTTATTTTAATCTTTATTTGTGGGTTGTGGTTTGATGTAGGAAAAGACTGGTAAACAACAGGTGGTGCGCTGCTTCTTACCCCTGCTGAGTTGTGGTTTGATGTAGGAAAAGACTGGTAAACAACTGTAGTTCCGGCTTCATTACCTAAAATGGGTTGTGGTTTGATGTAGGAAAAGACTGGTAAACAACGAATGCAGTGGAATGGCTTATGAATGGCGGTTGTGGTTTGATGTAGGAAAAGACTGGTAAACAACAGTAGTGGGTTTTTCCTTCCATTTTCGGCGTTGTGGTTTGATGTAGGAAAAGACTGGTAAACAACTGTCGCGGTTGACAAGCGTGGCGCACGCCGGTTGTGGTTTGATGTAGGAAAAGACTGGTAAACAACCGGTCATTGCAACCGTGGCACGGGTGCCAGTTGTGGTTTGATGTAGGAAAAGACTGGTAAACAACTGAGCCATTCTTCACGGGATGCTCTTCAGCGTTGTGGTTTGATGTAGGAAAAGACTGGTAAACAACGATGGTGGTTGCGGTGCTGTCGGTCTCGAGTTGTGGTTTGATGTAGGAAAAGACTGGTAAACAACCAAAAAAAAGAAAGATTCATAGGTCATAGCGTTGTGGTTTGATGTAGGAAAAGACTGGTAAACAACCTTTCTCCCGATTTTTCAAACACCAATAAAGTTGTGGTTTGATGTAGGAAAAGACTGGTAAACAACGGGTGGAGCATTATATGGAAATCTCTTCGTGTTGTGGTTTGATGTAGGAAAAGACTGGTAAACAACCTCCACGCCCAAATCCGCCAACTGACCGTCGTTGTGGTTTGATGTAGGAAAAGACTGGTAAACAACGCACTGATTAAAGAACAAAAGGCTATAGAGTTGTGGTTTGATGTAGGAAAAGACTGGTAAACAACTGCGACCACTTCGAGGAAATAGACAATATCGTTGTGGTTTGATGTAGGAAAAGACTGGTAAACAACACCAACGCCCTGCGCCTCGTGCGCTACCTGTTGTGGTTTGATGTAGGAAAAGACTGGTAAACAACAACGAGCGCATCACGCCGGAGTAGTCGGAGTTGTGGTTTGATGTAGGAAAAGACTGGTAAACAACCTGAAAACGTTTTGGAATTTTTTATAAATGTTGTGGTTTGATGTAGGAAAAGACTGGTAAACAACGCAATGCGTATGAGAACGCACACCTCTGCGTTGTGGTTTGATGTAGGAAAAGACTGGTAAACAACACTCGACTCCAACGACCCCTACGACCTGCTGTTGTGGTTTGATGTAGGAAAAGACTGGTAAACAACAATTATATTTTCTTCTACAGCATCATACTGTTGTGGTTTGATGTAGGAAAAGACTGGTAAACAACCTGACGCATGGCAATAATATTCGGCTATCGTTGTGGTTTGATGTAGGAAAAGACTGGTAAACAACCGCTTCTACTTGCATAATTAAGAACACTTAGTTGTGGTTTGATGTAGGAAAAGACTGGTAAACAACAAGGGAAAAAGAGCAAGATGTCCTTGTCGGTTGTGGTTTGATGTAGGAAAAGACTGGTAAACAACTCCTTATCGCTTATTGTGTTTTGATTAACGGTTGTGGTTTGATGTAGGAAAAGACTGGTAAACAACGGCGGCATGAAAGACGGAAAGGAGGGCGGCGTTGTGGTTTGATGTAGGAAAAGACTGGTAAACAACGACGGGTCGGAAATACTACAGCGGAGCAGAGTTGTGGTTTGATGTAGGAAAAGACTGGTAAACAACTAAAGCGGATGTCCAATGCTGCCGCTGTGGGTTGTGGTTTGATGTAGGAAAAGACTGGTAAACAACCTGAAAACGTTTTGGAATTTTTTATAAATGTTGTGGTTTGATGTAGGAAAAGACTGGTAAACAACGCAATGCGTATGAGAACGCACACCTCTGCGTTGTGGTTTGATGTAGGAAAAGACTGGTAAACAACTTCAGTTGACACAACCCGTTTGCATCTACAGTTGTGGTTTGATGTAGGAAAAGACTGGTAAACAACTTTCATACGTCAACCGTTCAGCCTCCTACGTTGTGGTTTGATGTAGGAAAAGACTGGTAAACAACCTTCTGCCAACTCACCTCGTCGGAGAACTGGTTGTGGTTTGATGTAGGAAAAGACTGGTAAACAACAAGCAATCTTCGTTATAAACAATGTCAAGTGTTGTGGTTTGATGTAGGAAAAGACTGGTAAACAACGTCGAAATCTCTATTATCTGACACCATGGAGTTGTGGTTTGATGTAGGAAAAGACTGGTAAACAACTTCATGGCAAAACTGAAATAACAATCGACAGTTGTGGTTTGATGTAGGAAAAGACTGGTAAACAACAGAAACGAAAAACCTATGAAATCATTTACAGTTGTGGTTTGATGTAGGAAAAGACTGGTAAACAACCGCGGGGGTTTTTTTCATGCGCTGCGAGCGTTGTGGTTTGATGTAGGAAAAGACTGGTAAACAACGGCCGACATCGAGGATGTGGTCAAGGCCTAGTTGTGGTTTGATGTAGGAAAAGACTGGTAAACAACTTTGTGTACGATGGTGTTTGTGTATATGAAGTTGTGGTTTGATGTAGGAAAAGACTGGTAAACAACACAAGCAATAAACAAGAAAATATTTAAATAGTTGTGGTTTGATGTAGGAAAAGACTGGTAAACAACTTTGCACGCTTTATATAAGCAAACCCATTGTTGTGGTTTGATGTAGGAAAAGACTGGTAAACAGTAGTAAAAGTAATGCTGAATCGAAAAAAGGAAATAATATCATGGCTATGAAAGTATTAAAAAATTATCTACCCATTTTGTTCTCTCTGTTTGCATTTGTTTCGTGTGGTGGCGATGATGAGGACGATTTTGCTAATAGTAACGATAACTATTATGTAAAGTATGAGGTCACGGCAGGGCAGCAGGTCAGTTATGCATATTACACGGACAGGACCATATCGTATAGTGATGTGGACCGAATCGAGTCATTTGACGTTAGAAATAAAGAGTGGGAAGGGACATACGGGCCTTTTAAAAAAGGCCAGACAGTGCAACTGTCTGTAACTACGAGCGGTAAAACCAATTCAAATGCTCGGATAAGCGTAAGTATCAACAAAGACCCTTTTGTCGTCAAGGCAGAACAAAGAGAATCTAATAACATAAAACTGAGTTATACAATTGATTTTTGAGGTGGCGTCACAATAGCGCTGTTATTACTGACACCGGCCCTAACCCCGCCCCAACAGAGGTGGACACACGCCCCCTAACCCCCTCTAACTTAGAGGGGGAAGCCCCCTCCCCAGCCCTCCCCGAGGGGAGGGAGTGGTTAGCACGACGATTACGATAAATGGTGGACTTCGTTCGGGTGGATTTGCAATCCACCCGCTTCGAGATAGCGGAACCAGCGGTCGGCGGCCGAAGGGAAAGCCAATTGTAATTCGCCAAAGATAATTTTTCGCATTTCAAATGCTGATACTCCATGCGTCGGGATTGCAAATTCCGACGAACGGGGGCGACCGTTGGTTCGTGGATAATTCATGGATAATTCATAGGAAATTAATGAGAATTCGTGTTAAACCCTTTTGCCGTAGGCAACATGTAATTGCCATGAATTACCCATGAATTATCATTAATTCTTGTCGCCGTCGGCGACATAATCATTCGTGGAAAATTACTATCCGCTTCGCACAGTGACCGTTGGTTCGTGGAAAATTACTTCCCGCTTAGCACAGTGACCGTTGGTTCGTGGATAATTCATGGATAATTCATGGGAAATTAATGAGAATTCGTGTTAAACCCTTTTGCCGTAGGCAAAGAAAAGCTTAAACCCTTGTGCCGTAGGCAATTTATGTTCGGGCTGGCTCAATTTCTTGCAAAAAAATCGGGAAAATGCAACCGCCGTTTCGTATTTTTTATTATTTTTGCCAAAACAAAACTGATGTTTAACTTTAATCCTACGTTTTATGAAAATCGGTATTCCAAGAGAATTAAAAAACAATGAGAACCGTGTGGGTATGACTCCCGCCGGTGTGGCTGAACTGGTAAGACACGGACATCAGGTGCTGGTGCAACACACCGCTGGCGAGAACAGCGGATTCGGCGATGACGACTATGTCAAGGCTGGGGCGGAAATCGTTCCAACCATCGAAGAGACATACGCCGCGGCCGACATGATCGTGAAGGTGAAGGAACCCATCGAGCAGGAGTATGACCTGGTGAGGAAAGGACAACTGGTGTTCACCTATTTCCATTTCGCATGCGACAAACCGCTGACCGAGGCGATGATCAAAAGCGGTGCGGTGTGCCTGGCTTATGAGACGGTGCAACTGCCCGACCGTTCGCTGCCGCTGCTCATTCCCATGAGCGAGGTGGCCGGACGGATGGCGGCGCTCAACGGCGCTTTCTATCTGCAAAAGACGCAAGGAGGGAAGGGAAAACTCGTATGCGGCGTGCCCGGGGTCAAACCCGCCAAGGTGCTGGTGCTCGGCGGCGGCACCGTAGGACAGGCGGCGGCACGCGTGGCGGCTGGCATGGGGGCGCAGGTCATCATCACCGATATCTCGCTGCCCCTGCTGAAAACGCTGTCGATAGAGATGCCTGCCAACGTCACGCCGGTGTATTCTAACAAGCATAACATTGAGCGCGAACTGCCCGACGTGGACATCATCGTGGGCTCGGTGTTGGTGCCGGGCGACAAGGCGCCGCACCTCATCACACGCGACATGCTCGCTAAGATGCAACCGGGCACGGTGCTCGTGGATGTGGCCATCGACCAAGGCGGTTGCTTCGAGACGTCGCGCCCCACCACGCACAGCCAACCGGTATATGAGGTGGATGGCATCGTGCACTATGCCGTGGCCAACATCCCTGGGGCGGTGCCCAACACTTCGACCATCGCGCTCACCAATGCCACGCTCAGGTATGCCCTGGCTTTGGCCGACAAGGGATGGCGGCAGGCGTGCAAGGATGACCACGCGCTTTACCTCGGACTGAATGTCGTGGAGGGGAAGGTGACCTACAAAGCCGTGGCTGATGTGTTCGGCCTGCCTTACGAGCCCGTCGTCTTATAGACGGCTCCGGCCTCTATTTCAATTCGGCCAGCCTGGCGATATACTTCCCTAAGATGTCGAACTCGATGTTCACCACGCTGCCCACGCGGATGTCGCAGAAATTGGTGTTCTGCATGGTGTAGGGGATGATGGCTACCTGGAAGGTATGGTCGGTGGGGTTGCATACCGTCAGCGACACGCCATTGACGGTGACACTGCCCTTATCGACCGTGAAATAGCCGCGGCGGGCCATGTCGGCATCCTGCTTGTACTCAAACGTGAAGTAGGTGCTGCCGTCGGCGTCGTCCATGGCGATGCAGCGGGCGGTCTCATCCACATGACCCTGGACGATATGGCCGTCGAGGCGGCCGTTCATCAGCATCGAACGCTCTACGTTGACATGGTCGCCCACGCGAAGCAGTCCTAAATTAGAGCGTTCGAGCGTCTCTTTCATCGCCGTCACGGTATATTCGTCGCCGTCTATCTGCACCACCGTCAGGCACACGCCGTTGTGCGACACGCTCTGGTCGATTTTCAGTTCGCCCGTAAACGAGCACGTCAGTGTGAAGTCGATATTTTCCTTGTCTTGGCGGATGGCCGTCACGGTGGCCATCTCTTCTACGATTCCTGAGAACATGATCAAATTGATTTTGGGGGTTAAAAAATGGGGCGTACCGTGATTGTGATGAAAACTCCGTCACAAAATGATTTGAGCCTTCTCAGCTTTTGTAATCCACTGGCTTAAAAGCGTTTCTTGCGAAACTGTGGCCCGCCATCGGCGAAAGAAACAGCTCGGTTGGATGAATTTATTTGATGAGTATCCCGATCTAACCGATACGCCCCGTATCTGCTTGCTTAGCGTTTTTGCTTGTTGTACGCTGCAAAATTAAGCATTTTTTTTCAAATGACAATATCTCATCCTTTTTTTTGCTGTTATTTTTGCGCAATGCGTTTTTTTTCGGTATTTTTGCATCATCTTAAAAACCTATGATATGAATAACTGCAAAAGACTGTTGGCCATCGTCCTCTTGGCGATGACGGTGTGGTGTGTGAGCGCGCAGAATGTGCGTGAGGTGTCGAAGTTGAACACCGGGTGGAAGTTTGCCCTCGGGCATGCCGCCGACCCGGTGAAGGATTTCGGGGCCGGGACGGAGTATTTCAATTACCTGACCAAGGCGAATTCCATCCATAACGAAGGGCCTTATTCGGCTAAGTTCGACGATGCCGCATGGACCGAGGTGCAGGTGCCGCACGACTGGGTGACCACTCTGCCCTACGCCTCTGAGGCCAGTCATTCGCACGGATATAAGACGGTGGGATATAAATACCCTGAGACGAGTGTGGGATGGTATCGCAAGGTGGTGCATATCGACCGGGCCGACGAGGGTAAGCACCTTTACTTGCAGTTCGACGGCATCTTCCGCAACGCCACGGTGTGGTTCAACGGCTTTTATATGGGCACCGAACCCAGCGGATATGCCACTCAGGTGTATGACATCACCGAGTATGTGAACTACGGGGGCGACAACCTGATCTGCGTCAGGGCCGACGCGTCGCTCGAAGAGGGATGGTTTTACGAGGGGGCCGGCATCTACCGCGACGCGTGGCTCGTGAAGACCAGCCCGGTGGCAGTGGCTCCTTTCGGCACGTTCGTCTATGCCGATGTGGAGCAGCCCTTCGCCACGGCTACGGTGCATGTGGCGACCGACGTCAACAACCATTCGCTCGAAGCTAAGACATGCCAGGTGCGCCAGCGGCTCTTGGATGCCAATGGGGTGGAGGTGGCTGTGACTGATGCCGCCGAGATGACGCTGAGACCGAAAGAGACACTGACGTGCAAACAGTCGATGACACTGGCTCAACCGCATCTCTGGAGTGTCAGCTCACCCTATATATATAAGGTAGAGACGACCGTCCTGACCGACGGCAAGGTGACGGATGTGTATCTTACACAGACGGGCATCAGAAAGATGGAGTTTGATGCCGACAGGGGATTCCTGCTCAATGGACAGCCGCTCAAACTCAAGGGAGTCAACATGCACCAAGACCATGCCGGGGTGGGCGCGGCCATGCCCGATGCGCTCATCGAATGGCGTGTCAAGCAACTGAAACAGATGGGGTGCAATGCCTACCGGGCGTCGCACAACCCCGTGACGCCCGCCCTGCTCGACATCTGCGACCGCTTGGGGATGCTCGTCATCGACGAAAACCGGTTGGCAGGCATCAACGACGAGCATCTCAGACTGCTCGAGCGGATGATCAAGCGCGACCGCAACCACCCGTCGGTCATGCTCTGGAGCTGTGGCAACGAGGAGTGGGGCATCGAGAATACCATTCAAGGCACGCGCATCGCCCAGGCCATGCGAGAGTATGTGCGGCTGCTCGACCCCACACGCCACTCCACGCTGGCCAATGCCGGCGGCACGGAGATGATCAAAGGCACCGACGTGGTGGGGTATAACTATATCATACAAAACGATGTGGACAACCGCCGGCGCCAGCACCCGGAGTGGAAGGTCGTGGGCACGGAGGAGACGACGGGCTGCGGCACTCGCGGCGTCTATTTCAATGATGAGCAGCACCCGGGATGGATGCGCTCGATGAACTTCGATACGCAGAAAGACGGCACGGAGAATGTCATCGAACGCGGATGGCGATTCTATGCCGAGCACGATTGGGCGGCTGGGGCTTTCTTCTGGACGGGCTTCGACTACCGCGGCGAACCCAACCCGCTCAAATACCCGGCGCACGATTCTGAGTTCGGCATCCTCGACTACTGCGGATTCCCGAAAGACGAGGCATGGTATCTGAAAGCATGGTGGACGGATGAGCCCGTGCTGCATGTCTTCCCGCACTGGAACCTGCAGGGGCATGAGGGCGAAGAGGTGGAGATATGGGCGTATAGCAACTGCGATGAGGTGCAGCTCACCGTCAATGGCAAAAAACTGGAGAGGAAGAAGATGCCGCGCTACGGACACCTGAAGTGGACGGCTGTCTATCAGCCCGGCAAGGTGGTGGCCGAAGGCTACAAAAACGGTAAGAAAGTGCTCACGCAGACGGTGACCACGACAGGGCAGCCCGCCGCACTGGTGATGACGGCCAGCAGCGACACGATGACCGCCGACGGATGTGATGTGGTGGTGGTCAATGTCGAGGTCAAAGACAAAAAGGGCAGGGTGGTGCCCAATGCCTGCCCCGATATCACATTCACGCTCGACGGCGATGGCAGGATCTTAGGCGGTGGAAATGGCGACCCGGCTTATCCCGGTGCCGACCATGCCCAGGGCGACGGCAAGACCTTCCGTATCCCCGCCTTCAACGGACTGGCGCAAATCATCGTTCAGGCCGGTCGCTCAGCCGGGCCGCTGTCTGTGGCTTGCCAGGCCGAGGGGCTGAAACCGTGTCAGGTGGTGGTCACACAGGGCAAATGACCACCATCGAGGGGGAGTGATGATACTGCCCCAAATGTTAAAAAATGAAATTTTTCGTTTAAATATTTGCAAGTTTGGTGAATAACCACTACTTTTGCCCTATCTTATTTTTGGATTTCGAGATTTCGAAATCATCTTTCGAGGTTGGTAGCATTCCTGCACCAACCTCATTTCTTTGTTGAAGACGTCCTCTCCGGCACCCTGCCGCATCAAAATAGCGAGGCCTCACGGTCTCGCTACTTCTCAAGATACTTATATAATAATACACTTACAGGTTCGACGACATCGTATGGCTGCACGACCATACAATACACACCATCACAGTATATGATGCCCACATACTCTGATGCACAGGCCGTGATGGCCATGTGTCATTTTTACTGATACTCGTTGATGCTGAAACCCCTTACATCGAGAGACTCAAGCGAATGTTCTGGCAGGTCTTCTGACTACGTTTCGCCTACAAGTGCCTTCCCGGACAGGTCCAGTGGCGTCGATGCTTGTAAGACATAAAGAAACTCACAGCTGCGGGACAGTTGGAGAGTCACACTCCATTCCCTTGTTCATCGCGGATAGCGAACCAAGAACTCTGCAAAGGTAAGCATTTTTTTCTGAAACGTTCGTTTTTTGGCAGGAAAAAATAGATAAAACGCCTTTTTTTCTCTTTATTATGTCAATTAGGCGTTTTTTTCAACGATTTTATAACAAAAAATTTGCACAAAAAACAAAAAACGTGTACTTTTGTCGCCGACAATCTTGTCAACAACACATTATTAAACCATAAAAACCCTACGCCTATAGCAAAACATTACTTAAATTAAAACTTTTAAGGAATGAACGATCTCATGACAATGACCGACGAACAGTTGGCTTTGGAATATATTGATGGGAACAATAGGGCGTTTGATTTGTTGCTGGCAAGAAATCAATCCAAGTTATACTCATACATCCTTTTCGTGGTGCACGACCGCGATACAGCCGATGATGTGTTTCAAGAGACTTTCGTCAAGGTCATCACCAAACTGCACCAGAGAAAATATACCAACTCGGGTAAATTCAGCGCCTGGATTATGCGCATCGCGCATAATGTCATCATGGATTGGTATCGCGAGCAGAAGGCGGAGAAAATCATCGAACCCACGATAGACAACGACCTCTCTAACCTCTCGTCGAAAGAGGTGGTCGAGGGGAGCATCGAAAACCAGTTCGTTTTCGAACAGGTGCTCGACGATGTGAAAAAGATGATGAATCTGCTGCCCCCCACGCAGCGTGAGGTGGTGTTTATGCGATTCTATCAGAATATGTCGTTCAAGGAGATCGCTGAAATGACCAACGTCAGCATCAATACGGCGCTCGGGCGTATGCGCTATGCCATTCTCAATCTTAGGAGAATGGCCAAAGAGCACGAAATGACCCTGCAGTTCTAACCCTCGGGCTGGAGACTTTTCAACTCGTCGATGACCCGCTCCGGGTCTGTCGCCTTAAACACATAACTGCCGCTCACCAACACATCCACACCGGCTGATACCAGACGGGGGGCTGTCTCGGCCTGCACACCGCCGTCAACCTCTATCAGCGCGCGGCTGCCGCTGTCTGCAATCATACGGCGGAGACGGCGCACCTTGGCAAGGGTGTTCTCGATGAACTTCTGTCCGCCGAACCCCGGGTTCACACTCATCAACAGCACCATATCTACGTCGCCGATGATGTCTTCCAAGGTCGATACGGGGGTGGAGGGGTTGAGCGTCACGCCGGCTTTCATGCCTGCTGCGTGAATCTCTTGGATGGTACGGTGCAGATGCGTGCACGCCTCGTAGTGTACGTTCATCATCATGGCACCCAACTTCGCGGTCTGCGCGATGTATTGTTCGGGGTGTACGATCATGTAGTGCACGTCGAGTGGTTTCTTGCACAGCGTGGCCACCGCCTCCAGCACGGGGAAGCCGAATGAGATGTTGGGCACGAACACCCCGTCCATCACATCCAAATGCAACCAGTCGGCATGGCTGCGGTTGATCATCTCTATCTCTTGGCGCAAATCCAGAAAATCGGCCGCTAACAGCGACGGCGACACCAGTATTTCTCTTTGGTTCATAGCCTTTTTTTAATTCAGACAATAATATTCGGTCATCTCTCCTATACGGACTGAACGGTAAGTGTAGGCGAACTGCTTGATAAAATGGAGTGTTTTTTCAGATGGGCGCATTTCTTCACGGGTAGAATAACTCATAGGCAATTGGATTTAATGGTATTGTTATCTTGATAACGATTCACTATGCACTTTTATTGTAAAGCAAACAATATTTTTTGTAGCCCCCTCAACCCTCAACCGTGTAAGAACCTTCAACATTCACTCAATCGTCACTTTTTATTGAAAAAATCTTTCAAAAAGTTTGCAGAAACAGAAAAAAGATGTAATTTTGCAACCGAAATCAAAATTCACAACAAATATGACACAGTTTGTATCTTTCGCATGGTGGTGGCGCAGCTCAAGATTGAAAAAGTCGTGAGATACGTTGCCGTGTAGATACAACAACAATACACAGAGGCCTGCCGTACTTGCGACAGGCCTCTTCTTTATAACGGAATTATTTACACTCTATTGATTTTTTATTATGGAAATGAAACAGGTTTTAGAGCGAATCCTCAATCACGAGGAACTCTCAAGAGAGGAGACAAGACAAATCCTTCACGGTATCGCACGTGAGGAGTATTCCGACGAACAAATCTCCGCGCTGCTCACCGGCATACAGATGAGGGGCATCACGGTAGATGAGTTGCTCGGATTCAGAGACGGCATCTTAGAGACGGGCGTGCCCGCTCTGCTCAATGCCGACCGCTACATTGATGTGGTGGGCACGGGGGGCGACCGTAAGAACACCTTTAATATATCCACCACATCGTGCTTCGTCATCGCAGGAGCGGGGTATAAGGTGGCCAAGCACGGCAACTATGCCGCTACCTCTATCAGCGGCGCGTCGAACGTCATCCGGCAGCATGGCGTCACCTTCACCGACAATATCGACGTGCTCAACCGCTCTATCAACGAGTGCGGCATCGTATATCTGCACGCACAGCTCTTCGCCAGCGCCATGAAGTTTGTGGCTCACATCAGAAAGGCGTTGCAGTTCCCCACGTTCTTCAATCTGCTCGGACCGCTCGTCAACCCGTCGCAGCCCAAGTGCCAACTGCTCGGGGTGGCCAACCTCGACCAGATGAGGCTCTACGGCAATGTCTATCAAAAGCTCGGCATCGACTACGGCATCGTCAACAGCATGGACGGATACGACGAGATATCTCTCACCGGCGACTTCAAGGTCAAGACCAATCAATATGAGAAAGTGTTCAAACCTGCCGACCTCGGACTGAAAGCCGTCACGCCCGAAGAGCTCGTGGCAGGGGCTAACGAGGATGAGGCGGCTCAAATATTCGACAGCGTGCTCGAAGACAGGGCTCTGCCCGGACAGAAAGCCGTGGTCATGGCCAATGCGGCCTTTGCCATCCAGGTGATGGAGGGCGGACGGAAATCCATCGACGAGTGCCTGCAAATAGCCAAAGAGTCGATCGAGTCGGGACGGGCACTCAACACATTCAAAAAATTCGTTGAACTCAATCAATGAGGCAAAAGTAAAAAAGTAAAAAAGTAAAGAAGTAAAAAAGTAAAAACGTAAAAAGGTGAAACCACAGTGTTGAGTGTACTTGCAGGCTGACCCACCCCCGGCCCCTCCCTTGCAGGGAGGAGAGCAATTACTCACAAAAAAGAATTCGTCGCGCAAGTAGGGACAGGGCGTGCCCTGTCCGCCATTCATTGCAATCGTCGTGCTAACCACCCCCTCCCCTCGGGGAGGGCCGGGGAGGGGGCTTTTAACATCTACTAATTATGGATATCCTTCAAGAAATCATCGCGTGGAAACGCATTGAGGTGGAACAGTTCAAAAGTGCTGTTCCCCCCAAGACACTATACGATACGGTCGAGAATATGCTGGAGAGAAAGCCTTCTTCGATGAGCAGGGCGCTGGCAGATTCGCGGTCGGGCATCATCGCCGAGTTTAAGCGGCGCTCTCCTTCAAAAGGATGGATACGGCAAGATGGCAGGGCCGACTGCATACCCGTGGCTTATCAGCGCAACGGCGCGGCCGCTCTCAGCATCCTCACCGATCAAAAATATTTCGGCGGACAGGATGACTATATCGCCGAGGCCAGACTCTCCGGGGTCAGTATTCCGATCCTCTATAAAAATTTCGTGGTCGATGAATACCAAATTTTTCAAGCACGCAAATGCGGCGCCTCGGCTGTGCTGCTCATCGCTGCTGCCCTGCCCCTCAAGCAATGCAGGCAGTTGCTCCATACAGCACACCAGCTCGGTCTAGAGGTGCTCTTGGAGATTCACGGCGAGGGTGAACTGGATTATGCCGAACTGGAACCGGATATGCTGGGCGTGAACAACCGCCATCTCGGCACATTCGTCACCGACGTGAAGGTGTCGTTCGACATCGCCGGGAAACTGCCCCGCGAGGGATGTAAGGTCAGTGAAAGCGGCATCAGCAATCCGGAGACGGTGGCCGATCTGAGGGCGGCGGGCTTCAAGGGCTTTCTCATGGGCGAGTTTTTCATGAAAAATGCGAACCCGGCTACGGCGCTTTACGATTTCATCCGCGATTTAGATAATAAATCATCGATTGAGGCCGTTTAAAGGAAGAAAGTATCAAACCCAACGTATATATGATTGTCAAAGTATGCGGGATGCGCGACCCTGAGAATATACGCGCCTTAGAACAACTGGATGTGGATTGGATGGGATTCGTCTTCTGGAGCGAAAGCCCAAGGTATGTCAGCATGCTCCATTCCAGGGCGGGCATCATACCTGATTATAACCCGCTGCCCGGTGAGCATTTCAAAAACGAGGACGACCGACCCGCAAAGCGACTGAAGAGGGTAGGGGTGTTCGTGGATGATATGCCACAGAATATCGTGACAAGGGTGTATAACTTTGAACTCGATATCGTGCAACTGCATGGACAGGAAAATACGACGATGATCGACAACCTCAGGAGAACACTCGACCCCGACATCCGTCCAGGCGTGAAAATCATGAAGGCGATATCCGTGGCCACGGAAGAAGACCTGCAGCGGTGCGAGGAGTATGAGGGGGCGGTAGATTACTTCCTCTTCGACACCAAGTGCGATTCCGTGGGCGGGGGCGGGAAGAAATTCCAGTGGAACCTGCTCGAAGCGTACCGCGGCAATACCCCTTTCATCTTGAGCGGCGGCATCGGTCCCGACGACGTTGCGGCGGTGAAGGCTTTCAGCCATCCCCAATGTGTGGGCATCGACATCAACTCGCGCTTTGAGATCGCGCCCGGTCTGAAAGACATCAACGCCGTAGCCAGCTTTATCAAGCAAATACGAAATTAGTACACTCCTTTACACTCCCATTCCAAGAAACTCATGAATAAAATCAATCAACTCTTCCGTACTGCGCAGCAGCGGAAATTATTATCACTCTATTTCTGTGCCGGATGTCCTACGCTTGGGGGTACGGCCGATGTCATCAAGACGCTGCAGCGCAGAGGCATCGACATGATCGAGGTGGGCATCCCCTTCAGCGACCCTTTGGCCGACGGTCCCGTCATACAAAGCGCGGGCACGGTGGCTCTGAAAAACGGCATGACGCTGTCGCTGCTCTTCCAACAGCTCAGAAGCATCAAAGACGAGGTGCGCATACCGCTCGTGCTGATGGGCTACCTGAATGTCATCATGCACTACGGCTTCGAGCGCTTCTGTCAGTCGTGCGTGGAGAGTGGCGTGTCGGGTGCCATCATTCCCGACCTGCCCTTCAACGACTATCTGCAAGTGGTGAAACCGATTGCCGACAGATACGACCTGCGCATCATTATGATGATCACACCCGAGACATCGGAGGAGCGCATCCGGTTGATCGACCAGCATACCGACGGATTCATCTATATGGTGTCTTCGGCCAGTATCACCGGGGCGCAGAGCAATTTCAACGAGGCCAAGCAGGAATATTTCAGGCGTATCAACGACATGAACCTCAATAATCCGAGGATGATCGGTTTTGGCATCTCCAACAAACAGACGCTCGAGAGCGCGCAACGGAATGCTGCCGGAGCCATCATCGGGTCTAAGTTCGTGAGCTTGCTCAACGAGACGGGCGACCCCGAACAGGCTATCGACGCCCTCTATGAGGCTCTCAGCCGATGAGTGAATAACAATAACAACATCAAACATAATGACCATCATTGAATTCTTAAATCAAAACGACAGGTTTGCCGCCGAGGCAGGCGCCCAACTCACCGAGGTGGGCGACGGGTGCGCGACAGCTGTCATGAAGGTGGAGAAATGCCACCTCAATGCCGGCGGGGTCTGTCAGGGGGGAGCCATCTTCACGGTGGCCGATCTCGCGCTCGCTGCCGTCATGAATAGTCACGGGCAACTCACGTTCGGCATCAGCAACAACGTCACCTTCTTGCAGTCGGCGCGTGAGGGCGACACGCTCACGGCCGAGGCCACAGAGACGTTCAACCACCATCGCATCCCCTTCTGCGAGGTCAGGGTGACCAACCAGCGGGGCGACCTGATAGCGGTGCTCACGGGCTCTGCATACAGGAAAAAAGATGTATTGCCCAATGTGACTTTCTAAACCAATCTATAAGGAAAATTACACGCTGTATGGAAAATTTTTTTGTTGACGAACAAGGCTTCTACGGTGGCTTTGGCGGGGCGTATGTTCCCGAAATATTATATAAGTGTGTGCACGACCTGCAACAGGCGTACGTGCCCATCATCGAAAGCGATGACTTCAAAAAGGAATACCGGGCTCTGCTGCGCGATTATGTGGGGCGCCCTTCGCCTTTATACTTCGCCAAGAGAATGAGCGGGAAATATGGTTGCCGGATCTACTTGAAACGTGAGGACCTGAACCACACCGGGGCTCATAAGATCAATAATACCATCGGACAGATACTCATGGCGAAGAAAATGGGCAAGACACGCATTATCGCCGAGACAGGCGCCGGACAGCATGGCGTGGCTACCGCTACGGTATGTGCGCTGATGAACATGCAGTGCGAGGTGTTTATGGGCAAGACCGATGTGGAGCGACAGCACACCAACGTGGAGCGCATGAGGATGCTCGGTGCCACGGTGCACCCCGTCACCACGGGCAACATGACGCTCAGCGACGCATGCTCGGAAGCCATACGCGACTGGTGCTGCCATCCGCAAGACACGTTCTATATCGTGGGCTCTACCATGGGGCCGCATCCCTATCCCGACATCGTGGCAAGGATGCAGAGCGTCATCTCTGAAGAACTGAAATGGCAACTGGAGGAGAAGACGGGGCGCGATTATCCCGACTATCTCGTGGCCTGTCTGGGCGGGGGCAGCAATGCCGCTGGCACCATCTATCATTATATCAACGACGAAAGGGTGAAAATCGTTCTCGCCGAGGCGGGAGGGCACGGCATCGACACCGACTATACCGCTGCCACCATCCATTGCGGCACCGAGGGCATCATCCACGGAGCGAGGACGCTCGTGATGCAGACCGACGACGGACAAATCAAAGAGGCGTTTACCATCTCGGCCGGACTCGACTATCCAGGCATCGGACCCATGCACGCTAATATGGCGGTGAAAAAACGCTCGACCGTGCTCGCGGTCAACGACGATGAAGCCATCTATGCCGGATACGAACTGACACGGCTCGAGGGCATCATCCCCGCCATCGAGAGCGCTCATGCCGTGGCGGCGCTCAAAAAGGTTGCTTTCAAGCCCGACGACGTGGTGGTGCTCACCGTCAGCGGACGAGGAGACAAAGACGTGCAAACGTACTTGAACAACAAGGCTTTAGCCAAGGAATACGGCGATTTTTAACTCCATACTCCCACACTCCTACACTCCCAAACTCCCAAACTCCCAAACTCCCAAATTATGACCCACTATCATTATCAAACAGCCTCGCGTACGTTGCTGGCTGACCTTTATACGCCTGTAGGCATTTATATGAGGTTGCGCGATGTGGAACCCCAAAGCGCACTCATGGAAAGTTCCGACTATCACGCGCACGACAATGCACGTTCGTTTATTGCCATCCACCCGATGGCGAGTATCGCTGTGGCGCACGGACGGGTGACGGCTACGCTGCCCGACGGTTCCGTAGAACAGACCGACATCGACTCGTCGGTCAAAGGACGGGCGAAGACAGAGGTGCTGGTGGCGGTGAATAACTTCATGCAGAGATTCCATGTGGAAGGCGAGCATCGCGACGTCTGCGGACTGTATGGCTATACCACGTTTAATGCCGTCAGGTATTTTGAGGATATCGCAGTCAAAGACGAGACGATGGACGAGAACGACGCCCCCGACATCCTCTATATCCTCTACCGCGACATCATCGTCTTCGACCACTTCAACAATCAGATGACCATCGTATCGCTTGCCCCTCAGCAGGAGAGCGGCCTCAGACAGGTCGATGAGATCGAGCGGTTGATCAACAAGGGGAACGTGCATCCCTACGATTTCCACCCCGTGGGAGAAACGACCTCTACGCTCACGGACGAGCAGCATAAGGAAAACATACGCCGGTGCGTGGCGCACTGCCTCAGGGGCGATGTGTTCCAGATCGTCATCTCACGCCGGTTCATACAACGGTATGAGGGCGATGATTTCAAACTCTATAGGGCACTCAGAAGCGTCAACCCCTCGCCATATCTCTTTTATTTCGATTTCGGCGGCTTCCGTATCTTTGGCTCCTCGCCCGAGACGCATTGCAGAATCGACGGCGACAAGGCGTTTATCGACCCCATCGCCGGCACCACGAAGCGCACGGGCAACCCCGAGCAAGACCGTAAAAACGCTGAGTTTCTGCGCAACGACCCGAAAGAGAACGCCGAACATGTGATGCTCGTCGATCTGGCCCGCAACGACCTGTCGCGAAACTGCCACGACGTGCATGTAGATTTCTACAAGGACATGCAGTTCTACAGCCATGTCATCCACCTCGTCAGCAGGGTGTCGGGCACCATCGACGAGGCTGGCGCACAGATGCGGACGTTTTTCGACACGTTCCCAGCCGGCACGCTCAGCGGTGCTCCGAAGGTGAGGGCCATGCAGATTATCAGTCAGCTGGAACCGCACAGCCGCGGTGCTTACGGCGGGTGCATCGGGTTTATCGGACTGAATGGCGATCTGAACCAGGCCATCGTGATACGCACGTTCGTGGCACGAAATGGTGAACTGTGGTTCCAGGCGGGCAGCGGCGTCGTGGCCAAGAGCAACGACCAGTACGAGCTCGAAGAGTGCAACAACAAACTGGGCGCACTCGTCAAAGCCATCCACCTGGCCGAAACCATGTGAAAAACCTCAAATCTCAAACCTCAAATCTCAAACCTCACATGAACATCGTTATCATAGATAATTACGACTCCTTCACATACAATCTGGCGCATCTGGTGCGCGAGTTGGGGGCGAAAGTCACGGTATATCGCAACGACCAGTTTACTCTGCCCCAAATTGATGTGTTCGACAAAATCATCCTCTCGCCCGGACCGGGAATACCCTCAGAGGCGGGACTGCTGCTGGATGTCAT